>CAKQKH010000038.1 GCA_934248075.1 uncultured Alphaproteobacteria bacterium | reverse complement strand
ATTCCAGAAAAATGTTATAGATGAAGTAGACTGTGTATCAGTTTTAATTGCAGATGTTCTATATGGATATGTGCTATTAGATGATTCTGCATATTCTCCAGAATACTTTTTCTCATTAAATTCTCTATAAGCAACTACACGATAAGTAAATTCAGAAGCTGATGGAAGCTCCGAATCCGTATAGCTTGTTATTGCACCATTACTTACAGTTGCAATTAATCCATATTTTGTTATATCTGTTGTGCTTTGCCTATAAATTAAGTATCCAGTTGCATTTGTAACCTTGTCCCAAGAAAGGCGTAGTGTTGAATATCCTGTAGATATTACTTTTAAGTTTTTAACTGATTCTGGTAAAGTACAAGCATCTATCTCGGCAAAATCACTTTTTCTCAATACATCATCTACATAACTATAAGTTACAATTCTATATGAGCAAGCCTTTGCCGATTCAAGGTTATCGTCTGTCCAGTAAATGATACCATCATTGTCATAATTATAATTATAATTATTGTATTGATTATAATTATGAATATAAATAATTTCGTTATATTCAGAATATATTGTTTCACCTTCTGCTTTTTTATAAATTATATATCCGTCTGCACCTGTCGAAGAACGCCATGCAAGCTTTATTGAGTTTGTTGTATTCTCATC
Source organism: uncultured Alphaproteobacteria bacterium (assembly GCA_934248075.1). Classification (GTDB taxonomy): domain Bacteria; phylum Pseudomonadota; class Alphaproteobacteria; order RF32; family CAG-239; genus CAZU01. Next base: position 1,021 of record CAKQKH010000038.1, on the reverse strand, counting down.
AACTTTTAAGCCCTTAACCGCTGCTGTAATTGTTTCTCCGCTTATATACGATATTTCACCATATTTTTTAGTTTCTCCAACAAGTTTATATGCATCGATTTTATAATTATATACTGTTCCTGAGCTAAGTCCTTTATCCACATATTCTGTTGCATCTGCTTTAAGACTTGCAATTCTATTATAAGAATTTTGTGTCTTTGTTGATTCTCGATAAATATCATAGCCATCTGCACCAGCAGAGCTTTCCCACTTAAATTTAACAGAATCAGAAGTATAATCAATAACTTTAAGACTATTAATAGCTTCTGGCAAAGTATATCCGTCCTTATAAATATATGAGCCATAATATTTACTTCCACCTATAATTTTATAAGCTCTTACACCATAAGAACAATCTGAACCTGCTAGCAAATCTGTGTCTGTCCATTCATTAGTTTCTTGTTTATTTATAACTTTCATGGTTTTATATGCGGTTTCATCTTTAAGCTTTCTGACAATGACATAACCATCTGCACCACTAACAGTTCCCCATTTAACAAGAATAGAATTTGAAGTTTGTTCTCCTGTTGCAACAGTTCTAACAGTGGCTGGGCGTGTTCCAACAGCAATTTCTTGATAAGCACCTTTATACCTCTTATTGCCAACTGTCTTTATAGGCTGAACTCTGAAAGTATAATTTTTTCCTGCGGCAAGCCCTCTGATTACATATGAATTTGCAGATATATTTTCTATCTTTACAAAAGTTCCTGGTGTCTTAGATGATTCTTGATAAATGTCATAGTCTGTTGCACCTGATGATGTATTCCAAACAAGCTTTATTGCGTCTGTTGTAAGAGAGCTAAGCTTAAGACCTGTTACATCTTCTGGCAAAGTACTTGCAGAAATTTTTATGTAATCACCATACAAAATTGTACCATTAAATCTCTTAAACGCCCTTACAACATAATAATAATCTTTACCTGCTTCCAGTTGATTTCCTGTAACGGTTGTAATATCTATTGCTCCTTCTGGAACTGTAGTG
>CAKQKH010000037.1 GCA_934248075.1 uncultured Alphaproteobacteria bacterium | reverse complement strand
GTCTTTGACAATAACTGCTCCGACAAGAGGATTTGGCGAAACAAAGCCTTCGCCTCTCTTAGCAAGCTCTATGGCTCGCTGCATATAAAATTCATCATTCATAATAAATCCCACCAAACAGAAAAGCCCCGTATGAAATAAAATCATACGGGGCAATTTTTATGCAATGATATTAAGACAGCCTATATGCTGTCAAAGATAAATCTTCTCGTATCCGGACTATACCGTCGGTTTCGGAATTTCACCGAATCGGAAGTGCAAGCACTTTTCGCAGACTATAACTGCCGGTGAGGAATTTCGCCTCGCCCCGAAGAATTATATTGTGGATAAAGTATAGCACAGTGGTTGAGAAAATGCAAGAGTAATAAAAAAGCGAATGAAAAATTGTTTTTAGCAGGTATTTGAAAATATTAAAATTACATTACTATAAATCAATTGCGATTATTTAATATTAAATATTTTATTAATAAATGGTAAATAAATTATGAAATTTGACCTTTTGAGGTCAAATTTTTTTGATTTCGTCGGGTATAGTGAGAGGTACTTTTTTAAGACAGTAAATTTGACGGAGTGCTGACAGATAAAAAATATCTCTATACTCAATGAAAGGAATGATATAAAAACGGGTATAAGAAATAGAATGTCTGAAAAGGAAAAGACATTTTGCGAATATTTTGCCCTGTGGGGTGATGCAGTCAGAGCCGCAGATTCTGCGGGATATGAAAATCCAAAGAAAGATGGTCCACAGCTTCTTTGCAGAGCGGATATTCGCAAAAAAATTAACGCTATCTGCGAAACTATGATTAAAAGTAGTCAGGCAAGGGCGTGTCTTGGTTATGAAAGGCTTGCTTTAGGAAAGGTGACTGACGCAATAAAGCTTCTCTATTGCGAAAATCTATCTGATGATGAGATTGAAAAGCTCGACCTCACAAATATTGCAGAGATTAAAAAGCCTAAGGACGGTGCAATGGAAATTAAGTTTTTTGACAGGCTTAAAGCACTTGAAAAAATGGGCGATTTCGATAAGGAAAGCAGTAAAAAGCAAGGCTCACTTTTCGATGCAATCAAGAATGGTGCAAAGGCTTTAGAAAAGGCTGATGACTATGGCGAAGATTGAAAGCTTTTCTAAAAAACAGCTTAAACTTCTGACATGGTGGTATCCAGAGAGCAAGGATAGCGGTTATGACGCTATTATTTGCGATGGTGCGGTCAGAAGTGGAAAAACGGTTTGTATGAGTCTTTCATTTGTATTGTGGGCTTTTGCGAGATTTGACGGCGGTGATTTTGCAATCTGCGGAAAAACTATTCGCTCTGTTCGCAGAAATGTTTTAGTTCCGTTGATGTCATTGCTAAAAAATCAAGGCTTTATCTGCGAGGAAAAAGTTTCGGCGAATTATGTTGACATCAGCTATCACGATAAGAAAAATCGTTTCTATCTTTTCGGAGGTCGTGATGAGGGTTCGGCTTCATTGATTCAGGGTATGACGCTTTCGGGGGTTATGTTTGATGAGGCGGCATTGTTGGTTCGTTCCTTTGTTGAACAGGCTCTTGCGAGATGTTCCGTTGAAGGCTCGAAATTCTGGTTCAACTGCAATCCTGAATTTCCTAAGCACTGGTTTTATACAGAATGGATTCAGAAACGCAAGGAGAAAAATGCCCTATATCTGCATTTTACTATGCAGGATAATCCGTCACTTTCTAAAGAGATGATTAAGCGTTATGAGAGCCTTTATTCGGGGACTTTTTATGAACGCTTTGTGCTTGGAAAATGGGTTGCCGCAGAAGGTCTTGTT
>CAKQKH010000036.1 GCA_934248075.1 uncultured Alphaproteobacteria bacterium | reverse complement strand
ATTAATATACCACAAGACATTATGGTATATTGACGATAAAAGCCAAGCCGTTCCCGCAGTTTTCAACAAGATATTTTGCAAAATTGCTATAAAAAAGAGCAATCAGCCGGAAAATTTAGGTAAGCGCAAATATATCGGCATTATTGCCCTAATTATATTATCAATAAAATAAACTTAAAAAATGAATGGCTTATGATTGCAGTAAATTCAAAAATTCAGTTTCGCTCAAAACCCGAATGCCGAGTTCAGCGGCTTTGGCTGCTTTAGAGCCGGCATCGGCACCTTGAACCACATAATCGGTGTTTCTAGACACAGAGCCGGCAACTTTAGCTCCGCAACTTTGAGCTTTGGCTTTGGCCTCAGAACGAGTCATTTGCTCCAGTGTTCCGGTAAAAACAACAGTTTTGCCGGCTAAAGGCGAATCGTAATTGGCAGTATCAATAAACTCTTCAATCTGCACTTCATGCAAGAGGCGGTCAATAATGGTGATATTGTGTGGTTCTTGAAAAAACTCAACCATATCGGTGGCCATAGAGGGGCCAATGCCGTCAATTGACACCAGCTTGCCGGTTTCTTTATTAATCATATCCTGCATAAAATGTTCAAATTTGCCATAGTTTTTGGCAATCAGCAAAGAAGTGGCGGCTCCAACCTGACGAATCCCCAGAGCATAAATAAAGCGAGGCAAACTAATGCGGCGTTTGGCGTTAATCGCGGCAAACAAATTTTCAACGGACTTTTTGCCCCAACCCTCTTTGCGCTCCAGATGTATTCCGTCACCGCTGGAAAATAAGTCATCACCGCCGCGATTACGTTCTTCCAGGGTAAATATGTCGGCAGGAGTGCGCAGCCAACCGGCATGATAAAAATCTTCAATGATTTTATCTCCCAAGCCGGCAATATCAAAAGCATCGCGCGAAACAAAGTGAATCATTCTCTCAACAGCTTGCGCAGGACAAGATAAACCACCAGTGCAACGGCGCACGGCTTCGTCTTCTTCGCGAATGGCGTGGGCGCCGCATTGCGGGCAAATGTGAGGAAACTCAAATTCTGACGAATCGGGTCGGCGTTTTTCCGGTATGATTTTTACAATTTGCGGAATTACATCTCCGGCGCGCTGAATTACTACGGTGTCGCCGATGCGAATGTCTTTACGCTTGATTTCGTCTTCATTATGCAGAGTCGCATGAGAGACAATCACGCCGCCAACGTTCACGGGTTCCAAATCAGCAACCGGAGTTAAAGCACCGGTGCGCCCGACTTGAATCCGAATATTGTTAATGGTGGTTAATGCTTGTTCGGCCGGAAACTTGTGAGCAATGGCCCAGCGCGGAGTGCGAGTCAAAAAGCCGAGTCTTTCCTGCAAAGCAATTGAATTAACTTTATAAACCACACCGTCAATATCATAGGGCAGGGAGGCTCTGATTTCCATCAGGCGGGCAAAACTTTCTTCAATTTCTTTAATGTTGTGGCATAAGGTATTGTTAGGATTGGTCGGGAAACCCCAATTCCGTAAATGGTTGAAAAAATCTTCTTGCGAATCCCATACGCGCTCGGAAACCTCACCCCAGGTGTAAGCAAAAATACTCAGTTTACGTTCGGCGGTAATCTTGGGGTCAAGTTGACGCAAAGAGCCGGCAGCAGCATTGCGCGGATTAGCAAAAGTTTTTTTGCCGTCGGCTTCATATTTTTGGTTGAGGGCAAAAAAATCTGCTTTGGACATATATACTTCACCGCGCACCTCCAAAATGGCGGGAGCATTTTCAATTTTTAGCGGAAGCTGACGAATCGTTTTAAGATTTTCGGTGATGTCTTCTCCGATAGTTCCGTCGCCGCGGGTGGCGCCCTGCACAAAAATGCCGTTTTCATATCGGGCAGAAAAAGAAAGACCGTCAATTTTGGGTTCGCTCATAAAGGATATGTCTTCAGCGGTATTTAAGAAACGTTTGACGCTCAAAATAAAATCATCAACTTCGGCAATGGAGAACACATCGGCCAACGAGAGCATCGGAAAACGGTGGGTGACTTTGGAAAATCCGTTTTTTACAGCTGAGCCGACTCGTCGGGAGGGGCTGTCAGGACGAACAAGATCAGGAAAGCGAGCCTCAATATCAAGGTTGCGATGTTTGAGACGATCATATTCGGCATCGCTCAGATACGGATCGTCGTTTTGATAGTAGGCGGCATCAGCTTTGGCCATCTCAGCGGCCAGATAGGCCAGTTCGGCGCTTGCTTCTTCTGGCGTAAGGTCTTTTATCTCTTTCATCATGGTGTCTAATATAATATATCGATAGCGAAATGCCATTATTATATAAATGTTGTGCAGAAAATTTTGCCGCAAAACAAAACCCGCCGGATTGGCGGGCTTGTCGGGTCGGATAGTTGATAATTATGCCGGAGCAACAACCATCATCATTTGTTTGCCTTCAAGCTTTGGTTCAGACTCGAGCTTGGCGGCAGTGTCCAAGTCTTCAAGCAGGCGCATCAGAATCGTGCGGCCCATGTCATTGGCGCTGAGTTCGCGCCCCTTGTAGCGCATGGTGAACTTAACTTTGTTGCCCTCGCTTAAAAATTTCTTGGCTTGTTTTACTTTTACTTCGTAGTCGTGCTTATCAATCATCGGGCGGAGTTTTAACTCTTTGATTTCAACAACCTTTTGATTCTTTTTGGCTTCGGCTTTGCGCTTTTGCATCTCATATTTATATTTGCCAAAGTCTAAAACTTTACATACCGGAGGAGTGGCTTGCGGTGAAATCTCAATCAAATCTAAACCGGCATTGTCGGCAATTTTGAGCGCATCTTGAATCGTAACAACGCCACGATTCTCACCGTTTTCATCAATTAAACGAACTTCTTTGACTCTGATAGCTTCGTTAATGCGCGGTCCGTCATCATCGCGTACTGGCGCATTGGTACTCTCTTTTACTATGGTTTCCTCCTGTAATTGTGGAATTAAAATGTTCAGATATCCTTGCGGAATAGCGAATATCATACAAAAGTAATAATTATTTTCAAGAGAAAAATAAAGAGGGTTGGGTTAAATTTTTAGTCGAAAATCAAATAAAACGAATCAGTAACGGCGAGTCTTAAAATGAGGGAAATTTTTTATAAGGTTAGAACAAAGTTTTTTTGTATATATAAATAAGTGTGAGTGCAAAAGCAGCTAAACGTTAATAACCGTTTGACTTTAAAAAAAATAAAATCTAATATCGATGTTAATCAATGAGTTAGAACCTTTTCACAAAAAAACTAAAAAAAAACTAAAAAAGTTGTTGACAAAGTAAGGGTATTATCCTATACCTCTGGTCACCGAAGCGGCGGGAGCTGTTAGGGAGTTATAAAAGACA
>CAKQKH010000035.1 GCA_934248075.1 uncultured Alphaproteobacteria bacterium | reverse complement strand
CCGTAAAACCGCCCACATTCGCAAGGTCTATCGGATTATATCCATATCTTGCCATTTCTGCACTAAGATTATTTAGCATTTTTATCCCCTTTCGACAAAATAATTATTGCAAATTTCCATATCTTGCAATCTATTTTCGATTATATTCCCTTATTTGGAAATTGTCAAGCAAATTTTAAAAATAAATTTCCATATTTGGAAATATCGTTATTGCATTTAGTCAAAAGATGTTATATAATATAAGCAAATAACAAAGGGGTGACTTCTATGTGGTTAGAAAACTTGAAAAAAATGAAAGAAAACAGCGGTAAATCTACTGCAGAAATCTCTGCCGCTACCGGCATACCAAAGAGTACGCTCGATAAAACCTTTACAGGCATAATCAAAGAACCGCCTATGTCAACAATGTTTACGCTTGTGCATTATTTCGGCTATACTGTCGATGACCTCACAGGCGATAAGGAAATGCTCTCTATAGACGAACAACACCTATTAGAAACATATCGCAAACTTGATACTTCCGGCAAGGAATTTATCACAGAAGTAATCAAGCACGAATACACACGCTATATAAACCAAGATTCAAATATCGTTCCTATAAGCATAGCCTCCAGAAGTTTCAACGATGAATACAAGCCTGAAATATCTGAAGATAACATAAATGACTACATAAACGCACCAGAAAATGATATGGATATGTAATATAAATAAAAACTGCCTCAAAGAATATACTATTTCTTGAGGTGGTATAGATGTCATCATATAGCTTATATGGAAAATATAAAAATCTCAGGGATAGTTCGTGGCAGTCGCTTATAGATTTTAATGTTATGAAATTACCCGTATCAGTAAACGAAATAACCAGACAATTAGGCATTAAAGTTATCAGAAATAGTCAGATTCATAAACTCAGGAATAATCAGCGTGGCTTCACAGCCTATGACGGCAATAATTGGTACATAGTCTTTGACGATACAGAAACGATTCAAGAGTGCCGTTTCACAGTAGCACACGAGCTTGGCCACATTCTGCTCGGCCATATGCTGGTGAATGATATTAAATACAGAACATTTGAAAAGCGTGATAAAGAAGAACAAGAGGCAGATATGTTTGCAACACGCCTGCTCGCCCCAGCCTGCGTTTTGCACGAACTACACGCAACAACCGCCGCAGAGATAGCCGAGATATGCAATATATCAATCTCGACCGCAACCACTCGTGCCAAGCGAATGAAAGTCTTAGAAAAAAGGAATAAATATTATCTTAATCCACTCGAATTGCAAGTAGAACAAAAGTTCGATAGTTTCATAAAAAACTATCTCGCCAATAAATAATTTATAAAAAATATTAATTCACAATAAAAAGAAAGTGAGGTAAACACTATGCAAGCAAAAGATATTAGATATACAATCGAGGATTTTTACGCACTTCCTGAAGGAACTCGTGCTGAATTGATTGACGGCGTTATTTACGATATGGCACCGTCACCGCTCCGAATACACCAGAAAATTTCTTTTAAGCTCTCTCAAAATATTGGAAACTTCATTGACGATAACAAAGGAAAATGCGAAGTATACACCGCACCCTTTGATGTAAAGCTTTCAAATAATACCGTTGTCATTCCGGATATATCCGTAATATGCGACCTAAGCAAGCTGACAGAAAAAGGCTGCACTGGTGCTCCTGATTGGGTAATCGAGATAACTTCAAGCAATGAAGTTCACGATTATGTCACTAAGCTAAATCTTTATCAATTTTATGGAGTAAAAGAATATTGGATAGTAGACCCTAAAAGAGAGTGTGTAACGGTTTATCATTTCGGCGATGATTTCGATATGAAAAAGTACGATTTCACCGAAACAATCCCCGTTTGGATTTATAAGGATAATCCTACTCCGCTCACGATAAATATTTCTGAACTTTTATAATTCTAAAGAAAGTGAGGTAAACACTATGCAGGCAAAAGACATTAGATATACAATCGAGGATTTTTACGCACTTCCCGAGGGAACTCGTGCAGAATTGATTGACGGCGTTATTTACGATATGGCACCGTCACCCTCAACCGAACATCAGGAGATTTCTATGGTTATTTCAACAGAAATCTATCAATACATCAAAAATAATAAAGGTCAATGCAAGGTTTTTTCCGCACCATATGATATTCAGCTCTCGGATAATACTATTGTAATTCCCGATATTTCGGTTATATGCGATAAGAATAAAATCACAAATAAGCGTTGTGTAGGTGCTCCCGATTGGGTGATTGAGATTGTTTCAACAAATGCCATAAATGACTATCTTATAAAGCTTAACCTCTATCAGACCTATGGTGTGCGTGAATATTGGATAGTAGACCCTAAAAAGCAGAGCGTAACGGTTTATCATTTTGGCGATGATTTCGACACCGAAAGATATAGCTTTTCCGAAACAATCCCTGTCTGGATTTATAAGGATAACCCTACTCCGCTCACAATAAATATTTCTGAATTTATCTGAAAATAGGCTTAAAAATCATCAAGGACGGTGAAAGCAATGGCAAGTATTGAAAAACGAGGAGAAAGCTATCGTTTTGTAGTTTCACTCGGCTGTGATATAAACGGCAAACAAATCAAAAAAACTACAACCTGGAAGCCAGACCACACTATGACCGCAAGACAGATAGAAAAGGAAGTCAATCGACAGGCGATTCTTTTCGAGGAAAAGTGCCGTAAAGGTCAGATACTCGATGATAAGATAAAATTCGCCGATTATGTCGAGATATGGCAAAGGGAATATGCGGATAAACAGCTCAGAGATAAGACCAATAAACGAAATAAACAGGCTTTTGAAAGAATACTTGCCGCTCTCGGTCATCTTCAGCTTGGCAAGATACAGCCACACCACCTTATGGAATTTTATAATAATCTTGCGGAGAGCGGTGTTCGAGAAGATACGAAATATAGATGTAAACTCGATTTAAAGTCGATTATCAAAGCCAAGGGATATACGGTTAAGCATATTTCTGAACTTTCAGGCGTTGCTCCGACTACATTCAATAGCATTTTCAAGGGCAGGAATACTACCAAAAAATGTGCAGAAAAAATCTCCTCCGCCCTTGAATACGATTTAAATGAGCTTTTCGAGCCTATAAATGCCGAAAAATCGCTCTCCAACAATACGATATTATGCTATCATAGAATTATATCTTCCGTTCTCGGAGAAGCCGTCAAGCAAGGAATATTATTCTCAAATCCTTGCTCAAGAGTGAGAACTCCAAAGGTAAAACGCAAAGAAGCCGAATATCTCGAGGAAGAAGATATTATTAAGCTCCTGCAAGCCCTCAATGAAGAACCTTTACAATATCGAGCTTTAATTACCTTGCTTTTATACGGCGGTATGCGTAGAGGCGAGGCTCTCGGACTCACTTGGAAGGACATCAATTTCAAGGATAATCTAATAGATATAAATAAAAGTTCGCTCTATGTTTCGGGCAAGGGAATATTTGATGACGAAACCAAAAACGAAAGTTCAAATCGTGTCATTAAGATACCGCAATCCGTAATGAACACGCTCAAGCAACTACAAATAGAACAATTCCAAAAAAGACAGATACTTTCTTCAGAAGTCTGGCACGATTGTGATAAGGTGTTTCGTGCTGATAACGGCACTCCCCTGCACCCGGATACGCTTTCGAGTTGGTTCAAGCGATTCATCAGACGACACAAACTTCCTGATTGTCATATACATACCCTAAGGCACACTAACGCAAGTTTGCTTATAGCTCAAGGAATTAATGTTCGTACTGTTTCTAACCGTCTTGGACACGCCCAGACAAGCACCACAGAGAATATATACAGTCACGCCATCAAGTCGGCTGACGAAAGAGCTGCAGATGCCCTCGAAGAACTATTGTTTATTTCTACGAACAGCTAATAACTGAGCGGCGGTGCGTGACCGCACAGGACAAGACGCGGCGGAGTGCCTCCGCTGTCAAGACGCGGAATCGCTCGGCTTTGCC
>CAKQKH010000034.1 GCA_934248075.1 uncultured Alphaproteobacteria bacterium | reverse complement strand
GTGTCAGCATAAGCGTGAGCCGCCTCAAACAAATAATTTTTGCTACCGGGGGTGTCTATAATTATGGCATCGACTTTGCCGGAAAGATCGCGAATCGTGTTGTCCAATTTTTCCAGTTCTTCAGGAATTTTGGTATAATCCGCAACAGGTTCAAAACGATAGTTAAGAGGAGTGGGCAGGACTATCCGATTGTTTTCACAAAATTTGCGGCGATTCTCAATATACTTAAATAGTGAACCCTGGCGACCGTCCAGATCAATTGCCGCGACTCTGAAATTTTCGGTTAAAAGTTTGATTGCCAAATGCATGGCGATAGTAGATTTTCCGGTACCGCCTTTTTCATTGCCGATAACGATGATATGAGTTGATGAGGTGTCAGTCATTAGTGATTTTCAGCCATTGCAAGTTGTTGATTTTGATTAGATGCGACAACTATACATGACTTGTTAGATTTTTTCAAATGATTACATGTTTTATCCGCTTCATTTTTTTCAAGCCCGATAAGTTTGGAGCGGTATATGATGGCCGCTCCTTTTTGAGCCGGCTCAACATCAATTTGCGCTTTGCGAATGGTGGCGTTATTAATTTGACGACGAACACTGATGGCGTAATTACGCGCTTTGGCATAATTGGAAAACGCGCCAACTTGAATACCCCAAGCGCCGTTGCCTGAATTCTCGTCAGTAACAGCCGCAAGCCGATGAGCGGGAGCGGAAATTTCGGTTTTGGCATAAAGATTGGGCGTGGCTATGTCATCAGCCAGCGCCAATTTGCGCAAGCCTTTGTTCATCATGCCGGCGATTTGGGTGTCACGGCTTTTGATGGTGTTGTGTCCCATAGTTACGGCAATAACCCGATGTCCGTCGCGCTCGGCCGAAGTAACAATGTTGTAGCCAGCGGCATTGGTAAAGCCGGTTTTCATGCCGTCTGCACCTTTGAATGTCTTAAGCAAATGGTTGTGAGTGTATAGGGTTTGACCTTTGTAAGTGAATTTTTTGGTGGAAAAAAGGTCATAATATTGAGGAAAATGATGATAAATTGCCGCCCCCAAAACCGCCATGTCTCGAGCGGTAGTCTTTTGTTCGCGGTTAGGGAGACCTGAGGCATTGCGGAAAGTGGTGTTCTTCATGCCCAATTCGTGCGCAACTTTAGTCATCGTTTGGGCAAAATTTTCTTCAGAATATCCCAAACCTTCCGCCAAAACAGTAGCGCAGTCGTTGGCTGACTTGACAATCAGAGCCATAATCGCATCATTTACGGTTATTTTTTCTCCGGGTTTTAGCCCAAGGCGAGACGGCGAGCGGTTGGCCGCAGTGCGAGAAACCGGCAATTTGTCGTCCATCTTGAGCAAACCTTTGTCCAGAGCGTTGAATGTGATGTATAAGGTCATTAATTTGGTAAGAGATGCCGGATAGCGCCGTTCATCGGCGTTGGAGGAGGAAATAACCTTGCCACTGTTAGCGTCAATTGTGATGGAGGAAACTGTGCGATGAAAAGCTTGTTTGGTTTTGGCTTGTGCTGAATTAATCACAACCAAACAAAAAATAATCGCGGCAAACCAGCACGATATGTGTTTATATATGGCAAATTTTCTATTCATGACCTTAATTCTTTTCGTTTCTACAAGCCCTATTGCGGAAGATTCTATGCCGAAAAAGAAAATAAATTATTAATAATGACAAGAAATATTTTTTTTAGCTTGACTTTGAGGCAGAATATGGATAGAAAGTTTTCCATTGATGGCGGATTTAGCTCAGCTGGTTAGAGCGCTGGTTTGTGGTACCAGATGTCGTGAGTTCGAATCTCATAATCCGCCCCATTTAGAAACGTCCTTTCAAGGGCGTTTTTTTATTTTGCGGCGGTTTATTGATTTGTCGGCGCAGGCCAAATAAGATTGTGTGATAAGGTTTATTAAAAAAAAGCCCTCCGAACGGAGGGCTTTGCTTAGTTAAATTTTGCCTTCATAAGCATTAGTGTAAAGATCTTTAATTTCTTTAATCAGCGGATAGCGCGGGTTGGCGCCGGTACACTGATCGTCAAAGGCCAATTCAGACAAGTTGTCCAGATTATCAAAGAAAGTTTTCTCATCAACGCCGGCCTCTCTGATAGACATCGGAATGCCGATTTCTTTTTTGAGTTTTTGAATGGCGTCAATCAGATTTTTAACTTTCTCATCATCATTTTTACCGCCCAAACCAAGGCTCTCAGCAACCTCTGCGTAGCGGCGCTTGCCTTCTGGATAGTGATATTGAGAGAAGATTCCTTGTTTGGTCGGTTTCTCGCTGGAGTTAAATTTGATAACATTGCAAATCAGCAAGGCATTAGCAATACCATGGGCAATGCCATAAGCGCTGCCAAGCTTGTGAGCCATTGAGTGGCACACGCCCAGAAAAGCCTGAGCAAAGCAAATTCCAGCCATGGTCGCGGCATAGTGCATGTTTTCGCGCGCTTGCGGATTGTTGGCGCCGTCATTTACCGACTTGGCCAAGTTGTCAAAAATCATTTTGCAAGTTTCCAAAGCAATACCATTTGTAAAAGGTGTTGCCAAAATTGAAACGTATGCTTCCAGAGCATGAGTCAGAGCATCAATACCCGAAGCTGCCGCCAGACCCCGCGGCATGGTCTTAACCAAATCCGGATCAACAATTGCCATATTGGGGGTTAAAGCATAGTCAGCAATCGGATATTTGATATGGCTGGCCGAATCGGTAATAACCGCAAACGGCGTAACCTCTGAACCTGTGCCTGAGGTGGTCGGAATCGTAATCAGCATTGCTTTGCTGCCCAAATCAGGAAAAGTGCAGACGCGTTTGCGAATATCCATGAAACGCATGGCCAAATCATGGAATGAGACCTCCGGATGCTCGTACATCAGCCAAACAATTTTGGCCGCGTCCATCGGCGAGCCGCCACCCAAAGCAATGATTACATCAGGCTCCAGGTTGCGAACAATCTTCAACGCGTTTTCAATGGTATCGGTATCAGGATCAGGATTTACATTGGAAAATATTTGATACGCAATATCCAGCTCTTCCAGAACACTGGTGATTTTATCGGTATAGCCCAAACCAAACAAAGGTTTATCCGTGATGATAAAAGCTTTTTTCTTGCCTTTAAGCTCACGTAGAGCAAAACCTGTTGCGCCTTGCTTAAAATAAATTTTTGGCGGAACTCTGAACCACAGCATATTTTCACGTCTTTCCGCAACCGTTTTGATGTTTACCAAATGTTTTACTCCCACATTTTCACTGGCGGCATTGCCACCCCAAGAACCACAACCCAATGTCAACGATGGGTCTAGTCTAAAGTTATATAAGTCGCCAATTCCGCCTTGAGAAGACGGAGTGTTGATTAAGATACGACCAGTATCCAGCATATTGCTGAAATGTGTTATTCGATCGCGGTTGTGATCGGCGGTGTAGAGTACCGAAGTATGACCGCGGCCGGCAAAATGGATTAGTTCCGCCGCGTCCGAAACCGCATCTTCAAAACTATCTGCTTTGTACATCGCTAAAACCGGAGATAATTTCTCGTAAGAGAACTCTTCCTCTACGCCGATTTTTGAAACTTCGCCGATCAGGACTTTAGTTTCTTCCGGAACTTTCACACCGGCCATTTCGGCAATTTTATATGCCGGCTGACCAACGATTGCGGCATTCAGTTTGCCGTTTTGAATAATGGTTTTGGCAACTTTTTCTTTTTCTTTCTTGTCCAAGATATAAGCACCGCGATATTCAAACTCTTTTTTGACCTCGTTGTAAATATCCTTATGAACAATAACCGATTGCTCAGAGGCGCAAATCATACCGTTGTCAAAAGTCTTACTCATCAAAACCGAGCTGACCGCCATTTTGATATCGGCAGTCTCGTCAATAATTGCCGGAGTATTGCCGGCGCCAACGCCCAAGGCCGGCTTGCCGGAACTGTAGGCGGCCTTGACCATACCCGGACCGCCGGTAGCCAGAATCATGGCAATACCTTCATGTTGCATCAAATGTTGGCTCATTTCAACCGACGGCTCGTCAATCCAGCCGATGATATGGTCGGGAGCGCCGGCCTTGACCGCGGCATCTAACATTAGTTTGGCCGTGGTGATGGTGGATTTTTTGGCACGCGGGTGCGGGGAAAAGATGATGCCGTTTCTGGTTTTGAGGGCGATCAGACTCTTAAAAATAGTTGTCGAAGTCGGATTGGTGGTCGGAACAACGCCGGCAATTACGCCCAAAGGTTCGGCAACCTTGGTATAGCCGTTGGTGTCATCTCGTTCAATCACACCGCAGGTTTTGGCATTACGATATTTGTTATAAATTTCTTCGGCGGCAAAGTGGTTTTTAATAACCTTGTCTTCCACCACGCCCATGCCGGTTTCTTCCACGGCCATTTTTGCCAGCGGAATCCGAGCGTCATTAGCGGCCAAAGCCATGGCCAAAAAGATTTTATCTATTTGTTCTTGAGTGTAAGTGGCCAAAACTTCTTGAGCGGTCTTAACCCGATCAATTATAACATTCAAATCATCAATTGTTCTAACCCCATTTTCTTCCTTAATTTCCGGGGTTTTATCTTTCTTAGACGTCATCTAAATTTGCTCCTTATATAAAAAACGCATCTTTTTTGAGAATACTTCACAGAGTCTCAAAAAAACGTTAATAAAACTAATTTTTGCTTCTGCGGCGATTAATTCGTTCAAGTTTTTGGCGTTCTTTTTCCGCGCGTTCTTGAGCTCTTTGTTCGGCTTTGAGCGAAAAACGAGATTTCTCGGCGGGGGCATTAATCAATCCTTTTTGCTCAGCCACTTTTTTGGCATCTTCTTCCATAGCGGCTCGCTGAAAACGAGACGCGTTTTGTTCGCGGATTTTTTGCTGTTCCTGCAGTTGACGTTCACGTTCGGCAGCCCGTTC
Organism: uncultured Alphaproteobacteria bacterium; assembly: GCA_934248075.1. GTDB lineage: Bacteria > Pseudomonadota > Alphaproteobacteria > RF32 > CAG-239 > CAZU01. The sequence goes on along the minus strand of CAKQKH010000034.1, from coordinate 888 downwards.
CATTGCTTTCCGCTTAAAGCGGTTGCTCTCTTCAGCTCGTTCTTTAGCTATCATTTGTTGTTTTTGCAGCTGTTCGCGTTCTTTGCGGTTTAGAATCTGTTGTTGCTCTTCGATCTCGGCTTGCACATTGTCAAGATTTTTAATTTCCTGCGCAGCGGCGGCAAAGCTCAAAATGCAAATAGAAAAAATTGAGATTGTTTTCAATAAGATATGCATAAAATTATCCTCCTTCTGAAAAATCTTTTACATTTTAATTGTTCTTGACTCTTTTGCAAGGGCTCTTAATATGGCATTGAATATTTTAGGAGGTAAATATGGTTACAGTAGCTGCGGCAATTATTGTCAGAAACGGAAAAATCTTTATCGCTCAACGTCCGGCCAACAAAAAGCCGCCTTTGTGCTGGGAATTTCCGGGAGGCAAGCAGGAGGCCGGAGAGACACTGCCGCAAACTTTGCACCGAGAGCTGAATGAAGAACTAAAAATAGACGCTAAAATCGGCGACTTTTTTATGAAAACGGCTCATACCTACGAGTTTGGCAATATTGAAATGAATTGTTATTTTGCATCGGTTGCGCCGGAAACCGTTATTAAGTCAAACGAACACGCTGCCACCGCATGGGTGACCCCGCAAGAAATGAATAATTATGATTTTGCCGACGCGGACAAACCGGTTGTTGCCGCTTTGCAAAAAATAAAACTGTAAATTAGCCGAGGGTAGGGCGAAATCAAGAGATGTTGTCTTAAAAAGCACCACCGTGAAGGTGATGCTTTTTTGTTGGCTGCGCTACATGGATTGTCTTCGCCTTGCGAGCAAGGCTCATTCCACTGCGCTCATCAGCCTTTCGGCTGATCGGCATACTTCCGTCTGCCTTTCGCTTGTAGTCAAA
>CAKQKH010000033.1 GCA_934248075.1 uncultured Alphaproteobacteria bacterium | reverse complement strand
AGTATGGGATATGATTATAAAAATGAAGCGGAAGAAGGCGGTGAGCAATACACTGATATTTTGCACCAATATAATACTCTGGTTAAGGATTCATCATACAAAGGTGTAAATTTACTCAAGAATGAAAAACTGAACGTCCGTTTTAATGAAAAAGGCAACGCCGATTTGGATGTGTCCGGCAAGGATATGTCGGCCGGCGCGTTGGGTCTGAATACGGTTGATTGGAGTAATCAAAGCGGTATTGCTCAAAGCCTCAAAGAAATTGCCGGCGCCTTGAAAAGTATCCGCGCCTTTACCGCAGAGTTAGGGAATAATTACAGTATTATTACCAATCGGCAGGAATTCACCGAGAATTTGATAAATATTCTGACCGAGGGCGCGGATAAGTTGACCCTAGCTGACATGAACGAAGAATCCGCCAATATGCTTTCTTTGCAAACCAGACAACAACTGGCTATCAACTCCCTTTCTTTAGCCAGCCAGGCGGCGCAGGCTGTGTTGAAGCTTTTCTAATTTGCTATTTCCTCACCCCTACCTTAATCCTCTAACTTGGTAGGTTCGCCTTTGATGGCTCACCAACCGCGTGTCGGTCACTTGTTTACTAGTTTCGCTGCGTTTGCTTACGCGCTGCACTGGCTCAACAAGTAAACTTACGTCGCTTGTGGTAAAAACAGCCAGAGCATTGGCTGTTTTTATCCTCGCGCCCCGTCAAGGGGAAGGAAAGAGATATTGCCTTATAAGTCTTCCCCCTTTTGACGGGGGAAGATTTAGATGGGGGTGAGATAGAATAAAAACTGTCACCGCTCCGAGAGGCGAGTATTCTCGCCCGAGGTCAAGCGGTCTTCCGAGCTTTTTTATAGCAGAGTCTTTGCCACCCCCACCCAGCCTCCCCCGTCGATGGGCAGGAGTCTGATTGTGCCAGATTTCAACCACAATACTGTCATTCTGGCGAAAGCCAGAATCCAGTAAGAATAATAGCCGATGTCATTGCGCGAACGGCGCTTAGCCGTGAGAAGCAATCCATTTTTATCAAGAAACAATATGGATTGCTTCGGTTCACTAACGTTCACACTCGCAATGACCGAGCAGGGGTGAAAAACCGCACACAATCTCGAGCGCCGAGCCAACGGCGAGCAAGCGAGTATATTCTTGTTATGCGCCACCCGCCGTGCGGGCGAGTATATTCTTGCGAATGCCACTACCGGCTCGGCACCGCCGGAATCCAGTAGGCATATGGCCTTATAATTCTTTTTAAAATCAAGAAGAAATTTTTAAGAGTGACAGAAAAACTATTGTAGTGCGTCAGAAAATATTCTGCCTAAATAAGGTCAACAATAAATTTTTGCCATATCTGCGCCACCACCACATTAAAATAGACAATCAATATCGACAGCGGCAAAAGAGCGACATAAACATTGCCACCTAACAAAAGAACCGCCTTGTATATAAACGTTACGCTTAAATCTATTACCACTGCCAATAACAAGAATTCCCAATAATTGCCTTTTGTCTTGCTCCACGCAAAACGCAATGAGCCGCTGCGTCCCAAAAGAGTAGAAATCCACGCCATCATCGGACGATAAAATATCACTGGTGAAAACAGCACCATTACCAAATTCACCAACATATTTAAAACTTCATTGTCCGTTTGCATATTACTTTGCAAAAAAGCTGTGTACATCTCCACAAACTGCGGCGGCAACCTTGGTATAAACAAGATTGCGAAAGGCAACAACAAAAACGCCGTCACCAGCAAAACACTCAGCACCACAATTTTAGTTGACGGCACCAAAGATACAAACAGCGGCCGCAATAACAAATATGGTTTACGATTAAAATAATACCGAAAAAATGCTCCCCACAACACATACATCGCAATTAAAATCAGCCACAACCAAAATGTTTTCCACCCAAAGAATGCAGCCGCGCAAACCAAATAATTCAATCCGGCGAATAATGCGACCGCTTTGGGATTGTGATTGCAATAGCTCCAGCTGTTGCGCATAATCTCAGCCAACGGCAATTTAGTTTCAGATATGGTTTGGGTCATTTTTCCTCCTATTGAACACTATTGTCCAGCGGATTAAAACGCAAACGTAAAACACGCCATAAATCGTATTTTTCGGCATACTTATCTGCTAATATAGTATATGGTGCGCAAATATAAACCGCGCGCCGCGCGCTATCTGCTACCGAACGGAAATGTGAATCCGAACTATAACGAGAAGTATCCAAAATCTCGACTTTTCTGACTGAGCCGTCTTGATTCAATAGCGCGCGAATCTCAACAATCATGTCCTCAATTCCGCGGGCGCCGGGGTCAAGATTCCAACAGGCGCGCAAACGACCGGCAATCGCGTCAATTTCTGAGATTGAAAGTTCGCTAAAATAAGACCCGCCAACGCCGCCTTCGATACCCATGTTATTAACTTTGGTACCCTCTTTTATAGTTGCGGTCGTATCGGTTGAACCCTCGGCTTTATCAAGCGCGTCAACCGATGCCAACAAACTTTTCAGCGGATTTGCCAATTCCGGAGTTTTGCTGTTTTCTTCCTTGGCCGGAGTTTTTTTAGGCTCAGGTTTGGGTTGCTGCGGTACCGGTTTAGGTGTTTCTTTTTTAGGTTTAGGTTCCGGCTTTGGCGTAGGTTTAGCCGGTTGCGGAGCCACCAAATGATCTCGTTTCGGCGGCTCAGGTTTGGCTGCCGGAGGCTCCGGAGCTTTTGTTTTTTTAGGCTCAGCCTTAGGTTCGGAATTTTGCTCCGGCTTAGGCTCTTCTTTGGTGTATTTTTTTTCAATCTTACGCTTGATTTGGCTTGCCGCCTTATCTTCTTTTCCAAACTTTGCCTTGGGCGGCAGGTTTGTCATCTCTGAAATTTTAACATCTTTCAAATCAACAATAATCGGCACCTGCCCGACAGTCGGCTTATTCCACCAAAACAACGGCAAATCCACCAGACAGACGATAAATACTGCCAAGTGAAGAGCTATTGATTTTTTAAGCGCCGTATTCATTGTTACTGTTTACTTCTTTTTTGCACCACGCGGACGAGGCTCGGTTTTAAGCCCGACTTTATCAAATCCGGCTTCTTTCAATATTGCCATAAGTCCGATAACCCGACCATATTCAGCACCGGTGTCACCAGAAATTGTTACTGACAAATCCTTGTTTGCGCTACGCAAAGCATTGAGTTTATCTACAATTTTGTCTGCCGGAATCTCGGTCTTGCCGATGTAATAATAACCGTCTTTGTCAACGCTTATATTAATTGACGTTTCCTCGCCCTCCATAGCCTTACCGCCAACTTTGGGCAAATCCAGAGCTATGCCTGAAGTCATCAGCGGCGCCGCCACCATAAACACCACCAGCAACACCATCATAACATCCATCAGATTGGTAATATTAACATCAGCGTTACGCCGATAGCGCATCGATTGCCGACGAGGACCCGATACCATAAACATCGCTATTCTCCGGCCATATCGGCTTTAATTGCCGTATCGTCTATTTCTCGTGATAGGATACTAGAGAACTCCGCCATAAAATTTTCCAACTTTTTGGCATAGCGGTCTATATCTGAAGAAATCTTGTTATAAGCAACCACCGCCGGAATTGCGGCAATCAAACCAAACGCCGTGGTAAACAAAGCCTCGGCAATACCCGGAGCCATTGCGGCCAAAGAGTTGCTTTGAGTAGCGGCGATAGCGTTAAAGCTATTAATAATACCCCATACTGTTCCAAACAGCCCTACCAATGGCGCGACCGAACCGGTTGACGCCAAAAAGCCCAAATGATTGTCCATAGCGTCAAGATCCTTATCCATTGAAACCGTCATCGCTTTCTCAATACGCTGTTGCAAAGACACACCCCGCAAGCCACGATCAGTTTTGGATTTTAGAATATTGGTGCGTTTCCATTCACGCATTGCGGCAACAAACATAGCCGCCATCGGATCATTTGGATGATTGCCTATGGAATCATACAGTCTGTCCAACGAGCCGCCAGACCAAAATTTTTCTTCAAACTTGTACGAGCGAGCCTTGAGCTGACGTAACGTTCCAAGTTTTTCAAAAATAATCGCCCATGACCAAACTGATGCCGCAATCAAACCGATCATCACCACCTTAGTCATCATATCAGACGCCCATACCAAATCCCACATAGACATCTGATTAGCGACTTCGCTTATAACCTGTGTTTCCATAATATTTTACCTTTAATGTTAATTGTTTCCGCAGAAATTTACCTGCAAAATAACACAGAAAGTTAAAGATTCAATTAAAATATAAAAAAACAAACTAACCGCTTGATACCCAACTTGTACAATTTCGAACCCCGAACACAGTGAGCGTTGAATAATAGCTTGAGAATGCCCCTGCCGGCTGCGGCAGAGAGGTTGGATAGCGTGCGTGAATAATAAGATTTTAGGGTGGCGAAAGCGGAGTGTACAACAAAGGTACATGAGCATTTCGTCAACCCGACAAATCTGTATTAGTCACCAGCTAGACAACCTCTCCTAACCTCGACTACTACACTTCGAATATGCGGGCCCTAATACTCTCCGGTATCCTAACCGGTTTCTTTGTCTTAAGCGAGACATATACGGCTTTAACATCAATACTTGCCAGCAGTTCATCACCACGGGTTATATCTTGATGCATGACACAACTGGCACCGCCACATTCGGTAACTCGGCAGGAAACAACCAGCTCATCATCAAGAACGGCCGGAGTTTTATAGTCAATCTCACAATGGCGGATAACAAAGCCGCTTTTATTTTCTTCCTCCAAAGCAGTTTGCTGGCGAACACCCAGCGCCCGCAAATATTCGGTGCGCGCTCGCTCGGCAAACTTGAGATAATTGGCGTAATATACTATTCCGCCGGCATCAGTATCTTCATAATAAACTCGAACCGGAAACAAAAAATCTCCGTCTTTTAACTCTCCTCCGGCAGTAGCAATCGGTTTTATAATCATATTTTTCCTCTAATCTAACAAATCCAACTGAGTTGAAACTTTATCTTTTTTGAGTTTGGGTATTCCCAAATATTGGCACCCCAAATCAGAAATCACTCGGCCGCGCGGCGTGCGCTGCAAAAATCCGAGTTTAAGTAAAAACGGTTCAATCACTTCTTCAATAGTGTCTCTTTCTTCAGACAAAGCCGCGGCCAAAGTATCTGCGCCAACCGGCCCGCCGCCATAGTTTTGCACAATGCAATTCAGATAGCGACGATCAAAGGCGTCAAGCCCGAAGTTATCGACATCTAAACGACGCAACGCATTGTCGGCAATTTTATCATCAATTTCCGGTGCGTTGCAAACCGCGCCAAAATCCCGCACCCGCCGCAGCAAACGCCCGGCCACACGCGGAGTACCGCGAGATCTTTTAGCAATTTCCAAAGCTCCGACTTTTGACAACGGCATTCCCAGCAAACCGGCGCCTCGGGTTACAATTTTCTCCAATTCTTCAGGAGAATAAAAATCAAGGCGCAACGGAATGCCAAAACGCTCGCGCAACGGAGTTGACAGCATGCCTGAACGCGTCGTCGCTCCAACCAATGTAAACGGTTGCAAATCTATGCGCACTGACCGTGCTGATGGTCCCTCGCCGATAATCAAATCCAACTGAAAATCTTCCATGGCCGAATAAAGAACTTCTTCGATTGCCGGATTCAGACGATGAATCTCGTCAATAAACAGCACGTCATTACGTTCCAGATTGGTCAATATCGCCGCCAAATCACCGGATTTGGAAATCATTGGCGCAGAAGTAGCGCGAAAATTAACCCCCAGTTCTTTAGCCACAATAGATGCCAACGTGGTTTTGCCCAATCCCGGAGGGCCGAACAACAAAACATGATCCAAGGCCTCGCCTCTTTGTTTGGCGGCCTCAATAAACACCTTAAGATTCTCGCAAACACTGCGTTGCCCGACAAAGTCAGCCAAACATTGCGGGCGCAGATTAACCGGATTGTTGAGATTGTTTTCATCGCCGTTTTGTTTTTGCGGACTGACAATACGTTCTTCTATCATTCAGTTAATCCTTATTGGCAAACTCTTTGAGAGCAAGTTTAATCAGCGTGGCCATATCGGCACCCGGAGCTTCTAAAGCCGCTTTATTCACCGCCTTGTATGCCTCCAGCCGCTGGTATCCCAAATTTACTAATGCCGAAATCGCATCTTCCATTTTGTCCGGATCACTTTCCTGCGCGGTAACTAGATCAGCAACTTCGTCGGCATCTTCTTGCGTTGTCATGTTCATATCCAAATCTTTCGCCATGTCCATTGTTGGAACAGTTACGATTTTATCTTTAAGTTCAGTAACAATCCGCGCAGCCAATTTAGGTCCTACGCCACTGGCGCGAGTAAAAGAATTTTTATCTTGCGCGGACACTGCCTGCGCCAATTGCAACGGAGATAACACTGACAAAATCGCCAAACACACTTTAGAACCCACGCCCTGAACTTTGGTTAAAGTATTAAACCATTCTTTTTCCCAAGCGTCATAAAAGCCAAACAACGAAATACTGTCTTCCCTCACCACGGTTTCTATCAACAACGAAACTTCTGCGCCCCTTGCCAGCTTTGACAAGGTCTTACTGGACGCAAAAACCAAATAACCGACGCCATTCACATCTATGACGCAAGAATCTTCTCCGATTCCGTCAATCAAACCGCGCAATTTTGCAATCATTCATATAATCCTCAAATTAATCTTTTTAACAATCCTAAACAAAAAGCTCGCCCAAAACAAGCGCTTTTTGCACTTAAGAACAAAAACCGAACTGAAGATGATGAAATACGCCATATACCAACTCAATCCCGAGCGCCGAACATAGTGGGCAAGCGAGTAGTAGCTTGAGAATGCCCCTGCCGGCGGCGGCAGCCCAGTCAAGGGGAAAGGCTAATTTGCACTATTTATAGCGAGGTTGGAGAATGGCACAGATAGAGGTATTTGGAAGGCGAGGAAAATTTTAGTGTACATTAGTAGTACATGAATTTTCCGAGACCGCACCAAATGCCTCTAGATGGGTCGTTATACGACCTCGCCTGAAAGAATTATGCGTAATTGCAATAGCTAACGCGTCAGATGAGTCATTATTTTTAGGTTGGCAACCCGGAAGAAGAATTTTAACCATTGTCTCGACCTGAGATTTTTCGGCTTTGCCAACACCAACCACCGCTTTTTTGACCTTATTAGGCTCATATTCGGTTACCGGAATATTAAACAAGGCCGGCGCCATTATCACAACACCACGTGCCATTCCGAGTTTTATGGTGGATACGGCGTTATTATTAAGAAAAACTTGTTCAATTGCGGCCTCATCAGGACGATAAAGCTCAATCACGTCGCGCAATGCCTTATGAATTTGCGCCAACCGCTCCGCTATCGGTTGTTTGGCGTCAGTA
>CAKQKH010000032.1 GCA_934248075.1 uncultured Alphaproteobacteria bacterium | reverse complement strand
ACGGCGACATCCTCATTTACTATCTTGTAAACTCCGGTGTCGCCGCCTTTCAAATCACTCTATAAATTCCACTATCCGCCCTCGCTGAAGATTGTGCAAGTAGGCGAGGCCATCTAGTGGTTTTCTAGAGCAATTTGCGCAGGATGGCGACATCCTCATTTACTATCTTGTAAACTCCGGTGTCGCCGCCTTTCAAATCACTCTATAAATTCCACTATCCGCCCTCGCTGGTGATTAGGGAGTCTGGCGGTTTTCTATCACTTTCAGAATCAAAAAAGAGATCCTTGCTGAGGGGCAGCCGTAAGATTGTTCAGAGCCTCTTTGACAACCGGTATGGTGATTGCTCTTTTGCGCCGGAGAGAAACGTTGTCAACCTCAGTTACGAGTTTGCGGGCGAATTCAAATGAGCGGAGCATGTTGTCAAGCATATAACTTATTATCTCAGGAGTTGGAATAATCTGGCGATCCGCAAATAATTTAATCAGCAGCGCCGAAAGTAATTCATCATCTGGCCTTTTGATTTCGGCCGTGGGAACAATGTTCATGCGGGACCGCAGGTCAGGCAGCTGAAAGCTAAGTCTGGCCGGTGCCAAATTAGACGTAAATAAAATGTTGCCGCCCTCATCACGATACATATTATATAGGTGAAACAGAGCTTCTTCATCTTGAAGATTTTGGAGATCCTCGACCACCAGACAGCGGTTTTGCTCAAACAACTCATGACATTTGTCAATATTGAGTTGCTCAGAACGAATAAAAGGAATGCGGTAAGGATAGTTAGTCAGATTAGCGACATTATTGGCAAACACATTGGCCAGATGAGTTTTGCCGCTGCCGGTTGGCCCATATATGCACAAGGCAAAATATGGCCAGTTTGGCCATTGTTCTACAAGGGCCACGGCTTCCTGATTGCACGGCGAAACCAAAAAATCTTCTCTTCCCAGACTAGGGCGATGCGGAAAATCCAGCGCCAGTTGAATTATGTTTGACTTGTTCTTAGACATCTTAGTTCCTATTTAAGACATCAAAAACTTTGGCTGTCAAGTCACCTAAGCTGTATGGTTTAGTTATAAAATCAAAATCATCAAAATTATCAAGTTCTTGGCGGACAATTTCTTCCGAATAACCTGAGGCCAAAATTATTTTTAAGCTCGGGAGGCGCTCTTTTAGAGCTTTAGTCAGTTCAGCTCCGCTGATTCCGGGCATAACCATATCGGTGAGCAAGAGGTCAAATCGGCTGTCTTTTTCAATATACTCAAGGGCGTTTTCGCCAGAGTTGCAACCGACCACATCATAGCCTTTTTTTTGCAGCGCTCTGATACCAAAAGTGCGCACGGAATCTTCGTCTTCGACAAACAGAATTCGAGCGGGTTTGGCTGGTGCGGTGTGAGTGCGATCAATGGTGTTAGATACATTCAATCCGACAATGATTTTTTGATTTATGTTCAATGGCGCGGGAATCTTTTCCTGAACTCGCAAAATGGTTTGACCATCGTGTCCGGTGATGACTTCTTTGTTGTCGGTGGCTTGTTCGGTCTCATTGTTGCTTTCAAAACGCGGCAGATAAATGGAAAAAGTGGTGCCACGTCCAACTACGCTGTCAACTTTAATAAATCCCTCGGTTTGGCGGACAATACCATAAACCATAGCCAGGCCAAGGCCGGTGCCTGAACCAACAATGTTTTCTTTGGTGGAGAAAAAGGGGTCAAAGATTCGGCTCATGTTTTCCGGAGGAATGCCACAGCCGCTGTCCGTAACATCTACAACCACAAATTCTCCCGGATTAACGGTGTCATCACCAAATTGATATGGCTCAGTCAAGGCTTCAGTGCGGGTGGAAATCAATAAGGTTCCGTTGCCGTTCATGGCGTCTTTGGCGTTGACGGCCAAATTGATGATAACTTGGGAGAACTGAATCGGATCAACCCGAATGTAGCCTAAATCCGAACCGTGACGGAATTTGAGGGTGATTTGTTCACCAAGAATACGCTTCAGCATATGGCTGAGTTCGGCAAAATTATCGGTAACGTCAATCAACTTGGGTTGCAAAGGCTGTTTGCGGGAGAAAGCCAGCAGTTGACGAACCAGACCAGCCGCGCGGTTGGCATTTTGTTTGATTTGGATAAGATCGGCAAAAGACGGATCGCCGACACCATGGCGTTGAAGCAGCAGATCCGTAAAGCCGATCATGGCGGTCAAAAGATTGTTAAAGTCATGGGCAACGCCGCCGGCAAGTTGTCCAACCGCCTGCATTTTTTGAGCTTGCGCAAATTGTAATTCTAGGGATTTTTGCTTGGTGGCATCAATCAAGTAAATTACAAAACCGGCAGTCGGACTGTCTGTCGCCGCGTGCAGGTGTTTCATGCCGCTGATATAAAGAGAAGCAACAATGTCACGACGATTGGGATTGAGATGAATATCAAAATTAACGGCATCTTTGCGTCGGGCGGACACGTCATCCATTGCGCGTCGCAAATTGTTGCTTTCTTCAGCAGTGATAAAATTCTCCAGCCGATGATTGATAATGTCTGTCGCCGGACGATCAAACAGCTTAAATGCCGTTTCGTTACCATCGGCAATGCGCCCCTCTGGATTGAGGAACAAAATTCCGACCGGAGCGTGATTAAACAACCAACTGATTTGGTCTGATGCCGCAGATACGCGATTTTTGAGGTCTCCGGCGCTAGGCAGTTGGGTGATTACAGCGCCGCGCATTTTTATTTTGTCATCTTCACGATAACTGGTTTGTAAGACTAAAGCTTCAGTAATGTTGTTGTCGGCGGATACAAAATAAACATTGCCTTGCCAGTAATCTTTATGCTCGGGAAGAGTGGAATTGGTGGCCAAAAAATCAGGTAGATTTTTGCCCATCAGCTCAGTCAAAGGAGTGTTTAAGATTTCAGCCATGCGGTAGTTGGCGTAATCAAGTTTGTAGTCTTTGTTAACCGTGTAAAGTCCAATCGGCATATAATCTAAAAAGTCATGCAGAGAACCGCATTCTTCCTTGAAAATATGTTCCATATTTTTTTCAGCGGTAATGTTGTTGATGGTCCAGTAAATGTAGGTTTCTTTGCGAATGCGGCTAATGGAAAAGGCTCCGTCAAAAATCTGCGGACGCTTTAAGTAAATTGGACGAACCGAAATTTCAAACCATTCCATGTCATTAAAAATTTTATCATTGGTCGGGTGAAGAATCAGGGATAAAGTTACTTTTTCAGAGCTGAGATTCTTGTAAGCAGTTTGCAGACGATAAAGCGCGGCTTTGTTGGCAGGGCCTTCTGCCAGATAACGCCCAATAAATTTGAGCGCGGTTTCGGATTTTAGCAGATCTTTGGCCGGATCATTTTGAATTACGGACTCGCCGGCCGGATTTTCTATTCGACGCGCTTTGAAGTCATTGCGGATAATTTCATTGGCAAATCCGCCGTAGCAAATGGCAGCTTCTCCGGCATCAAGGGTTTTTATGGTGGTGAGCAGGCAGTAACTTGATAATATTACGGTGGCGGCAATCAAGTAAAGGTGGTATTGCGGATACAAAAACAGCAAAATTATGGCAATGGTCAACAAAACCAATGCAAATGCCAGTTTTACCAAACAAGCCTGCAGAAGCTTATCCGGCCGGTTGTTGATTTTTGAGCTGCATAACATATCCAATTACCTCGGCTACGGCTTTAAAGTGTTCTTCCGGTATCATCTGATCAATTTCGGTAGAGGCAAACAAGGCACGCGCTAATGGCGGATTTTCCACAATGGGAACATCATTTTCTTCCGCAATGGCTTTAATACGCAGTGCTATGTTGTCCATACCTTTGGCGGTGACAACCGGTGCGTCCATTTTATCCATTTTATATTCTAGTGCAACAGCATAATGCGTTGGGTTAACAATAACCACGTCTGATTTTGGCACGGCTTCCATCATACGATGGCGGGCGCGTTCATTCCGAATTTGGCGAATCCGCGATTTTACCAGAGGATCACCTTCCATTTGCTTGTATTCTTCCTTGACCTCTTGTTTGGTCATACGCAGCTTCTTTAAGTGGGTGTATTTTTGGTAAATATAGTCGGCAACGGCGATAACCAATACGGCAATAACAACGGTAAACAACAAAAGCACAACCACTTTGTGAATAAAGGCCAAAATAGAAACGGTCTCCATACTGGGGAGCAGATCGACTTTTTTGAGATAGGGTTTTACCACCAAAATGGCAATAAAAGAAATGACGACGATTTTGATTATGCCCTTGAGACTCTCAACTATTTTTTTCATGTTGATAAAATTGGGGAGGGCGGCAAAAATATTAAGTTTGTCCCATTTTGGCTCAAGTTTTTTGGGAGCATAAATAAAACCGGTCTGAGCGATATTGGCAAACACACCTAAAACCATAAAAATTATAAATGGAAGACTCAAAATTTTGAAGAGGCCAAGCACGCTGTTTTTCAGCAACAAGCGAAAAGTTCCGGGGGTAATTTCTATTTGACCGGCGTTTTCAATAAAATTAATGCTGAGCTGGTAATACCATTTAAACATAAATGGCAATAACAGCCAGACCACAAACAGCATTCCTAAAAGCATGATGAAGCTTTTGGCATCTTGCGATATGGCAACGTCGCCTTCTTCTTTGGCTTTGGAGATCTTTCGTTCCGACGGTTCTTCGGTTTTGGAGGCTTCGTCTTCATCTTCAGGGGCTACCATGTTTTATCTCCTAGTGTAAAAACTGGTGCAACCCCTCGTCATAATATCGTATGAACCACAATATTATCATCGGGGTGGTGATGAACAATAGCCCCAAGCCAAGGTATATTTGCAAAGGCAGGGATAAGAAAAAAATGTTTAATTGCGGCATTAGGCGAGACACTAAACCCATGCCGGTATAAAAAACAATGGTAAAAGCCACAAACGGCGAGCCAATCTTAAAACCCATAATAAAACTGGCGTTAAGCGAGCTGCTGAGCTGGTTGGCAAAATCTCCCCAGGGAAGAGACGCTCCCACCGGAAACAGGTGATAGCTATCAACAACCGCAGAAATCATAAGATGATGAATGTCAGTTATAAATATTATGGTTAAGGCGATAATGCTCAAAAAAGTCTCAACTACCACACTTTGAGTTTGAAAAGTGGGATCAAAAATTTGGGCGTTGCCAAAACCAATAGCTTGTCCGGCAAAAGATCCGGTTAAAGATAAGGCCGCGTATAAGATTTGCATAATCACGCCGAAAAAAATGCCAACGGCTATTTCTTGCAGAATATAAGCGATGAACGTGGCTAAATCTGTCGGTTGAGCCGGAAGATGCGGCGATATTGCCGGAATTAAAACTACCGATAAAGCAAGTGCAATCGATAATCTTACGTTGGCGTTGACATAAGAACTCATGAATCCAGGCATAAGCATTATGGCGGCGCCAAGGCGTAAGAAAACCATCAGAAAATGGTATATGTTTATGTTGAGAAGCTCTGCCATGGTTAGCCTAGCCGCCGCTGACAATTCGGTTGAACAAGCCCTCGGTTAAGGTGCGCATTTGGCTGAGCATAAACGGAAACAACAGTATTAAGGCGACAAATACGCTCACAATCTTGGGTACAAAAGCGAGAGTCATCTCTTGAATCTGGGTTAGAGCTTGAAAGATACCGATAATAAGGCCCACAAAAAGCGCTACCGAAAGGATTGGGGTTACAACCTTTAGCAAGGTGAAAATAGCATCGCGGGAAATTTCTAATACTTCAACTTCAGTCATGGCAATTACTCAAGCGGGGTAAGGTGTTCAAAGTAATTATGGTTTTGCAAACCGGTGAAAAAAACTCCGTCATAGCCGGTGGCAACAATATCCTTAAAATGACGAGATATAATTTGTTGCCATTCTTCAGCCCAGTAACGAGTGATGTAGGCTCCGGGGGTTACAAAAGATTCACGTACCAGCCAGGAGGGATTGCCTTTGTGCCAACGATTTTTCCAGAAATAATCCTGCGGCGAGGCCTCTGATACGTTCATCTCCGCAATAAGCAACCGTTTGCCGCCATTTTTTTTGAATTGCATGCGACGGACATCGGCAGCATCAAAAGCTTGTCGGGCATGAAACAGCGGATTGATTACCACAATATCAAAGTTGCTGTCGGAAATGGCCTTAACCATATTTTCGGCACTGGAAAAATCACGATCATCAAGTAAAAATGCAATATTTTTGGCCGCTTGCACATTATGAATATTGCGAGCAGAATCGTTAATCAGCGGTTGGCTGACTAAATCACGAAAGGCTCGCCGGCGATCAACAAACGGATAAATTGCACGCTGATCCAATAATGAACGAACTACGGCTCGATCCAGCTCCTGCTCATCGGCGCATTGCTCAATGCTAATGTGGCCCAGTCCATGATTAACGGTAATTTTTTCTTCTTGTCCGGCGCCGCAATAATAATTATTCAGCACAACCGCGTTGACAGAATATAGATAGCGCTGGAGCGGAGTGTTGGGTTGCGGTTCCGGATTACCCAAATCTTTGGTGAACAAAAACACCGGATCGTTGGCGTTTTCTTTTTGGGCGCGAACACGGTTATAGCCTTCCAATTCATATTCCCAGCGACTCTTATATAGCAGCTCCTGACCTTCATGACTGATAATTTGAAAATCAGGGTTGTGTTTACGAGCATAATCAATAAGCATCAACAGATTATCACGCATTGCCGCCCGATAATTGCGAATAGAATCAGGCAAATAATCCATGCGGAGAATTTTTTCTTCATGCGAGTAGGGGGCGGTTTTATCAAAACCATACAGACCCGCGCCGGCATCGGTCGATGCCAGCAACAAGCCCGTTAAAACGGCGATATATAGGTTTCTATGTAACAACATCTGCCTGATGTTTCCCTGTTCTTTCCGGAATCTCAGAAATGCTCATGGCAATTTTGAAAATTTCGGTTAGCATTTTGAGTGGATCATTGCGCAAATCAGACTTGCTGAAACGCTCCAAATATACACGAATGGTCGCGCCGCTTGAGCCGGTGCCGGACAAACGATAAACAATGCGAGAACCATCGCTGAAGCGGACAACCAAGCCGTTTTTGGTGGAGCTGTGATCTACCGGATCGTTATAAACAAACGCACCGGCGTTAGATACTGTAAAGCCTTCGTAGTTTTGTCCGGTCAATGACGGCAACTTTGCCTCCAAATCAGCCATGAGTTTGTCGGCAACAGCAGTGTCAACGCCTTCAAAGTCAAAGCGGACATAGTAGCTGCGGCCATATTTTTGCCAAAATTCTTCAGTAATTTGTTCAACGGATTTACCTGTGGCGGCAATAATGCTCAACCAGAATAACACAGCCCAAATGCCGTCTTTTTCACGAATATGAGACGAGCCGGTGCCAAAGCTTTCTTCTCCGCAGAAGGTGATGCGGTGAGAATCCATCAGATTGACAAAATACTTCCAACCGGTTGGAACTTCATAATAGCCAATATTGTGGGCTTTAGCCACGCGCTCAACCGCAGTTGAGGTGGCGGCGGATTTGGCCACACCAAAAATACCGTCGCGGTAGGCTGGGATTAATTTGAAGTTATCCGTGATAATGGCCAAACTATCGCTGGGAGTTACAAAAAAGCTTTTGCCCAGAATCATATTGCGGTCGCCGTCGCCGTCATTGGCGGCGCCGAAGTCAGCCGCCTGGTCGGAGAACATAAAGTTTACAAGTTCTTTGGCATAAACCATGTTGGGATCTGGGTGAAGCCCGCCAAAATCAGGCAAAGGTTTGTAGTTGACAACAGAACCCTTGGGAGCGTCCAAAATATCTTCAAAAATCTTTTGGGCATAAGGGCCGGTAACGGCGTTCATGGCATCAAAACGCATGGTGAAACCGCTCCGGAACAGTTTTTTTAGGGCGGCAAAATCAAAAATGCCTTCCATCATCTCAACATAGTCTTTGACCGGATCGATGACATCAACGGACATGCCACAGATTTCCTGATGCCCGAGCTGAGAAAGGTCAATATCCGGAACATCACAAATTTTGTATTCTTTAAGCGAAAGAGTTTGCTGATAAATTTGATCGCTGATATGGCTGGGAATCTGTCCGCCGGTGTGGTTGGAATATTTTATGCCGAAATCACCATTGATGCCGCCGGGGTTATGAGAGGCGGATAATATAAAGCCGCCGTCAGCGTGATTTTTCAGGATAATGTTGGAGCCGGCCGGAGTAGATAAAAAGCCGTTTTGCCCAACAATAAGTTTGGACGCGCCGTTAGCCGCGGCCATTTTGATGATTTTTTGAATGGCAATATCGTTAAAATATCGACCATCGCCGCCGACAACAAAAGTTTTGCCGCTAAGATCGCCGATTACATTAAAAATACTCTGCATAAAGTTTTCAACATAATTAGGTTGTGTAACAACTTTAGATTTGCGGCGCAGACCGGCAGTACCCATTTTTTGGTCAGAATAAGGTTCAGTTGCGATGATTTTAATCATAATTGCTCCTTTGGGGTTAAATAACTCAGATGGCGACGATTCTAACACTAAAGGCGCTAAACACAAGCATAATTGTTGAGTTATGGGCAGATAAACTCGGCTAAATTTTTGATTTCCAGCTTGGCAGCCAAATGAGAAATGGACATTCGGCGTTTGAGGGGTTCACTTTGCATATCAAGCACAGTCAGTCCGTCCAAAAACAGTTCTCGATATATAACGCGGTCTTTTAGGCCATCGTAAAATCTGAAACCATAAAGTTTGCCAAGCTTTTCAAGGGCTTCAAACACAAATGCTTTGTTGCGCGAGCGAGTTGAAGATATCTTGTTGCCGCAAATAATCCAGTTAAGGTAGGCTTTGCCGCGGGCGGCTAATTTCTTTTTGATTTCCCAGACAAATTGAGAGTAATTGCCGGGGTTGATTAATTCTCCGGTGGACGAATCGAGGTCGGCAATGCCACTGAGATCAACCAAACTGTCTGTTATCGGGGTAATCAGGGTGTCAG
>CAKQKH010000031.1 GCA_934248075.1 uncultured Alphaproteobacteria bacterium | reverse complement strand
GTAGGAATAAAACCATCGGCAACATAGCGCAGACGATTGCTCTCCACTTCAATTATTCCCCAACCGGTAGAAGATAAACTGGGGTCAAGCCCTAAAATTCTGATCATATTACCTCTTATCAAAAAAATCCGCTGCCGATAGTATAAATCAACAGCGGATTAAATCATCAAAAAACTGAGATTATTCCTCAGGATTCAGTTTTTGCATAACTTCCTCGGAAATCTCGGCGTTATGATATACACGCTGAACATCGTCATCATCTTCAAGAGCATCAATAAAATCCAGAAGTTTCTGTGCGGTTTCAACATCGGTAATATCAGTCTTAACCATCGGTTTCCAATCCAAACGAGATGCCGACGGCGTGCCGAAGACTTTTTCCAGAGCCTCGGTTACGGCGCCCAAATCATCAGGCAAGGTTTCAATGTCGTGATGCTCTTCATCAGATATCACATCATTGGCACCGGCCTCCAACGCTGTTTCAAACATCTTATCCGCATCAGCCGTAGTAAGCGGATATTCAATAAAACCAATGCGTTCAAAGTTAAACGCCACCGAACCGTTCTCACCCATAGCACCGCCGCGTTTACCAAAAATGGTGCGAACGTTGCCGGCCGTACGATTCTTATTATCAGTCATAGCCTCAACAATAATCGCAACTTTGCCGGGACCAAAGCCTTCATAACGAGCAGAAACATAATCTGCGCCACCGGCGGTTTGGGTTGCCTTGGCAATAGCGCGCTCAATATTATCTTTGGGCATACTTTCGGCGCGTGCGGCCTGAATAGCCAAACGCAGGCGCGGATTCTTATCCGGCTCTGGCAAACCGCTTTTGGCCGCAATAGTAATATCACGAGCCAATTTAGCAAATACCTTGGCTTTTTTGGCGTCCTGCGCGCCCTTACGATACATAATATTCTTAAACTGGGAGTGTCCAGACATCTATTTACTCCTTAAAAAATCTTAACTCGGGGACTTTATACAACAAGCAAACCCCAAGCGCAAGATTTTTTTGCACTAAGACAAAACAGCGCGCAAAACTTTTACTTGGGCCGCACTTTGTTAGAACACTTTGCGCTTATTGAAGAACCATATAGGTAATGTGGTTATCATCAGCCTCCAGCACTCTGAAACCGATATCGTTTATTTTTATCAGCCCCGGTTTATTTGGAAAACTGATCTGCTTAAACATACCGCTGTTGCTGTTTCCCTGACTGTAATCCAAGTATGTAAACCAAACCCGATCCAATTTAACTCCGTCGTATTTAACGTCAAAACCGTTAACCGCCTCGCTTTGTGTTGCCGAAGCGTTATTAACCTCCACCATGCGCAAATCTGTCGGATAAGGGAAAAACTCCGAATCAACCAAAACTAAATAGCTACCGTCTATCTGCCCGATTTGTCGATAAAAATCGCCATTTTTGCGCACCAAAACCGCATAATCCGGCATTTCGCTGGGGATCAAGCGATAAGTCTCGCCATCAACAACAACCTCGCCGATAATTTTATATTTTTTATCCGCTCTCAACTTAACCGGAACTGAAGAACTGTTAAGTTCGCCGTTTTTATTGGGCTTAAGATAAACTTCCGCAAAATAGTCTTTTTTATAAACCTTGCTGTTCAGCACCGAATTGCCTTTAGCAACTGTTTGCGCAACATTGGGCTTGAAATTGTTTTCTTCAATTTTTTCTGTCTTCATCAGCTGCGGAGCGTCATTGTCATAAAACGAGATCCGATACCCGTTCCAGACTTTAAAAATATCGTTGCGTTGAGGCAAAACATTGTAATCTCCGGCGCTAAAACAGCCGGAAAGCATCATCACAGACAATAACACACTTATTTTTTTCATTTGCAGCCTCTATTTACAGAATTAAATTTATTTTTAATTATTATACTATAAACTCGCTTTAGTAAATAATTTTATAACAATAGGGATAACTCTTGACATGATGAGCAGTTGTTGGCAAATCACCTTTTGTCCGCCCCAACAAGCAGATGAAAATTTTGAATCTTTTTTAACCGAATATTTTGAAGTAACCGCTCAAAACTACGCCGACAACGGCCAAGACGAATATGTCGGATATTGTTCAGGCGAGTTCTCTGAAGCTGAAATGTTAACAGCCGCTCAAGCCGCCAATATAACTTTGCCGCCCTACTCTGTCAAAAAATTAGAAAGCAGTAATTGGCTCAAAGATTATGTAATAAAATTTGCTCCTTTTGAAACTGCCGATTTTTGCATTTACGGCATTCATGAAAATCAAGCTCCGCAAACCACTAAAATCCCATTGCAAATATATGCGGCAACGGCTTTCGGATCAGATCACCAGACCACCCGCTCCTGCTTGCAGGCACTTAGTGATTTGCATAATCAAGAGTTTGTTGCGCATAATATATTAGATGTTGGCACCGGCTCGGGAATTTTATCGTTAGCTGCGGCAAATTTATGGCCAAACGCCAAAATAACCGCGGTAGATATTGACGATGAAGCCGTTTTGGTAACGCGCAGCAATGCCCAAAATAACAACCTCGATTCGCGGATTGAAACCGCTCAAAGCGATGGTTATAAGGCTCAAATAGTTAAAAACAATGCTCCTTATGATTTGATTCTGGCTAACATTTTAGCGCGCCCGCTCCTAGAAATGGCACCCGACGCGGCTCAATCTCTAATCTCCGGCGGATACGCCGTGCTTTCCGGTTTTGTTGATAACCAAAGCGACTGGGTAATATCCGAACACCAAAAACAAGGATTGCGCTTACTCAAACTTTATGAATTGGATAATTGGCGCGCCGCTCTCATGCAAAAGGTTTAACAACATGACACTTCAAGATTTGCAAAATGAACTTATTTCACACCGCCTAGATGCCTATATTGTAACTCGCGGCAATATGTTTTTAACCCAAGAAGCCACACTGCCGGAAGAAAACAAAATTTATGAACTTTGCGGTTTTTCAGGTTCTGCTGGAACTTTAGTGGTTTTTCAAGATCACGCTGTATTACTGGTTGACGGCCGCTATGAGCTTCAGGCCGCACAAGAAGTAGCCGAAAAATCAGTAGAAATAATCTGCACCACCGATAGCGTTGGTTCTTGGTTGCAAAAGAACATCGACGCTCCCCTGAAGATTGCCTATGACCCTTGGTGCCATTCCGTCAGCGAGGTTGATTTTTGGAGCCGCACTCTCAAAAAGCATCGGTTTATTGAAGATGACGATCAACTGCTCGGTTCGCGCCTCTCTTCCCAGACCGCTGAGATATTTGAACACGACCTTGAGTTTGCCGGCATCACGGTTGAAGAAAAAATTTCATATCTGACCGATTTCATGGCCAAAAACAAATTGGAAGCCTTTTTCATCAGCGAACCTGACGCCGTATCATGGTTATTAAATTTAAGATCAAATCTTCTGCCTCACACTCCGGTGCTACGCGCGTTTGCTCTGGTCAACAAAGACGGCGAAGTCAGCCTGTTTACTCACGATTTATCAAAGATTGAAGCCGAGCTCACGCTTTACAAAGGCAAAGATATTGGGCTTTCTGCTAATGACACCCCCAAAAAAATTCAAAACCTGATGAAAAAACACAAAATTTGGGTTTGTAATTTGGCCAATCCCATTCTTGGCTGGAAAGCAGTCAAAAACCCGATAGAATTGCAATGTTTTCGCAACGCTCACCAACGCGATGCCGTTGCCATGTGCAAATTTTTATATTGGCTGGAACACAACTGGCAAGGTCAAACCGAACTTTCCGTAGTTGATAAACTATATGCTCTCCGATCGCAAAACAAAGCCTTCCAAGACTTGAGTTTTGGCACTATCGCCGCGTTTGGAGCCAACGGCGCCATTGTTCATTACCAACCAGCGCCATCGACAAATTCAGAGCTAAAAGCCGGTTCGGTTTTATTATTAGACAGCGGCGCTCAATATTTTGACGGAACCACAGACATCACCAGAACTATAGCTATTGTCAATGCGCCTGATGAAATCATTGCCAGCTTTACTCAAGTGCTAAAGGCTCACATCGCCGCCGCCTCCGCCAAATTTCCAATCGGAACATCTGGTCTGGCCGTTGACACCATTGCTCGCAGTCAATTATGGCGCTTTGGCAAAGATTACAATCACGGAACCGGACATGGCGTCGGTCTTTACGGCAACGTACACGAAGGCCCCGTATCGCTTTCCAGACGAGGCAAATATCCTTTGGAAGTTGGCCATGTTACATCTATTGAACCAGGCTATTATGTTGCCGGCCAATATGGTATCCGAATTGAAAATTTGTTTTATGTCATAGCCGATGACATGCCTGCGCCAACTTGTCCGATGTTAAAATTTGCTCCTTTAACTTTGGTGCCTATTGATAAACGCCTGATTAATAAATATCTCTTAACCGATCAGGAATTGGACTGGCTTAATCATTATCATCAGCAAGTATGGCAAACTATCAGCCCGCTGCTTGATGCTGACACCCAAAATTGGCTTAAGGAGGCTTGCTCTCCGCTTTGATTGGAGGATTACAATGCGTTCACTGATATTTGCTCTCATCTTGTTGGTTGCTCTTCCTGCCCAAGCGCAAGTAGCGGCAACAGACGGTTACATGCCCACAAACAACATGCAGGAATATTTTGCCGCCGCGCGCGCCAATTATGACAAATCAATTATTTACGTTTTTTTCAATAACGAGCCTTGCTATACTTGTGCCGCCGCGATTGAAATGATAGAAAAAATTTATGACCAAAATTTCATTAATGAATATAATATGTTTCTGATTAACTACCAAAATGATCAGGAAAATAATTTCATCACCACTTACAGCTTATCTAAACCTTTAGAGGTTGTCCTGGTGAGAATTAATGACGGCGCCGCCTTTGGCTACCGAAAACTGGATAGCCTCCAAAATATGACCTCTGATCCGGTAAGTCTGCAAGATTATTTTGTTTCACAGGTTAACGATTACCTTGGCAACAACGGATAATGAAAACGCTGCCGGAATTTGGCAGCGTTTTTATTACATTTCTTTCATTTTTTCAGCATTATATATTTTCAGCTTTTCCAGACGCTGTTTTTTTACAAAACGCAAATACCCTTCATAACTAAACAGCATAATACCTGAAACCAGCAAAGGCAGCAGATAATATATAATGCGATAGGCAACTAATGCGCCGAACAGCACTGCATGGTTATGATCGCCGGGGATAATAAACATAAACAAGCCCTCAAACACGCCCAGCCCGCCGGGAACCTGACTAAACACGCCCAAAACCTGCGCAATAATAAATACCCCCATAAAAGTATCAAATGAGATGTCAATAAACGCCGTCAGAGCAAAATACAGCACCAATGACGCCATCAAGATATCGGCCGCGCCAATAAACACCTGCGCCAAAGCCATTCTCAATGACGGAATATCAAACTCCACCCCTTTTATTATTATCGGTTTCTTATAAAATATACTGGCGCCAAAATAAATCATCAACCCCAAAACCGATATCAGCGCCACAATCTCGGTTGTCAATTTAGAAACCGAACCGGCGCCGAAAGCGTGATTGGGAGTAAGAAAATAACCAACGATAATCAAAAAGAAACAAGCAACCAGATAGGTGAACCCCGAAAAAGTCACCATCCGCACAATTTCTGTTCCCCGAAAACGCCAACGAGTATATAAGCGATACCGAATTGTACCGCCGGACACAATAGCGTGGCCGGCATTATTGCTGACCGAAAAGCCGATAAAACCGGCAAAAATCCACTTCCACGGCGCCAATTTACGTTTGATATAGCGCAAAGCCAAATAATCATACGATGACAACGCGACATATCCGCACAAAGATGCCAAACAAGCCAGCCCCAAATTATGCGCCGGAATTGAGAACAACGCGTTTTTAATGTCAGACAAACTGTATCTTGATAACTGATGATACAGCATATACGCTGCCACCGCAAAGAAAAACAATCCTGCCCAAGATATGGCCTTTTTTAATACTCTTTTGGTGCTGTATGCCATTTTTTATCCTTTTTCAATCAAACTTTCCATAATATAAGTGCAATAAAAAGCTCAGTCAATAAGAATATCTGCAAAATAAAATTTTTCTCGTTTAGTTTCAGGATAAGTTATTGCAACAAAAAAACCTCCGCAAGGGAGGCTTATTAATGGTGCCGACAGAGAGACTTGAACTCCCGACCCACTGATTACAAATCAGTAGCTCTACCAACTGAGCTATGTCGGCACAATCTGTGCCTCTTATAAATTAAGCTTTCCCCCTTGTCAACAAAAAATATATCTTACTGACAAATATTGCTTGTATTTAATAACATATCCGACTATCGTTTCATCTGTTATAAAAACTACGGAACTATAAAATGCAGAAATTTTCTTTTCAGATATCTTCACAAAAACTAATTTTGCTAACCGCCCTATACTTTGGGCTTGTCCTCAATATGGGGTTTGGAAATTTCATCTATGAAAATCTGGATATTAATAACTGTTCAACCGCTTTGTTTTTGCTATCTCTGCCGGTGTTTTTGTGTGTTCCTCTGATTATTTTTTTCAGTATCATAATTGTGCCATATCTGGCCAAACCTCTGCTAATTGCATTTTTGTTCGTTTCGGCGGCGGCCAACTATGCCATGTTTAAACTGGGTGTATTTATTGATGCCGAGATGTATCAAAACATTATTGAGACCAACACCCGTGAGGCCACTGATTTGATTACCGGCTCATTCATCATCTGGTTTATTGTTACGGCAATTATTCCGGCCATATTTCTAATCCGCACCAAGATTCAATATTCCGGTATTCTAAAAGACATATGGCAAAGGCTCAAACAAATATTGATATGTTTGCTCATCATCGCTTGTTGCGCCCCATTCACTTATAAAGAATATGTCTCATTTGGCCGCAACAATCGTGAAATCCGCAAATTGGTTAACACCTTCAACTATCTTTATTCTGTCAACAAATATTACAAACTTCAGAAACAAGCAACGCGCAAATTTTTGATTTTAGATGCCAATCCGCATACCGCCTCCGCTGACAATGCCGCAATCAAACTTCTGGTTTTGGTTGTAGGAGAAACAGCCCGCGCTCAAAACTTTGCTCTTTATGGATATAATCGCCCCACCAACCCCGAACTGAGCAAACAAAACATCATTACTTTTGTCGATACTTCATCATGCGGCACTGCCACCGCGGTTTCTTTGCCTTGCATATTTTCACATCAGGAGCGCTCCCAATTCAAGGTTAATGACGCTCGCCACACCCAAAATCTGGTAGATATTCTGCAATCAGCCGGCAATCATGTGTTTTGGCGCGAAAATGACGATGGTTGCAAAGGTGTCTGCGACCGCGTGGCCTATGAAGACGTTACCCAAACCGGCGGCGAATATTGTTTTAGCCGCTATTGTCAAGATGATGCCTTACTTTCCGGTTTAGACGACAAAATCAGCAACCTAAAGCAAAATTCCGTAATCGTTCTTCATACCATGGGTAGCCACGGCCCCACATATTATAAACGCTACCCTGATCAATATAAAAAATTCACTCCCGCATGCAACAGCGCCGATATTCAAAATTGCTCTCAAGAACAAATCATCAACACCTATGACAATACCATTTTATATACAGATCACATCATATCTTCTGTCATAGATATCCTAAAACAACATCCGCAATATCAAAGCAGCCTTATTTACATCTCCGATCACGGTGAGTCTTTGGGTGAAAACGGCATCTATCTACACGGACTGCCGTATCGCATTGCTCCTGACTCCCAAATCAAAATTCCGTTTTTATTATGGATGTCCGACACCCAAAAACGCAATGACAACATTGACGAACATTGCTTGCGCCAAAACGCTTCCACACTGCGATTCTCGCATGACAATATTTTTCATTCCGTGCTTGGGCTTATGAATACCGTAACCACCCTTTACCAACCGGAGCTGGATATTTTCGCTCCCTGTCGCCACTAAAGGATAATGCCATGAATGAACTGCATCATCACCATACCAATATTGAAGATATGCTGACGCATATGCCCAAACCTTCGGCGTTTGAAAGAGTATCCGACACTTTTGCTCTGATTGCCGACCCTTCGCGTCTCAAAATAATGTGGTTGCTGTGCCACTGTGAAGAATGCGTCAATAACATCGCCGCCGCCGTAAATATGAGTTCGCCGGCTGTTTCTCATCACCTCAAACTCCTGCGTCAAGCTAATTTTCTCAAGAGCCGGCGCGATGGCAAAGAAATGTTTTATACCTTGTCGGATTCGCCTGAGGCTCAATTACTGCACAAGGCGGTTGATGATATTTTTGACATGCGCTGTCCCAAATAGACTTTGCTCTTGACAATCAGCTATTTTCTGAATACAATTAAACATATATTTAATCGTTTAATCGAGGCCGACATGCAAAAAACCTACACCATCGAAAACCTAGACTGCGCCAACTGTGCCGCCGAGCTGGAAAATGCCATCCGGCAACTGGACAATGTGATTTCTGTCAGCGTTAGCTTCATCACTCAAAAACTCGCCATTGATTTTTGCGGAGAAGAACAAGCCACGCTCAAAGAAATTCGTCGTTTAGCTGCCAAAATTGAACCTGACTGCGAGATTTATTAAATGTCAAATGCTCTAAAAAAACGCTTATATAAAATCATCATTTCCGGAGTGCTGTTTTTTGCCGCTTTAGCCGCTCCGCTGCCAACTCACTATGCTTTAATTTTGCTGGTAGCATCTTATTTAATCGTCGGCACCCCGATTATTCGCAAATCTATCCGCAATATTTTCAACGGCCGAATTTTTGATGAAAATTTGCTCATGACCATTGCCACTCTTGCCGCCTTTGCAATCAAAGAATATCCCGAGGCCGTGGCGGTTATGCTGTTTTATGAAGTCGGAGAATTTTTTCAAACTTATGCGGTTAATCGCTCCCGTAAATCCATATCGTCTTTAATGAACATCAGACCGGACATCGCCAATTTGTTGCAAAACGGCAAAATCATTACTGTTTCTCCGGAACAAGTTAATATTAATGACATTATCCTCATTCGCCCCGGAGAACGGATTCCTTTAGACGCCGTCATCACCAAAGGATCTTCAGATATTGACACCGCGGCGCTCACAGGCGAATCTCTGCCTCGCGCGGTCAGCCGTGGCGATTCGATTGTTTCAGGCTGTGTTAATTTAAGCGGAGTTTTAGAGGCAAAAGTTACCAGCCTTTACACCAACTCAACCGTTGCCAAAATTTTACAACTGGTAGAAAACGCTTCCGCTCAAAAAGCTCACGTTGAAAATCTGATTACCAGATTCGCCCGCTATTATACCCCCACCGTAGTTTTTATGGCTATCGGGCTGGCTGTTTGTCCGCCCCTATTAGGCTCTCTTGATTTTAACATCTGGATTTATCGCGCTATCACATTTTTGGTCATTTCCTGCCCTTGCGCTCTGGTGATATCCGTACCCTTAAGTTTTTTTGGCGGTATCGGAGCCGCCTCGCGTCAAGGAATTTTGATAAAAGGCAGTGTATATTTGGAGTCTTTGGCTCAAACCCGTTGTCTGGTGTTTGACAAGACCGGAACCCTCACCTTTGGCCGTTTTGTCGTTGTTAAGGTTGTTCCCCAATCAACAACCGCCAAACAGCTGCTGGAATACGCCGCTTATGCCGAGGCCCATTCACCTCATCCGGTTGCCTTGTCTGTCAAACAGCGCTATGGCCGCAAGCTGGATTTATCCCGATTAGGCGGCGACATTGAAGAGCTTGCCGGATTAGGCGTCCGTGCCATTGTGGACGGACACTCGGTACACGTCGGCAATCGACGCCTCATGTCCTCTTTGCACCTAAATGTTCCTGCCGTAAGGTCTATCGGCTCGCCAATATATGTCGCCATAGACAACCAATATGCCGGATATTTACTAATCCGCGATCAACTCAAGCCCGAAGCTGCGGCCACAATTTCCGACTTGCGCGCCATTGGCATTAATCAAACAATCATGCTGACCGGAGACCGCCAAGCCATTGCTCAAAATGTTGCGCGCAAACTAAAAATAGATCAGGTTTATAGCGAGCTTATGCCGGCAGATAAAGTTGCCCGAATTGCGCAATGTCTGAGCGATGCCACCGGCAAAGTCGCCTTTATCGGAGACGGTATCAATGATGCCCCCAGTCTGGCCAGAGCAGATGTCGGCATTGCCATGGGCGGTATCGGATCAGATGCCGCAATAGAGGCCGCCGACGTTGTAATTATGGACGATAACCTAGCCAAATTACGCACTGCGATTCAAATTGCCCGCCGCACTGTCGGCATTGCTCGTCAAAATATTATATTTGCTCTGACTGTAAAATTTCTAATTTTGGGACTTGGCGCGTTTGGCGATGTTTCAATTTGGGCCGCTGTTTTCGCCGATGTCGGAGTCTCAATCATCGCTATCCTCAACGCTTTTCGCACAATGATCAGCGCCAAAGGATAACGCTGTTTCCATTTTTCCGATGAATTGGTCATTTTTGTAGCAATTTTGCAAAATATCTTGTTGAAAACTGCGGGAACGGCTTGGCTTTTATCGTCAATATACCATAATGTCGTATGTTAATGAAAGTCGGAGTAAGGTAAATTGAGCGGCAACATCAGCCTCACCGCAAGTATGCGGAACAATTTGTTGAGCCTGCAGAACATCAGCAGGACGGTTGGCGCTACCCAAAACAAACTCGCCACCGGCAACAAGGTTAATTCGGCAATCGACAATCCCAGTTCTTATTACACTGCCAGAAATCTTAATAACCGCGCCAACGACCTTGACGCGCTTCTTGACTCCATGGGGCAAGCGGTCAGCACTATCAAAACCGCCACCACGGCCTTAGAAACCGGCGCGACATTCCTTGAACAGGCCGCAGCGGTTGCCACCTCCGCTTTAGAAACCAACACCATACCGCCCAAAGCTTTTTTTGAGGAAAAAGTCGGCGCCAACGGCGCAGTGGTCACCACGGCGCAAGAACTTAAAGACGCCGTCGCCGCCGGCAAGGAAACTATCTGTGTTTATGGCCAAATCGATTATTTTACGGGTAGAGGTATAAGACTTCAAGCCGGACAGAAATTAGTCGGCACCGAATATTTTACCGGCTACACCGGCAGTCAAAAAATCTCACAAATTAATTTTGTCTCAACCTCAACACGCAATGAATCATGTATTCTTTTAGCCGATAACACTTTAGTTTCTGATTTGCAAATATCATTAGACTCAACCGCCTCAGAAATAGGAACAAACGCTATACATTTAACTAAAATAAACTCCAGCGCCACTGTTAACAACATTAACATCAATATGCGGCAAACTCAAAATCCCATTCCTGGAGCTGCATCAGCCGCCATAAAAACCAACGAAACTGGCGCCACAATTAATGTCACCGGCCACAACCGAATAGAAGGCACCGGCTATTACGTTAGCGGAACCTTTGCCCACGACGGCGGCGTAATTAACTATTTAAGCGATAGCACCACGGATATCTGGCTTCCGGACACTAACTTTTCAAGCGGAGCCGCCATTTATACATGGATAAACGCCACCACCAACATCGCCGCCGGCGCAACGGTCAATGTCAAATCAGATCGCAGAGACGCGGCCGGCATCTTAAACGATTCAACCCTAAACATCTCCGGAACCTTAAATGTTGAGCAAGGAAAAGACGGCATACCTCTAAGTTTATGGGGATATGCAAATTATTGCGGCAACACCGTAAATATCAAAAGTTCGGCACGACTTAATTTCAAAATCACTGATAATTCTTGGTTATACTATGATAGAGGCAATACCAGCAAAACAAATAAAATTGACATTGCCGCCGGCAGCCAAATTAATATTTTTCATCAAGGGCAAGAACAAAATTTCGTGTCAAACGGATATCAAAAAACTAGTGAATCACCGAGCGATAAATTTCTAACCATAGATAATATGCAATCAATGACCGAGTTCACCAAAACCTCCTCTCAGGCTCACATTGACTGGAACAATATCGTACCAGAAACGCCCAATAGCCTAGGTTTTTATTACGATTCGACACCCTACCAAAATATCTTGACACAGTATGACACAATCATCAAAGATTCGTCATACAAGGGAGTAAATCTGCTCAAAAATGAAAAACTGAACGTGCGGTTTAATGAAAAAGGCGACGCCGATTTGAATGTTAATGGTAAGGATATGTCGGCCGGCGCGCTGGGGTTGAATACCGTTGATTGGAGTAATCAAAGCGATATTGCTCAGAGTCTTAAAGAAATCGCCGGCGCTTTAAAAAGTATTAGAGCTTTTACTGCGGAGTTAGGGAATAATTATTCAATCATTACCAATCGTCAGGAATTCACCGAGAATTTGATAAATAT
>CAKQKH010000030.1 GCA_934248075.1 uncultured Alphaproteobacteria bacterium | reverse complement strand
TCGCCCGAGGTCAAGCGATCTTCCGTGCTGATAATACATTCTAACAGCACGGTAGATGCCTTGACTTTGCGGAAGAATGCTTCCGCAAAGAGGCATGACAGTCTTTATTTTAAACCCTTCCCTACCTTCCCTTGAAATCAAGGGCAGGAGTCTGATAGCGCACCATTCCAAGCCCCGAACGCAGTGAGCGGCGAGTAAATTCTTGCTTATGCCCCTGCCGGCTTCGGCAGCCTCGCCTACTTAATCCAACCAATACTCAACAGTGGAAACAACCCGCACCGTCTTGTCAATTGACTGAGCCTCGGATTCATTGCCGCCCTGCTCGCGTGGCAAGATAGAGAACACACCCTGACTGGCGTGGCGAATATTGCCAACTTTGCTGTCAGAAGCTTTGGCGAACTCCGCGGCCGCGGCGGCGGCGTTTTTGGTGGCCTGTTCCAACATCTGCGGTTTGATCTGATTCAATCCGGTGAAGATATAAGAAACCGGCGAGCTGTATTGATTGTCCAGAATAATGCCGGCAGCAACCAAATCGCCGTTTTGGCGCACCGCTTTGTCAACCAGTTCAACATTGGCCGAGCGCACGGTTATCGTCTGATTAACAATAAAACGCGAGGTCATGTCGGTAGTGTTGCGGTACGGATTAGCCATCAGGTCATTGGTTTCTATCCGGCCGTCGCTGATTTCTTCAGACTTAAAGCCCTGTTCGGTCAAAAACTTATAAATAACGCCGCGCTGAGCCGTAATTTTTTGTTGCGCCGCGCTCAAATCATCAGAAATAATCACAAAACGCAAATTCCAAATGGCCAAATCAGCCTTAACGTCCATTTCCGCCAAACCTTTTACGGTTACGGAATTAGCATTGATTTTGGCCTGATAGTAATAATATCCGGGGAAGAATCCGCCCAGAGCAATGCCCAAAGCCAACAGCAAAACCGCCGCCAGCTTGCCGCACTTGCAACCGCAACCACAACCGCAGCCACAGCCACATTTGCAGCCATCTTTATCACAATTGCAATCATCGTGACCGCAATTGCATTTTTCTTTTTCACAATCACATTTCATGATATTTTCCTCATTTTATGAATTAGCCTGCGAATATATTAGAATTAATTTGCAAAAATTCAATCATTTTCATCATCGCTGTCTTCTGTTGACTGAAACAAAATTTGCCATAGCGCGCCGCGGTACATCCACAAATTAAAAATCCCCAGCGCCACCGAAATCATGCCAAACAAAAACAACACATAATACCAGTTGAGCTGGTTGGCGTCCAGCATAACATCTTGACGGCTGAGGCGCACAAAACCAATCGATGCCGAAGTTACCGCAAAAGAGACAATAAACGCCGTGGTCCAAATTTTGCGTTGCAAACGCCGCGGAAGCGTGTAGGCGGTTATGATATAAAGCAACAAAAAAGCGAAAAACAAATATAATTCCATGGGCATACCTCCGAAATCGCACCTATCTGCGGATATATGCCTTAGTCTCGTAAAATCAAGATAGATAAGCGCAATAACGACAAGACCCGTCTCTGATAAATCAGAAACGGGTCCCGCGTTTTTCTACTTGGCGAGCTTCTTCAGCTTCAGGATTGCCCCGAAAGCTAAGATGACAGCCACGATAACTATCGCCGCTGCTATCAAGCTCCCCAAAAAGCTGCCATCGGCAACGCCCATTGAGAATAACCAATAGGCGCCGCGGCAAAGTAGTATTGCTACTACAATGCCGATGACGAATCTTACTAAACGGGTCTGAAGCAGACCGATGAATAGAAAGATTCCCAATGCCGCCTCCATGAGAATGAAGACAGTATTGGCGCAGCCGCTTGGCTCAGGAAGCGCTTTGTAAGCGATCCACAAACCAAACGCAACCGCGGCCATCGCTGCGAAGATTGCCGCAAATTTTGTTTTCGTAGGGTACTTCATGTTAGCCCCAGCAAAAAACAAAGCAAGTTCCGCAACCGCCGCCGCACAGCATATTAAAAAGAAAAAAAATGTTGTCATATATAATTCCCGTTTTTTAGAGAGGCTGTCAATATCCGGGAAAACCTCTTTTTTTTAATATTTTCAATTTTAATGTCCGTAATTAAAAATATTGCCTTAACCAAAACGGGTTAATATGAACAACAAAAATAATACGAACAAAATAAGATTTATTGAGTGAAGTATATCATAAATTATGGTACTTGACAATAGCCAAGCAAGCGCTTGGAGGCAGTGGTAAGCTGTTACTCGCCGCTCACTGCGTTCGAGGCTCGAAATTGTGCATCTAAAAAAAATAGCTGTCATCGCTCCGAGGGGCGAGCATTCTCGCCCGAGGTCAAGCGATCTTCCGTGCTGTCAATCGATATTATCAGTTCGGTAGATGCCTGGACTTTGCGGAAGAATGCTTCCGCAAAGAGGCATGACAGAGTCTTTTTTATTGTCACCCCCACCCAGCCTCACCCGTCGATGGGGAGGAGCTTGATAGCGCACTATTCCGAGCGCCGAGCCAACGGCGAGCAAGCGAGTATATTCTTGCCAATGCCTCCAGGCGCTGCCTGGTTATTTTTTGAGAACCGGCCATGCGCCGGCGGCGACTTGTTCCAGTGTCGGATTAGGCAAGTTAAAACGCATATTATAAATCCAGTAATTAGCCATAACCCGCTCAATATAAATTCGGGTTTCGGCCGACGGAATCGCCTCAATAAACAACAAGGCATCATCGCCGTAACGCGTGTTTTTTTGCCATTTGACCAAATTTCCGGGGCCGGCGTTATAAGCAGTCATCAGATAAAACAAATTGCCGTCTATAAATGTTTTGTTGAGCAAATAGCCGACATAGCGCTGCCCCAACTCCAGATTATAACCCGCTTGTTTGAGGCGCTCTTTGTTGCGGCGCAAATTGTTGTCTTTGGTGATATGATAGGCGGTGCGCGGCATAAGTTGCATCAACCCGCAGGCTCCGGCGGCGCTTTCGGCGTCTTCCTTAAAAGACGATTCCTGACGCACCAACCCCAAAACCAAGGCTTTGTCAACCTGCCAGCCATGGTTGGGGAGCCACTGCGGCACCGGATAAGCAATGCCGTCATAGCTGCGGTTTTGGGCGGTATCTTTGCCCTGATTGCTGGCATAAATCGCCAAAGCATGGAGATTATATTGGTTGGCAATAAACACCACCGCCTCTTTTTGCTTGTCATTCATCTGAGCATAGCCAAAACGCAATTCTTTTTCAGCCAGCGCCGGCTGTTTGGCGTGCAGCAAAATCACCGCGCGGCGGATATAAGGCGAGGCTAGCAGCTCATAAATATAATCCATATTGTTAAAATCATTGAAATAAGCCACGGTATCCCAATTATAATCAAGGGTTTCGCCCAGCTGATACGCCGCTAAAATACCGTAAAACGTGTGTTTGTAGCGCGCGGCCGCCTGCAACATCTGTTTGGCATTGTTTTTCTGCCCCAAACGCTGATAAGCCCGATAAGCCCAATAACCGCCGGCGGAAACCAGCCACTCGTCAGTATTGCCGGATTTAGCCAGACGAGAAAAATACGCGGCGGCGTCTTTATAATGTTTTTGGCGCCAGGCCGCCAGACCCGCCGCCCACGGAGCCACGCCGGAAGTCCGGCGACGAGCCGCCTTGGTTCCCCATTGCCAGGCCAATTGATCATAACCGTCAACAAAATATTTGAGCGCCAGTCCGGCGGCCAGCTCGTCCCAATAAGCATCAGGCAATAATTGTCTGACTTTGGGTTGCTCCAAAACCAACCGCGCCCGCTTGGTCTTGCCCTTGCGCAACGCCCGCCGAAATTTGCCAACCTCTTTTTGCAAATAGTTCTTGGCGGCGGCATCTAACTTGCTGTCGGCCAAAAACTCGTTGTAACTCTGCGGCGGCGGAACATCTTGACCTTGGGGAGCTTTGCGCCGCGCCAACCGATAGATGCGGGCGGATTGCGGCATATCTCCGTATTGCTCCAACCAATCCGACAACTCGGCGTATGAACTCCGATATTGAGAGTGCAGGTATTTCTCGGCCAAAACCTCGCCTAATAAAATGTTATTGCCAAGTTTGGCCGTAAGCTTATCCGCCGTGGAGAAATCAGCGGCTTTCACAGCGCGAAAAATCTTCTTGTAAAGGGTAACGTCATCGCGATTAATCAGAAGATAACCCAGCATTTTGTCATAAGACGCCGGATTAATCACCTGATATTCCGCCGCGGCGGCGATGGTGGAAAACCACCCCGCCCCAAGCAAGCCCAGCACCAACAGCAGACAGCGGATTTTCATCATTTGGCCGAACCGGAAGTGGCACCGCTCAACCAAACGATTTTATCGGCGCAGTCAGCGGAGTTCATGCCACGCACCCGACAACGATTAACCACGATGTTGGGCATTTTATCCATATTATAACAGCCGTTGCCAAGCAAAGTATAGTCCAGATAAGTCGGCGTGTTGGGCATAACATTAGAAAAAGAAAGCGCGGTTGTCAGCCCCGGCCAAACCAGCTTGACATCTAGACTGGTGAGTTTGCGATCCAGATTGGTCAGAACAATAAAACGCGCGTCGCAAGAAACTGTCCCGCCCATGCTGCCGGAAAGCTTATAATTCTCATAATACAAAAAGATTTTTTCAGCGCGACGGCTTTTGCCCTCGTCATTAACCTCAACCACCGCCATGCCGCCACGGATGGAGCCGTCTTCGGTCGGGCGGGTCAAAATATCGGTGCCGCCGCCGGGGATAAACACGCTGTCAATCAGTTTTTGGCGGGTTTTGAGTTCCGCCTGCTCGTCTTGCAAAGCCTGATCCAGAGATTCGTCAGAAACCGGCGCATTGGCGGCCGGAGTCTCCAGCTTGATGCCGGAAGTCGGAATCGCCGGTTGCTTAGAAACGGCAGAATCGTCAAAGGTTTGCGCCGCGACGGCTCCGGCCAACGCGGTCAGGCTCCCCAAAAGCAGACAAAACCTCAAACCGGACATCGGATTTACTCCCTAGTTTTGAGCCGAGGTGTCAGGACGGCTGTTTTTGAGTTTGTCAGCCAGACTATTGGCCGCGGAGATAGTATCACGATACATGGTGTTTATCTCCTGTTTGCGCTGGTCCATTTGGTTCTGCTCGGCCACCGCCTGCTCGTCAACCGACACCGACTTGAACTCCGAATAGTATTCAGCCGACTTGGGGCCGATAAAACGGAACAAATTGTTGCAGTTGTTCTTGATAGTGCCGGATTTGCCGCTATCACCGGCAGTGCCGCAGTTGGTGACATTAATTTCCATGTCGTTCAAGAGCAGAAAACATCTGTCGGTGGCAACCTTGGACTTCAGCGTAACCTGCTGATAGGGTTTGATTGAAGGCAGGCGCAGGCTCAGAGTCACGTTGCGAGAATTATAAGTCGCGGTGTTGTAGCGCGGCAGATTGCGACGACTACCGGAGCGCTGAGCCTCTTTGACATTACGCTCCTCCTGATTGATGGCGTCGGCCACAACCTCGTCAGCCCAAACCAAATTCAGCGCGGCGTTGGAAATCTCAGCGCCGGTGCGATTATAAAAAGTGGCGCCCAAATCACAAGAAACAACATTGCCGTCGGCGTTTTTGACCGGAACGACATCATGAATCTTGAACAAAACCGCATCGGCAGCGGCGGCCGCTCCGATATAAGAGGCCATGCCAAGCCCCAGACAAGCTAAGAAAAGTTTGGATTTGTCGGTCATTGTATTTTCCTTAAAATTTAAAAATGGATCCTTTTTATTTGATTATATTCTATAAAATACCAATAAATAGTAAACCTTTTAATCAATTTCTGCACCGCTTTTGATACCGGCCGCCTTGGACAAACGCAACAAATCCGCCCAGGCCTTGGATTTCTGCCCCGGAGTGCGGAGCAGATAAGCCGGATGAAAACTGGCCAAAACTTGAGCTGTCTTACCGTTGGACTTGAGATACTCATACCAATGGCCGCGCATTTTGCTGATGGTTTCGGCCATATTGAGCAGAGCATTGGCCGCGCTGCCGCCCAAAATGAAGATATAATCGGGGTCAACCAAATCTATCTGCCGCTTGATGAACGGCAGACAAACCGCAATCTCCGAATCCAGCGGCGTGCGGTTTCCGGGCGGCCGCCAGGGCAGAATATTGCAAATGTAGTAAAGATCGCGGTTGAGGCCAATGGCCGACATCATCTTATCCAGCAGTTGGCCGGAGCGCCCGACAAACGGCCGACCAATACGGTCTTCATCGGCGCCGGGGGCCTCGCCGATAAGCATAATTTTGGCTTGCGGATTGCCGTCACCAAACACCGTGTGCGCGGCTGTGAGCTTGAGAGCGCAACCGTCAAATTTTTCGAGTTCGGCCTTCAGCTCCTCCAGAGTGGACACTCCGGCGCAAATATCTTGCGCGCTTTGACAAGCTCCGCCTGTGTTTTGCGCCAAACCGGTGGTCGCCTGACGCAGCGCCGGAGCCTCGGCGGCCGCAACTTTGGGCAGCCCCCGCCCCTGAGGAGCAGGCGCAAAAGCAACCTCGCCGCAAGTTTCATCAACTCCGGCGCACAAATACCATTCCAAAAGCTGTTGCGCATTCATAGTTTCGGTCATCATAAATAATAAATTAGCCGAATTCTGCTTTTTTACAAGATAAAACATTTATTTGCACAGGTTTGATAATATGTTTAAAAGCTGTTGCAGGTTTTGCAAAAATCTATAATATGAAAGTGTTTGCAGATATGGGATTGATTATGAAAATGGCCAGATGGACTTTTTTGGGAATATTGTGCGCGGCAATTGCCGTGTTTGTTTCTTGCACCCAGCCGGAACAGCAGGGAATCAAGATTGCCGACGTGTCTTTGCCGACAAACCGCGCGGAAAATTTTTCGCACAAATCATACGGCGCGTATTTGGCCGGCAGAGTCGCTCATCTGCGCAGAGATTTTAACAAAGCCTCGGATTATTATATAAAAGCGTTGCAAGCTGACCCCGCCAACCACGAGTTGGCCTCCAGATTGTATCTGATTCTGGTTTCCAAATCTCGTATCGACGAGGCGGTTGTTTACGCCAAGCAAAATATCGCCAACGGCAACAAAGACAATTTTGCCTACACCGTAATCGCGGTTAAAGATATGCATGACGGCAACTACCAACAAAGCATCAACGACACCAAAGTTTATGACAATCCGGCTTATAAAGAGTTTATCGCTCCCCTGCTCAACGCATGGAATTATGTGGGGCTGAACCAGCCGGACAAGGCCCTGAAAACACTGGACAAACTCAAGTCAGAGTCCAGTTTTAAGACGATTTATCATTTTCATGCCGGATTGATTAACGACTATTTTGGCCGCAACCGCGAGGCGCAAAAGCACTATGACGTGATTGTCAACAACGAATCTATGGAAATGTCGCTGCGCACGCTGGAAATTGTCGCCAATTTTTATATCCGCACCGACCAAAAAGACAAAGCGGTGGCGCTGATTGGCGGATTCAACAACGAAAAAGCCTTGTCTGACATTTTGCGCGCCTTTGCCGAGGAAATCCGCAACGCCACCCCGCAAAACGCCAAGCGCATCATCAACACTCCCAGCGAGGGAGCGGCCGAGGCGCTGTTCTCAATCGCCGCGACTTTCCGCTATGATGACGTGATTGATGTGGCGCATATGTTTACCAGTTTGGCAATATACCAAAACCCCAAATATGATCTGGCTAAACTGCTGCTGGCGGATATTTTGGAAGATCGCGGAATGTTTGAGGACGCCAACGAGGTCTATGAGTCAATTAACAACGCCTCGCCGGCCTATTATGCCTCGCAGCTCAAAAAAGCCAATAATTTTATTAAACTCAATGACTATGACAGCGCCGAGCTGTTGCTAAAATCGCTTAGTCTGGACTATGGCACCGCTCAGGTTTATCTGGATCTGGGAGATGTCTTGCGCCTGAAAAACCGCCCCGAAGAAGCGATTGAATATTATCAGAAGGCTATCAAAAAAAGCGCCAACAACCCCAATAATTGGGTTTTGTATTATGCCTTGGGTGTGTCTTATGAACAGGCCGACAACTGGAAAAAAGCTGAAAAAAATCTGCTCAAAGCCAAAAAACTGAGCAAAGGTCATTATCTGGTGCTGAATTATCTGGGCTACACCTGGCTCAAACAGGGAAACAACATTGATCAGGCCTTTGCAATGATTGTCGATGCCCATAATCAGGCGCCGGACGATGCCAATATCACCGACAGTTACGGCTGGGCGCTGTATAATCTCGGATATTACGGCATGGCGGAAAAATATTTGGAAAAAGCCACAGAGGCGGCTCCGGCCAACGCAGTTATCAGCGATCATCTGGGCGATGTCTATTGGTTTACCGGACGCCGCAACGAAGCGCGCTTTCAGTGGCAACACGCCCTTGATCTGAAAGACGAAAACGGTGAACTTGATCGCAAAGCCGTAAGAGCCAAACTGGAAAACGGAATCGCTCAGGCGCCGGATTATAAATTTGACAAAGACGCCGTGGAAAAACTCCTCAAATAAATTTCCCACCCGCGCGGCCAAGCAAGCGCTTGGAGGCATTCGTAATAATTTACTCGCAACTCACTATGTTCGTTGCTCGAGATTGTGCACTTTTAAAAATAGCTGTCATCGCTCCGAGAGGCGAGCATTCTCGCCCGAGGTCAAGCGATCTTCCGTGCTGATAATACATTCTAACAGCACGGTAGATGCCTGGACTTTGCGGAAGAATGCTTCCGCAAAGAGGCATGACAGTCTTTATTTTAAACCCTTCCCTACCTTCCCTTGAAATCAAGGGGGAGGACGTATAAGGCTATATTCTGACTGGATT
This sequence comes from uncultured Alphaproteobacteria bacterium, assembly GCA_934248075.1. GTDB lineage: Bacteria > Pseudomonadota > Alphaproteobacteria > RF32 > CAG-239 > CAZU01. Next base: position 4,759 of record CAKQKH010000030.1, on the reverse strand, counting down.
CCGGCGTGCGCCGGAATGACACTATACGTCAAATCTGGCACTATTTCGAACGCCGAGCCAGAGGTGAGTAAGTGAGTATATTCTTGCCAATCGAGGTGCGCGTTCGCACCGCACGGCGGGCGGCGGTGCAAAAAAAAGAGCCGGCCCGCGCAGGTCAGCTCTTTAATTCTTATTTAATATAATGGACTCGTTGGTCCGGATAATTTTTGGCGCCGTGTTCCAGCAACACCTGACGCACCTCCGGATTTACGGCCACATCCAGCGGACTTTTTTTGGTAAAGCCGAAAGCGTAGGCATAGTCCAACGGATTGCCTATCGGTTCATAGACAACGCAGTTGACATCGGCCCCGATTGTTATAAAGCGTTTGACGCTTCTGACATCACCATTTGCCGCCGCCTCATAAAGACACTCGTCTTTATCTTTTTGCGGCAAATTTTTTGAACGCTGCCACACCACCCAAGAGGCGCAAAAAGGAGCAATGGCGACACCAATACCGCTGCAAACAATCACCGACAACAAGCTCAATAACATATTAAGCAAATTATCGGGATTGTACTCGGATATAATGTAGCCAATGACACCGCCGAAGACGACAAACACTATATAAATCATGGCTTTGATATTGGTTTTCATAACTTCAAAGCTAAAACGAGTTTCCTGATTCATAGCATTTGTGTTTTAGCGGTTGTTTTTACGATCACTGTACCTTTGCAACAATCTTTTGATTTGCTGGCTATCTACAAGCATGTGCATCGGCACTCGCGCTGTTCCTCGGGTTGCGTCAGGATCAGCACCGGCTTTGAGGGCGATTCGGGCAGACTTGTAATCATCAGCCAAAATCGCGTCAAACAGCATGCTGTCCTTAATCCACTGTGGCTGTTTTTTGCAACGGCGATACAACATATAGTAATATATCGGCCGTCCCAACACCACTCCAACTACGATTGATAAGGCTTCGGCAAGCATCGCCTCCATATACCAATCAACATTATAGAGCAGTATTATAACCGCCAAAATCAATCCGACAACCACACCGGCAACGGCAACACGGTTTCTTACATCAATCAAACTCATCTCGACATTTGACTGTTTTCTTTTTCTCTTACTCATAATTTGTAAATTTTATTTTTAACAATCCATGTTTAGCATAAATTTTGAGCGCCGTCAATTTAATTTAGACAAAAAAACAACCAAAATATTTTTGCTGGATTTTTGCCTCAGGATATATTATCTTTACATCAACAACAAAGAGGTGTTCTATGGCAGAAGCTGGAAAAAAATTAGGAATTTTGAACAAAATCAAGTCATTGGTTGCCAAAACCGGCCGTGGTATCATCTGGCGCGGACGACCCAAAGATAATGAAGTTACCGAAAAAATCGCGCAAAAAATTCAGAAGAATTCATATGACTTCAGCATGATGCAGCGCAAAGACACCTACACCCCGCCCTACATGAGCCTGGCTGACCAGCTGCAGGTTGATGATGAACAAATTTTTCAGGCAGCGGTATATAATCTGGCCAACATCGCAATCGCCCGCCCCCGCTATGCGGCCGATATTGTCGGAGTTTTGCAGGGATATCTAAGCAAGGGCGACACGACCGAAGCGCGACGCGCCTATGTGGCCAAGAAACTGGCGGAAATCAAATAAAACCGCGGCTTAGCCATTAATCCACGGCTGTACTCCCGAGATGATGCGATGAATGAGTTCGTCCTCGTTCAAGCTGACCGGTTGCGGAGAAATTTCCAGCTCGGCGCAAATGGAAGCGCTGGTATGTGCAAGCGCCAAAGATTTTAGAACACCGATAATCACCAAAGCGTCATCTGTGTTTTCACCGGTCATTTTGCGCGCCGGTTCATCACCTGAAAGTTTGATTTGCAGTTTGTTGCGCAAATAATCGTGGCTGATATCAAGCCCCAGATAATTGAGCAAGGCGATTTCTTTATAAATCATCTTGGGGTTTTCAGCCAGCAGGCGCATCACATATTTGAGCCCGATAGTCAGCGCCACATAAGGCTTATAGGCCTCCAGCGATTTTTGCGCGTCAGCGACCTTAAAAATGATATTTTCGATGTTGTTTTCAATGTGGCAGCTCTCAACAAACAAAGCCAATGCCAGCTGATTGTCAGAGCAGTTGGCGCTATGGTTGCGCACGATGATAATCTGCTGCGCCGGAAACGAGTTCAGAATATCACGGGCAATCGGACGATAATCATCAAAACATTTGCCGTTAAAGTCCTTGATTTCATAGACTTGCCGCGGACGCCCCAAAAACTCGTTGTCGTCATTGCCGTCAATCGTAATCTCTATCATCGCATTTTATCCCAAACTATTTTTTGGCCAATTTCTGCGGCTGATTTTGCGCAAATTTAGATTGATAAGACTTTTGCAGATCGGCCACCATATTCTTAAAGTTAGCCAAATCACGGCCGGCCAAATTCTCGCCGGTGGAGGCGCGGATAGTGCGCGGGTTGACGCGGCGGCCGTTTTGCACCACTTCATAATGCAGGTGGGGACCGGTGGAACGTCCGGTGCTACCGACATAACCAATCACCTGCCCTTGTTTGACTCTGGTGCCGGGGCGGATACCTTTGGCAATGCTCTGCATATGGCCATAAGCGGTTGAAAACTCGGAATTATGACGAATCTTGACATAGTTGCCATAGGCGCCGTTATATTTGGCTACCTGCACCACGCCGTCGCCGCCGGCAAAAACCAGCGTTCCGCGCGGAGCGGCGTAGTCAACTCCCCAGTGAATGCGAGTCTGGCGGAGAATCGGGTGATATCTCTTGCCAAAAGGCGAGGAAATGCGGGCATTTTTGAAAGAAAGCGGTTTTTTATCAAGGGTCTTTTTAAGCGCCTGACCTTTTTCGGTGTAATAATCAACATTGCCGTCACGACTCTTGAAACGATACATGCCAATCTTATCATTGCGGAGAATCAGCGCCGCATAAACGATATTGCCGGATTTGACCACCTTGCCGTCGGGAGCGAGATAGTTTTCATAAACAATCTCAAACTTATCGCCTTTGCGAACATCGCGCCTAAAATCCACCGCATAGGCAAAAATAGAGATAAAATTATTAACTACGCGATTCGGCACGCCCTGCGCCTGCATACTATGCGACAAAGTGCCGTCAATGGCTCCGGTGGCGCTGTTAACCTCTTCAATCAGCTCGTCTTTGACCGCCGAAACCTCAAACTCGTCATTTTCATTCAAAACCGCAATCACATGCTCGCCCACGCCCGGCTCGATTGTCAGGCTGTTAAAACGAATGAGCTCTCCGGACTGCCCATGAACAGTAATATTGGCGGAAAGTTTTTGCCCAACCTTGAGATTGCGCGGATCATAATATTTTTTGAGGGCATAAAATAAGTCATTGGAGCGCTCACGGCTCAATCCGAGATTATTAAGCACAGATATCAGAGTGTCGCCTTTTTGGACGGTAACTTCGCGGTTGATGTCCTTTTGGCTGACCAGCGTGTTGACCATAGAAAACAAAGAACGGATATTTTCAACAGATTCCTCGGGATATATGGTTTCCGGATTGCCGAGATTGTTGGCAACGTTGTTTTCAATCATCAGATAGTTAAGCCGCTCGGAGCCGGAAACCGAAGCCTCAACCGCGTTGTTGTTGGTGAGCGACAATATAAACGCAAACGTAACCGCCAGAGCATAACCCATGGTTATAACCTTTTGGCGATTTTTGTGGCGAATATCAAATTTCAAATAGTTTGGTATTTGCATATTATTCTTTCTAAACCCCAGAATTTGCTATATTAACAGCCAAACGCTGATATACCTATTGGGGCAATATAGCCGTTTTTGTGCAAAATATAAAGCTTTTTCTAGGTTTTATGTGTATAATTAGAAATATTACGCACAAGATATGAAAAAATTATAAATAATTAAAAAAAACTCTTGCTTTTATTTTTTTTGTTGAGTATAAGGATATTCGCCGTTGGGGGTGTAGCTCAGTTGGTTAGAGCGCCTGCCTGTCACGCAGGAGGTCGCGAGTTCGAGCCTCGTCACTCCCGCCAGTTGCAAAGTGTCCTTCGGGGCACTTTTTTTTGTGCCGAGCCGGCACAGGCATTCGCAAGAATTTACTCGCAACTCACCTTGTTCGTTGCTCGAGATTGCGCACTTAAAAAAATAGCAGTCATCGCTCCGAGTGGCGAGCATTCTCGCCCGAGGTCAAGCGATCTTCCGTGCTGATAATTCAATCTAACAGCACGGTAGATGCCTGGACTTTGCGGAAGAATGCTTCCGCAAAGAGGCATGACATTATGTTTTACTGGATCCTTCGCTCCGCTCAGGATGACAATACGAGATTCGGTATTATACACTATAAATTGCCTGCGGAGCTTTTTATTTCCAATATATGATGATAATGTGTGTATATTTAACCAATGAACAGCTAAAAACTACAAGCAGACAAAATGCAACAGACAAAGCACCTATATGAATCTTGAACGAATTAATTGTAAATAAATACTTCCGCATTTTATTTGTAATAAAGACAAACAATGGTATCATTACAACTATAAAAGGAACCATCTGAATAGGAGTAATGATTGAAGAAAAATAATCTATTTCGCCTTCAATAACCAGTCTGCATATAATTGTAATTATAAAAAGCCATATAATACCTAGGCACACCAATGAAGCGATATTCATCAGTATTTTTAGCAATTTAATTAATGTATTCACTACTCACCTCTTTGTTTGTTATATATTATAATTTCTTTACACAAAGGC
>CAKQKH010000029.1 GCA_934248075.1 uncultured Alphaproteobacteria bacterium | reverse complement strand
TGAAAACTGCGGGAACGGCTTGGCTTTTGCTGGTACTTGGTTATCATACCTTATGGTACATTAACGAAAGTCGGAGTAAGGTAAATTGAGCGGCAACATCAGCCTGACCGCAAGTATGCGAAGCAATTTGTTGAGCCTGCAGAACATCAGCAGGACGGTTGGCGCTACCCAAAACAAGCTCGCCACCGGCAATAAAGTCAATTCCGCAATTGATAACCCCAGTTCTTATTACACCGCGCGTTCCTTGAACAATCGTGCCAATGATTTAGACGCGCTTCTTGACTCCATGGGGCAGGCGGTCAGCACTATCAAAACCGCCACCACGGCCTTAGAAACCGGAGCGACATTCCTTGAGCAAGCCGCGGCAGTTGCCACATCGGCTCTGGAAACCGCCAAAATCCCCAGCAAAGAATGGTTTGAAAGTCAGGATAATGTCTCGGCAGTAGTCAGTAATTGGAGCGAGCTGAAAGCCGCATTGGACAGTGGCCAAGCCGGCAACATTGTCATCTATGGTAATATCACCGCTGAAGACACAATCATTTTGCAAGCCGGACAAAACTTGGTCGGGGTTGGCTATTACGGCGTGTCCGAACCGGATACCGATAAATTCTCACAAATCAATTTTGATTTGGAAAAATTAGGTATTACCGACGGTATCAAAGCCCAAGCTGACAATCTGCTGATTTCTGACATTTCTATTAAAGCGGTAATGAAAGATGCTGGTAAGATTATAAATCTTACTGGCACTAATAATCAAACTATTCAAAATTTAGATATAATGATGGATAGCAAAGGATTATCTGACTATACCAAAGCTTCATGTTTTGGTATATGGGGAGGGAGCTCTGGTTGTCATATTTCTATACTTGGTACAAATGGCATTTATGAAACTTCTAAAAATAACGAAATTATATCTTCATATGCACTTGCTGGTTTGGTTATTGATGTTTATGGAAATCTAAATATCCAGATGCAACAAGCTTTCAGCAGAGGAATAACGAGTTCAACTATCAATAGTTACGATAACTCGATAATCAATATTTCTTCTAAATGGGCAATTGAAAGCACGACAGCAAATTTTGTAAATAATAGTAAAGTTAATATAAATTCAGAAAGTGAAAGTATCTTATATAGTGATGTTAAAATTGATGATAATGCTCAAATTAACATTAGTACTGGAAACAGAACTGTTTTTTACTATTCCCAAAACTCACATCACGAAATAGAGATTGCGTCACCAAATGCAAAATTGAATATTCAGTATGGTGGCAGCCTGTTTTATAATCCACAAAATAGTCTTTCTTTTAAGGCTGTTACTGGTTCGCAAATATTGGCTAATGGCAAGGTGTATAAAGCTAATGGGGCGGTTAGCGACAATACCATGAATGGTAATACTATGCCGGCGGGGTATGTGGAAGTTGCGGGAGCGGTTGCTGATCCGATACCAAGCTTAGATTGGCTCAAAGAACAAAATGCCAACCGCAATATTGATTATAAACATCAAAAAGAAACCGAAAAAAACGGCGAGCAATACACTGAGATTTTGCACCAATATGATACGTTGGTTAAGGATTCATCGTACAAGGGTGTAAACTTGCTCAAAAATGAAAAGCTGAACGTTCGATTTAATGAAAAAGGCGATGCCGATTTGAATGTTAATGGCAAAGATATGTCGGCCGGCGCGCTGGGGCTGAATACGGTTGATTGGCAGAATCAAGGCGATATCGCCCAAAGTTTGAAAGAAATTGCCGGCGCTTTGAAAAGTATCCGCGCCTTTACCGCGGAGTTAGGGAATAATTATTCAATCATTACCAATCGTCAGGAATTCACCGAGAATTTGATAAATATTCTGACTGAGGGCGCGGATAAGCTAACCCTAGCGGATATGAACGAAGAATCCGCTAATATGCTTTCATTGCAAACCAGACAACAGCTGGCGATCAACTCCCTGTCGTTGGCGTCACAGGCGAGTCAAGCCGTCCTCAAGCTTTTCTAATTTGCTATTTCCTCACCCCTACCAAGTTAGACGATTTAGTTGGGGGTGAGATAGAATAAAGACTGTCACCGCTCCGAGAGGCGAGTATTCTCGCCAGAGGTCAAGCGGTCTTCCGAGCTTTTTTAAATGTCAGTACGGAAGATGCCCTGACGATTGCGTTCCGCAATCGAGGCATGACAGAGTCTTTTTTATTGTTTAAACCCCACCTAGCCTCCCCTTATAATTAAGGGGAGGAATTATAAGGCAATATTTTACTGGATTCCGGCTTTCGCCGGAATGACACCGGACGACAAGTCCGACTCTATCCCGAGCCTCGAACGCAGTGAGCGGCGAGTAAATTCTTGCCAATGCCTCCAAGCGCTTGCTTGGCCGCCCGCCGCACTGCCTGTGGTGGCTTATCGGGGATTCACCGGCCGGTTACGACGCAATAATACATAAAGAGCGCCACTGCCTCCGTCTTCTGGTTTAGCGTAACTGATTCCCAATATCAGCGGCCTAAGTTCAGGATTGCTAAGCCACCCCGGAACACACTCTTTCAAGATGCCTTTTTTTTCGTACCAGGCGTCATCTTCACGGTTGATACCCTTGCCGGTAACAATCAACACGCAACGACGTTTTTGCATATAAGCATTGCGAATAAAATCATCTACTGCGGCAAAAGCTTCTTTTTCGGTCAAACCATGCAAATCAAGCGTCTGCTCAATCAAAAACTCGCCGCGCTTAAATTTTTCGGCGGTGCGGCGGTCAATGTTGTCGGTATTGCCAATTTGCAACGGAGCCAAAGTGTTGCCTGAATACGCCGCCGCGTAATTAATTTTGGGCGAAATGTCGCCAATAATCAGCGGAGCCTGAGGCTTCTCTTCTGTTTCTGGTAATTTTTTTACCTCCGCAATAACCTCCGCCCAAGCGTTATCGCTATCTACGGGAGCGGCGATGTGATCTAGGCGTTTCATCTTTTGGTTCTTCCTTGGATTCTTCGGGCGTTGGCGTTTCCACCGGTTTTTCAATCATTAAATCGGCAAAATTTTTCACGACAAATTCTTTCCAATCTCCGTCCGGCGCCAGACAGCCGATTTTTTTGTTTTCCGCATTAACCAGAACAATTCCGCCAAAATCCCACAATTGACAGAAATTATCATATCCCGACAACAGATGCGTTCTGGTTCGTTCCAGCAATTTGTTTTCCAGTTTTTTTCTGACCAGATTAGACGACACTAAAATTGCCGCAATCATAAACACCAATCCGAATATCGGCCCCACGGCCAAGATCAAAATCAAGCCGAGAACCACCGGCAACAACACCGGCAACAACACCTCCCACGGATTATACACCGGAGATGTCGGACGGTTAATTTTGCTTTCAACCAGACAAAGGTGCAATTTTTCTTCTTCCATAGCCTTTTTAAGAGCGTGATAGGCTAATTCTTCAGCGCGATTAGGAAATTTTTTGACCATAATTTAATCCTTTTCAATTTTTGGCAACAAAATATAATATCTTCCGGTTGAGTTCATTCTTCCGGCTTGTTCCAATATGTCATCTCCGCCGCTGCCCCAATAATAATCGCCGCGTATAGCGCCTTTAATAGCTCCGCCGACATCTTGGGCGTTTACCAGTTTGTTCAGCGGCGAGCCGTGCGGGTCTGTGGTGTTTAGCCACAATAGGGCGCCCAGCGGAATGTAACTTTTGTCAACCGCCAGCGAACGTCCGGCTGTCAGCGGTTGCCCCATGGCTCCCAGCGGACCAGTCGCGCCAATTAAACGATGAAACACATAACGCGGATTTTCTCTCATATATTCAGCGGCTTTTTCAGGGTGCTTGAATAACCACTTTTTGATCGAACCCATTGAGGCTTCTCCCGGCTTAAGCTCGCCTTTGCTCAGCAATATTGAGCCAATTCCCTTAAATTCTCTGCCGTTGGTGTCGGCATAAGATATGCGTATCTGGTTTCCGTCCGGCAAAACCGCAACTGCCGGCCCTTGAATATGCATCACAAACACATCTACTGGATTATCCGCCCACAATAACACCGGAATTTTCCCGTTTCCGGTTTCAATTTCTCGGCGAGAAAAATACGGCACCAGCTTCTGCCCCTGAACACGTCCGATTAGGCGTTTGGACGGCATGGATTTGTCAAAATCGTGCGGATTAAATTCAATCAAATCAAGCGGTTTGGCGTGGATCGGGAATCTATAATTATCATCTTGCTTGTAGGATACTCGCAGCGCCGGTTCGTAATAGGCGGTAAACTTTCCTTCAGCCTTGCCATTATAAGTTACTAAATAAGGGGTGAAGTTGTTTTCCAAAAAAATACGAAATTGATGCCGATCAAGGTTTTGTGCCTGATTACACAAACGCAGATAATCGGCGGTTTTAATCTTGATTTCGGCGTTGCCCAAATATTCGCTGGTGTTTGCCGCCAGAGCGCCGCAGCTAAGCTTATAGGCCTCCAGAGCCTCGCCCTGATTATCTTTGTTCCAATCTGGCAAATCGGCAAAAGTTTTAACCTCAAGCTCAAGTCCGGTTTTCGTTGGCGCGGTTTTTTCCTCTCCGCAACCGGAGATTAGTAATGCTATTGCCAGTATTTTAATCCATGCGCGCATCATTATTTTTTAGTCGAAACCAAAAGCCAGTTTGGCGAAGTTGAAGAAATTGCTCGCTCAAAAGTCCAAACATCGGTAATGTTTTGAATATAGTTTTCATCACCTTCTATCACTTGCCCCTGAGCGTCTCGCAGAATGTTTATCTGTTCGCTGACAAATTCAACCGTTATTTCCGCGACTTTGTCAGCCTTAATTTGCGCTTTGGTAATATCTACTTTGTCAAAACCGATAAAATCGGTTTCCGCAGTGATGTTGTCGTGTTTTCTGCTCTCTATAACATCTTGAAATTTTTTGAATAATTTTTTATCAAGCAACATTTCCAAAGTTTCCGCATCACCTTTGTTGAATGCCTCGGTAATAATCTGAAAAGCTTGTTGCGCGCTTTTCAAAAATTTATTTTTGTTAAAGTTGGGAATTTCCATCAGAGATTTATCCACTTCATTAAGCGGTTCTCCTTCAGGCACCAATTCGCTCTGACTATCGTCTTTTTCACTTGGTTCGTTGCCTTGCAGTTTTTCTGCCTCAGCCTTTAGGATATTATATAGTTTTTCGGCATTTTCTTTAGACAGGCGAATTCTTTTTTCTTGTATCGGGCTGGTTCCCAACACGCTGCGCAACCGCAAAAAAAGCAGCACCACCACAACCAAAAGCACCAAAATATCCAAATTAGTCATATTTCATATCCTTTCAAATCCTCTTAAATATAACGTATTTATAACATTTATCAACTGTTATGTTGACCTTGAGAATTTTAGAGTGTAAAACTAAGTATATTTGACTGAGTTAGGAGATTTGTGTAATGGAAAACGACAATGAGAAACAACCGCAAGCGCCGGCTATCGCTATGCACACTCAATATATCAAAGATTTGTCATTAGAGATACCTCACGCGCCGGATATATTTACCAGACTTGAAACTCAACCCCAAATCAAGATAGATGTTAACATCGGAGCCAAGCAGGTTAAAGACAATTTGTATAATGTTGATTTGTCGTTCCGGATTGATGGTGATGTTAAAGCTGAAAAATTCTTTATTTTAGAAATGACTTATGGCGCTCTGGTTACGGTTAATGTTCCGGAAGAACACAAAGAGCCGGTTTTGATGATTGAAGTTCCGCATATGTTGTTCCCTTATGCCAGACAGGCGATCACCAATGTTTTGTTTAATGGTGGTTTGCCGCCCCTGATGCTTAATCCGATAGACTTTGTGGCGATGTATAATGCTCGTCATCAGGCGGCCGCGGCCGAACCAAAATAACCGCCGCCAAAAATTCAAAGTTGAGTCCGGCTTAAGGCCATAGAATAACCGGAAATTGCAGGTTATACATATCCGGCATCTCGTAGTGCCACCATTCTGAGTTTATCGCTGACAATCCGGCGCTCTCCATTAATTCGCGAAGTTGCTTCCGATTGGCGATTTCATTTTTCAACTGCGGATTTTTATAGTCGTGCCGCCCTTGTTTGGCATATTCATAAAATTCTTCCAAATCATGGCGTTGCACTTTTTCCGCCCATTCTTGCGAGTAGCAATCCGCTGGGGTCGGGTATTTTAGCTCTGTGCCGTCCAGATGACACAAAAGCACATCAACGGCTGTGCCGTGGCAATGTTTGGATATTTCGCCACAGCTGGCAAAAAGCCCCGGACCTTGTTCGCCAATAGCTTCTTTTAGCGCCCTATGCGCGGCTAATGGCCGGAAAGCGTCGCAAATCTTAAGCTTGAGTTGATGTTCCTCCAGCCAGGGAATAATTTTTTGCAAGCGTTGCCAAAGTTCAGTGCGAACATACGCCTTATTGCCAAATCCGATATTTTGATACACCGGCTGGCCGGATATATTGTCCTTTCGGGCGTACATCATATCAATAATAAAATGTTGATCGCTAATTTCTGTTAAATTAGCCTCGGCAAAAGAGATATTCTCCCGTGTCAAAGCAACTCCGCCTTTAGCCGCTTTAATAAATCCGCCGAACAAACGGTCGGTCAGCGCGTCATCGCGATTGATAAAACGTTCCGGATGCCATTGCACTCCCAGCACAAACCAATGCCATGGTTGCTTTAGCTCAATCGCTTCGATAGTGCCGTCATCGGCTTGAGCGGTGGCAATACAATTACACTCCGGTGTGAGTTCAGCCGCCAAATGATGATTGCTGTTAGTCTCAAAGCAAGACATGCTGCTGATTTTAGCTAATAGTGAATGCGGCCGTATATTAATTTTGTGGCTATGCTTATCCGGCGCCTGCCGATGATTGGCAACGGGTTTTAACTTGGCTCCGAACATTCCGGCCAACACCTGTTCTCCGGCGCATATGCCTAATAATGGCAAATGATGATTTTGAGCATAATCAATCATTGCCTCATAGGCCTTTTCTCTCCGCAGCGAACCGTTTTCCGGCTGTTCTTTCAATATCCATTCCGGCGGCAGCCTGAAATCACCTCCGGGAAGCAATATTGCTTGCGGCTGTATGATTTCCAGCTGCTCGACTGTCTTGTCAAAGCCCACCGGCACCGGACACCCGCCATTTTGGACAATAGCCTTAATATAAAATTCCGGAATCGCATAATCCGGTTCCAAGCGATCCTGATGTTTTTCTACTGCCGGAAGTATTGCGACAACTGGGCCGTCAGCGTTTATCGGCAACTGCAGCAACGGAATTTTTCCATGGTCCAAAATTCGGTTGACATCAGCGGCTTCTGCCATATAGCAATCATACTTTTGCTCGCCGTAACGCGCTATCCGAAACAAAATAGATTCACTTATATAATTGGGGCAGGGGGTCATGGCTGTCGTGGCGTCCTTTTTTTTGTTTGCAAATTTTCTTAAATGCCCGAATAAACGAATGCTCATTCCAAGATTGTTTTTCCTTAGCATAAAGAGCCTCGGTCAGCTTGTCAAGTTCACAGCGAAATTCCTTGTCATTGACGGCATCATCAACATCTTGAAGTCCGGAAATCTGTCGGTTGGCAAACTTGCTTCTGGCCCAAACAATCAGTGCGTCGCGCACTGCTTGAGGTTTTCTGTCCTGTGCCGCGCCGATAACTTGTTTTTGATAGTTTGAAGTGCGAGGAGCTTGTTTAAGCCGCCTGAAGATTAGAATTGTCAGCAGGCACAATCCGATACCTCCGGCAAAGGCTAAGCTCATCAGCCAATATATGTTGGACGTGGCGCTAATACCGCGATTATCAAAATTGGTCGATCTGGGCTGGGCTGATTTATTAGATATTGGCTCCAAATTAGTTGTTGCTCCGGCGCGAACATTAATGTCCAAGGCCGGCAACACCGCGGTTTCCATAGTGTTTGTTTTCACATTAAACCAATTTACGCTAATTGAGGGTAAAGTTATCTTTCCGGTGGTTTCTGGAATATAAACATTGTTAATTTTTTCTGTGGCAATGATTTTTCCATTTTTCACCTGCATATTAATTTGTGGTTTTTCCGGATATTGCTTTAAACCGTCTGTTGCGGCAAATTTCAATTCCGGCAACTGGCTGTCAATTACGCCGGTCGCTTGCAGATATATAGTGCGGCTAATAGCCTCTCCGACCTTAAATTGCGGGGCGGGTGTAGAAAATTCCCCTTTTATGGACACGCTCTCTGCCGGCAGCCACCAATTGTTTTTATTTTCTTGTGCGGCCGGACGAACATTGATTTTAATCGGCTTGGTAGTTAAAATAACCGGATTTTTAGTTGCAAAAACATCGGTCATTCCCAAACCGCTAACAAACAAATCATCATCAAAAAAACGACTAAAAGGGTCGTTGCGACGATCTTTGGTTAGGTAATATCCGTTAAATCGAACACTGGGCAGCTCCTGCTCGCCGCTCTTTTGGGCAAACAACGCGTATCTAAATTTGATTTCCCGCTGATTTTTTCCATTAACAATTTTGTTTGCTACTTCCGGAGAGCCAAGACTTTTTATAATCCAAGCATTTTCGTCGGCAATCTGAAAAATCGGTTCATCACCTTGCAAACCGCCATTATCCAAAATGGTCACAACGTAGTCAATTTGCTGCTGCACATAAGGATTATGATTATCAACCATGGCATCTATGCTGTAATTCCGGCGATTTTGTTGGCTGTCTGGTTGGATATTTTGTTTATGGTTTTGAGTGGCGGCGCCCACGACAATTTCCAGCGGCAAAGTTTTATATTGTTCCAAAGCAATTGCCGGAATTGTCAACTTACCGGTTTTGTTGGGTAGCAATACCAAATTCCATTGTTGTGACTGGCTTACATTACCGTTGATGATATTGGTGCGGTAGGAATTGGCCACGGAATAAATCGTAAAATCTTGATTTAAGACGCTAAAATCCGGAGTACCATTAGTTTTGGCATCTTTTAGCTCGACACTCAATAAAAAAGTTTCTCCTTCCGGCACGGTATCGCGGTTAATTTTTGCTTCCAAAGTCTGAGCCGCAAGATTAGCCGCCCACAGCCAACATAGTCCGGCAATAATCATAAATTTTTTCATCTGTTTTTAATCCTGATAACGTTTGCGATTATATTCTTTTTCAATAAATGCCTTCAGCAATCCGCCGGGATCTTCCGGAATTTCTCGATATTGTTGAGTTTTGGCTTGCATTTGTTCATTGTATTTATCATCTGCATCGCCTTTCTGCAAAGCTGCCCCGCCCTTATTTTTATTGTCTTGCGGAGATTGCGGCTGCCTACCGGCAGACTGCGGTTGTTGCTGCGATTTCCCAGACTGATCGGTGCCTTTATCCTCATCAGACTGCGGCTGGCCGTTAGCGTTTTGTGCTTCGTCAGTTCCATTTGGTTGTTTTTGTTCTTGCTGACCGTCATTGCCCTGATTTGGCTCATTAGCCTCTGGTTGAGATTGCGAGTTATCGGCGGAATTCTCTCCTGCGCTGCCGCCGGCTGCCGTATTTTCTTGATTATCAGACTGTTTGTTTTGCGGTTGCTGATCTTTTTGATTGGATTGATTTTGCTGCTGTTGTTGTTTTTTCAGATATTCCAAATTAAACTTGGCGTCCTCATGGTTAGGCTCTGCTTGCAAAACTTCTTCATATTTCTTGATTGCTTCGGCAATTTTTCCTCCTTTTGCCAGCGCATTGCCCTGATTATACAGAGCGGTAATATCATCGCTCTTGGCAAATTCCCGATAAGCGGCTTCATAATTGTTCTGTCGGTAATATGCGGCGCCTTTCCATTTTGTATCCTGAAATTTATTTTCTGCGAATGCAAAGTTGCCTTGCTCAAAGGCTTTTAGTCCCTCCTGATTGTCATTGAGCCAAAAACCGGCTTGAGCCGGCTGTCCGCTCAACAGCAAGACAACAATCAGAATCCCTCTGCGGAAAAAGTACAAGCAACACAACAGCGGCACTGCCAGCAGGTAGTAACCATAATCAAGCCAAAAAGCATGAAGGTTTTTGCTTTCTTTAAGGTGTGAATTGTGTGGTTGCAATGCGTTTGCTATCGCCAAGACATCGGCATCATTGCCGCTCAAACGAATATACAGCCCGCCGCCGCGGTTGGCAATCATCTTCAATTTGTCGTTATCTTGAGCGCTGGCGTTAAGTATGTTCACAATAACGCCGTCGTTTTTGGCTTTTTCAGCTTCTTGAAGCGCCAACTCCAAATTTTGTCCGACATCGGGCGCAATTAGCAAAATATGCCCGCGGCGATATCCTCCGGATTTTATTTTTTGAGCCGCCAAAGCAATGGCTCTATCCGCGCGATCACCATTAGCCGGCATAATATCATAATTTACCGCTGTTAATAGGTTGGTGATTAATTTGCCGTCATCACTAAACGGAGAGATAATAAAAGGCTCGCTGCTATAAACAATCAGGCCGCTTTGAACCGCAGGAACCATTTCCAACAAATCTTTAATTTTATATTTTGCTCGTTCTAGTCGGTTTGGCTTAATATCCGTCTCTTTCATATCTGATGACAGGTTAAGCGCAATCATCAGCGGATTTTCGGCTTCAAGAGTCGGCAGTTCTTGTTTAACCCAGCAGGGGCCTGCCGCCGCGATAATGGCGCTGACAATTCCAATCAGGGCCAGCCATGCCGCTGAGCGTCTTTGCCCCGAAGATCCTTTAACCAACAAATATTTCAGCAATCGTTCATCAATCACTTTTTCCCAAGAAGATTTATTGGCATCGCGACGAAGATAACGCCGCAAGATTACCAGCGGAATCACAGCCAGCAACAGCCACCACGGCCGCAAAAAATGAAAGTTAACCAACCATTCTGTCATCGGCTGACCCTCCTTAGCGCCAAAACCCCGATTAAACAGGCGATAATTGCGCCCAACAGAGGGATATAATACAGCTCTTTGGTTTCTCTCACAAAGTTGCTTTGTTGTTCTTGCCCCTCTAATTGGTCTATATAATTATAAATTTTTTGTAGTCCGGCGGTGCTTTCAGCGCGGAAATATCTGCCGTCGGTGGCCTTGGCAATGGCTTTCAATCCTTGCTCGTCAACTCCGGCATTGCCCAAAAACATTCCCATAAATGTAGCTCGCGAGCCAACGCCGATTGTGTATGTCTTAATCCCTTCGTCTTCGGCCAATTTAATTGCTTGCGGCAAGGAAACGCTGCCATCGTTGTTTTCGCCGTCTGTCAGCAACACAATAACCTTGTTTTTGTGATTCGGCGTCTGTCGAAGAGTTTTAAGCGCCGTACCCAGCGCATCGCCGATACTTGTCGAATCACCGGCCATTCCGGCGTCCATAGACCACAAAATTTCTTCAACGGAAGCTTTGTCAAAGGTGAGCGGCGCCTGCAAATAGGCTTTGGTTCCAAACAAAATTAAGCCTATTCGATCATTGGTGCGTTTTTTTATAAAATCGCTGGCGGTTTTTTTTACGGCGCTCAAGCGATCAATTCGATTTCCATGATAACTGAAATCAGGTGTCAGCATCGAGGTTGAAATATCCAACACCAACATGATATCTCGGCTTTGTCCCGCCAGTCTTATCGGCTCGCCGACCCATTGCGGGCGGGCAGTGGCCATAACCAGCAATACCCAAACGCCGTACAAACACCAAAACGGCAAACCAAACTCTTTGCGGTTGTTTGACTGATTCATCTGCCATAGGGCGCCGGATTTTATGGATATTTTTTCCAAGTCATTGATAAACGGAACTTTTAAGGCGTCGCCGTGTAGTCCTTTTATTGCCGGAACAATCATTCGCCAAACAAATGGCAGCGCCAGCAATCCCCAAGCCCATGGAAATGCAAAATGCATCATAGATTCTCTCCTACCCATTTGCGGCAAAAACTGCGCAGAATTTCAGCATCTTCGGAAGAGAAATTCGGAGAATTTTTGCGAATATACGGAGCGTTTATCAATAATTCCGCCGCTTTGGCCTCTAAAGGTTGTTTGGTTTTGGCGTTTATAAAGTTTAGCCAGTCGGCTCCGGATAAAGTTATCGCTTCCGGATATTTGTAAATGCAAATCCGCCGCAAAATTGCCGACATCTCAATTGCTGCCGCCACCGGATTAAGGTTATGAATACTTTGCAACAGATACAAAGCATATAGTTTTCTGGATTTGCGGTGAATAATTTTTCCTATCCAAATTAGGATAAGTATGCCGATTATAGCGGCAACAACAATCCACCAGCCATAAGCCGGCGGAAATGCAGAAACCCCGTCTGGCAAATGAATGTCGCGCAATTCAGGCAAATTGTTATCCGGCATATACAGCCCCTTTCATCAATCACTTATAATAAAGTAAGGATTATTTAGCCAAATATCAAGCGCTCTTTGCCGTTTATTAGCAGGCGATGCCTGCCTTTTTTACAGCAACTTCAGCAGGCCGTGTTTCTTTTTGCCTTGTGATAATTTTACTTGTCCATCGCGCAAATCATTTTTGCCGACAACGTAATTTTCGTCGGTAATCGTTTGGTCGTTCAGTTTCAATCCGCCTTGTTTAATCAGTCGTCGAGCCTCACCTTTGCTGGCCACAAAACCAAGTTGCAAAAAGGCGTCCAACACTCCGATATTGCCGCTGGCTTCAATACATGGCAAATCACCGCCGGCCGCGCCCATTTCAAAAGTTTGGACAGCGGTCTGTTGTGCGGCAATGGCTTCGGCTTCACCGCGGCAGATTTTGGTGGCTTCAAAGGCCAAAATCTTTTTGGCCTCATTAATTTCCTGATCTTTCAAGGCCTCCAGTCGTAAAACCTCGTCAATCGGCAAGTCGGTATAAATACGCAGGCATTTGCCGACTTCGGCGTCGCCGATATTGCGAAAATATTGGTAATAATCATAAGCCGAAAGTTTTTCTTCGTTAATCCAAACCGCATTACCTTCGGATTTGCCCATTTTTTTGCCGTTAGAGTCGGTGATAATCGGGCTGGTAAAGCCAAACAATTCCACATCGTATTTGCGGCGACCGAGTTCGGTTCCCGAGGTGATGTTGCCCCACTGGTCGGAGCCGGCAATTTGCGCGCGGCAACCATATTGCTGATAGAGCTGGCAGAAGTCGTATCCTTGCAATAACATATAGTTAAATTCCAAAAAGCTCATTGGCTGTTCGCGTTCCAGTCTGGTCTTGACGCTGTCCATGGTTAACATTCGGTTTACCGAGTAAAAAGTGCCGACATCGCGCAAAAACGACAAATAATTAACATTTTTAAACCAATCCCAGTTATCAACCATTTCGGCATCGGTAGCCCCGTTGCCGAATTTAAGAAACTTGCCAAAAGACTTTTTAAGCCCCTCAACATTGTGTGCCAAAACTTCTTCACTCAAAAACGGGCGCAATTTATCTTTTCCGGAAGGATCGCCGATTCGCGCGGTGGCGCCGCCAACCAATGTCAGTGGTTTGTGTCCGCATTTCTGAAACCAGCGCAACATCATCAAAGGCACAATATGTCCCACGTGAAGACTATCGCCTGTCGGATCTGAGCCCAGATAGCCCACCGCCGGTTTACCGGCCTTTTCGCATTCGGCCAAATAATCATCAAAGCCTTGCTCGTTGGTGCATTGATTGTAAAAACCGCGTTCAACCATAATGTTGAAAAATTGTGACTTAAACTGAGCCATCTATCCTATCCTTAATCAAAATCAAACAATTATTGCTTTGGTATAATAACCAAATTTTAACGCATATTAGCATAATATTTAAGCAATGCAAGACGGGAGTTGAATTTTAATGGATTTGTTGCGTCCGCAAAGAGCCTTGGGCCTGATCAGCGGTTCATCATTAGACGGAGTTAACGCCGCGGTCATCACGACCGACGGGGTTGATGTGTTTGATTTTGGGCCGGCGCTTGATGTTCCGTATGAAGACGATTTGCGCGACAAGCTGCGGTATTTGCACCGTCATTATACTGAACTTGATGATGCCGAAAAAAACAAGCTCAATCAGGAATTAACGGAATTTCACGCCTTGATAGTTAACGATATTGTCCGCGATTATACCGAAAATATAGAGGTAATCGGTTTTAATGGCCACAATGTTGTTCACAACCCTTCCGAGCATTTGCTTTATCAGCTGGGCGACGGGCAAACTTTGGCAAATTTGACCGGAACCAAAACTGTTGGTCGTTTTCGTCAAGCCGATATGTTGTCCGGCGGGCAGGGCGCTCCTATTAGCGCGGTTTATCATCAGGCGCTTACTCACCGGCTGGAAAAACCGGTTGCGGTGGTGGATATCGGCGGAATATCCAGTATCACTTGGATTGGGGCTAATGGCGAGATGTTGGCGTTTGACGCCGGCCCCGGCAATAATGCCATTAATGACTGGGTTTTCAAACGTTGCGGTCAGCATATGGATTATAACGGCAAATTAGCGGCGCTAGGCCAAATTAATTCCTCGGTTATGAAACAGTTGATGCGGCACAAGTTTTTGGCCAAATGCCCGCCAAAAGCCGCGGACAAGGGAACTTTCAACGACAAACTTGAGCATTTGGAGGGGCTTTCGCCCGAGGACGGCGCTGCCACTGCTACCAGTTTTGTCGCTGAGGCGATTGCCTATTCTATGGCTTTGTATCTGCCTGAGCCGCCCAAAACGCTTATTGTCTGCGGCGGAGGCGCCAAAAACCCTACTTTGTTGCGTTTTTTGCGTCAGCGTTTTGAGAATACCGAGGTCAAAACGGCCGAAGAATTCGGCTGGAATTCTTCAGCCATAGAGGCGCAGGCTTTTGCCTATTTGGCGGTGCGCCGCCTTCATATGATGCCGGCCACTTATCCGTTTACCACCGGAGTTGCGGCGCCTTGTATTTGCGGTGAGGTTTTTGACCCGCAAAAATAATATTTGCTTTTTATCTCTAAAGAGTATATCAATTTTGACGATTAATCTTAGTATGTAATTTTAAATTTTTATGCGTATGAAATGGATTACCATTCTCACTCAGTACCTGCTTTGCGCACTGGTATGGATTATTCTGCCGGTTATCAGTACCTTTTTTGGCGCTGTCATCGGCTGGTTTGTGGGCTTATTTTTTGGCAAAGCCATTTTGGGTATCCTCGCCTGTGTTGGCATCAAGGGATTTTCCATGTGGCAGATTGGCGCAGCCTTGGGCTTTATCGGCGGTTTTTTCACCCGCAAGATAAACATCAACGATCTCCGCAAAAAGGCCTGACATTACCGATTCAACCGACTGTGTTTTTCAGTCGGTTGTTTTTTTGGGCGAAAGTTAGCGTGAATAAATTGCAAATTGCATGCACAAATTATTGACTCCGGCGAATCATTGTATTATCTTAGGCTCAAATCTAATCAAAGAGAGTGTGTTATGCGTAGCTTTTTCATATCTGTGATTATTCGTATTATCCCCTAGGGGGATGTTCTTTTTTTGCTACACATATTCAACCGATTTTTCCAAAACAATCCTATAAACATACAAAAAATTCAAGGTGGACAACCATGACCAGATATTATGCCGATGTAAAGGCCAAGCCCGACTTTGTGGAAGTCGAAAAACAAGTTCTCAAATTTTGGGAAGAAGACAAAACATTTGAAAAATCCGTTCACAATCGCGACGGCGCCGCGGAATTCGTGTTTTATGACGGTCCTCCGTTTGCCAACGGTACTCCTCACTATGGGCATATCATGGTGTCTTATGTCAAAGACGTGGTCGCTCGTTTTCAGACCATGAACGGCAAAAAGGTTGAGCGTCGTCTGGGCTGGGACTGCCACGGCCTGCCGGCTGAGATGTCGGCTGAAAAACAGCTTGGCGTTTCCGGTCGCAAACAGATTGAGCAGTATGGTGTTGAAAAATTTAACAATTTCTGCCGCTCTGATGTGCTCAAATATTCCGGTATTTGGGTGGAGATGTTCAAGCGTATCGGCCGCTGGGTTGATTTTAACCATGACTACAAAACCATGGATTTGCCGTTTATGGAGAGCGTTATTTCCAATTTTAAGCAGCTCTATGACAAAGGCTTGGTTTATGAAGATTATCGCGTGTTGCCATATTCTTGGGCGGCGGAAACTCCGCTTTCCAACTTTGAGGTCAATCAGGGCTATCAGGACAAAACCGACAACGCCATTACCGTGATGTTCACTTTGGAAAATGGTTTCAAAATTTTGGTTTGGACCACCACTCCGTGGACATTGCCTTCCAACCTGATGTTAGCGGTGGGCAAAGATATAGACTATGTCATTATGGAGGAAGACGGGCAAAAATATGTTTTGGCGCGTTCTCTTGTCGGCCGCTACAAAAAACAGCTTGAGCATGCGACCGAGGTCGGCTCGCTCAAAGGTTCCGATTTGGTCGGCTTGAGCTATGAACCTATGTTCCCCTATTTTAAGCATCTCAAAGATCAAGGCTGTTTCAGAGTTTTGGCCGGCGAGTTTGTTTCAACAGAGGACGGCACCGGCGTGGTTCACATCGCCCCTGGTTTTGGTCAAGATGACTTTGATGCTTGTCGGGCATACAATGAGCATTTTCCGGTTGTTTGTCCGGTTGACGAGGCCGGCAAATTTACTGCCGAAGTGTCCGACTATGAGGGCAAACAGGTTTTTGAAACCAACGAGCCGATTATGCAGCTGCTCAAAGAGCGTGGTTTGTTGGTCAAAAAAGAACAATACACCCACTCTTATCCGTTCTGCTGGCGCACCGATACTCCGCTGATATACAAGGCGATGAGTTCTTGGT
>CAKQKH010000028.1 GCA_934248075.1 uncultured Alphaproteobacteria bacterium | reverse complement strand
AGTATGGGATATGATTATAAAAATGAAGCGGAAGAAGGCGGTGAGCAATACACTGATATTTTGCACCAATATAATACGCTGATTAAAGATTCATCATACAAAGGCGTGAATTTACTCAAGAATGAAAAACTGAACGTCCGTTTTAATGAAAAAGGCAACGCCGATTTGAATGTTAATGGCAAGGATATGTCGGTTGGTGCGCTGGGGTTAAATACAGTTGATTGGCAAAATCAAGGCGATATCGCCCAGAGTTTGAAAGAAATTGCCGGCGCCTTGAAAAGTATCCGAGCTTTTACTGCGGAGCTGGGGAATAATTATAGTATCATTACCAATCGGCAGGAATTCACCGAGAATTTGATTAACATTCTGACCGAGGGCGCGGATAAGTTAACCCTTGCCGATATGAACGAAGAATCCGCTAATATGTTATCTTTGCAAACCAGACAACAGTTAGCGATTAATTCGCTGTCGTTAGCGAGTCAGGCTAGTCAAGCCGTCCTCAAGCTTTTCTAATTTGCTATTTTCTCACCCCTACCAAGTTAGACGATTTAGATGGGGGTGAGGAAGAATAAAGACTGTCACCGCTCCGAGAGGCGAGTATTCTCGCCCGAGGTCAAGCGGTCTTCCGAGCTTTTTAAATGTCAGTACGGAAGATGCCCTGACGATTGCGTTCCGCAATCGAGGCATGACAGAGTCTTTTTTATTGTTTAAACCCCACCTAGCCTCCCCTTATAATTAAGGGGAGGAATTATAAGGCAATATTTTACTGGATTCCGGCTTTCGCCGGAATGACAATGCGGAGCCGTCGTCGCGGGTCATTGCGCGAACGGCGATTAGCCGTGAGAAGCAATCCATTTTTATCAAGAAACAATATAGACTCTTCGTTGCACTCAGAGTGACAATAAGAATAATACCGTGAACAATAAAAAACGCCCCGCTTGCGTTAGCAAACGAGGCGTCTTGTTTACAAGAACTGACTAGGCGTTCTTTTTCAGAGCCGCACCCAGAGCATCGCCAAGAGCAGAGTTGCCGTTGTCAGAGTTGGTGTACTCTTCCAAAGCTTTCTTCTCTTCTTCGATTTCCAGAGCTTTTACTGAAAGGTTCAACTTGTTGTTTTTCTTGTCAACAGTGGTAACTTTTGCCTCAAGAACATCACCCTCTTTGTAATTTTCAGGGTTCTGAGCGGCCTTGTCTTTAGACAAGTCAGCTTTTTTGATGTAGGCAGCTACACCGTCAACTTCAACATTAACACCTTTATCATCAGCGCTAACTACATTGGCCTTAACCACATCGCCTTTCTTGAATGCCTCAAGAGCGGCGCCGGTGGTGTTCTCGGTCAACTGTTTGATGCCAAGGCTGATGCGCTCTTTTTCAACGTCAACGTCAATGATCTTGGCCTGAATGTCCTGACCCTTGGTGTAATCCTTAACGGCTTCTTCACCGGATTTATCCCAAGAGATATCAGACAGGTGAATCATGCCGTCAATCTCATCAGACAAACCAACAAACAATCCGAACTCGGTAATGTTTTTGATTTTGCCTTCAATAACGGATCCGACCGGATGCTCCTCAACATATGCAGCCCAAGGATTCGGAGTGCATTGTTTGATACCAAGAGAGATACGACGCTTGTCGGCATCAACCTCAAGAACTTTAACCTGAACTTCCTGTGAGGTAGAAACAATCTTACCCGGGTGAACGTTCTTGCGAGTCCAGCTCATTTCAGAAACGTGAACCAGACCTTCAATGCCGTCTTCCAGCTCAACAAAAGCACCATAATCGGTGATGTTGGTAACCTTACCGTTGTAAATCTCGCCAACTTTGTATTTGTCAGCAACACTCTGCCACGGATCAGATTCAAGCTGTTTCATACCCAAAGAGATTCTCTGGTTGTCTTCATTGAACTTGATAACCTGAACTTTAACAGTCTGACCAACAGAAAGAACTTCTGCCGGATGGTTGATACGTTTCCAAGAGATATCGGTAACGTGCAACAAACCGTCAACACCGCCCAAATCAATGAATGCGCCGTAATCAGTGATGTTTTTAACAACACCCTCAAGAACAGAACCTTCTTTGAGGTCATTGATCAGCTCGGCACGAGCTTCAGCGCGAGTTTCTTCCAGAACAACACGACGAGAAACAACGATGTTGCCTCTAACCTTGTCCATCTTCAAAATCTGGAAGGGTTGGGTAATGCCCATCAACGGAGTGATGTCGCGAATCGGGCGGATATCAATCTGAGAACCGGGCAAGAAAGCAATTGCGCCATTGAGGTCAACAGTGAAACCACCTTTAACCCGACCAAAGATAACGCCGTTAACGCGCTCGCCGGAGTTGAGGCATTTCTCAAGATCCTGCCAGGCTTCTTCACGGCGGGCTTTTTCGCGAGAAAGAACGATATTGCCGTCTTTGTCTTCATAACGGTCAACATAAACTTCAACCTGATCGCCAACTTTCAGCTCAGCATTTTGGCCAAATTCACGCAGCGGAATGCGGCCCTCGGATTTGAGGCCAACATCAACGGTTGCAAAATCATTGGTCAATCTGATGATAGTGCCTTTTACGACAGAACCGACAATGCCTTTGTCGCCGAACTGCTCGTTCAACAAGGATTCAAAATTTTCGTTGGTTTCAGGGATTTTAATATCAGTATTAATCATTAAATATTATTTCAAAAATGCCATTCCTCAAAAAACAAAAAGCGAGGCGGACTTGTGCGAGATTAAAAAAGCTCACGACAACAGCGCACCCCATTGTCGTAAAGTGGTTTTGTTATAACCTAAAATATTTATTTTTCAAGCTTTTTATCAATCATCAGGCAGACTTTTTCAAACACCTGCGCGGCATTATACTCTGAGGTATCAAATATAACAGCATCTGCCGCCGGCTTGAGCGGAGCCGCCGAACGATTAGAATCGCGATCATCACGCTCTTTTATCTGTGCCAAAACCTCGGCGTAGGTTTTATTTATGCCTTTTTGCAAAAATTCTTTATATCTGCGCTCTGCCCGAACTTCCGGCGAGGCGGTTATAAAAAGCTTGAGGTCGGCATCGGGGCAAACCACAGTGCCGGTATCTCGTCCGTCATAAATGACGCCTTTGGCGCGCCGACCATCGGCAAACACCGGATTTTTGGCAAAATCTTGTTGCATTTTGAGTAGCGCCTGACGCACTTTTGGCATAGCGGCAACCACCGAGGCGGCCTTGCCACCAACATCAGAGCGAAAATCCTTATGCTCGGACAGCTTCATCATTTTGGGAAAGGTCAGTGATTGAGCCTCTTGCTCTGCCGACGCCTCATCATCAAGCGACTTACCGGACAGAACCATTTGCAGCCCAACCGCCCGATACACCATGCCGGTATCAAAATAAGACATCTCGTATTTGCGAGATAAGTTGTTTGCTAAAGTGCCTTTTCCGGCGGAGGCTGGGCCGTCTATTGTGATTATCATCATAAATTCCAAGTATTTTATAGCCGTGTAATAAAAATTTTACTTTCTTTAGATAAAATAATCTATAAACTAAAGATAAGAAAGTCAAATTAACGGTTATGCCAAGTTTTTTTAAAAGAAATAAGGAGAACAAATGGTTAAAAGTTCCAATCTGTTTTTGGCAGTTTTTGCGGCGCTGATATCGCTATGCCCAAAAGCATCGGCTCTGTTTGTTCAGTCATCATCTACGGCCTTGAGCTTTAATAACATTGCGCGAGAAATCGTTATACCGCAGCCGCCAATCGAAAAAAAAACATCACAATGTCAGTCCAACCAATCATCGGCAACCGACTCTCGCGTTGACTACGCCACTATCGCCGATAAATTGTTGCCCAACGTTGAGCCGGATAAAATTTATGTAAGCTTTTGTGATCAGCCGGCGCAGAATGTGTCAGCTAAAGTCGGGCAGATATTTTTTGTTGTCTTGCCTGAAGATGAAAACACCAGCTGGCGCCTAAAATCCGAACTGGTTGAAACTGTCAGCTCGGCACACTCTTGCAACAAGCGCACTTTGGAGCTGAGAGTTTTGGCACTGGGAGAAGACAACATATTCATCGACAACGTTGTGAACCCAACCGGTAAAGTTCAGCAAAGCCGCATTTTGCGACTGAGGGTGAAAAAATGAACAATCACTTTAAAGCGCGAATTTTTGTAGATTTACCTCTGAATGTTGGCGGGCAAACCGCTTTGCCTGAGGAAAAATCACATTATCTTACAAATGTGATGCGCCTTAAAGACGGCGACAATCTGGTTTGTTTTAATGGAATTGACGGGGAATTTGCCGCAAAAATTGTTTCCGCACACAAAAAACAGACCCTTATTGTCATTACCGAACAATTACGACAACAGCAAAACTCACCGGATATTTGGTTGCTTTTTGCCCCCTTAAAAAAAGATCGCACCGATTTTTTAATTGAAAAAGCCGTAGAGCTTGGGGTTACAAAGCTTGTTCCGGTTATAACCAAACACACAATTACCGACAAAATTCGCCCCGAAAGGCTTAAAATGCAAATTATTGAGGCCGCCGAGCAGTGCGAGCGGCTTGATATTCCAACCTTGACTGACGCTATAAAATTGAATGATTTGCTAAATGGTTGGAATCAACACAGAACGCTGTATTTTATGGACGAACGCGGAAAAGGACAATCCTGCGCCGTTGCTTTTGCAAAAAAAACTGAGTCGGCAGCATTGCTGATTGGTCCGGAAGGAGGATTTGCCGACGAAGAAGCCAATGCGTTATACCAATTACCATTTGTTAATACTATTTCATTGGGGCCGAGAATCTTGCGCGCGGAAACCGCCGCCACAGCTTCTTTGGCCATATGGCAGGCTGTTGCCGGAGATTGGAAGGAGTGAGAATCGATGAAAATACTTATTGCCGATGACCATGAATTGTTTTTGAAGGGGTTGGAGCTTATTTTGCACGACTACGATCCTAGTCTGGAGCTGATATCTGCCAAGAGCTACACTGATATCTTTAATATTTTAAACAACCAAAAAGATTTTAATTTGGTTCTGACTGATTTGGCAATGCCCGGCGCCAACTGGCTTGACGCGATTCAAAAAATTCACAATACCTTGCCGGAGACGCCAATTATTATTCTATCAGCGGTTTTTGATAAGGAAATTGTCCAAAAGACCATTGAAATCGGCGCGGCCGGATATATCCCCAAAAGTTCCAGTAACGCGGTGATTATCAGCGCCGTCAATCTGGTGTTGTCCGGTGGCGTTTATATCCCGCCGGAATTATTGCGCAACACCAACCAAAATGAATTTGACATGCTTAAGCAAGTTGAAAATTTGCCGCAAAATCAAGATTCTAATGAGAAAATTAAAATTTTATCACCGCGGCAAATTGATGTTATCCGCCTGATTTCTCAGGGCAAATCCAACAAACAAATTGCTTTTGAGCTGGGACTGTCCGAAGGAACTGTTAAACTGCATGTTACCGCAATATTGAAACTGCTGAACGTGTATAACCGTACCGGCGCCGTAGTGGAGGCCGCAAAATTGGGATTGATTCATGCCGATAAATAAAATAAACACTCGCCGCCTGAATGAATATAAAGAAGTGTTTGGAACTCAGAAGCTGCGTTTTTTGTGGAACGAGTATCTTGAGCAGTCAAGCCAAAATTGGCAAAAATTAAACGCGGCGGACTGGGAAACTAAGCGGCAAATGTTTCATAATTGGCGCTCGGCAAGTCAAGTTTTCGGCATGGACGATTTTGCGCGGATATGTCAGACTATTGAAGACAAGATACTCAAACGTCATTTTGAGAAACTGGAGCAAAAAATTGTCGATAGCCGAGAAATCTATGAGCAGAGCATAGGCGATGTTGGAATAATCTTTTTACAGATGGAATAAAAATATGAGCAATAACGATACTTCTTCTAATTTGCCGGCATATAGCCGCGTTGTTTATGGCGACATTTATGGCAATCTTGATAAAAGCACCGCGATGGACAGTAATTTTTCTGCCAAATTACGCACTTTTTTCCAATATAACAGGTTGGTAAATGCGGCTCTGCACAATATCAAAATTAATCAAAGCGTGTTGCAGCTCGGTTTGGTTTTTGGCGATGAAATAGATCAAGTGGCTCAAAGCGTCGGCGCATATGGACAATATGACATATTTGATATCAATGACCTGCAGATTTCTCGCAATCGGGAAAAATACGGCAACGTTTATCCCGCGCTGCATATTTTTAAACAAGATGCCGCCGATTTTGAAGTCTCAACTCCGTATGATGTGGTTTTGTGCTTTTTGTTGCTGCAAGAGCTGCCCTCCGCAACCAAATCAAAGGTTATAAACAATGCGCTCAAAGCAGTAAAACCGGGGGGAAGCGTTGTGTTTGTTGATTATCACAACCCGTCTTATTGGCACCCGCTGCGCTATATAGTGAGGATGTATAACCGCTTGCGCAATCCTTTTGTTGAAAAACTGTGGGATAGAGGCATTGAAACTTATGCCAAAAACAAAACAGATTTCATTTGGCGCAAAAGTTTATATTTTGGCGGAATGTTTCAGCGTTTGGTTGCCACGCGCAAAACCAGCCCGCTTGAAGAAGCTCTATCAGCTGAACAATCTAGCGAATCTAACGAGTTTTTCCTACCGGATTTTTAAAATTTCCGCAGCGATTTTTTGAGCCGGATTAATATATTTGGCGGGTTTAAACTCCAGCGCCGCCGCATCTTCCAGCGCGATTGCGTATCCGCTATTGTATAGAGAAGCAACAAAACGATGATGTTTTGGGGTCAGCCAGTTTTTCCCCTCAAAGACCAGCACCGGATTTTCAGAACCGCAAGCCTCGCTGACCATTGACACCGAATCTCCGGTAGCAATAATCTTATCAGCACAGGCATAAAACCCCATAATCGGATTTTCTTTTTTCTCACCCCATAGATAAGTGTAAGCAGGAACCCCTTGCAACTCTTGCATAATAGCGGCCTCCGCAGACGCTCCGGTGCGGCGAGAAGAAGTAATTAGCACAGAACCGCCGATTTTATCAACCAACTGGCGAATCTCTTGTCCCAACAACCGCGCATTATCCAAAGAAAATGGCTTGCCCTTGATTGCACCGCCAACCAAAACCGTAGTCCACGGGCGCGGCAACGAGGCAAAAACAGGATCCCATTTTTGTTTGGCCTCAGCAATGGTTTGCTGAGTTATCCGATGCGGGCATCCGGTGATAAATAGAAAATTTGCGCCCTTGCACTTGGCGGCATCATGCTCGGGAACAACCACCAAATCAAGATCTTTAAGCCCCCAAGATCCCGGATACATTAACTGAATAATCTTAGTTTTGCCGCCAGACTGTTTTTTTATCCAGCGGGCGATCGGGGTGGTGCGGCGACTAATGGAAAGAACCAAATCCGGCCACGGAGCCTGCAATTTACTGCTCTTAGCCGCATCAACGCCCAGCAAAGAACAACCCTTAAGGCAATTAGGCAAGCGCGCCCAACGATTATACGCTATGGTCTTTTCCACCGTATTGATTTCATCGCCTAGAGCTAAAATCACACCTTTGGCCTGACCGACACTACCCATGCGATCATCAAACAACGCCCACATTATTTTTTTCATGGCTGATAACTTTCAAAATTGCATAGTAAAACAAATATAATGCTTGTAGTATATGATTTATTATAATTAAAACAATCTTTTTATGGAGATAGCGCACATGAGATTTATGCTTTTAGCCGTAACTTTGGCTGTTTTGACCGCCACTCCGGCATCGGCACAATTTGCCGCGCAGAATGACGCCAAATATATTGCCACACTTAAGGCCGTTACCAATTATAAAATAGATGATGAGGAAAATATTAACGCAGTTGAAAGCCTGCGCGAGAATCAGGCTTTTAATCGCAAATTGCAGCGAATGATGAGCAAACTGCAAAATTCCCGCACCAAAAACTCAACTAATCGCAAAGTTTATAACATTCTGCTTAAGGCCGGAAAAGATATTTATAACGAATTGAATTAAGCATTGCTTAATAAAAAAATGTTAAAATGATGCCAAATTGTGGAGGAACCAAGGCCATGAAAAAAGCAGAATATGATTACTCTGCCGCCACTAAGCGGATTAAGGCAATGCGCAGCAAAGTTATTGCTCTCAAGGGCGGAGAATCGGTAGAGGGGCTTTCTTTGCCTGAAAACCAAAAGTCCAACCAAACACCCGCCTCAAAAACGGCGCAGAAAATTCAGGAGCTGAACTGATGAAAAAAATTTTTGCAGCGCTTTTGGCTTTGAGCATGAACGCCTGCGCGCTATCTGAACCAGAGACCGTAATTTGGGAGCAGCCGGATTACAATCATATTGCGGCTCACGCTAGAGTTGTCGCCAAATCACCAAATTTTGTAACTTATGAATACAAAGACATTAGAGTGGACGAGATTGCTCCGGTTGCCGCGCTTTATTGTCAGGATAGAGGCGGCAAACAAGCCTCTTTGTACGAAATTGTAACTCGGCCGGACAATTCCCGCCGCGCTACTTTTGTTTGCCAAAAATTGGCTGATTTTTAATCGCAAATCAGCTTGCAATAAGCAGCCTTTCTTCCTATATAGCATATAAATAGGAAAGATTTTAACTAAGAGCGAAGGCTATGAACAAAAACTTATATCATGTTTTGGGTGTCAGCAAAGACGCGACCGATGCCGAAATTAAGTCGGCATACCGCAAGCTTGCGCGCAAATACCACCCTGACTTAAACAAAGACGACAAAAATGCCGCTGAAAAATTTAAGGAAGTTTCTTGCGCATATGATATTTTGGGCGACAAAGAAAAACGCAAGAAATACGACAACAACGAGATAGATGCTGACGGAAAGCCGACCGGCTTTGGC
Source organism: uncultured Alphaproteobacteria bacterium (assembly GCA_934248075.1). GTDB lineage: Bacteria > Pseudomonadota > Alphaproteobacteria > RF32 > CAG-239 > CAZU01. The sequence goes on along the minus strand of CAKQKH010000028.1, from coordinate 11,157 downwards.
GCCGGTTTCAGCGAGGGCAATCCATTTGGTCAGGGAGGGAATCCCTTTGGCCAGGGAGGCACATATTATCGCACCGGAGGCGGCGATTTTGATTTTTCCTCAATTTTTGGAGATGACATATTTTCACAGTTTACCGGAGGGCGCGCCGGCGGTTTTCAAAGCGGATTCGGCGCTTCGGCGCGGCGGCCGCGTAAAGGGGAAGACATCAACTACACTATGCGGATAGACTTTTTGGCTGCTGTCCGCGGTGATGAAAAGAGTGTCAACTTAAACGGAAAAAATATTAATGTTAAAATTCCCGCCGGAACCGTTGACGGACAAACTTTACGCTTAAAAGGACTTGGACAACCAAGCCCCAACGGCGGTAGTGCCGGAGATGTTCTGATAACCTTAAATGTAAGTAAACACCCATACTTCAGCTTAGACGGCAATAATATTGTTATGGAAATGCCGATAACTGTCAAAGAGGCAATTTTGGGAGCCAAAGTGACGGTTCCGACCATCACCGGCAAAGTAGCCGTGAATATTCCTCCCTATGCGTCCAGCGGAGAAAAGCTCAGGCTTAAAGGCAAAGGGGTTAAAGGCGGCGATCAGATTATCTCATTGAAAATTTTATCTCCCAAAACGCCAAACGCCGGACTTGAAGAGGCGTTGCGGCAAATGCCTGACGAAAATATAAGGAATTTTTGATGCTGTTGGACTCGCTAAAAGATTTTAGTTGGGATAACGAACCGGCCGATGTTTGTTTTAATGAAAACGGCATGGTAGTACAATCCGAACCTGAAACTGATTTTTGGCAGAGTCTTCCTCACAATATTCACAGAGATAACGGTCACTTTTTCTTTACTCGCAAAAACGGTGATTTCAGCCTTGTGGTTCATTGGCGTTTTGAGCAAGCTGAAGCCGCTGATCAATGCGGCATAATGCTTAGAATTGACAGCCTGAATTGGGTTAAAGCCGGATTTTTGTCTTCGGATATGCGTATGCCTCAACTGGGCAGTGTGGTAACCACAAATGGAACTTCTGACTGGGCTGTCTGGCCGTTGGTTTCAGTTCCGCAGGATATTTGGCTTAAAGCGGTTCGCAAAGGCAAAAACTTTTTGCTTTTTGCATCTATCGACGGGCAAAATTTCCGTCAATTACGAATGTTCGCGCTGCCAAATGTTAAAAACGAGTTGCGTTGCGGCGCTTATATATGCTCTCCGCAAAAGCACAATTTTTCGGCCACGCTGGTCAGTATTGAGCAATTTTAGCTATATTTTAACTTGTGGAAGGTATTATAAGCATAATATCCGAACCATATCCACAAGGAACGAAGATGCTGAATCTCAAACACGTTGCCGTTAACTCTTTTAATGAAAACACCGCCTATGTGCATCGTGACTGCACAGCCTATAAAGTTGATGATATTCAAACCCTGACAAAAGTAGAAATCCATGGCGGGGTAAAACCGGTTTATGCTTTTTTGCAAGTGGTTGACGATGCTAAATTGGTCAAACCGAATGAGCTTGGACTAAATAACGAGGCTTTTCAGCAAATCAATTTGCCTGAGGGCGCCAACATATCTCTGACACTGGCTCCGACAGCGCCAAGTTTGGCCTCAATCAAACGCAAAGTCGCCGGCAATATCCTAAGCGCCGGAGAGTATTCTTCCATTATTAATGACATTGTTTCTCGCCGCTATTCCAATATGGACATAGCTTCTTTTTTGGTGGCGTCTGGTTCGTTTATGACCGCGCCGGAAGTTTTGGCCTTAACCGAGGCATTAATTGGTGAGGACACCCTACGCTGGGATAATGAAAACATTGTGGTTGATTTTCATTGTTTTGGCGGCGTTCCAGGCAATAAAACAGATATTATCATCGCCGCAATTGTCGCCGCTTATGGACTGCCCATGCCCAAAACCGCCTCTCATTCCCTTACATCTTGCGCCGGCGTGGCGGATACTTTTGCTGTGCTTGCCAATGTTGATATTGATGAAAACAAGCTTAAAAATTTGGTAAAAGAAAATCGCGCCGCCATCACCAATTATAATGCTTTGCCCATTGCCGAAGCCAACAAAATCGTTTCTTCGGTTGAGCGGCAGCTGGGATTATTGCAGTTGCAACATTTGGCAGCATCAATTTTGGCAATCAAGCTGGCAGCCGGTGTAACACATTTGGTTTTGGATATTCCGGTCGGGCCGAATTCTCGTATTAAATCCACCAATGAGGCCATGCGGTTGCGTAAATTGGTGGAATATGTCGGCGATATGTTATCGCTGGAGATTGATGCGGTTATAACTGACGGCAGCGAGCCTATCGGCAATGGTATTGGCGCGGTATTAGAAGCCAGAGATGTGATGAAAGTGTTGCGCAACAAGGCTGACGCTCCGCAGGATTTATTGGAAAAATCGTTATTTTTGGCCGGTAGAATTTTGGAATTTGACCCCAAACTCAGGGGTGGTCAGGGCTATGCCGTTGCCAAAGAGATTTTAACCTCCGGCCGCGCTCTTGAGGCCATTAACAAAATAATTTACGCCCAAGGCAAGGCTCCGCAACCGCAGCTTGGACATCTGACCCGTGATATTGTGGCAACGCAAAGCGGAATCGTTGAAAGTATTGACAACTACCGAATTAACCGTATCGGCGTTTTGGCAGGCGCTTCACAATATCCAGGCGCCGGACTGGATCTGCTCAAAAAAGTCGGCGATAGAGTTGAGCAGGGTGAAACCCTGTATCGTATTCATTCGCTCAATTCAACCGATTTTGCTTTTGCCAACTCCATGGTAGATGGAAATAACGGCTATGAGATAAACACAAAGGGCGCATATTAATCATGAAAAAAGTCCGCGTTGCCATTGTCGGCTGCAAAAATATGGGGCGCAAACACCTTGCGGTTTTGCAAAAATATTTTGCCGACAAGGTTAAAATTGCCGGTATTTTGAATTCAACCGCCGAATCTACGGCCAAAGCTGCTTCAGAACTTCAGGTTCCGGCTTTTACGGAGCTTAAGGACATTAATCATCGCAAAGCTGATGCAGTAATAATCGCTACACCGACGGAAGCTCATTATCCGATAGCCAAAGAACTGATAAACAAAAGATTCCCGCTCTTAATTGAGAAGCCTTTTGCTGAAAATTATGAGCAATGCTTTGAGCTGACCAAGCTGGCGCAAAGTAAAAAAGTGCCGATTTTGGTCGGACACACCGAAAATTATAATCCGGCGGTAATCAAACTTAGGGAACTTCTGTCGGCACCGCTTAAATCCATTGCCGCAACACGCACTTCGCAAACTGCCGATATCCGCAAGACTAACATCATTTCGGAGCTGATGATTCATGATTTGGGCATTGTCAGCGCCTTGCTGTCAGGAAGCTGGACCATGGCAAGAATCGACAAAGAAGCTAAATATCGCTGGGATCAGCACGCGGTTGTCGAGCTGAAATACGAATGCGGCACGATAGTTCGTTTAGAGGCTCTGCGCCACCCTGAAGCACCGCTTAAGCGGCAAATGCGGCTGATTGACTGCCAAAACAACATCTGGGTGGTTGATTTTCTCGCCCGCCGTCTGAGCAAAAACAATGAGATAATTTGCGAAGGCGGAGACTCACTATCCGCCGAGCTGGCAGACTTTTTAAATATGATTACCTCAGGCGCGGCTCCGCAGGTAAATGCTGCCGAAGCCGGCAATATTCTTAGACTTTGCGGCGAATTAGAAGCCGAATGTGAATATTTGTAATTTTTTTTGCTCTAATCTTGCATCGCTGAGTTTCTGTCCCTATATAAGCAAATAGATAAAGCTAAAAAATCAGATTAACAAAGGAAGTAAGATTATGAGCAATAAAGTTATTGGTATTGACTTAGGTACGACAAACTCCTGCTTTGCGGTTATGGAAGGCGGAGAGCCTAAGGTTTTGGAAAACTCTGAAGGCGCCCGCACAACGCCTTCTATGGTTGCTTTTACCGACACTGAACGTTTGGTTGGTTTTCCGGCCAAACGTCAGGCGGTTACCAACCCTGAGAACACCTTGTTTGCTATCAAACGTTTGATCGGTCGTCGTTTTGATTCGCCGGAAGTTGCCAAAGACAAAGTTTTGGTTCCGTTTAAGATTATTGACGGCGACAATGGCGATGCTTGGGTAGAAGTCAAGGGACAGAAATATGCTCCGTCACAGATTTCGGCTATTGTTTTGCAAAAAATCAAAGAATACGCCGAGAGTTATCTGGGCGAGAAGATTGAAAAAGCGGTTATCACCGTGCCGGCTTATTTTAATGACTCTCAACGTCAGGCCACCAAAGACGCCGGTAAGATTGCCGGATTAGATGTTCTGCGTATCATCAACGAACCGACTGCCGCGGCTTTGGCTTATGGTATGGATAAAAAAGCCAACGGCACCATTGCGGTATATGACCTTGGCGGCGGTACCTTTGATATTTCCATTTTGGAAATCGGCGATGGCGTATTTGAAGTAAAATCCACTAACGGTAACACTTTCTTGGGTGGTGAGGATTTTGACCAGCGTTTGGTTACCTACCTGACCGATGAATTCAAGAAAGAATCCGGTATTGACCTGAAGAACGATCGTTTGGCTTTGCAGCGTTTGAAAGAAGCCGCCGAAAAGGCTAAAATTGAGTTGTCTTCAACCACTCAGACCGAAATCAATCTGCCGTTTATTACTGCTGATGCTACCGGCCCGAAACACCTCAACATCAAATTGACGCGTGCCAAACTGGAATCTTTGGTTGAGGATTTGATTGACAAGACGGTTGAACCCTGCAAAAAAGCTATGGCTGATGCCGGTGTAAGCCCGTCTGATATCAGCGAGGTTATTCTGGTCGGCGGTATGACTCGTATGCCGAAAGTTCAAGAGAAAGTAAAAGAAATCTTTGGCAAAGAACCGCACAAAGGTGTTAACCCTGATGAGGTTGTGGCTGTCGGCGCGGCTATTCAGGGCGGCGTTTTGATGGGCGATGTTAAAGACGTCTTACTGCTTGATGTTACCCCATTGTCTTTGGGTATTGAGACTTTGGGCGGCGTGTTCACTCGTTTGATTGACCGTAACACCACTATTCCGACCCGCAAATCTCAGGTATTCTCCACCGCTGAAGACGGACAGACCGCGGTTACCATTCGTGTCTTCCAAGGTGAGCGCGAAATGGCGGCCGATAACAAATTGCTTGGCCAGTTTGATTTGGTTGGAATCCCGCCTGCACCGCGCGGTATGCCGCAAATTGAGGTAACCTTTGATATTGACGCCAACGGTATTGTTAACGTATCGGCCAAAGATAAGGCTACCAATAAAGAGCAAGCCATTAGAATTCAGGCCAGCGGCGGTTTGTCTGATGCCGATATTGAAAAAATGGTTAAGGACGCCGAGGCCAATGCTGAAGCCGACAAGAAGAAAAAAGAGTTGGTAGAAGCTAAGAATCAGGGTGAATCTTTGGTACACTCTACCGAAAAGACTCTGAAAGAGCATGGCGACAAAGTTTCTGCGGCTGAAAAAGGCCAGATTGAAGAAGCTATTAATGCTTTGAAGACCGCCTTGGAAACCGAAGATTTGACCTCTATCAAAGAGAAGACCGAGGCTTTGATGCAGGCTTCCATGAAACTTGGCGAGGCTATGTACAAAGCTCAGGCAGAAGCAGCTCAGGCCAGCGGCGCCACTCAAGGTGCTGATACCGGCACTCAGGGCGCGGCCGAACAGCCGGCCGGCGATGACAAAGTTGTTGATGCTGACTTTGAAGAAGTCAAATAATAACTTAAACTAAGATCACAAAAAAATAGCCTCTGGTTTCCAGAGGCTATTTTTAGTGGCTTTATTTACCTACTTAAGTTTGAGTTGATTATTTTTTGCAATTCGCGACCGGCAACCCTAGTAGAATCTTTTGTATCATTAAATAAATATTCATTCAAATTAATCACTCTGTATTGACTACCATCTCTCTTCCGGTTCTCTTTAAGGTCTGGATTTAAGGTGCCTTTTCGAGTTGCGTCAGATACATATTCATCTTTGCAAATATAATGATCCATATATTTCATAAAGTGAGTAAGAGTGGCCTTATTGTGGTAATTGTCTTCCGTCAAATTGCTTTGCCACAGACTCTGACGGGCATTACCAACAATTGCCGCCATAGCACGATTATCGTTGGCAGCATATTCTTTGTAGTCGCCGACAATCTTTACGCCTAACCTTCCATCGTCCATAACTCTTTCTTGTTTAGTTTTAGAAACATGGGTAGTATAAGTCAGAGTTAATCCCATACCGGCTTTTGAGTTTTCTCCCATTATCATATCGTCTAATTTTTTGCGACGTTGCAACAAGTATTCATGCATAGGCATTTCAGGATTTTCCTGAAGACGTTCTTGCTCGACTCTATCACTATAATTAGCAAAATTACGGCTGTTTTCGTCAACATTACCATAGACAATTTTATACTCATCAATCATCAATTTATCAGGAATAATTTTCGGATCCGGTGTTGGCGTCGGATCTGGTGTTGGATCCGGTGTTGGCGTCGGATCTGGTGTTGGATCCGGTGTTGGCGTTGGATCCGGCGTTGGCGTCGGGTATGGTGTTGGCGTCGGATCGTCAACAACCTTTTGCTTTTTACGCTTAAATCCCCAGGCACCCATTATTTTACTAAGGCCGCTGAACTTGTTCCAAACTTTATCCCAAGTCACAGTGAATGGTATAAAATTATGTTGCTCAACTTTTGACAGCTGTTCAAATCTTTCATAATGCGCCTCTTCAGGTGTGGAAACTTTAGCACTGGCAAAATTCGCGTAAGCGGTATGAGCGCTACCATTTTTATCGCTGTGTTCAAAGACGCCTTCAGCATTCTCGGCAGCATTTGTAAACAACACTCCATCATGTTGAGCCTCTGACTTTGTGGATTCAACGAATCCAACTTCTTGAATTCGACTAATTGCACGTTCATCCAGTTTAGCAATCGTTTTTAGAACATCATCGTTTAATTTAGAAGGATCCAAACGCCCATCTGCTCCATGCAGGTTAGCCACGTTATCTATGTCTTCTGCATTCACACCTACTCTGTCACCATGTGTTTTCAGCCAATCTGCCCCCAGAAGTTTGCGACACCCATTTACTGATTCCGGATGCTCATTGTTCAAATCACCATCTACGTGGTTTATAGAGGTATCCACATCTGCGCTGACAGTTTGTCCTCCGCTAAGAAATACGGCTATTTCCAGACGATTGGGATCAATTGCTTGATCCGGATGAGCGGCATTCCACTGAGCTAAAATTCCATTCGGGTCATTTAGCACCGCCATATTGTCCTGATAAACTTTCGGGTCAGATGAAGTCCACTGCTTCACAACTTCCGCGGCATGCTCAATTACACCATCGGCATATTTGGTGCTAGCCGGTTGGTCAATAATTTTGATATCATTGTCACCATTGCCATCAGCATTAACTCTGATAATTCCTTCTTTAGCCAGCTCTGCGTCACTCTTTCCGACATAATCTTCAGGATTGCTGAGTTCATCTTTTATAATGCCCAACTCGTTAAGCTGTTCAGCGGACATATCTTTATATTGGTCAAGATCGTTATTGATAACATCTTTTGAATAGCTTGGATCATCGGCATCATATTCATCTGCATGGACGCTTCGACTGGTGTGTTCTCCCCACAAATCGGAATGAACTCCATTTAACGATCCTGAAAAGAAATTAGCTCCAGCTGCCAAAGACATACCACTGCCAACTGCCGCTACCGTGGATAAGCTGGCATTAGAAATGGATTTGCCGATTGCTGTTCTCCAGCTTGCACCATTCTTTCTTGATGCTTTAATACCTCTATAAACGGACATTGTCCAACCGGCACCCATCATGCCGTATCGCACGGCAGCTTCCAAACCGTGCCGTGCAATAGCACCGCCAAAAACAGATGCCGCAACTCCAGCAGCACTAAGAGCAATTTCCGGAGCTTTATTTTTAATAAATGTCCAGCCGTTATATTTGGCGCCGACTTTATCTGCAGCGGCTTTTTCAGCCTTATATGCCTTATAAAACCGATAAGCGGATTGTCCGGCATAATATGTTGCATAAAGTGCTGTGCCAACCGCAGGCACACCAAGAGCCAGAGCTCCTGCATTGCAACCAAATCTTACGGCTTGGTTAAGAGCCTGCGTTCCCATATTACGAGATGCCATTTGCCCGAACGTTTTTGTTAAGACATAAGCTGAACCAAAACGAGCAATGCAAGTTTTATCAATTTTTTGGATAGCGCCATACATTTTGCCGGCAACCGCAGCCGCACGGTTATTGAGTTTATTCTTGCCAACCAAACGATTTAGCAAGCTGACGTGCTGATTGACGACAGATGCCTGAAAGGCCAATAAACCTTTATTTGAAATTTGAGGGTTTTTAACAGATAAACTTTGAGCTACGGCGGCCGTACGCTCTTGAAATGTAGCCTGCTCCGAAATATTCGCCAGTGCGTTGGTTGTTACCAAAGAATTATAATAAGCAACGCCTACCGCATCCAGTTCTTTCTTAAGTTCTTGTTTTAAGGTTTCATCATCTTTGCCTTTGTAGCGCAGCGCTACATTACGGGCGGCCGTGGCTTTTACTGTATCAATAAAAGTTGCTTTCTTTTCGGCAGCGTCTTCGCCCTCAAATTGCAAAGAATCAATCATATTACCAGCTGATCCGAACCATTCTTCGCGTTCTTTTTCATCTTCAAATTTAATGCCGGAAACAACTTTGTATGTATAAGAAAACGCCTTATTAAGAGCCGCTTCGTCACTTTCTTTGATATCTTTTAGCCCATTATCTATATCATATTGTTCAATAACAGGCTCCATTTTTTCACGGGCGGACTTTGTCAGATTTTTCAGATTTTCTTCACTCTGCGACTCTTGGCTGTCAACATAATCAAACATTTCCATGGCACCGTCATAGATGTCGGCTACATTGGCCACATTAATAATTATGTCACCGTTAACATAGTCCCTAGTCTTTTTGACCATTGCTTCCAAAATAGTATTTTTTTGTGCTGACAATTTCTCTAGAAGTTTTTTGGCATCATCATCTTTGGAATTTTTATTTTGCTGAACGGCTTCATCAATTTCTTGAGCCAAAATCGTGAGTTGATGCGGAGGTAACGTTTCGGCAAGTGCTTTGCTTTTTTGCATTAATGACGCATTAAACTTAACTCTATTCACAGCAGAAAGTTCTGAACGGAGCTTTTGTATCGTAGTTTCTTTATATTCCTTTGAAAGATCTGCAAAATTTTTAGGAAAATCATCTCCTAATGTTTCTCTAAGCGCTGAAATTTCCATTCCTTCAGAAAGACTTAGCGAACGCCCAATCATCTCCAAAAATATTGGATTTTGATCACCATCACTGATACCATCAATAACCTGTTTCCACTCATCAGAATTCAAGCTTTTATCATCTTCGCGAACCGCATCTGTTTTATTGCCTTCTTCAATTTTCACAGCGTCTTTCTCAGAGTCTTCTGGCTTTTCATTTTCCTTTTGAACGGCAAATTTTTTCAACCAATGAGCCTCGTTTGCTGCATTTTGCAAATAGTGAGTCAATGACAAGTTAGTCTCATCATCACCGGCCGCTTCAAGATACTGTTTGTATTCTTCGCTATTTTGGATTTCTTCTAATTGTTCTTTAGTAAACTCAGCCATGGTTAATCTCCTTTGGAGCCAGTGTAAGACCTTTGTATTAAATTAACATTAACACATCTGGACAAAAGATGCAACTATTTTGTCGAGTTTATGTTTTATGACTCCCGTGGGCGAAAATTTTTCTTAAAAACTTGCTTTTTATGTCAAAAAGCTCTAAATAGTCCTTAAATAAACCAATTAGAAGTAAGACAAAATGACCGAAAAAGACTATTATGAAATTTTGGAAGTATCCAAGACCGCCAGCGACGACGAGATAAAAAAATCATTTCGTCGTTTGGCAATGCAGTACCATCCGGACCGTAACCCCGGCAACAAAGAAGCAGAAACCAAGTTCAAAGAAATTAATGAGGCTTATGAAGTTCTCAAAGATGAGCAAAAACGGGCGGCTTATGATCGTTATGGGCATCAGGCCTTTACCGGCGGCATGGGCGGAGCCGGCGGCAATCCGTTTGGCGGATTTGAGTTTAACTTTGGTTCTGGCGGGTTTTCAGACATATTCTCGCAAGTGTTTTCTGATTTTATGGGAGGCGCCCAAGGCAATGCCGGTAATTATGCCCAACCTGGTGATGATGTCCGCTACAATCTGGAAATCAGCTTAGAAGAGGCCTTTTCCGGCATAGAAAAAGAAATCACCATTCCCTCTACCGTTGCCTGCGAGCAATGTCATGGCCACGGCACCAAAGACGGCAAAGAGGCTCCGGTTTGTTCTTTTTGCAAGGGTTCTGGACATGTCAGAATGCAAAAAGGATTTTTTGTGGTTGAACAGGCTTGTCCGCACTGCCATGGCACCGGTCATTTAGTAACCGAACCTTGCGAAAAGTGCAAAGGCGCCGGCATAACTCATCAGGATAAAACCATAAAAGTAAAAATACCGGCCGGAATCGAAGACAATACTCGTATGCGCATCCCCGGCGGCGGCACTGCCGGAATTCGCGGCGGCGAAAACGGCGATCTCTACGTCTTTATTAGTGTAAAAGAACACAAACTTTACACTCGCGAGGCCGCTAACCTATATACCAGAGTTCCAATTTCCATGTGTTGCGCGGCTTTGGGCGGAAAAATAGAAATTCCGGCTATTGACGGCCAAAAAATAGAGCTGAATATTACTGCCGGCTCACAAAATGATCAGGTTATTCGGGTAAAGGGTCAGGGAATGACTATGATGCGTTCCAAAGGCCGTGGCGATTTGTTTGTTAAATTGAGAGTCGAAACACCGGTGAATCTGTCTGCCAAAGAAAAAGCTTTGCTGGAAGAGTTCCGCACCATTAGTCAGGACAACGCATGCCAGCCGGAATCTAAAGGCTTTTTTGACAAGATTAAAGATTTGTTTGTGGCATAGGTGCGGCTGCCTATTTGTTCAGCCCGAACTCACCCCTGTGAGTTCAAATCCTAGACGATGCATCGCCATTAAAAAACCCTCCACAAGGGAGGTTTTTAGATTGTGCTTGCCAGATTGCCTGCGGCAACGGCGAGATTGGCTCCGTTCGCAAGCTCTCTCCGCCTGCTTCA
>CAKQKH010000027.1 GCA_934248075.1 uncultured Alphaproteobacteria bacterium | reverse complement strand
ATTATGGCGTGTCCGAACCGGATACCGATAAATTCTCGCAAATCAGTATAGACCTAGAAAAACTTGGCGTTACCGACGGTATCAAAGCCAAAGCTGATAACCTGCTGATTTCTGACATCTCTATTAAAGCCACAACAAGAAGATCAGCAAGAAGCAAAGTAGTTAATTTGATTGATACTTCAAATCACATTTTGCAAAATATTGATATCATTATGGATAGTTCTAATCAAAATAGTGCAAACGAGGGGTGTTCATTTTATGGAATTGCGAGTGGTCGTAACATAGGATTATATGGTAAAATTTCATTGTATGATATTGGGACATTTTCAACTGAAAAAGAAATTGCTGTGAGTGCTTTAACAGAGGTTTATGGCAACATTTATGGTGAGCTTAATGTGCAAATGATACAACGAGCTGGTGTGGGAATTATTGGTGGTAAGCTAATTACTCAAGCAGATAGCAAAATAAATATATTTTCGCCTAATTATAGAGGATTAAACGATGCTAACTTAGTTATGAAAGGAGATAGCGCGCTTAATATAAATTCTTTCTATGGTATTAATTATGGAAAAATTACTATTGAGGATAAGGCTGTTGTGAATATAAATTCCAAAGTTGGTTTTGTTTCAACATATGAAAAAGGAATAGAATATCCTCAAACCATAAATATTAATTCTAAATACGCACGGTTAAATATTAATTATTTTCATGAAATTTTTAGAAATAAGTATAAGTTAACAACATTTAATGCAATATCCGGTTCGCAAATAAGTGTAAATGGCAAGGTGTATAAAGCAGATAGTGCCGTAAATGACAATACCATGACTGGCAACAATATGCCGGCGGGGTTTGTGGAAGTTGCCAGCGCTGTGGCTGATCCGATACCAAGCTTAGATTGGCTTAAAGAACAAAATGCCAACCGCAGTATGGATTATAAACACCAAAAAGAAAACGAAAAAAGCGGCGAGCAATATACTGAGATTTTGCACCAATATGATACGCTGGTTAAAGATTCGTCGTATAAGGGAGTAAATCTGCTCAAAAATGAAAAGCTGAACGTGCGGTTTAATGAAAAAGGCAACGCCGATTTGAATGTATCCGGTAAGGATATGTCAGCCGGTGCGCTGAAGTTGAATACGGTTGATTGGGGTAATCAAGGCGATATCGCCCAGAGTCTCAAAGAAATCGCCGGCGCATTGAAAAGTATTCGCGCTTTTACCGCGGAGCTGGGGAATAATTATAGTATCATTACCAATCGTCAGGAATTCACCGAGAATTTGATTAACATTCTGACTGAGGGCGCGGATAAGCTAACCCTTGCGGATATGAACGAAGAATCCGCTAATATGTTATCTTTGCAAACCAGACAACAACTGGCGATTAATTCCCTTTCTTTAGCCAGCCAAGCGGCGCAGGCTGTGTTGAAGCTGTTTTAGAGGCGAGGTCGTCTAGCGGTTTTCTAGAGCAATTTTACGGTGACGTAAAATGCTCACGTACTGGTCGTGTACGCTCCGCTTTTCCGCACCTAGAAATTACTCTATAAATTCCACTATCCGCCCTCGCTGGAGATAGTGCTGGTTATTATAGTGTCTGTTAAAAGATAGTGCCTTATAAGTCTTCCCTCTTGACGGGGCGGGAGGAGGCTGACAGTGCAGGGGTGCAAAACCGCGCTCAATCCAAAGCGCCGAGCCGACGGCGAGCAAGCGAGTATATTCTTGCGAATGCCGGTGCGGCTTCGCACCGCCGCGCGGGTGGGTAAGAGAATTCTCACCCACCTGCGAGGTGTTGATTAAGGGTTATTTTTTGTCTTTGCTATCCATTGCTTTCGGCGTTTTGTCTGTCGAGGCGTCAATCGCATCAGCCAAAGGCGTAAGCTCGAATCCGGCCGGTTTGCGCGTGCCGAAATCGCGGCCACAGATTTCTAATCCTAAACCTTTCAGCGCGGTCTCTATCGGAATAAACAAATCCGGATTGTCATCGGTTTTTTTTGTCTTGTGTGCCATGCCGACGATGTTTCCGTGCTTGTCAATCAAGGCGCCACCAAGGGTTACCGTTTGCACAAAAGTATCGACGATAATTTCGGCATCGCCGGTTTCGCTCCAGCGGTATCCGATAACCTTGCCTTCATTGTCCAAATAGCCTTCGCCTTCTTTGTCAAGATCCAACAGGCCTAGGGTCATAAGGATATCTTTGTTAACTTCCGGCAAATCTAAAGATAATGGCAATGGCGTAAATTGCGTCGGTTGTTCCAGCATCAACAAAGCAACGTTTTTGTTGGGGTTTGCTCTGATAGCTGCGGCTTTCATCTCTTTGCCGTTAATGGTCTTAAGCTTAAAGGTGTTGGCATTTTTAACCATTAAATCAGCTGAGGTTAGCACCAAATTGTCAGCAATAATCAAGCCCGAGCCTTTTTGTCCGGCGGCATTTTCAACCGACACAATGGAGGCGCGAACTTTATACAAATTATATGGGTTCATATCCGCATATGGCGGTTGATTCTTAATGCAAAAACGATTGGCGATATTGGCAAATGAGCTTTCTAACATTTCTCGACTGTCCGCCAAAGTCTTTTCGTTGCCGTCCAATGGCACGTCAACCCAATAGTCATCTGTAATTTTAACATTGTCAGTCATATTTTTGACTATAACTCCGCCATCTTCAAAAACCTCGGCTTTGCGGCAACCCTGATCAATCGCCACAGTGGCGCCGGATCCGGCAAAACCGGAGTTTTCACTAATGAAGGAAGATGCTTCATGCGTGTCACATACCGAAACTTCGCTGCAAGTTGCCGCCGGTCTAACCAATGTCTGCATTTGCGGCACAATTCCCGATGCGCATTCTTGCAACATTTGCACGCCTTTTATTTCTGGGGCATATTGCGAGGCAAAGGTTTTATAACGATTTTCAATTCCTTGCAAATAAGCCAGCTGGCGAGCGATTTCTTCTGGGCGGATACGTTGTGCTAAAGTTGAGTTAAAGCATTGAATTTCCGGCACTTTGGTCAGAGCATCTTCAAAAGCACGTTCTACCAACAATGTTTCGCCATTGGGTTCGCCTTCAGATATCTGACCATATCCGTTGGTCATGCCTTTGCAATAAACCTCTTTTTTATCCAAGCTCATTACTCGCCAAATTACGGTCATTTCCGAAGAACCGCTGCGCAATTTTTTCTGTTTGACGTTTTCCCAGTCAAACTCATCGCAGATGTTCATGAAATAGTCGGTAATTTCGGCCGTCATGATATATTCCGGAGTAGCGATTTTATCAGAATCCAGATAATACGGACTTTTTTTATCAACCACCACCGGATAATAGTCATTCATGGTTTCATAAAAGACATCAAAGAACTTCATGTCTTTTTGCATTGTCCGGCCTTCATTCAAAAATACATTTTTATTTTCACGCCGACAACCGAAAATGCGAAATCTGTAATTGCCAAGCTTATTGCTGTAATTTTCGTATTCGCGGCCCTTTCTAATCCGAAAATCAACGTTTTCCAGCTTAACGGGAGCAAAGCTGTCACGCTGCTGATGCAGATAGAAGTAGGCATTTTGTTGTTCTTCATCAATAATCAACGTTTGATAACGGGGTTTATTGGAATCCTGCAAATAAGAAAAACGTTTAACCGGTTTCTTTTTGGCCGGTTCACACATACAATCAAATAACCCCAAAGTCGATTCGCTTCCGTCGCACATACAAGGGATTAGCTCAGGACTTTCTTTACTGCAAGAAGCCAATAATAACACCGCTGCAAGGGTTTTTACGCCAAAAAACTTTTTCATGTTTTAACTCCCGTTTATTTTTTACCGGACAAACTGCGTCGATAAGACAGTGCCTCGGCTACATGCAGTTTAAGAATTTTTGATTCATTTTGCAAGTCCGCAATCGTTCTTGCTAACCGCAAAGTGCGATGATAGGCACGCGCCGAAAGTTTGTTGCGCTCAGCAAAAGCAATCAGCAAGTCTTTGGCATCATTGTCAAGCACCGCGATTTCTTCCAACAACCGTCCTTTTAGACCGGCATTGGTATAAATTTTGTTTTCACCAAACTCCTGCAAGCGTTTTCTTTGCAGTTCGCGGGCTTTGATTACTCGCTCTCTGATAGTTGCAGAGCTTTCGCCTTTTTTTACTCCTGCCAAATCCCATGGACTCACCGCCGGAACTTCAATCTGGATATCTATTCTATCCAATAACGGGCCGGATATCCGCGCTTGATATTCTTGAGCGCAAATCGGCGCCCTTGAACATTCCAGCGCATGGTCGCCCAAATGACCGCAACGGCAGGGATTCATTGCCGCCACCAGCTGAAAATCAGCCGGATAGGTGGTGTGGGCGTTTACTCTAGAAATACTGACCGAGCCATTTTCCAAAGGTTGGCGTAAGGCTTCAAGCGTCGCCCGATTAAACTCCGGCAATTCATCTAAAAACAGCACTCCGTTGTGCGCTAAAGAAATTTCTCCGGGTTGTGCTTTGCGTCCGCCGCCAACCAGCGCCGGCGTAGATGCATTGTGATGCGGCGCCCGAAACGGACGCTCAAAAGAGATCCGTCCGCCTTTGAGTTCTCCGGCAATTGAATGAATCATACTGGTTTCCAAGGCCTTATCTACCGTCATTGGCGGCAATATCCCAGGAAGCCTTGTGGCCAACATGGATTTTCCAGACCCCGGAGGGCCAATCATCAAAAGATTATGCCCGCCGGCTGCCGCAACTTCCAAGGCTTTTTTGGCGCTTTCCTGCCCCTTAACATCAGCCATGTCCAAAAGCATCATTTTATCTTCGGCGCGCACGGCTTTCGGCAACGGCAACAAGTGTAATCCTTTAAGATGATTTAGCAATTCCGCCAAATTGGACGCTGCGGCAATTTTATCTAATCCTGCCCATACCGCCTCAGAGCCTTGCGCCGCCGGACAAATCAAGCCAAGATTCCGCCGTTTGGCACTCATAGCCGCCGGCAAGACGCCGTTGACCGGCAAAATAGAGCCGTCCAAAGAAAGCTCGCCCATAACCAAATAATCAGATAAAACAGCGGCGGGAATCACCCCCATGACCGCCAATACCGCCAAAGCAATTGGTAAATCAAAATGGGAGCCTTCTTTGAGCAAATCCGCCGGCGCCAAATTAATCACAATTCGTTTGGCCGGCAGGTTTAACCCCAGTGATTGCAAAGCCGAGCGCACGCGTTCTTTGCTTTCGGCAATTGCTTTATCCGGCAACCCGACAATAATAAAATTCGGCAGTCCTGACGCCATTTGTACTTGCAAATCGACGTCTAAAACTTCTAAACCATTAAAAGTGATTGTGTTAACTCGTCCAAGCATAGCCACCTACCAGCGCGGCGTGGTCTCAGAATCCCGCCAGCGTCTGGTCGGGTATGTGTCAACCTTCAAAAAATCATAATTTGCGGTTTTGTAAGGAATATCTCTAAAGCGGACATAGCCCTTGGATTCAAAATATCTGGCGCAGGCTTCCGCCGAATTTTCGCCGTTGCTGTGGCAATGGACTATTGTTCGGTCTCGCAGATTTTGTAATCCGATTTCCTCATTTTCTGCCATTGCAAAAGCTTTTGTCGCCGTCAATAACAGCAACAGCGCCGGCAATCCGTTTATGAGCAAATATTTTCTCAAATGCATAAGCCTAACCCTCTTCTTCAATTCTACCCTAAAACCAAAAGATTAAATCTTCATTAAAAAACTCTTGCAAAATTAAGTTTTTGTGCTATTTTCAGGCTCGTCCCTTGCCATGCTCCATTGGAGTTTGGCTATACAAGAACCGGCTTTTTATAAGCTATTTGTTGAGAATCCATAAGGAGATTTATATAATGACCAAATATGAAAGCGTGCTGATTGCACGTCAAGATTTGGGCGCTTCACAGGTTAGCAACATTGTTTCAGACATGAGCAAAGTTATTGCCGACCAGGGTGGTGAAGTTGTCCGCGTTGATAACTGGGGTCTTAAGAACCTGGCTTATCGTATCAAAAAGAACCGCAAAGGCCACTATGTTCTCTTGAACATTTCTGCTCCGGCTCAGGCTATTGCAGAATATGAGCGCTTGCTCAGAGTTAATGAAGACATCATCCGCTATATGACTGTTAAGGTTGAAGATTTTTCTGAGGCCCTGAATTCTGACAGTTCAGAAGCGTCTGCTGTTGAAGAATAGGAGAAACACAATGGCTAAACAAGTATTCTTTAGAAGAAAAAAGAGTTGCCCGTTTTCTGGTGAAGACGGCCTCAAGATCGACTACAAAGATGTGAAGTTGCTTTCTCGTTATATCTCTGAGAAAGGCAAAATCATTCCTAGCCGCATCACTTCAGTTTCCGCCAAAAAGCAAAGAGAATTGGCTCGTGCTATCAAACGCGCTCGTTATCTTGGCTTGTTGCCCTATGTAGCTATGTAAGAGGAGAAAAGAAATGGAAGTTATTCTGCTCGAACACGTAGAAAAATTGGGTAAAATGGGCGAAAAAGTAAACGTTAAAAACGGTTATGCCCGTAACTATCTGTTGCCGACAAAAAAAGCTTTGCGCGCTACTGAGGCCAATCTGGCTGTTTATGAAAAACAGAAAGCCGAATTGGAAGCTCACAACCAAAAATTGCGTGAAGAGGCTGACAAGTTGGCAGAAGCTCTTAAGGGTTTCTCTGCTGTCCTGATTCGTCAGGCTGCCGAGACCGGACAGCTTTATGGTTCTGTTACCATTCGTGACATTGCCGCCGCTGTTAAAGAGGCCGGCTACGCCATTGAGCGTCGTCAGGTTCAGCTGGACAGAGCCATCAAAGATTTGGGTGTTTACACGGTAAAATTGAACCTCCACCCTGAGGTTTCTCAAACCATTTTGGTAAACGTTGCCCGCACTGATGACGAAGCTGGCAAACAAGCAAAAGCTTTTTCAGCTGAATAAGCTGTTCTAGCGACCTAAAAAACCTGCTTAGAAATAAGCAGGTTTTTTTATGAATTTAATTTATTTCCGCCTAAAACATTTATTTGAAATTGCGCAGAACTAGTCTTCATTAAAAGAGGCGAGATTTTGACACTCTACGGCTGGTTGAATAATATAGCAAAAACGACATATTGATTTTGAAGATAAAAATCTTACTTCTGAAATGTTAAAATTGCTGAGGAGTAAGAAAATGCAAGTTGAAAGAACCAAGGAAAATTTGAAAGAATGTCGCTGTCGCAACTGTCCGTCTTATACCATGGGCTGTAAAATTAAAAATTATCCGTTAAATCTGCTAAAATTAACCGAAAATCTGGATAATGTTGAGCATTTTGAGGGAATGTTTTGCGCTTTTGAAAAAAGTCATTGCATAGATGAAGATAAGGGCTGTTTATGTGAAGATTGTCCTATACATGCAAAGTATGGCTTGGTTCGTGAGGATTATTGCCTGAAAACCGGCGGAGAAATCAGCCGAGCTTGCAAAACCGGATATCATAAAAATTAGGAGTTTGACAATGCAGACCGAAGGGCAACCACAAAATATTATGCAGGCGTTTCGCTTGGCTAATCAACAAGTGGCGCAAAGCAAAGATGTGAATGAAATGATATCAGCCTATGATAAAGTGGTTAATTTTTGCGCCGGAGATAAATCTTGCCGAGCAGAAAAAAGTACTAAACGCGATATGTTGTTGTATTGGGCGTATAATCACATTGGCGACGCGTATTTTCATAAAGGAGTGCCGGCGGCGGCCTCAATGTATTGGGACAAAGCGTTGGCGATATCTCATAATGATAAGCAAAAAGCGCATATGCTGGAGAAAATGTTGAATATTGCCGGCAATGAAAATGTTCATATGGTTGAAAAATGCCGCAAAATTTTGGCGATAGTCAACCAACTGACAAATATCTATAAAGATAAGGGCGATAGTGCCGATTTGCGCCGGATTACTGCTTTGGGCGAAAAGACTTTAGAGATCTTAAAGAAAGCCGAGGCTAGCTGGTAGATTTTTGTTGCAAAAGCGCAAACTCGTGCTTTTTGCGATCCAGCATTTCGCGTTGCTCACCTTGCAAAGGGGAAAATTTGCGAGCAATCACATATTGCGGCAAGATTTTTTTGATCTCAGCAATGGGCTTGCTCCAAACTTGAGGGCGCAAACGAATCTTTTTGCCCTCTCCGGCGGAGACACGAGGAGTTATTTCTCCGCTGACGGCATCTTCAAATTCAGTTAGGGTCAAGCGCAGGTTGGAGAGACCGTTCGGCAATAAAAATTCTATAAATTCACCGCTATTGATATAGTTACGGATTTCAAAAATAGCGTCATCACCCTGCCATTCGATGATCGATCCGGCAAATAGCCAATCGCCTAAAGTGCGGGTATATTCATAATTTTGACTGATGTTGGTGAGCTGTCCGTCATGAAAGCCCAAGCAATAACCTCGATTCTGCAGAGTATATAAATCGTCCATATATTTTTGAGAATTCCAATTTTGCGGATCTTGGTACCAGTCATCAATGGCTTGCCGATATGTTCTAGCGACTATGGCGGCGTAATATTCGGTTTTGTTGCGCCCTTCAACCTTAAGCGAATCCATACCAATACTCAATAAATCAGGGAGTCTGGGCAGAAGACACATATCTTTGGAGTTGAGCATATAGCCGCCATGCTCGTCTTCTACAATTTCGTAGTATTCACCGGGGCGAAAATCTTCTTCAACGGCAAACTCAAAATCTTTGCGGTTGTGTTCATTTATCTCAATGTCTTTTATGGTGCCGTCTTTGAGGCGAATATGCAGTTTATAGTGCCAGCGGCAGCAGTGAGCGCAT
The DNA here is from genome assembly GCA_934248075.1 of uncultured Alphaproteobacteria bacterium. GTDB lineage: Bacteria > Pseudomonadota > Alphaproteobacteria > RF32 > CAG-239 > CAZU01. The sequence goes on along the minus strand of CAKQKH010000027.1, from coordinate 11,289 downwards.
TTGCCCTGATTGGCGCTGCGGTCGGCCAAATAGTTAGAAATAAGACAGCGTCCGGAGTATGACATGCACATGGCGCCATGCATAAAGCACTCTAATAATATATCCGGACATTGTTCGCGGATTTGTTTCATTTCCTCAAAGGTTACTTCTCGACCCAGCACACATAATTTGGCGCCTTGTTTTTGCCAAAACTTGACCGCTTGAGCAGAGCAAATGTTGGCTTGGGTGGAAACAAATAAGTTTAATTCCGGGGCATGTTCTTTAACAAATTGAAAAACTCCTGGGTCTGCGATCAAAACTCCGTCAGGTTTGAGCTGGCGTAAGGTGTCTATAAAAGTCGGAAGTTTTTCAACATCACGGTTATGCATAAACAAATTTAAGGTCAGGTAAATTTTTTTGCCGCAAGCGTGAACAAAGTCTATGCCTTCTTGCAATTCTTCAAGAGTGAATTTGCTTTGCGCGCGCAAGCACATGTCCGGAGTTCCGGCGTAAACGGCATCGGCACCGTATAAAATGGCGGTTTTTAATTTAACCAATGAACCGGCAGGCAATAGTAATTCGGCTTTAGATAGCATAAAATTATTCCTTTATGGTGATTTGGGTGGTGTAAACATCTAACCGACCCAAAGGGGTGTTTTCAATCATAATTCTGGCAATATAAGGGTGGCCTTGTTGTTCTAATATCCAAAAATAGATTGGGCGCTCAGAGGTTAACTCCCATAAAAGGTCGTCATCTTTAGAGTTGAGTTTGTCTATATACATGGAACATTTGGACGCCTGTCCGGACAGCTGGCTATATTGGTTGGCAGTCAGCTCTTCTTGTCCTTCATCTTTGAAAATGACATCAAAACGTCGTTTGCCATCAAAAACCTGCATGCGAGAATCACAAAATTTGACTTCGTTATATTGTTTGGAAAGCTCGGCAAACACGGTTTGTAAATCAGTTGTGCCATTATGTTCGGAAGATGGCTCAATCGCGACTTTTTTTTCTTTATCATTCTTGGTGCTGATGCGATACACCGGAATTCCCTTGTCATCATACACAAGTTCTTTGCTTCTGCGGTTAAAACGGCTTTTGGAGCGATAATAATAGCGGCGAGTTTGCAATTTGCCGTTGTTGATGCTGCCTGAAGTCATATAATCGGCTCGGAACGGGTATAAATTGTCAAAAACTCCGGCAGTGCGCACGGTTGATTCAATTTGATATGACTCTGGAGCAAGATTGTAGGTAAAAGAGGTGCGGCTGGCATTAAACGGTCCGAGAATTACCGTAAAATCATGTTTAACGGATACAGCTTGAGCCTGAGCGCTCCATAACAGCGCGGACAACCAAAACAGTGCGATTTTTTTCATTGCTTTTATTCTTTCTTTAAACTTTGCGGCTACAATAGCATAAAAAATTATAATTTAAAGGATTAAAAAATGTCTAAAAAAGTTTTGGTGTTGAAGGGCGGCTTTTCTAATGAGAGAGAAGTGAGTCTGGTGAGCGGGAAATGCGTTGCCGAGGCATTGCGTCAAAAAGGTTATGAAGTGGTGGAGCATGATTTGACAAACGCTTGGAAATTGGTGGATATTCTGCAAACCGAAAAACCTGATGCGGTTTTTAATGCGTTGCACGGAAATTGGGGTGAGGACGGAGAAGTGCAGGGATTGTTGGATATGTTGCAAGTTCCTTATACTCATTCCGGCTTGCGGGCGGCGTTGCTCGGAATGGATAAAGATATTACCAAATATATGGCACAATCTTGCGGAATGAAAGTCGCCGTTAGCGAAAAGCTTAAAATTAAAGATTTTTGGGCTAAGGGAACCCTGATAAGTATGCCCTATGTTATAAAGCCGGTGAGCGATGGCTCCAGTTGCGGCGTTTTTATTGTTTTTAATGAGCAAGACTTGAAACAAGTTCATTATGATGATGAAAATGAGGAAATATTAGTTGAAAAATATATCCCCGGCAAAGAATTGACAATCAGCTGTATTAACGGCAAAGCTTATGTGGTTACCGAGATCCGTCCGACGGTTGAATTTTATAATTATGAAGCCAAATATACCGATGGTGTTACCAAACATGTTTTGCCGGCCGAGATTCCCGATGATGTTGCTGAAAAATGCAAGCGGTGGGCGGAAAAGCTGCATCACAAACTAGGCTGCAGCTCAGTATCGCGTATTGATGTCCGCTACAATGAAGAAGACGGTCCGGTGTTCTTGGAGATCAATACTCATCCGGGAATGACTCCTTTGTCATTAGTGCCTGAACAAGCCGCGTATGCCGGAATTTCATATGCCGATTTGTGCGAAATGTTAGTGGAAAATGCTGCATGCCGTCAGAGAAAGACTGTATAATGGCTCATCTAAAGCGATTTGTTCAGGTCAAAAATGTCCTCACGTACCTCTGTGTACGCTGCGGTACTTTTGCCTTCCAAATCACTCTATCTGACCCATTCTCCAGCCTTTCTTGGAAATATGCAATGGCTCACCTAAAGCGATTTGTTCAGGTCAAAAATGTCCTCACGTACCTCTGTGTACGCTGCGGTACTTTTGCCTTCCAAATCACTCTATCTAACCCATTATCCAGCCTTTCTTGGAAGTATGCAGTGGCTCATCTAAAGCGATTTGTTCAGGTCAAAATTTGGCAATGTGCTTGTATAATTTCTTTTTACAGGAATAAATATGTTTGAATTAAATAATATAAATCCAAATTCCGTGATTATAATTGCCGGACCAACGGCTTCTGGAAAGTCGGCGCTGGCTTTGGATATTGCTAAACGCTATGGCGGAGAAATTGTCAACGCCGATTCAATGCAAGTTTATGCGGGGACGCCGATTATTTCTGCTGCGCCGACTGAGGAAGAAAAGCAAATTGTGCCTCATCATTTGTATGAAATTTATTCGCCTGAAAAAAATGGAACAGTAGTTGAATGGCTAAAACTTGCGGACAAAGCAATTAGAGAAATATGGAAACGCGGTAAATTGCCAATAGTGGCGGGCGGAACCGGAATGTACATTGATAATTTGATAAACGGAACAACGCCAATTCCGGAGCCGACGGCAGAAATTCGCCAGAAAATCGCACAGATACCAGATGTTTGGAAATGGTTGCAACAAAACGATCCTGCCGCGGTATCAATGCTGGCTCCGGCTGATAGCACCAGAACCAAACGCGCGGCCGAAATATTTTTGCAAACCGGAAAATCTATTGCCGAATGGTATAAGTTACCGATGGTTAAACATATGCCAGAGGCTGATTTTAAAGTTATAAAACTTATTCCGCCAACCGCTGAACTCGACGAACGATGCTATTTGCGCTTTGATAAAATGATGAAAGCCGGAGCTTTGGACGAGGTTAAAAAATTGGCCGAACTTAATCTGCCGGAGAATTTGCCAGCAATGAAAATGCTCGGCGTGCCGGAATTGTTGGCTTATTTGCGAGGTGATGATACTCTGGAATCGGCGGTGGCATTGGCAAAACTGCATACCAGACAGTATGCTAAGCGACAAAAAACTTGGTTTAAGAATAAACTATCGGCAGAAATTGAACTGAGCGAATGTTTTGGAGGGTGAAAAATTTTTTTTTGATGTTAACAAGATAATTTGTTGTTGCACAGCGAGCCATATAGTTATAAAAATCAAGTAATACCAGTTTAGATAAGAACGGAGATAAATTAATGTTGTCAAAATTTATGGGATGGCTTTCTGCCGATATGGCTATTGATTTGGGAACGGCCAATACTTTGGTGTATGTCAAAGGAAAAGGCATTGTCCTCAATGAACCATCGGTGGTCGCTATTGAGGAATATCGTGGCAAAAAGCAGGTGCTGGCTGTCGGTAATGAGGCTAAACAAATGCTTGGTCGTACCCCCGGCAATATCCATGCAATCCGTCCCCTGCGTGATGGCGTGATTGCGGATTTCGAAATTGCGGAAGAGATGATTAAGTACTTTATTCGCAAGGTGCATAATCGCCGTACGTTTGCCTCGCCGATGGTGATTGTTTGCGTGCCTTCCGGTTCTACCGCCGTTGAGCGCAGAGCTATTCAGGAATCGGCAGAAGCTGCCGGCGCTCGCAAGGTGTGGTTGATCGAGGAGCCTATGGCAGCGGCTATTGGCGCTGATTTGCCGGTTACCGAACCAACCGGTTCTATGGTTGTTGATATTGGCGGCGGTACAACCGAAGTTGCGGTTTTGTCTTTGGGCGGTATTGTTTATGCTCGTTCAGTACGTGTCGGCGGTGATAAAATGGATGCGGCTATTATTTCCTACATTAGACGCAATCATAATCTGCTGGTTGGCGAAGGAAGTGCTGAGCGGATTAAAAAAGAAATTGGTTCGGCCTGCGTTCCCGAAAAAGGTGATGGTCGTACTTTTGAAATTAAGGGCCGTGATTTAATGAACGGCGTGCCGAAGGAAATAGTTATTTCGGAGCGTCAGGTGGCTGAAAGTTTGGCTGAACCAGTGGCACAAATTGTGGAAGCGGTTAAGGTGGCTCTGGAATACACTGCGCCTGAATTGGCAGCTGATATAGTTGATAAAGGTATTGTCCTGACTGGTGGCGGCGCAAAGCTTACCAATCTGGATCAAGTGTTGCGTAACGCGACCGGTTTGCCGGTATCAATAGCCGAAGAGCCTCTGGCTTGTGTTGTTAAAGGTACGGGTAAAGCTTTGGAAGAGATTGATAGGTTGAAGACTATTCTCTCTACCATGTATTAGTGTGGAAAAACTCATATAAAGGGTCATCTAGAGGCGTTTGGTGCGAGTTCGAAAAATTCATGTACTCTATATGTACACTAAAATTTTTCTCGTCTTCCAAACACCTCTATCTAGCCCTTTCTCTGAGTTTTTATGAGATTGCAGCGGTTGAGAGAGTGCGTCACCGGATTCCTTGGAGATGGCGTGTTCTAGAGGCGTTTGGTGCGAGCTCGAAAAATTCATGTACACTATTTGTACACTAAAGTTTTTCTCGTCTTCCAAACACCTCTATCCGTTTTAATTCTCCGAGTTTTTGAAAAATGGTAGTTACGCTGTATGGCGTAGATCTTTGGGTTGATAGATGAAACGACGCAGAAGTTTATTCTTACATTTGAGTCATATTAGTTTACTAGCCAAGAAATTTGCGCTGGCGATTTTGTTTTTGACTGCGTTTGTCCTGATGCTGGTTAATAAAACCGACACGGTGATTATTGATAAAACTTCCAATTTTGCGACAGATATTATTTCTCCGGTGATAGACGTGTTGGTTATACCCGCCAAAATGGTGGCGCGGGGATATGCTTATTTTCGTGATTTAAAACAAATTCACAAAGACAATATTCGTCTAAAAGAAGAAAATAAACGGTTGAGTATGATTTATGACCGCTATTTGTCTTTGGAAATAGAAAACAAACTTTTGAGCGAGTTGCTGAACTATGTTACCCCGCCGAATCTTGAGCTGATAACCGGTAGAGTCATTGCGGAAGAGGGGGACGCGTTCTCTCATTCTATGATTGCGTATGTGGGGGACGAAAGAGTGCAGAAAGGTCAGGTGGCGCTGGCGGATAAAGGGGTTGTCGGCAGAGTGGATAAGGTTGGACGGGATTATGCCAAAATTATTTTAATCACCGACATTAACTCCAAAATTCCGGTTATGGTGGAAAAAACCAGAGTTAGGGGAATTCTATCCGGCGACAACACCAATACGCCAAAGCTTGTGTTTATTCCGTTAGATGCCGGAATCAGCGTTGGCGACAGGGTTGTTACATCTGGTGTTGCCGGTGTGTTTCCTGCTGGTTTGCCGGTCGGCAGGGTTGTCAGCGTGCGTAAGGGGGAAATTGCGGTAAAACCTTTTAGTAATTTGGAGCAATTGGAATATATCAAGCTCGTTAATTATGGTTTGGGAGGTATTTTGGATACTTCTCATAATAATTCGGCGAAAGAATAGTGATGGCTCAAGAGCTTAATGAAAATATTTCTTCTTTTTTCCAGAGGTTGCTACCATTTTTAACCTCGGTTCTGCTGGTCCTGTTTTCTTATGTTCCGCTGGATTTTATGTTTCTAAACAGTATTCGTCCGGCCATTGGGATTATATGCGTGTATTTTTGGCTGCAACACCGTCCGGATTTGTTTAATTTGTGGTCAGTTTTTGGAGTGGGGTTGATTGATGACTTTGTCAGCTCTTCTCCATTAGGCTCCAATGTGTTTGAGTTGCTGTTGATGTATGTGCTGGTGAACAACACCTCACGTTTCTTAAACGCTAAGCCGTTTGTTGTTTTGTGGTATGGTTTTATGGCTTTGTCGTTGATTACGGTATTGAGCCGGTGGTTGGTGGTTTCGGTTTATTATGGACAATTTTTACCTTTGTCGATGCTGTTCTTCAGCTACATGGTTACTATTGCGGCTTATCCGCTAATATCGTTATTGTTGGCATTTGTGCAGAACCATTTGATTCAGGACGAAGACTGATGAATCGAGATAATGATAAAGGCAAAGTTCTGATTAATCGCTCGCTTATTTTGGGAGCCGGCCAGCTGTTTTTGTTGCTGTTGCTGATTTTGCGCTTGTATTATTTGCAGGTTTATCAGGCAGATAAATATAAAACACTAGCTGATGAAAACCGAATATCCACGCGACTTTTGGTGCCGCCGCGCGGGGTTATATATGACAGACATGGCGAGATGCTGGCGACTAATCGACAGAATTTTCAGGTTATGATTGTGGCGGAGCAAACCACAAATGTGCAGGAAACGCTTGACGCCTTGAAAAAGATTATGCCGCTGACAGAGGCAGAGGAAGAAAAAGTTAAAAAAGATCTGAAAAAAAATCGAAGTTTTGTGCCTATAAAAATTAAGGACAACCTTACGTGGGAAGAAGTTTCGCAAATTCAGCTGAATGCGCCCGATTTACCGGGGATAATTATTGACGAGGGGTTGAGTCGCTATTATCCATACGGAGAAAAAATGGCGCATGTGATAGGCTATGTTTCTTCGGTTGGAGAAAAAGATCTTAAAGATGATCCGTTGTTGGAGGTTCCGGGCTTTAAAATCGGCAAAGCTGGAATTGAAAAACTTTATGAGAAAAAATTACGCGGGCGCGGAGGAAACCTCAAACTGGAGGTCAATGCTTTTGGGCGCGTTATGAAAGAGATTGAACGAGTTGACGGCGTTCCCGGTGAGCGAATCGATTTAAGTATTGATGCCAGATTGCAAAGCAAGGCATATGAATTGTTTGGCGAAGAAAGCGGCGCCGCGATTTTGGTCGATGTTAATAGCGGAGAGATTCTTTCTTTTGTCTCGGTTCCGGCGTATGATCCTAATTTACTAACTCAGGGATTGTCGGTTAAAGATTGGAACGATTTGAATAATAATGAGCATAAGCCTCTAATGAACAAGGCTTTGGCGGGGCAATATTCTCCGGGTTCAACTTTTAAGATGGTGGTGGCGTTGGCTGCTCTTGAAGCTGGGGCCATAAATTCGCAAAGTCGATCTTTTTGCGCCGGCAGAATGTATTTGGGGAACCATGCTTTTCACTGCTGGAAAAAAGAGGGCCATGGTTATCTTGATGTAATTCAGGCTTTGCAACATTCTTGCGATATTTTCTTTTATGAAACAGCGCAGAAAATTGGTATTAATAAAATTGCCGAAATGGCTCATCGTTTTGGTCTGGGGCAGAAAATAAACATTGGTTTAGAAAACGAAAAAGAGGGTTTAATTCCTGATTCTGACTGGAAACGTCGAAGATTCGGAGAAAGTTGGCAGTTGGGAGAAAGCTTGATTTCCGGAATCGGGCAGGGATATATTTTAACAACGCCGATTCAGTTGGTGACGATGACGGCGCGTATTGCAAATGGTGGTTATGAAGTTACTCCGACTTTTAGTAAACGTAGCCCAGATGATAAAGGTGCCGCGCCGAAAATGCGTCTTAACCAGAGTAACATTGCTTTGGTTAAGGAGGGAATGTTTGATGTTGTAAATATTCCCGGAGGTACGGCTTATCGGTCGCGTTTTGATTTTAACGGTCAAAAAATGGCGGGAAAAACTGGAACAACTCAAGTTCGCAGAATTAGTATGAAAGAAAGGCAAACCGGAATAATTCGACAAGAAGATTTGCCCTGGAAATACCGCAATCACGCTTTGTTTGTGGGATATGCTCCTCATGATGCTCCTCGTTATGCGGTGGTGGTGTTGGTGGAGCACGGTCGGAGCGGCTCCGGCGTGGCGGCGCCAATCGGCGGCAAATTATTGCTTGAGGCTTTGATGCTAGAAGCTCAAGATAAAAAGGATGATGAAAAATAATGTATAAGTTTTATGAGACCAGCTTTAAGAATCAGCCCCCGACAATGCGGGAAAAATTTCAGAATATCAGCTTCTCTTTTATAATGTTGATATTGATGCTGGCCGGCATGGGTGTGGTTATGCTTTATTCCGCCGCAAACGGACATTGGAGTCCTTGGGCCTTGAATCAATTGATGCGCTTTGGGCTGGGGTTTGCGGTTATGATTGTGTTGGCCCTGATAGATGTGCGTTTTTTTATGCGTTATGCTTATTTGTTTTATTTTTTGACGCTGATATTGTTGGTTATTGTTGAGGTCGGCGGCTATGTCGGTATGGGCGCGCAAAGGTGGATAAATTTGGGTTTTATGAAACTGCAACCATCAGAACTGATGAAAATTGCCTTAGTTTTGGCGCTGGCTCGTTATTTTCATTCGTCATCTTTGCAAAGCATTGAAACTATCAAAGGAATTGTCGCACCGGTGCTAATGGTCTTGTTTCCGGCATTTTTGGTTATGACACAGCCTGATTTGGGAACCGCGCTGATGTTGATTTTTACGGCCGGAGCAATGTTTTTTGCGGTGGGCGTGCAATTATGGAAATTTGGCATAATCATGCTGGGGGCTTTGATTACAATGCCAATTGCATGGAATTTGTTGCATGACTATCAGCAAAATCGCGTGCTGACATTTTTGAACCCCGAGCGAGATCCTTTGGGAGCCGGATATCATATTATTCAGGCTAAGATTGCTTTGGGTTCCGGTGGCGTATTTGGCAAAGGTTTCCTAAAAGGAACACAAAGCCATCTGAACTTTTTGCCGGAGAAACATACCGATTTTATATTTACAATGCTGTCGGAAGAATTTGGCATGATTGGGGCGGTCTTTGTGGTGCTGATTAATGTGTTGCTTATAGCTTATTGTTTTGCCTTTGCGTTGCGTAGCGCAAGCTATTTTGGCAAGCTGGCGGCCATTGGGTTGGCAACCAACTTTTTTCTGTATGTAATGATTAATATTTCTATGGTTCTGGGGCTTATACCAGTGGTGGGAGTTCCTTTGCCGCTGATTTCTTATGGCGGAACGGTTATCCTTTCTGTGATGGCCGGTTTTGGAATTATTTTATCAGTAAATATTAATCGAAATATTAATATTGGTAAAGATTAGTTGGGCGAGGGCGTCTAGTGGTTTTCTAGAGTAATTTTACGGTGACGGAAAATGCTCACGTACTACTATGTACGCTCCGCTTTTCCGCACCTAGAAATTACTCTATAAATTCCACTATCCGCCCTCGCTGGAAATCGAGGTCGTATAACAGCACATCTAAAGACATTTGGTTCGGTCTCGGAAAATTCATGTACTTCTAATGTACACTAAAATTTTCCTCGCCTTCCAAATGCCTTTATCTGTACTGTTCTCCGCCCTCGCTGGAAATAGTGCTGGTTATTATAATGTCTGTTAAAAGATAGTGCCTTATAAGTCTTCCCCATCGATGGGGGAAGATTTAGATGGGGGTGAGATAGAATAAAAACTGTCACCGCTCCGAGAGGCGAGATTCTCGCCCGAGGTCAAGCGGTCTTCCGAGCTTTTTTATAGCAGAGTCTTTGCCACCCCCACCCAGCCTCCCCCGTCGATGGGGAGGGGTCTGATTGTGCCACCCGCCGTGCGGGAATTCCGTCATTTTTCCGGCGGATTAACCTTTTTTATAGCAATTTTGCAAAATATCTTGTTGAAAACTGCGGGAATGGCTTGGCTTTTGCCGGCGCTCGGTTATCATGCCTTATGGTACATTAACGAAAGTCGGAGTAAGGTAAATTGAGCGGCAACATCAGCCTGACCGCAAGTATGCGAAGCAATTTGTTGAGCCTGCAGAACATCAGCAGGACGGTTGGCGCTACCCAAAACAAGCTCGCCACCGGCAACAAGATCAACTCTGCCATTGATAACCCCAGTTCTTATTACACCGCGCGCTCGCTTAATAATCGCGCCAACGATTTAGACGCGCTTCTTGACTCCATGGGACAAGCGGTTAGCACTATCAAAACCGCCACCACAGCCTTAGAAACCGGTGCGACATTCCTTGAACAGGCCGCGGCAGTGGCCACCTCCGCTTTAGAAACCGCCAAAATCCCCAGTAAAGAATGGTTTGAAAGTCAGGACAATGTTTCGGCAGTAGTCAGTAATTGGAGCGAGCTGAAAACGGCTCTGGACAGTGGTAAAGCCGGCAACATCGTAATTCTTGGTAATATTGTTGCTGAAGACACCATAACCTTAAAATCCGGACAAAACTTGGTCGGGGTCGGCTATTACGGCGTGTCCGAACCGGATACCGATAAATTCTCACAAATCAGTATTGACTTAGAAAAACTTGGCGTTACCGACGGTATCAAAGCCAAAGCTGATAACCTGCTAATTTCTGACATCTCTATTAAAGCTGTTACTCGAAAATCCGTTGAAAGCCGAGTGGTCAATTTAATTAGCACTTCAAACCACATTTTGCAAAATATTGATATATTGATGGATGATAGTGAGCATGATGATTGGCATGATAACCTGATAGCCGCAAGTGCAATACAAGGGGGAAACAATATTGGAATATATGGCATAAGTCATATTGCAGAGGTTAAGATTGCCAAAAATAGTGCGTTTACAGTTGGTATTAATGGTTCTGATATACATGTTTATGGTCAACTAAACATGCATATGTTACAACAATCGGCATACGCTATTTCGGATACAAAATTAAATGTTGAGAACAATGCAGTCTTAAATATCGTTTCAAAAGACCGAGCTATATCCCAAGGTGTTTCAAATTTTAATGGCAATGCCAATGTTAATATTGATGCTGGTAGCGCGTTTGTTTATGGTACTCACAATATTAACGATAAAGCAACAGTAAATATTAAAGGAAATATTGCTTTAATATCTGCTTCAGCAGATCGCGATTATCCCCTTACATTAAATATAAATTCTAATTTGATTGAGTTAAATATTGATAGCCCTATTACTTTTAGAAACAATGAAAATTTATTAGATTTTAATGCAGTATCTGGCTCA
>CAKQKH010000026.1 GCA_934248075.1 uncultured Alphaproteobacteria bacterium | reverse complement strand
ATCAGGCTCCTGCCCTTAATTTCAAGGGCATCTCTTATGTCTCCCCTTAATTTTAAGGGGAGATAGAGAGGGGTTTAAAATTAGAGGCAAGTGATATGTGTGATTAAACCCCACCTTGCCTCCCCTTGAAATCAAGGGGAGGAATAATAAGGCCATATGCCCACTGGATTCTGGCGTTCGCCAGAATGACAGTATTGTGGTTAAAATCTGCCACTATCAGGCTCCTCGCGCCCCGTCAAGGGGGAAGACTTATAAGGCACTATCTCTTTCCTTATTGTTTCTTGATAAAAATGGATTGCTTCTCACGGCTAACCGCCGTTCGCGCAATGACATCGGCTATATTTTTACTGGATCCTTCGCTCTGCTCAGGATGACAATTGGGTAGTACATGAATTTTCCGAGACCGAACCAAATACCTTTAGATGTGCTGTTATACGCCCTCGCCTACTTTACTGCTCAGCCCTCAACTGCGCCCTCAACTCATCTATACAAATCAGATTTTTATTTTCGTCTTCAAAGTACCAATAGACCCAACCATTGCAGGCCGGAGCATTTTGAGCGGCGGCACCGACTTGGTGAATAGATCCTTCCATAATCTCGTTTTTGATAGTGCCGTCAGAACGCACAACCGCGCAGTGCTTGCGATTGATATCATAAAGAACATCACCAGGATTAAGCAATCCGCGCTCGACCACATTGCCAAACGGCACGCGCGGCTGACGTTTTTTGGAAGTATATTCCAAACAAAGCTCGTTTTCCACCGGCTTGATTGCATCTATTCTGGCCTTAGCTCCGGCAACATAAGCAGCATCTTTTTCTATACCGATAAAATTCCGCCCGAGTTTTTTGGCCACCGCTCCGGTAGTGCCGGTGCCAAAGAACGGATCTAAGATGACATCGCCCGGTTTGGAAGAAGACATAATCACCCGATACAACAACGCTTCCGGCTTTTGGGTAGGATGAAGTTTTTCCCCTTGTTCGTCTTTTAACCGTTCTTTTCCGGTGCAAAGCGGAATTTGCCAATCACTGCGCATTTGGGTATCTTCATTTAACGCCTTCATCGCCTCATAATTAAAAGTATAGCGAGAGTTAGGATTCTTGCTCGCCCAAATCAAGGTCTCATGCGCATTGGTAAAACGAGTACCCTTAAAATTAGGCATCGGATTGGTTTTGTTCCAAATTACATCATTCAAAATCCAAAAGCCCAAATCTTGCAAAATATAACCGACACGAAAAATATTATGATAAGAGCCGATAACCCACAATGCGCCGTCTTCCTTAAGCACTCGCCGCGCCGCTGTCATCCATTTGCGAGTATAATCATCATAAGCGGCAAGGCTCTCAAAGCTATCCCATTCCTCATAAACTCCGTTAACATTGCTGTTATCGGGACGAGTTAGCGCGTCGCCAAGCTGAAGATTATAGGGGGGATCTGCAAAAATCAGGTCAACCGAATTTTCTTCCATTTCATTCATTGCCTTAACACAATCATCAACAATGATAGTGTTAATTATTGTTTTTTCTTGCTTTCTGCTCATTTCATCAACCTGACATGGGAAGATTAAAACTTTCAATGTTGTCAGTATGGTTGATATATGGTTATAAATTTATTAACAAGTCGAAAAAAGTTATCAAACAGTTTTTGAGGCCGACAAAATTTCTTGAATCGGACGATAAGATTTCCGATGCTGTCCCTCAATAATACCATGCGTTTTAAGGCCGGCGATATGAGCCGCGGTGCCATAGCCGGCATTTTTTTCAAAACCATAATAGGGGTATTGTTTAGCCAAATTTGTCATCAGACGATCTCTATAAACCTTCGCCACGATTGAGGCGGCCGCGATTGAGTAACAGCGCGCATCGCCTTTAACCACGGTTTGACAGGGACAAGCCAGTCCCTTTGGCACCTGATTGCCGTCAACCAACGCAAACTGCGGACGTGTGACGAGAGCCGCCACTGCCCGATTCATCGCCAAAAAAGTTGCCTGCAAAATATTTTTTTCATCAATCTCCGTGGCCGAAGCCTGTCCGATTCCGATCGAAAGTTTGCCCTCTTGCTCGGCTGCAAACAAAGCCTCATAAAGAGATTCGCGTTTTTTTGCCGTAAGTTTTTTAGAGTCATTAAGCCCTGAGAGCAAAAAATCTCCCAGATTCTTATCCAGCACAATCACCGCGCCGGCGACCACCGGTCCTGCCCAAGGCCCGCGGCCGGCCTCATCAATACCGACAACCGGCACATTATGTTGACTCTCAAATTCAAAATCAGGCATTTTTTAGTCCTTTTATAGTCGCAATCTTGTCACACAAACTCTTTCAGCTAGCTAAATCTGTATTAATAAGCTCGCTAAATCTGTATTAATAAGCCATTAGACGCAATTTTATTTTCCCCTATCTCCGAAGAAATTGCGGATAATGAGCTTAGTAATAAGATTTTAGAGTGAAAGTACCGCAGCGTACAAAGTAGTACGTGAGGACACTTTCAGCTCGCTAAATCTGTATTAATAAGCCATTAGACGCAATTTCACCCTCTCCTCCAATAGGCAACGTCAATAACGGCATAGTATGTCCGAAATCAAGATTAGCAATAACCGGAATTGCCTTGAGCTGAGGAATGGAATTAATGATGTATTCCAACAATTCGCGCGTCATGCCGGAAGCTTTTTGAAAACGGCCGATAAGCAGAGCTTTGACATTGGAAAAATCGGGCTGATAGGCTAATGATTGCAGTTGGCGCAAAAAGTCTTTGGGATCACCGGAAGAACTAAAGCAATCTTCAGCCAGCAAAATAGTATCTGGCTTAAATCCCGGCCAATATTCCGAACCTTTGAGTAACATTTGCGTACTGAGATTTCCGCCGACTAGCGTACCTTTGGCTGTGCCGGAATGAATAACCCACCAGCCTTCATTTTTGATAAAATCACGTTGTTCTTGATTGATAAACCAGAGGTCGTCGCTCCACTCCACAGAAGGCTTGATTTCCGCTTTGCCGGTTTCAATCAGCATTTGGCGCATATATTGCCAGGTATAGTCAAAACCATGTTTCATGCCAAAGGAGCTGTAATGCGGCCCCAAAAAAGTCACCAAACCGGTTTTGGCATAGATACCATTAAGCAGCGCGGTGATATCCGAAAATCCGCAAATGATTTTGGGATTGCGTTTAATCAGCTCATAATCCAAAAACGGCAATAGTTGGTTGGAGTTAAATCCGCCGATAATGGTAAAAATCGCTTTTACTTTTGGATCGGCAAAAGCGGCGTTAATATCGGCGACGCGTTTTTCAATCGACGATGTTCCCATCATATCAAAGTTGTCATCAATCGTATTAGCGCCGAATGACACCTTAAGTCCCATTTGCGCAAAACGCTCGGCGGCAATCTCACGGCTGTCAGCACCGATAATCTTAATGCCCGTCGATGGAGCCACAATCCGAATTTCATCACCGGATTTAAGCAATTGAGGCACAATTTTTGACATAGCAAATCTCCCTAATCTAATTCATTGAGGCTATTATATTCAGATTAGCAAGATTCGCCAGAGATTTTTTATCGATAAACACAGCTCAAGATAGAGCGCTAACGCCGACTACTCATCTTCGCTCACAAAAAACTCTTTGCCCACCCCGCACAGCGGACATACATAATCATCTGACAAATTCTCAAACGGAATATCGCCGTCATAAACATATCCGCACACCGTGCATACCCATTTTTTCTTTGTATCAGTCATCGTTGTTCCTTTCTGTTTTTGCGTATAAATATTAAAACTTTCAAGCACCAGCTGCTTGAAATAAGAACGATAGTCCAAATAAGTCAACGGGATATCCGCGCGTGTTTCCTCTGCGGCCAACACTTCGGCTATATATAAAGTATTGCTTTCCATAGTATAAGAATGCATAATCCGACAATGAAACGTCGCCAAATTATCTCTAAGGTACGGCAAACCGTCTTTCACGAAATAATCAACTCGGCTCCATTTATCAACTTCGCGGCTGCTTTGATAACCAAAATTGGCAACCACAAACGGATTTACGTTTTTGCATAACACCGAAAGCGAAAATTCTTTAGTTTTATCAATGCAAGATTTGGTATAGCTGTTATTGGTGCAAGACAACGCGATCGCCACCGGAGAACTGGCCACTTGCATAACCGCATCTACCACACTGCCGACAAACCGCTTGTCAGCGGCGGCTCCAAGCACATACAATCCGTGAGTAAGTTGATACAAAGCGTCAAGATTCATAATTCTGCTCCTGTTTTTATGCAATATAAGCAGTCTTATCAATCAAACAATATATTAGATGCAAAAATATTAGTAATGCGGCGGCGGAGTTTCTTCGCTCTGAGGTTTCACCGTGTCAGATTCGGCCAAATTCAGCAAATATTGATTTTGCCGAATGAGTTTTTCAATAACCTTGCTCTGCTCAATTATCACCTGATTAAGCTCATCTAACATTTTTTCATGATTGGCCAAAGTCATCTCAATATTCATCAGGCGCTCATCATCTTGTTGCATATCTAACACTTTCCGCTTGTTTAAAAACACGAGTATGATATCATCGTTTTCAGTTTTTACAACCGGAAAAAATATGCCCGCGCAAATTGAAATCAACCCGCAGTTTAAACAAGCTCTGGAGCTGATAAACAACAGCTCCAAGCATATTTTTATTACCGGCAAAGCCGGAGCCGGAAAATCCACGCTTTTAGACTACGCCTACCGCAACAGTCGCAAAAATATGGTTATTATCGCGCCTACCGGTGTGGCGGCTCTCAATGTTCACGGGCAAACGATTCATCGTTTTTTTGCCTTTCCGATTAATGTAACACCCGAAAAAATTGCCAATTATGAAGTCACTCCCAGAGTCAAACGCATATACAAACAACTGCAAACGCTGGTGATTGATGAAGTTTCGATGCTGCGAGCAGACATATTTGACTGCATTGACACATTTTTGCGCATATATGGCCCCGCCCCTGAACAAGCATTCGGCGGCGTGCAACTGGTTTTGGTCGGAGACTTATATCAACTGCCTCCGGTTATCACCAATCAGGAGGCTCCATATTTTGCTCAGCGCTACTCCTCGCCTTATTTTTTCAGCGCCAACGCTTTTCGTCATATCAGTCTGGAAGTTATTGAACTAAGCAAAATATACCGCCAAAAAGATGCTGACTTTATTGAACTTTTGAGTCGTATCCGCAACAACTCCACCACTATGCAAGATTTGCAGATTCTAAACCGGCAGATTGATCGCGGCGATAACGACCAAGATTTTCGCATCACCCTCACCACCACCAACCAAATGGCCGAAACCTTTAACCGTCAAAAGCTAGCCGGTCTGTCGGGTAGGCCTTACAAATCACAAGCTGTGATTGACGGCAATTTTCAAAGCGAGTATTTTCCAACAGCCGAAGTGCTGGAGCTAAAAGAAGGCGCTCAAGTTATGTTTTTGAACAATGATCAAAAAGGGCGCTGGGTCAACGGCAGTCTGGGGCGTATTGAGGGCATTAAATTCACCGAAGACAAAATCCGCTATCTGCTGATTCGTCTGCATGATAACTCCAAACAAGTGGAAGTTTTCCCCTATTCTTGGGAAATATATCGTTTCACCTTAGCCGGCAAAGAAATCATTTCGGATTTGGCGGGATCATTTACCCAATTTCCGCTACGACTGGCCTGGGCAGTAACCATTCACAAAAGCCAAGGGCAAACCTTTGACAACGTGTGTATAGACATCGGACGTGGCACTTTTGCCGCCGGCCAGCTTTATGTTGCCCTCAGCCGTTGCACAACTCTGCAGGGAATTCATTTGCGCACATCGCTATCCATGCGCAACATTATGTGCGACGAGCGAATTTGTCGATTTATGGATAATTACACTCCTCCCGCAACCACCGCCGACAAAATACGCCGCCTAGAAATTGCCGCTCAAAACCGCCAAAAGCTTGATATCATCTACCAAAAAGCCGACGGCTCAAAATCGCGAAGGGTAATTATTCCGCTACATATCAAAGGCGCCAACCTGCTGGCATTTTGCACTCAAAGACAGGAACAACGAAGCTTTAATCTGGAACGCATTTGCGAAATTAAAGATTTTGTTGAAGCCTAAAATTCAAACACGCGGCGCCCAAACTTTGACGATGGACCGAACAAGCTTGCATATTCAACTCCTATTACTCGCGCTATAACCTATATATGCGCAATTTCGTCTGAATTGGATTAATATTTGACAAAATATTGAACTATGCCATAATTATGCAACAATACTGTATTATAATAATTGAGAAAGCATACAATGGGCAAACTGATTATATGGGACTTTGACGGTGTTATAGCTGACAGCGAAAAGTTATGGGTTTCTGTCTGGCTTGAAACGTTAAAAACAGAAAAAAACATTTCTTTATCAGAAGATGAAAAATTAAATTTGCTTATTGGCGTTGCCGATAAATTACGAAAAGAACGTTTGGAAAAACATTTTCCTTCACTTCGGCTGGACGATAGCTTTATGCAAAAAATTAATGAATGTGAAATTTATAAAGGAATGCATTTTATGCAGCCCATAGAAGGTGTTGAAGATGTGATGCAAGATAATCGTTTTGCACATTGCATTGCGACTGGTGCCACCAAAGAACAACATGCTTGGAAAATGACGCAATTTAAGTGGATTGAAAAATATATGTCACCGGATGATTATTTCACGGTTGATATGGTTGAACGAGGAAAACCTGCTCCAGATTTGTTTTTACTTGCTGCCAAAATAAAAAAACATAAACCTCAAGATTGTATTGTTATTGGTGACAGTCTTAATGATTTCATCGCGGCCAACATGGCTGGCATGAAGAGTATTGCTTTTGTAGGTGCTGAAGGTAATGATACGAATGAATATAGAAAAAAGTGTACTGCTGCAGGAGTGGTTGCTGTCTGCTCAACAATGAAAGAAGTTAAACTCGCAATAAACAATTTCATATAAAAATTACTTTATTCTGACCCTAAAAAAGCCCACCGCAATGGTGGGCTTTCTATAATGGTCGGATTGACTGGACTACTCTGCGCTGCGCTTGAGTTGCACAGGCGGACTTTTGCCCCAGGCAAACCGGCGATACCCCCGTATCGCCTAGTCCTGGTAGTCAAACCAGCTTTCTCGCTGGTTCGAGAACCTATTATTCTGACCATAAAAAAAACCGCCCACAAGGGGCGGCCTTTTTTAATGGTCGGATTGACTGGACTCGAACCAGCGACCTCTTCGTCCCGAACGAAGCGTTCTACCAGGCTGAACTACAATCCGTTAACGGAATACCCTTTTAACACAAAAAATTTTTTTCTCAAGCACTTTTTTCAAAAAATATGCTTTTTCCTAATAAATATAGCACAAACGTAGTATAACCCTTGTTTTGCGCTTGCAAAATTATTGCTCCTATATTACCCTTGAGCTAAATAAAGCCTATGGTGGAGGGAAATATGAAGAAAAAACTCGCTTATCTTATAGCTACTTTTTTTGGCGCCGGATATGCGCCTGCCGCCCCTGGAACCGTGGGTTCGCTGGTCACGTTGCCCTTTGCCGCAGTTATTGCTTATTACTATGGCCTCATCGGCATTATCATTGCCGTTGCGCTGGTCTTTGCTGTTGGCACCATTGCTACTCATGAAGTTCTTAAAACCAGCAAACACGACCCTTCTTTTGTGGTTATAGACGAAGTTGCCGGCCAACTTCTGAGTTTTGTTTTGATTGCTGACGCTTTGCAATTTGACAGCAACTCTTGGCTGCTATACTTGCTCGGTTTTATGCTGTTTCGCCTTTTTGACATTACCAAACCGCAGCCGGCCGGTTGGGCTGACCGCAAAGTGCGCAACGCTTTCGGTGTTATGCTGGACGATATATTTGCCGGCGCTTATGCCGCCGTTATCTTATACCTTATTAGTCATTGGATAAATTTTTAAAGGAGATGAACTATGCAACCTGGTAAATTATGGCTCAAATTTTTACGGCTGTGCCGTTTAATCTCCGAGAACCAATACCGCCGCGGCAAAATCAAATATCTGCCCCACGTTGACAAGCCGACTGTGCAAAAAGAAATTGACGCTTTTCAGGGTAGCGGCATCGTTTCCGATTCTGGCCGTTCTCCTCGTATCATCGTTACTCTCACCTCTTTTCCGGAGCGAATGTATGACATTCATTTTACCTTATATTCCTTGCTAAACCAGTCCTTAAAGCCTGATGCTGTGGTATTGTGGCTGGCTCCCGAACAATTTCCCGCCGGCGAAAAAGACATTCCCGAGGCCGTACTAGAACTCAAAAACAACGGCCTGACCATCAAATGGTGCGATGATATCCGCTCCTACAAAAAACTGGTGCCGGCGCTCAAAGAATATCCCAATGACATTCTGGTTACCACCGATGATGACATTTATTATCCCTCAAATTGGCTTGAGTTGCTATATACGGCTTATTTGCGTAACCCTCACGCTGTGCATTGCCACCGCGGACACAAACTGCTGTTTAACAAACAAGGCGAAGTTTTGCCTTATAAAAAATGGAAACACCGCATCAATCATGACTTTGCCTCGTTTCATAATTTCTTTACCGGCGCCGGCGGCGTGTTATACCCTCCTCATTGCCTTTACCGCGATGTTTCTGAAGTGAAATTGTTTCAACGATTGGCTCCCAATGCCGATGATTTGTGGTTTTGGGCCATGGCGGTTATGGCCGGAACTCCAATAAACATTGTTGACAATCACCTCCCGCAACTGATTTACGTTAATCCGGAGCGTGAGCTGAAACTCACCTCAGAAATCACTTTGGCAATGGTCAATACCGCCAGCGGCCAGAACGATCGTCAATTACAACAAATTTTGCACCATTACCCGCAGCTGATGACATATTTAAGCTAAAAAAACAATTGTAACGACTCACAAAAAAGAATATACTTATAAATGTGTTTTTACCTGCGTGCGAATAAGCTTTATTGATTTTTTTTCAAACTGCAAACTTTAATGCGGAGGTTACCATGAACGACGACATTCAAACTTTTTATTACAGCCGCAAAAAACTCGGGTTGTATCTGCTGTTTAATATCGTGTTGCTTGTTTTGGCGGTTTTCTTCACCTTAACCATTTTTCCCGAATATCCGGCTGTTTATATTTTTGCCGTCAGCGCTTGCGCTCTTTCGGTTTTTGGCTCTTTGTTTGTTTTTCTGGTTCCGCTGCCCTTGGCTGTTATTACCGCTAAAGACATTAAAATCGACCGCAATGCTCCGGTAGAATGGAAAAATATCCGTTCGGTTCGCAAAGTTTACTTAGGACACGGCCTGTTTCGCAAATCCATTCTACGTCTAAACCCCGGAAAATTACCTGAATATCACATGAATCTGATGCAAAAAATTTGCGCTAACAGTGAATTCGGAGCTTTTTCAATCCCCTTGTACGCAATGAATCAAGCCGATTCTAAAGAAATTGAAAAAGTCATCAAAGGTCTGGCTAAACCAATTAAGAGAGCCGCCACCAAGACAAAAACCAAAACTAAAACCGCGGCAAAAGCCCCGCTCAAAATCAAACGCCGCCGCTCCAAGACCGTAAAGAATAATTAGCAATGGAAGAAATCAGTCTCTTTGATGTTAATGCCTGCCCATTAGGACGAACAGTCATTCGCGGTCAACATCAATGGGCCGAAGGTGAATATCATATTTCTGCCGAACTGTGGATTGTAGATTCGCAAAATAGATTTTTGTGCCAACAGCGCAGTGCGCAAAAAAGCAAATTTCCGCTTATGTGGGCAGAAAGCGCCGGCGGCTGCGGCGGCGTTAATGAAGACTTTTTAGCCTGCATCATTCGGGAAACTCAAGAAGAACTTGGTTTAACCGTTTCTCCATCCGAACTTATTGATCTAGGCCGCGAAACCAGAACCCACGACCTTAAACAAACCTATCTGCTCAAAAAAAATATCAATATCGCAGAGCTCAAACTGCAAACAGAAGAAGTCAGTCAAGTTGCTTGGCTCAGCTATACCCAAATCGAAACCAAAATCCGCAATCGGCAATTTGTTCCGACTGTTGTTAACGGACTGCAGCTTGCCGCCCGTAAATTAAACATTATCGGCTGACAAAAACTTTTGCACTTGTTGCCAAACAGCTTCGCCGTCGGCACGCCCCAGATCATACATCTGTTTTACAATATCCAAATTGTGTTCCATTTTGCCGATTTTAATTTTTTGGCTCGGACGAATAACCAATATTTTCCCCTCTTGCTCCAACGCTTCTATTTCTTCCAACTCTTGATTATACATCAGGTGCCGGTTGGCAATAGCCTCCGCAAATTTAGGATACTTGCGATAAACCAGCTTATTGAGCCAAAGCAAACGTGACGGACTTTTGCGATATCCGGCCGGACGTGTGCAAATAACCACATTGCGGCTATATCCCATTTCCATAAAAGCTTTTAGCGGAATACTGTCGCATATGCCGCCGTCCAAAAGTTTTTTATCACCGATATTAACTATTTTAGAAACCAGCGGCAACGAAGCCGACGCCCGCAAATAATCAATCTCCGCCAACATATCCAAACACCGAAAATATTCCGGCTTTCCGGTTTCCACATTGGAACAGGTCACATAAAATGCTGTTGAAGACTTTTTAAAAGTTTCATAGTCATATCGGTCAAGCCGCTCCGGCAGATCATGATAGCAAAATTTAGTATCCACCACATTGCCGCTCAGCAGCCATGAGCGCAAACTCATAAAACGATAATCACTGCCATATTCCAAATTATAACGAATGCTGCGGCCGATTTGTTCAGACACAAAAGAGCAACCATGAATAGCTCCGGCCGAAACACCGATAACGCCGTCAAAACGAATACCATGCTCCAAAAAAATATCCAAAACTCCGGCGGTATAAATTCCACGCTTGGCGCCGCCCTCCAAAACCAATCCTGTTTTCATTGTCCGACCTTATTTTGATTGTTAATGACGAAACTATAAAATAGTTATCTGCACAAGTCAATAACCACGCTTATTGACACAACCTCCAAACTTGAGTATGGTTTTGTTGACTAAAAAACAGCATAAGGCTATAAACTATGAAAGTTGCGATTATTGGCACCGGATACGTTGGTCTTCCCACCGGTGTTGGCTTGGCTGAACTAGGCAACCAAGTTATTTGTATCGACCATGACAATTCCAAGATAGAAACCCTTAACTCCGGCAAATTGACTTTGTACGAAGACGGACTGGAAGAACTGTTTATCAAAAACATACAATCCGGAAATTTGCGCTTTACCACCTCCACCAAAGAAGGTGTGTCCGGCGCCGATGTTGTCCTGATTGCGGTTGGCACTCCGCCGCATCCGGTTACCAAAGAGGCCGATATGAAGTATATTCACGCCGCCGCAACCGAATTAGCCGAATACTTGACCGATTATACCGTTATCGCCACCAAATCCACCGTTCCGGTCGGTACCGGTGACGATATAGAAGCCCTTATCGCCAAGAAAAATCCTTTTGCCAAGTTCGATGTGGTTTCCCTGCCGGAATTTTTGCGCGAAGGTTTTGCAATTCATGACTTCTTCAATCCTGATCGCATTATTGTCGGAGCCAATTCTCCCAAAGCCGCAAATGTTATCCGCGAATTGTACCGCCCGTTTGAAAACAAAACTCAAATATTGTTTGTCAAGCGCCGCTCCAGCGAAACTATTAAGTACGCCTCCAATGCCTTTTTGGCTATCAAAATTCATTATATTAATGAAATGGCTGATTTCTGCGAAAAAACCGGCGCCGATGTTTTGGAGGTTGCCCAGGGCATGGGATTGGATACCCGAATTGGCAATCGTTTTCTAAACCCCGGCCCCGGATACGGCGGCAGCTGTTTTCCCAAAGACACCATGGCCATGGCCTACATGGGGCGCCAAAATGACGTCAATCTAACACTTATCAACGCCGCCATTGAAGGTAACAAAAAACGCAAAAAACAAATGGCCGAGCGAATTTTAGAGACAGTTAAAGACATCAAAAACCCCAAGATTGCCGTTTTGGGTCTGGCATTCAAAAACGGCACCGACGATTGCCGCGAATCTCCAGCCATGGAAATCATTGCCGAGTTGCTTGAGCATCGGGCTGACATCATCGCTTATGATCCCCAAGCCATGGGAACGGCCTGTCGCATTCTGGGCAACAAAATCGCCTATGCTGATGATATGTACTCAGCCCTCAAAGATGCCGATGTTCTTGCGGTTTTGACCGAATGGCGCGATTTCAAAACTCTTGATTTGGCTCAAGCGGCGCAGTTAATGAGACACAAAAATATTGTTGATTGCCGCAACTTATTAGATGCAAATACGGCTAAAGTTAATGGCTTTAACTACAAAGGAGTAGGAAAGTGATTTTAGTAATGGGCGGAGCCGGCTATATTGGCTCACACACGGTAAGACATTTGTTGGATAACGGCTATCAGGTGGTGGTTGCGGATAATCTCATCTATGGCCACCGAGAAGCCGTCGATCCCAGAGCCGAATTTATTCATGCTGATTTGTTGGATAAATTCTCTTTGCAACAGTTGTTTGCTTCTCGCACCATCGAGGCGGTAATCCACTTTGCGGCTTTTACCTATGTTGGAGAAAGCGTTAACAATCCGCAAAAATATTACGTTAACAATGTGATTGGCACTCTCAACCTGCTCAACGCCATGTTGCAACATGGTGTTAAAAAGATTGTGTTTTCCAGCACTTGCGCCACATACGGCGAACCGCAATATATTCCCATTGATGAAAAACACCCGCAAAACCCCATTAATCCTTATGGCCGCACCAAGCTCATGATTGAACAAATCTTTGCCGATTATGAACAAGCTTACGGGTTGCAACACATTGCTTTGCGCTATTTTAATGCCGCTGGTTGCGCTTCTGACGGTAGCATCGGAGAAAGCCACTCTCCGGAGACTCATCTGATTCCCTTGGTGCTAAAAGCAATTACCGGAGAACGCCCTTGTATCAAGATTTTTGGCACTGATTATGATACTCCCGACGGCACCTGCCTGCGCGATTATATTCATGTTGAAGATCTGGCGTTAGCGCATCGGCTGGCTCTGGAGAAATTAGACCATTACAGCGGTTGCATCAATCTTGGCACCGGAATCCCCACCAGTGTCAAAAATATTATCGCCGCGGCCGAAAAAATCAGTGGCCGCCAATGTCCGGTAGAAATTGCCGCGCGTCGCGCCGGCGACCCCGCCAAACTTTATGCCGACAATCGGCTTGCGCAACAAATCTTAGGTTGGAAACCTAAATATACGGCCATTGAAGATATTATAAACACGGCGTGGAACTGGGAAATTAACCGCAAATTTTAACCCGCTTTTTTTTAAGACTAATCCGGAGTTATTTTGCTCCGGATTTTTTATATAATCGTAAAAGTTGCATTGCATGACAAATAACACCTTGAAAAACAACGAAATATTAGAAGATTCTAATTGACTTGCCCTTATTTGTTCTTATTATGGCATTCGGACTAAGGAGTAAAATATGAGCAATATTGCACTAATAATAGCCGGCGGTGTCGGCGCCCGAATGAAACAAGCCATTCCCAAACAATTTATGACCGTATATGACAAACCGATTATTATATACACTCTGGAACAATTTGAAAAACACCCGTTGATTGATGCCATTGCCGTCGTTTGTCTGGAAGGTTGGGAAAATATCCTCAGCAGTTACGCGCGGCAATACAATATTTCCAAGCTCAAATATATCGCTCCGGCCGGTACTGTCGGTCAAATGTCAATCAAAAACGGCCTTGATGAAATAGAAAAACATTGTGATCAAGATGATATTATCCTGATTCACGATGCCATTCGGCCTTTGGTATCGGCAGATATAATTTCTGACTGCATCAGCAAAATCAATGAATTCGGCTCTGCGGTCAGCGTAATTCCCTGCAATGAGGCAATGATGCAAACCACCGACGGCTTATGCTCCGCACAAGCTTTTCCACGTGATAATCTTAAGCGCACGCAAACACCGCAAGGCGCTCGTCTCAGCAAACTGCTGGAAATTCACCATAAGGCTCAACAACTCGGCATTAAGGAATCTGTTGCGACCTGCACCTTAATGACAGAGGTTGGCGAAAAGATATACTTTTCTGCCGGTTCCGCCAAAAACATCAAAATAACCACGTCTGAAGATATTGATATCTTCAAGGCTCTGTTATTGCAAAGCGGAGTTATTTGATGCGTTTGGACTATCCGCTTTATTTAGAAGATATCAAGGCAATTTTCCAAAATTCCGATCTTCATAACCAGACATTTTTTATCACCGGCTCCAGTGGCTTGATTATGTCGTTTCTTATAGACGGATTAATGTATTTAAATCTGTTTGCCGGCAGGCAGATTCACATATACGCCACATTTTCCAATCCGCAAAGCCTGCAAAAAAGCTGTTCCCAATATCTTGGGCACCACTGTTTTCATCCTCTTATCCAAGACATAACGCAGCCGATAAACCTTGATATTCGGGCGGATTACATTATTCACGCCGCCAGCAACACTCACCCGCAGCTATATAATGCTCAACCGGTTGAAACCATTATGCTAAATCTTGCTGGCACCAAAAATGTTTTGGATTTTGCCCGTGCCTGCCCCGATGCCCGTTGTTTGTTTTTATCATCTTTTGAAGTTTATGGTCAACCTCAGCAAAATGCTCATCTGGCCGAAACTGATATTGGCCTTCTGGACTTTACTCAAGTCCGCAGTTGTTACCCCGAAAGCAAGCGTCTTGGCGAGAACTTGTGTCAGGCCTACCACAGCGAATATAAACTAAACACTCTAATTGCCCGCCTCGGCTATATTTATGGCCCCACTGTCAATCTGAACAGCTCCAAAGCCGATGTTCAGTTTCTAAACTGCGCCCTCAATCACCAAGATATAATCCTCCACAGCAGCGGAGAACAGCCTCGTTCATACTGTTATGTTGCCGACGCGGTTTCAGGCCTGCTAACTATTTTGCAACGCGGCGCTGTTGGCGAAATTTATAATCTCACCAACACCACGGAAACAGTATCTCTCAAACAATTCGCCGCCAAGCTTGCCAACTTATCCGGCGTTAATCTCAAGTTCAGCTTTCCGACAAACGGCGCCGGCTCTGCCAATTATGCCTCAAGCTCACTGATGTCCACCGACAAAATACAAGCCTTAGGCTGGAAACCGCTATTTAATTTTGACATCGGCATCAGCCACACCTATTATCTCAAAAAGGAGCCGGCCAAATGTTAGACAATTTGCGACAACAAGTTTGCACAGCCAATCAAATGTTGTCCGCGCGTAATTTGGCAATTCTCACTTGGGGCAATGTTTCCGCTCGTCAAGACGATTATGTCATTATTAAACCATCTGGCGTGGATTATCAAAATCTTAAACCGGAAGATATGGTTATCTTAAACCTGCAAGGGCAAATTATAGAAGGCACACTGCGCCCGTCGTCAGACACTCCCACGCACCTGGAACTATATCGCGCGTTTCCTCAAATCAGAGGCGTTTGCCACACGCACTCGCGCTATGCGACATCTTTTGCCCAAGCCGGACAAGAGATTCCTCCGCTTGGAACCACTCATGCTGATTATTTTTATGGCAATATTCCCTGCACACGCACTTTAAGCGTTGCGGAAACTTTGCAAAATTACGAACAAAATACCGGCAAAGTTATCGTTGAAAGATTTCGCGATGCCGATTATTTAGCCTTACCAGGAGTTTTAGTTAAATCCCATGGCGTTTTCTGTTGGGGACAATCACCTCTTGAGGCTGTCGATCACGCCGCCATCATTGAAGAACTGGCGCAACTCGCCTATCTGACGCTGACAATAAAATCAGACACTCCCTCTTTGCCAAATTACATATTGGATAAACACTATCAGCGCAAGCATGGCGCCAATGCGTACTATGGCCAAATTAAGCGTTAAATTGCACAAATATCAAACGCGGCATTCTTTTTTCTTGGAAATTTTATAAAAATGTATAGAATAGGACCAACACCAAGATTGGCAATTTTTTTGATTAGCTCGTTTTGAAAGTAATACCTTGAAATACCTTACACCTTTAATATCACTACTCACTCAGAAATTTAACAACCTTTATCTGGTCAAAAATTATCGCAAAATATTGCCATATGTGGGTCCTTACTGGATTAGGGCTTTAATTGCCGTGCTTATCACCATTCCAATTGGATCCATGGATGCCGTAATTGCCTGGTCGCTCAAACCTTATATGGATGTGGTTATGCTTGAGTCACAAGCCACCACCGCCCAAACCGCGCTAATCCCGCTATTAATTATCGTATTCAGTTCGGTGCAAAGTTTATTGAATTACTCCGCAACCTATCTTAATACTTGGGTTGGGCAAAAAATAGCTCAAGATGTCAAAATTGACCTTTTTGATAAACTTATGCACTATAACGCCGCATACTTTGATAAAATGAACTCCGGAGATGTTTTATTCCGTTTTAATTATGACGTTGATATGGCCTGCAGCGGACTGTTATCTAATCTCAAATTATTTACCACTCGCGTATTTTCATCACTGTCCCTCATTGTCGTTCTTTTTTACAACTCCTGGCAGTTGGCCGTGGTTGCGGTAGTGGTTTTGTTGGGAGCTTTATACCCCCTAACCACCGTTAAACGCCGCATAAAATCAGTAATGGATAAAACCGTGTTCTCCGGCGCCGCAGTTATGACTCATTACAATGAAACCTACAACGGCAACCGCATCGTAACATCATACAATCTCTATGATTACCAAAACCATCGTTTTTGCGATACTTTGCATTCAGTATTCAAACTCGGCATGAAGATGATTCAGCGCACCGGCATGATGTCACCTCTCATGCATTTTATTGTTTCTCTTGGTATCGCAGCGGTAATCTGGCTCGGCAGTTATTTGATTGTTACCAAACAAATTACCCCCGGCAATTTTGTATCTTTCATTACTGCCTTAATCATGCTTTATAACCCCATCAAATCTATCGGCAATAATTTTAATTCGGTTCAAATGGCCATGATGGCGATTGAGCGTGTTTTTGAATTATTGGAAAGCGTGCCGGAAATTCACAACAAACCCAATGCCCAAAAGTTGGAACAAGTAACTGAATACATAGAGTATCAAGATGTTTGTTTTGAATATATTCCCAATCACCCTGTTCTCAAACACATTAACCTCAAAATCAAATGTGGAGAGACCATCGCTTTTGTTGGCAACTCCGGCGGCGGCAAAACCACGCTGGTAAATCTTTTACCTCGTTTTTACGATGTCAAATCCGGACATGTTTTAATTGACGGAACCGACGTCAGAGATCTGGATTTGAACTCTCTGCGCGATAAAATCGCCATTGTTTTTCAGGATAATTTTCTATTTGCCGGCTCCATTCGCGACAACATATTGCTCGGCCGCACCGATGTTTCGCCGGAAAAGCTCGATCAAGCTATCAAATCCGCTTGCTTGCAAGAGTTCATTGAAAGTCTGGACAAGGGTCTGGACACCCAAATTGGTGAACGCGGAGTTCTTTTGTCAGGTGGTCAAAAACAACGCATTGCCATTGCCCGCGCCTTCATCAAAGACGCTCCGATTGTAATTCTTGATGAAGCCACTTCGGCGCTGGATAATAAATCAGAGGCCGTGGTGCAGCAAGCCATTGACAACCTAATGAAAAAACGTACCGTGCTAATCATTGCTCACCGGCTGTCAACCGTACGCAATGCCGACAAAATAGTCGTAGTTAATTATGGCGAAATTGTCGAAAGCGGAACCCACGAAGAACTCCTGCATAAAGAGAACTCGATTTATGCCTCCTTATACAAAACTCAACTCAAATAAACATATCTAATGGAAACTACAATGAAAAAAATTACCGTAATCGGCGCCGGATTGGTCGGCTCCACTTCAGTCTATGCTATGATGCTCAAAGAAATCGCTTCTGAAATCGCTTTGGTTGACTTAGACAGCAAGCGTTCCAACGCTGAAGTTTTTGACATACGTCAAGGATTTCCCGAAATCAGCCGCACCATCATCAAAAAAGGCACTTATGCTGATTGCAAAGACAGCGATATTATTGTCATCACTGCCGGCGTTGCCCGCAAAGTCGGAGAAAGCCGCAATGACTTGCTGATGAAAAATTCCAAAATCATGGAAAGCATCTGCCAAGAGATTAAAAATACCGGTACCAACGCCATTGTAATTGTGGTTTCTAATCCGGTTGATGTTCTGGCTAATCACGCCGCCAAATTTTTGCAAATGCCCCAAGGCCGCGTTTTCGGCACCGGTTGCACGCTTGATACTTCTCGTTTGGTAGCCCTGTTGGCCGACAAACTGCACAAACCCATCTCTGCGATTAACGCTCCTGTTGTTGGCGAACACGGAGACGAGCAAATTATCCTTTGGGATCAGGTTACCATTGACGGCAAACCGGCAATTTTTTCTGAAACCGAAAAACAAGAAATTGCCGAAGATGTAAAACGCGCCGGCATGACCATTATTGAGGGCAAAGGCAAGACTTATTATGGTATTGCCACCTCTGTTTGCGCTTTAGCTTCGGCCATTTTACTCAATCGCCCGACCAAATATGCGGTTTCTGTTCCCAACCAACACGCCGACAAGGCTCTAAGCATGCTCTGCACCATTGCGGCTCAAGGCATTGTTGAAACTTTTCCTTACAAATAGGAGTAACTCCATGAAAAATTTACAAAACAACTTCAGCTTTCTTGGCACTCTTTCCCCATCAGTAACCCTATCTTTGGCAGCCCGCGCCAAAGAGCTGAAAAAAAAAGGCTTAGACGTTTGCTCAATGTCGGTAGGCGAGCCGGACTTTGACACTCCGCAAGCGATTAAAGATGCCGGCATCAAAGCGATTAACGAGGGCAAAGTTCGCTACATTGCCTCCAGCGGCCTCCCCGAACTCAAAGATGAAATCGTCAAAAAAATGGCGGCCAAAGGGATTACCACCACGGCCGACAATATCATTGTCTCTACCGGAGCCAAATTTGCTTTGTTTGAGGCCATTACTGCTCTATGCGGAGCCGGCGATGAAGTGATTATTCTTGCGCCTTATTGGTTATCTTATCCTGAGATGGTCAAGGCCTCCGGCGCCAAAGCCGTTATTGTAGAAACCAAAGCCGAAAATAACTTTGCTCCCCGCCAAGAAGATTTAGAAAAAGCCATTACCGAAAACACCAAACTGATTATTGTCAACTCCCCCAACAATCCGACTGGTGCGGTATATTCGGCGGAAACCATGCGCATGATTGCCGATGTTGCTGTCAAACACAACGTTATGATACTTTCAGACGAAATTTATGAAAAACTGGTTTATGATGACAATGTCACTCCTGTCAGCATGGCCTCGTTAGGTGAAAAGATTGCCGAACTGACCATCACTGTCAATGGTTTTTCCAAAGCCTATGCCATGACCGGTTGGCGTTTAGGATACTTAATTGCCCCCATATGGCTGATTAAGCGCATTGCCGCTCTGCAAAGCCACGCCACCAGCAATGCCACTACTTTTGTTCAATATGCCGCTGTCAGCGCGCTGCAAGGCAAAGCTGACGCTGATGTCAAAAATATGGTAGATACCTTTGCCAAGCGCCGCATTCTGTTATGCCAACTGCTCAAAGAAATTCCGCAAATCACATTTATTGAGCCTAAAGGCGCATTTTATGTAATGTGCAACATCTCAAAAACCGGCAAAACCGCAGCGGACTTTGCCCAAGAACTACTGGAGAAAAAATTGCTCACAGTCGTTCCTTGCGAAGCTTTTGGCGCCCCCGGATACATTCGCCTGAGTTATGCCTGCTCAGAAGAACAAATAAAAGAAGCCGTCAGCCGCCTCAAAGAATTTTGCGCAGAAATATAAAAAGCCGAAAATCGTACAAAAGCCAGTCTCAAGACTGGCTTTTTTCAATGGTTGTGTAACGGAGTCAAGTCTGGGGAAAATATACTTTTTCGCCCGATTTTTAAACAATATCACGAAAAATCAATATGACGGTGCTTTTCCCAACACATATAGTACTAGTTAGTGATATAAACCGTTTTTTATTAATCATACATACCCACACAAATTAAAACAAAAGGTGTTGCATTTCCTTTGTTCAATTCTGATTTCTTAATCCATAATGCACCATTTGAATCCAAATCAGAAATTGTTACATCTGGATTTCCTTTGATTTGACATTCGAATAAAATACCGGTATGGACCAAACAACCTGGCCGTCCATCATCTTCAACAAATTCATCAAAAACCACAACTCGCTCTTGACGTTTTTTATAATCTGCCAAATCACACCCTGTTTCTTCATTGATTTCGCGTGCAAGAGTTTCAACTTCGGATTCACCTGGCTCCGGTGATCCACCAGGCAAATCATACATACCGGTATATGGACCTCGTTTTTTAATAATCAGCATTACATCGTCATTGTTTTCAATGTAGCCATAGATTCCATAGTGTGTTCTTGTAACTTCTCTTGACATATTCTTAATTCTCCTAAAAAGCCATTGATATTCCTTTATAGCATGAAATTACGTTTAATACATTATGTAAAAACATCCATTCACTACTTTTGTAAAATCCTGTGATTTTTATATACTTCTGCATGATATTAAATTCTTCATTTTGCTTCGGTTCATCCGAATATTTTAATAACAAACCAATCAATAGATATCCCCCGTAAACTTGGGGTACTAATCAGCTACAAACCTTACGGTTTGACCACGCTCGTTGGCGTGGAACGGTGTCTAACGACACCTTTGCATTCAGCCCCGATAAATCAGGGGTTTTCTGTAACGCATGTAATAAAAAAAGAGGAAGTGAAACTTCCTCTTATCTCTATTGGTTGCGGGGGCAGGATTTGAACCTACGACCTTCAGGTTATGAGCCTGACGAGCTACCGGGCTGCTCCACCCCGCGATAAATATCCTTTAATGCAATGCTATATATAGTATATTTACTGCTCTGTCAAGTTTATTATGAATATTTTTGTATTTTTTGAAAAATTATGAGTCAACAGTCGTTTCAAAATCAATAATCATTTTCTATTTTTAATAAAATTTATCAAAAAACCAAAGATATGACCATTGCAAAAACGAATACTACCAAAATCACCCAATGCCACATTTTCATATTTATTCTCCTTTTAACCACTTATTATTGTCTAAAAAAAAAGAGGTTTCAGGGAAGAAACCTCTTCTTCTATACTTTTTAAGAGTTTGTTATAATAATTAACACAATTTAATATTTCCCGCGGCTATCCGACCGCGATCATCATATAGTTCAAACCATACTTTTTGGCCGTCTTCTAATTTTTTCAAACCGATTTTTTCAAGTTGAGTTACATGAAAGAACACATCTTTACCAGACTCTTGTTCAATAAAACCATAACCCTTCTGAACATTAAACCATTTAACAGTTCCCAGTAGCATATTGTGACTCCTTATTGTTTAAGGTTAAAGATTTTCCTGACAAGATAAGTTTACACAATTTATGAAAAAATAAAATACAGTATTTTTCGTATCTATGGTACGAAAAATTAGTACACCTAAATACTACTAATCGTAAAAAAAACGGCTCCGCAAAAGCGGAGCCGAACAAACAAGAACAAGGGAGGGATATGTTTGGAAGATCTGGCGACGAC
>CAKQKH010000025.1 GCA_934248075.1 uncultured Alphaproteobacteria bacterium | reverse complement strand
AGTTTCGCTGCGTTTGCTTACGCGCTGCGCTAGCTCAACAAGTAAACTTACGTCGCTTGCGGCAAAAACAGTCAGTACTTTGACTGTTTTTATCCTTGCGCCCAGTCAAGGGGAAGGAAAGAGATAGTGCTTTATAAGTCTTCCCCTTTGACGGGGGAAGGTTTGGATGGGGGTGAGATAAATGCAACTGTCACTCTGAGCAAAGCGAAGAGTCCATTATTGGCTGGATCCTTCGCTCCGCTCAGGACGACAATTCTTTATTTTGTTTGGGATTGTGTACCTTTAAAAATAGTTATCATCGCTCCGAGCAGTGACAGTCTTTATTTTAACCCCCTATCCATATTCCCTTAAAATTAAATTCGCACAAAAAAGCCTGCATAACACATGCAGGCTTTTTCAATCAGTTTATAACCTATACTAGAATGTATAGCGCAAACCACCGTACCATTCATGAGCTGTGATATCGGCATTGTCAATATCGCCCATATCAATATAACGGTAGCCCATATCAAAGTTCAAGCAGCGATTCAGACGCAGCGACAAACCACCGCCGACCTGCCAAGAGAACATATTATCATCCCATTTCTTAGCTTCAACTCCTGGAGCATAGTCTTTATTAGTAAATTTAACCCGGCTTACACCAATACCACCCATGGCATACGGGCTAATCCAATAATTCGGCATCAAGTCAAAATATGCATTAGCCATAAAACTGTCGCTCTCTAGAGTATATTTATTAGTTGCAATACCTACAGTTGCATTTTTTATTTCATCTTCATCGTCGTCACGATATACGTATTCGCCTTCAATCCGGAAATATTTGTATTTATAACCCAAAGCGCCGGACACGTTCCATACCGAACCGAATTCAGCACGAGCAGCACGAGAAACCGACTCATCTTTATCATTCATATTATAGTCAGAAATACCCCCTCTAACCGCAATGTAAAAACCGTCCCGAGCTTCCGCAGTAGCGGCGACCGCCATGGTCAAAACCAAGGCCGAAGCAATGGTTGCAAAAGTTTTGTTCATTTATAAAGTCTCCAAACACTAATTTTGTTAATTTTGTCCAAGAGTTAACATAACCCTTGAAAATTTTCAAGCATTTTTTTTGTTATTTGCTTCACTATAAACGCATAATTATTATTGAAGTATTAATAACACGCAATTATTCACATTTTTTGTTATCATTCTCCAATCGCCGCAACCGGTCATCACTATCAACCAATCAATTATTGTCATCTTGCAAACTGCAAATAAAAACTATATACTAGCAAACCGAACTGACAAGTTAAGGAGATTATTTGATGAACCGCATTTCCAAACTTCTGGCCGCCTGCGCCATGTTTATTGGCTGTAATCCGGCTTTGGCGCAAGAAAACACTCCCGCCTCCGCCTGGCAGCCCAACCCCGAATATAATGTCATACTTGATGAAATCAGTTCGGCAATCGGCGCCCCGGCTCTGCAAAATATCACCAACGCCGAGCAGGTTTTTTGCTATCAGATTGCCAACCGACCCGAAAACTATACAGGTTATACACTGGACGGCATGGCGATTGTCGGTTTTTGCGGCATTATTAATAATGAGCTAAAAACCATGGTCACTTCTGAGTTGTTTATGAATCCCAACAACATTGTGTTTGACGTAACCGAAAACTGCGTCATCCGTCCGCAAATTATGCTGCGATTCGTTCGCGGGGTTGACGCCACCGATGTTTTGCTCTCCAGTCCCTGCCATGCTTTTGCCATTTTTTATGGCGGCAAGGTTAATGCCTTTAATGCCAAACCGGCCGCCCCGATTATAGATGCTTTGATTAATCCGCTGATTAAAGGCAAAATCGACTTTGCCTCGCCGGCGTTGCTTAATCAGTTATTGCCGGTGGGAATTGCGCAGACTGACGCCCAAAAAGAACTGCTTAACCAAAAGAACGAACCGATTCGCAACTGGGAGAAAGCCGAGCAGCAAAAAGCCGCCTCGCAAAAAGGCTGGAACAAACTAAAGTCAAAATAAGATAAATATCTGTTGTTTATGGCGGGCTAAAACTCGCCGGCGGCAAGGCGTTCTATCGATTCGTCCACAAGCTTTGCCTGCGCTTTAGCATCCAATTTTTGGCTCAGCACATTTTTGACCGAAGCCACGGTTAATTGCGCCACATTATCGGCAATCTCTTTGGCGGCGGCGTCCTGAACTGATTTAATCCGCGCCTTGGCATCACGATTCTTGACTTCCATAACTTTATCAAGCTTGGCCAACTGTTCTTTGCGGATCAGATTAATCTCCCGCTCCGAACGTAATAAAATTTCCTGCGCTTCCTGCTTGGCGCGGCGAGATTTGCGCTCATAATCCGCCAGCAATTTTTGCGCCTCTTCCTTGAGGTTAGATGCGTCTTCAATCCGCTTGCCGATAAGATTGGCGCGTTTACGCAGCATTTTGCGCCCAAGCCGGCAAATCGGCCGCATCAGCCCGAAAAATACCAGAACAAAAGAAACCGCCACCCAAAATTCGGCGCTCTGATAAAATGGTTCAACAGCATGCCCGCCCAACTCCTGAGCGGTTACTTCCAGAGCATTGACCACGCTGTCGGCCGCGTTCAATACGGCGTTTTGGGTCGCGTCAATAATTTCGTTTTCTCCGGCCATTTTAATTTTCCTTTGCTGATTTTAGGGCAGATTGCAGTTCTTTTGCCGAAACTTTGGCCACTCCGAGTTTGTGCAAAATCAGCGGAGCCAGCTCCAGAGCCGTTTCTTCAACTCCCGCCAAAGCCTTTTGCTTGGCTGCCGCAATTTTTTTCTCTCCGGCAGCAATTTCCCGATTCAAGTCCGCGGCAAGCTCCGCCTGACGACGTTCGATAGTGTCAGCCAACTCGTCACGAGTTTTGGAGAGCGAGGCATTGGCTTCGTCAGTGGCTTTTTTCAGTGCCTGATTATATTTCTCAAGCGTTTTTTCAACTTTTTTCTTGAGTTCCGCCGCCGCTTCCAAATCCGCGTCAATTTTTGACTTGCGCAAATTAATCATTTCCGCGGTTTTGGGAATGATAAACTTGCTCATGATAAACAGCATCAAAAAGAAAGACACACACAGCCAAAAAAACTGCGAGGGAAAAATGCTGAAATCAAGTTGTGGCATGACAAAACTCCAATACTTATTTATAGCAATATCAAAGCTATGGTTTTAGTGAGCTTTATAGAGGTGCGACTAGCAGCGCAACACCGCAGCGTACTTGGGCGTACGTGAGGATGTGAGCAGCGTATCACGCCTCTAGAAAGCCAATAAAACCGTAGCCCGGCTCTTATTTTCCGGTGAGCATAACCAACGCGATAACCAACGCATACAGGGCAATCGCCTCAACGGCGGCAAAGCCGGCCCAACCATAAATATCTACATCTTTCTTAACCTGCGGATTGCGTCCGACAGTAGAGATAATGGTTGTCCAAACCTGAGAAACGCCCCAAGCGGCGGCCATCATTGAGAGAGCGCACATACCGGCGCCAATATAAGCTAACGGTTCCATTTTGTTTCCTTTCTAAAGTTAGTTTAAGCAGAATAATATGTTATTGCCTTCAGCCGTTATACGAGCGAAATTCAATGTGCTGTTATACACACATTCGCTCGGAGAATGGTGTAGATAAAGTATTTTCTAGCTGCAAAAAAGCGGAGCGTACATAAGACGTACGTGAGCATTTTTTGACAGCGTAAAAACACTTTAGATGTGCCGTTATACGAGCGAAACTCAATGTGTGGGAAGAACAGTACAGATAGAGGTATTTGAAAGGCGGAAATACCGGAGCGTACAAAGTAGTACGTGAGGACACTTCCGACCTGTGCAAATGCCTCTAGATGTGCTATTATACACACACATTTTAGTGTTCGTGCAGAGCATCGCCTAAATATATACAACTCAACACTGTATAAATAAAGGCTTGCAGCAGGGCTATAAAGATTTCAAAGCAGACGATACAGCAGTTAAACAGTACCGGCACAAATCCAAATATACCTAATGCCGCAACAAATCCGGCAATAATTTTTAACATAATATGTCCGACTGTCATATTGGCAACCAAACGGACAGTCAGGCTGAAGGGTTTTGACAGAAATGATATCATTTCTATTGGCACAATCAAAGGTGCCAGAGCCATGGGAATGCCCCGCGGCATAAAGGTTCGCAGCCAGCCGAGCTTTTTCTTTTTGATGCCGATAAGTACATTATAAGCCAAGGCTATCAAAGAAAGGCTGCCGACTGCGGTCAAATGCGAAGTAAAGGTAAAGGCATAAGGGAATAATCCCAAAAGATTGCCAAAAGCCACAAACAAAAACATTGTGAATATAAACGGAAAATATTTTAGCCCCTCAACCCCGACATTTTCTTTGAGCAGCGAGGATACAAACTCATATATGCTCTCGGGGATTGATTGCGCCACTGACGGCACCAATGTTCGTTTGCGCAAACACCAAGCAAACAGCAGTGTTGAAACCGCCACCGCCAGCACCATAAACAAAGCCGAATTGGTAAAAGAAATGTCAATTCCGCCGACTTTCAGCGGAATGAGCGGCTTGACAACAAATTGTTCCATCGGGTTGGACACTGGCTAAAACTCCTTACGTTTGCGATCTTCGCTTTTGGCAAAGCGATACACATTCAAAACACCGGCGGCACCGCCCAAAAAAATAAACAAAATCAAGAGCCACGGTCTGGTCTCCAGCAAGCGATCAAGCACAAAGCCTATTGCCGCCCCCACCAGCACGCCAGATATCAGCTCAACTCCGATTCGGAACCCCACTTTTGAGGCATAGGCAAATTCAGACTCCGGCTTATCTTTGCGCGCCGCAGCTTCCCGAGATTTCAGCTCTTGGATTTTTTGTTCCAGCAGTCTAATGTCCTCAGGTGTTTTCTTCATTCCCAAACTCTACATTACAAAATGTTAAGCAGTTATTAAAAAGACGCCTTAAATTTTAATTTTCAGCATGTTTAGTTGGCAATTTGCTTTTTATCAGCTCTCTGAAAGTATCAATCGAACGCATACCGGAAATCAGCTCATTACGACCGCCGGCGCTCAAAACAAAAGACGGCGTTCCTTGGATTTTTAGCTGAGTCAGGCCATTTTGCCGATTAGACAATATCTCGCGGGCGTTATTGTCATTTTTCAGGCACAACGCGGCCTTATCCTGCGACAAACCGCTAAGCGCGGCATACTGCATCAAAACCTTGTCAGGATTGCGCGCCAGCCCCCACTCCCGTTGTTTTTTGAACAACACATCGACCAAGGCAAAATATTTATCATCGTCCACACACTCGGCCAACATTGCCGCGTCCATAGAATATTTATCAAGCGGAAAAGGCACAAAAACCAAACGCAACAAGCCTTTGTCAACAAACTCAGTTTTGAGTTGCGGCACGGTGCCTAAATGAAAATCGGCGCAGTGAGAACAACCGAAAGAAGAATATTCATAAAGAGTAACCGGAGCGTTTTTGGCGCCGATGCTGTGGTCATCAGGCAACACATAATTGTCAGGAATCTCGGGGGTTGCAACCTCATTCTGTGCCGCCGCGCCGCGCACCAACACAATGTTTCCGTCTTCCGTCCACTCAAAGCCCTTGCTAGATAAATACATTCCGCCCGCCATAAAAAAGATCACCACCGCGGCAACCAGGCGGCTCAAATTTCTGATAATATTTTCAATTTTCATTTCAGTTACACACCTTTATTATTGCTGACAATGCAGCGCCCTAAACTAATAAGTTTTTGTTGCAAGTCCGAATTTTCTATCCCCTCGCTCAGGCTATTAATATAATTTTCTTCATCTTCAGATACAAGAGTTTTTTGCCCCCCTTGCACATCATCGGCAACCGTATCGGCAAAACTCAGCTCTGCGTTTTGAATTATGCGAATTTGCGCCACGGCCTGATACCCGAAATAAGCATTAATTTTGGCAAGCAAAAATTTTTCACGATGTTGCAGCTCCAGAGCAAAAGCGCCGCTTGGAACCTCCAAAACCAGCACTCCCCCGGCTTTCTCGCCGCTTTTGTGCTTGATTTGTCGGGGCAAAGTATAAGACGCCATTTCCTCTCCGGCAATTTCCTGCCAATTGGTTAGCAAATCAACCTCTGTAAAACCATTTTTACCGAGCAGATTTTTTGCCAACGGTCGGAGCATTTTGGCCACAGATTGCAAATCGTGCGTCCGCCGTTCTTCACTAATCAGATTTATATCTTTTGTTTTCTTCGCCATAGGGGCAATTTAACAAACAATATCAACAAGGGCAAGCCTTTTATTGACGAGCCGGCAACTTTGCGCCTATAATCAGCGCAACGAAGCAAATTAGGATCAATCAAATGGAATGGCACCAAATTTTGCAAGCAATACTTTCGCTGATTTTCGTTATCGGCTTGTTGTTTCTAACCTTGTGGATATTTAAGTTCTGCGAACAAAAAGGCCTCAAAAGCAAACTTGTCAAAGGATTGCAGTCTGGCCGCAGGATTGATATTCTTGAAAAACGTAGTTTAGACGCCCGCACCCAGATTGTGCTGGCCAAAGTTGACAATACTGAATATGTCATACTTATCGGCGCCGGCAATAGTTTGCTTTTGCGCACCACCCCGTCATCAGGACCGCTGTCTCATGAATAAAAAATTGTTTTTCGCATTTCTGGCACTTTTAATAGGCATTACTTTATCGGCCTCGCCGGCAGTGGCGCAGAGCCTTAACATAAATCTAGCTGAAGCTCCCGACGGCACCGCCACCGGACGAATTTTCAGTGTTATTATGATGATTACGATTCTGTCTTTGGCGCCCTCAATTTTGATTATGATGACGTCTTTCACCAGAATTGTGGTTGTATTCTCCATTACCCGCAGCGCTCTTGCCACCAATGCCACTCCGCCCAACATGGTTTTGGTTTCTCTGGCGCTGTTTCTGACTCTTTTTGTAATGAGTCCCACCCTTGAAAAATCTTGGGAACAAGGCATCAAACCCCTGATTGATGAAAAAGTTGAGGTTATGGACGGGCTTGAAAAAGCCGCCGCCCCGCTTAAGGAATTTATGGTCAAAAACACCCGCGAAAAAGATCTGATGCTGTTTTCTGACCTTAGCGGAGAAAAACCGGCCGAAACTATTGAGTCCACCCCGCTAAAAGTTGCGATTCCCGCGTTTATGATTAGTGAATTGCGCCGTGCTTTTGAAATCGGTTTTTTAATTTTTGTTCCGTTTTTGATTATTGATATGGTCATCGCCTCGGTGCTGATGTCCATGGGCATGATGATGCTGCCGCCAACCGTGCTGGCACTGCCATTTAAGGTTATCTTCTTTGTGCTGGTTGACGGCTGGTATCTCCTCGCCGGAAGTTTGATTAACAGTTTCAATTAATCCACTGTCATTCCGAACTGGACTCTTCGTTTCACTCAGAGTGACAGTATATGCGCATTACTATTCCTGCCCTTGATTTCAAGGGAAGGTTAGGAAGGGTTTAAAATAAACTGTCACCGCTCCGAGGGGTGAGCATTCTCGCCCGAGGTCAAGCGGTCTTCCATGCTGATTATACGTTCTAACAGCACGGTAGATGCCTGGACTTTGCGGAAGAATGCTTCCGCAAAGAGGCATGACACTAAAAACAAGAGCGGCAGCCCTTACCAATCAGCAGCCCAAAGACTACCACACCTCTTTGTAGCCCAATGCCGGATCATTAAGGCGTTTATTGTATTCAGTATTATTTTTCAAGAAACCAGAACGGAAATTAGTCAGCTGGTCATAACCACTACCGCTGTCACCACCATCTACCAATTCAGTATTCCATTTCCATATTGGAGCTGATTTCATGTCACGACGTTCAAAATAGCAATAAACATTGGCAATTGCCGCCATTTCCTGATTATACACAGGAAACAAATTCCACACCACTTTGCCGCTGTAATTCTCACCCGGAGACACTTTTTTTAACCATTTCTCATAGTTGTCGCCATAATACAAAAATCCCATAATCGCGTGCCAACCCAAAAAATCGGCTCTCCTGATATCTCCGACATCTTTAGTGGTTACAGAATCACGCACTCCGCTAACCGTCGTATTCAACCAGGTATTGGTCTGAAATGTCAGCGGTGTGCCGGATGCCAAAGCGTGAGTATGTTTCTCAGCACCGCCATTTGTTGAAGCTTCTTCCAGACCAAATCTGGCAACATCAGGATTCGTAGGAGTATATAAACTCAACCCCACGGCATCTTGATATCCTTGATCCAACAGATAATCCGGAATCGTCATGCTGTCATTATACCCGACCACATAAGCCTGAGACATCTTCCAACGTATCGGACTAATTGTAATAACCTTGGAATATCCGGGAGGACACTGCGGCGCCGGAACGAATCCCAGCCAGGGCGAGGCTATACAATCAATTTCATTGTCCGGACAATCCCCTGGTATTTTCTCAACTTCAGGCGGCTTGCCGCCAGTGCCTGGCTTGACAGTATAATTAGACCAATCTTCCATACCTTTAGTTTCTTTATAGGTGTTATCCAACACATAAATACCTTTGTTAATAAAGTCAGGCAAGATATCACTCAGACGCGCCCCGCCGCGGGTAGTCAATTTAATATCATGCATCACAGAGGTATAAGCCGGATTAACCTGATAAGCATCATAATATTCTGAGGTAGAATTACCATCGGCACCGTAATGAATTGGCATGCCATTTAATGCCGGAGATGGAGATTCTGCTATTTCTTCCCACGCTTCGTTCGCTAAAAATCTATCGGCACGAATATAACCAGAAGTTTTAATCCGCCCGACTGAATTATCATCTGAAGGCTTAATTGAAAAATTACTATCATTATGTGCAATGTCAATAATTCCCTGGCGGTTAATTCTGATACCGCTCGTACGAACATCGTTTTCCTCCGGCACCGCCGCTTTTGTATCAAACACTATATCATCAGCATCAACATAGAGATTATCAGCGACAACCTTAAAATCACCGTTTTCCAAGGCCATATAAGGAGCTTTGCTTCCGTCTGCTCCCGAGCCGCCGCCATGCAAAACCGTAGATGACGACGTTATCTTAATTTTTTCAGCATTTCCCAATTTTAAATCCGCCTCAGTCTCATCCAAGGAAAAGAGTGTTTTGTAGCTATTATTCTCTTTTGGGATATTCCCCACGCCTATTGTAGCGCCATTTACGGCACTTATTTTAACTTCGTTATCGCTATATACGGTCGCTCCTGTCGCATCTGCGCTCACATACGATCCCGAGTTTCTACCCCTCGGATTACCGTGATGCAACAATACGCTGTTCTGATCGGCAAAGACAACATTCTCTACAGAAGCAGAAGCATCATCACCATTAGCCCAACCCAACTTCACATTGTCATCACTGGAATCTATGCGATTGCCAACACGAAATTTATTACCGCTAACTACAACTTCGTCAGCCTTAGCCTTAAAATTATATACACCAGGATTAATCAACCCACCGCCAATGGCCGTATTACCATAAATCTCATCAGCCGTTAATTGCCCATCCAATCTCATATTGCCGTTAACCCGAGCATTATTTTTCACTAAAATACTGCCGTCAACAACCGCGGCATAGTCCGCCTCATTAACAGGATCAACATCAACACCAGCCGCCCCGCCTATGATTCTCGCACCGTCTTTTACCACCAAATAATGAGGACTATTCGGATCCAGCACCACGCTTTTTTCGTTATTTTTATCGTGAAGTTTAATACTGCCGTCTTTACCGGAAGCCATATCTATATTATCGCCGGTTACAGCCACAACTGCTCCGGTTTTAATAGTAGTATCGCCGGTAATATTGGTCGTTCCTTTAATACTATTATCCGTTGCCGATACAGCAATAGAGTGATTTCCACTAGTACTAGTAATGGTCGTATCTCCGGCAATATTAGTCGTTCCGCTAATTTCAACTTTAGGATCATTATTAGAAACTTTCAATACATTTGCTATATTAGCAGCTCCTGCAGAAAGTAAATCGTTCACCGTAGCACCACCACTAACAGCTAAATTTCTCTTAT
Organism: uncultured Alphaproteobacteria bacterium; assembly: GCA_934248075.1. Taxonomy (GTDB): domain Bacteria; phylum Pseudomonadota; class Alphaproteobacteria; order RF32; family CAG-239; genus CAZU01. Next base: position 11,785 of record CAKQKH010000025.1, on the reverse strand, counting down.
CATCCTCAGTTTCTCCCATAATCGCCACATTGCCGTCAACTGTAACATTACCGCCCTCAGCAATAATTTTGGACACTTCCGCAAGGTCATTTCCGCCCATATACAAAGCCGTCTGCATGGTGTTGTATTCTATGCCCTTGCTGTCATCTCGATACAGCACATGCTCGGAGCCAATCTCGCCACTGGCGCCACCGCCGGAAGATGTAACCGCATGCACAGAAGACACCGCCAAACTACCGGTTTTAACATCGCTCACATCACCAAAAAAATCACTCAGATTTCCGCCCCAGCCGCCTTGCACGCCTTGAATCTTATCTCCTTGAACCACGCCGCCGTTTGCGCCCACCATAGACGCAATCTTGGCCGCCCTTATCATCGGCACATCATCTCGCGCCTTTGCCAAAACCGTGCCGGTAATCGCCGAATGTTCATTGACTTGTCCCTGATTAACCAGTTCGTTTTGCGCCGTAAACGTATAAGAATCAAACAATTTGCTGTTTCCAATATCAAAACCATAGGGCAAATACGGCAAAATCTTTTCATTTTCAATGGCTACGGTTCCCAGTGCCTCTTCAGATAAATCTTTATAATGATCGGCAATATACGCATCTAACGCATTGGAAATCGTGCGCATTTGCGATGCGGTATTAATATCCTGCAACTCAGTCGTACGCTCAGCGGCCTTTTTGTACAAAACCGGCGTTACCATGGTAATCAACCCCAGCATCGCCAGCGCCTCCACCATCATACTGCCGCGTTCGGCATATTTTTTCCAACTGTTTCTCATGAGCGTTCTCCCTTTAATGCTATATACTGCTCATATAGACCAGGCAGATTTTATTATCTGCCAAATCACATTCAGACTTAAAATTCACATCTTCAACCACCGCCAGCGGCACAAACATACCAACCGTGCCACTGCGATCCGCCAGCCGAACCGCCGATCCCGAAGGATTGCTGCTGCTCTCGTCAATATCGCGCACCGGAGCAATATATCCGCAATATTCTCCACCATTAACCATTTTGCGCATAGCCGCCATAAAATCACTGTTAGGCTGGTCATAACCAGCTCTGGTATTCAGCCACCGCTGCGGTATGGCCCCATAAGTAACCACCATACGTCTGACATTTTCCGTATTGCACGGATCTGCCGCCTCTATACTGCTGGTCATATCTGGAGTCATACAAAATATTTGGCTGGTATATTCTCCGCTCAAACTAAAACCATAAGCCATCTCATTCTGCAATTCGTCTTCATCTATCACCGCGGCAGTATAATTAACAGATTTTTTATCACCACTCTGGAAACCCGGCGTATAAGGTGGTTTTTGATATTTAACATACTTGAGTGCAGCTTGATGTTGCGCCAAAAACTTTCCCAACGAGGCCTCGGCTACCGGCTCAATCGTAACCGCGCGCATATCGGGTCTAATCGAAAGCGTATAAGATGCGAGTACCGCCAAAAACGTAGCCAATATCACCCAAAGATACATCATAACCCCGCTGTAAATTCACATATAAAATCAGTGTATCACAAAAAAGGTTTCTAATCTATTAAATACCATAAGTTTTTTATAAATTTCACAATTCAGCAACAATACCCGAATTTGACAAAATTGGCTTGCTGACAGGGTAATTTTTCCGGCTAAGAAAATTTTAGCGTACAAATTAGTACGTGAATTTTTCGAGACTGCGCAAAATCGCTCTAGATTTGCTGTTATACGAACCTTTGTATAAGTATAAAATTTACGTTTTATTATATCTTTTTTGTTGTTATAGTGTAAAAGGAATGCTGGCAGAGGATAAACTCCGGAGGGGATATGATTGACCAGGACGATGAGTTGGAACATGATGAAGAATTGGACGCGCAAAATAAAGCTTCACGCAAGAAGATGCTGATTTTTATTTTGCCGGTGTTGATTGTTATCGGGCTTTCGGTCGGATTTTATTATGTTTTTAATCGAGATTATAATGGAAACGAGGCGTCTTACAGCATTGTTAAGAATGGTTCTTCATCAGAGGGAAATGAAAATATTACGGTGTTTTATGATATGCCGGACATTAGCGCAAACCTGCATAGCGTCGGTCCGGATAAGGAAAATTTGCGCATCGGAATAAACCTTGAGCTGTCTAATGTTGAGGACGTCAAGAACATAGAAATCCTCACCCCGAAGATTAATGATGTGGTTCTCTCGCATATTATTGAGCTGCATCCTGAAGAAGTTTCAGGCTCAAACGGACTTTATTGGCTCAAAGAAGAATTGCTTTATCGGATAAATTTGGTCGTAGCGCCAATTAAAATTAATAATCTCAATATCCGTTCATTGGACATTGAAAAACAAACAACAAAGGACAATTAACGTGGCTGAAGAAAACAAGACCCCGGAGACAGATAAAAATTGGGCTGACACCATAGATGTAAAAGACAATATGGACAGCGCCGCTCCGGATTCCAAGATTCTAAATCAGGAAGAAATTGATAGTCTGCTCGGATATGGCGACGATAACGACACGGATTATACTTTGCAAAAAACAGGCGTCAGAGCCATTTTGAACTCCAGCATGGTTTCTTACGAGCGCTTGCCGATGTTGGAGATTGTATTTGACCGCCTGATTCGACTAATGGCCACCTCCTTGCGTAACTTTACTCAGGATAATGTGGAAGTCTCTTTAGACAGCATTGAGTCCATGCGTTTTGGCGAATATATCGATTCGCTGACATTGCCGACATTGCTAAATGTTTTTAAGGCCGAAGAATGGGATAATTACGGCCTGATGTCTTTAGACAGCTCGCTTATCTACTCTATGGTAGATGTTTTGTTGGGTGGGCGCCGCGGCACCGCAGCCATGCGTATTGAAGGACGTCCCTACACCACTATTGAACTCAATATAGTCAAAGACATGATTCAGCTGATTCTCAGCGACTTATCCACTGCTTTTGACCCGATAACCTCCGTGTCCTTTGCCTTTGACCGGCTTGAGACCAACCCTCGTTTTGCCACAATTTCTCGTTTGTCAAACGCCGTTATTGTTGCGCACCTGCGTGTGGACATGGAAGACCGCGGCGGCAAAATTGATTTGATGATCCCCTATGCCACGCTTGAACCAGTACGCGAACTGTTGTTGCAAATGTTTATGGGCGAGCGCTTTGGCCGCGACACCATTTGGGAAAATCACCTTATGAGCCAACTGTGGGATACTGAAGTTGAAATCAAGGCTGTCCTTAAAGAAAAAGACATTAAGCTGGCGGAAATTTCCTCTTGGGAAAAAGGTTCGTTTTTACCTCTGGACATTCCCCCCTCAGAGGAGGTAAATATAGTCTGCGGCGATGTTCCTTTGTTTAAAGGAGCCATGGGGCGCAAATCTGATCATATTGTCATCAAAGTAGAAGGAAAGGCTGAAAAAGATGGCTAATTTGGAGTTAATCATCAACTTAATTATCATTGCGTTGCTGATTCCGACAATTATTTATGCGTATCGTCTTAACAACAACCTAAAAGTTTTGCGTCAAAATCAAAATAGTTTGGCGCAGTTGGTTAGCGCTTTAAACGAAGCAACTTTCAAAGCCGAAAGCAGTATTCCCAAGCTTAAGTCCGTAACCGAACACTCGTCAGAGGGCCTTAAAGAGGTTGTTGACAGCGCCAAAGAGCTGAAAGATGATTTGCTGTTTATCAATGAGCGCGCCGACAATTTGGCTGATCGTCTGGAAAACGTGATTAGTACCGGTCGCAACCTTAAGACCGAAAACGTGTCTCAAACCAAAGCCGCAACTTCTCAAGACCAAATTGATGCCGACGCTCGTTCTGAGGCGGAAATGGAACTTCTAAAAGCTCTGCGCTCAATAAAATAAACTAAGGACCGTCATGTTAAAAAACAAAACCAAATTTCGTCTGTTACCGTTTTTCATCTTTATTGCCGTGCTGACTTTGAGCATTAAAGTTAACAACGTGTTTGACCTTTATAATCATCAGATTAAGCAAAAGCTCAGTATCTCAACAGCGGCGGCTTTGGCTGAAGAAAAACTCAACAAAGAAACGGCCGAACTTTCATCGGTGCTAACAAAAGGCAAACCAGGAGACAAAGCCGGAACCGATAACCCCAACTCTGCCTTTACCCAGTCAGAAATCTTAATTCTGCAAGAATTGGCCGAACGCCGCGAGGCTTTGGATTTGCGCGCTCAGGAAATTGACAAACGCGCTATTCAGCTAAAAGTTACAGAAGAAGAAATCAATAAAAAACTTCGCCAGCTGAAAGATTATGAGCAAAAACTGCAGAAATTGGTAAATGCCTATTCCGCGCAGGAGCAAGCTAATATTGATGCTATGGTAAAAATGTACACGGCAATGAAGCCCAAAGACGCCGCGCGAATCTTTAATAGTTTGGATATGAATATTACCGTTGCTTTGCTTAAGGGCATGAAACCCTCAAGCTCATCAGCGATTCTATCGCAAATGGATTCGCAAAAAGCTCAGGCTGTAACCGCTGAACTGATAGGAAACAACATTTAAGAGTTTTAATCATTGTTAAAAACTGTACGCAACATATTAATCCTGTTTTTCGCCCTGCTCGCCGTTGAGCTGGTTTGCGTTGAGGTTGTTTTTGCGCGCAACGACATTAAGATTGAAGATTTGCCCATGGCGGCCGGCTCACGCCCCATCACGGTTGAGAGCGTAAAATCAGCGCACACAACGTCTTTTTTGGCAACGCCTTCGCAAGCCGCCAAAAAACGTATTGCCAGTCTCAGTTTTGCCTGGACAACGTCGGTTAATCTCGCGGCGTTTGAACGCAACGGCAAACTATGGTTAATTTTTGATCATCCGCAGCAAATTGACATTGATAACCTAAAGCGCACCGCCGGAGATTTGGCGCAAAACATCATTCAGTTTCCTCATCCTTTGGGAACCATTGTTCAAGTAACGCCAGCTTCAGGAATAAAATCATCTATCCGTAAAGAAGGCCTGCTCTGGATTTTGGATTTATATACAGACGATCTGCCGAGTCAAGACTTTAAGGAATTGACGATATTTACGCAATATGACAGTCTGAAACAACCATATTTGTATATTCCAACAGTTTCCGCCGGTAATGTAATATCCATTATAGATCCGGAAATTGGCGATATCATCAGCGTTGCCACCACTTCGCAACCTCATATCGGCATAAAATCGGCCTATCACTATCCTGAATTTGACATTTTAAACACGTTGCAAGGTTTGGCGTTTGTCATTAATGCGCCGGATATCATGCTTACGCGCGGCAACTCCGGATTGACCTTGCGCGCGCAGGGACGCAGCTTGAACATTACCGGTGATCTGGATTCGCTAAAGCGCCGGCAACAATTGAAAGATCAGGCCGCCGAAACAACGTCATTTAATTTGCAAATACCGCAAAAGCTTATCGACATGAAATTTATTGACGCGGTCGATAAGCTGAAAAAAGACATTATAACCGCTCTGCCTGATGAAAAAAATCAATTTCGCATTGAGCTGGCAAAATACTACATTTACAACGGTCTCGGAACTAATGCGCTCTACATTATGAATCAATTTAAGAAAAATAAGCTGCCCGAAGCCGACACCGAAAAATTTCGCGCCCTTAGCGGCATAGCTAATTTTTTGGCCCGCCGCTATCAAGAAGCCGCGGAAGATTTTGCTTTTGGCAACTTGCCACAACAAAGCGAAGGGATCTTTTGGCGAACACTGGCGCAAAGCGCATATGAGTTTAAAGAACCCAACAACGCTGTTATTTTCGCTCATATCTCACTGATCAGAGATTATCCGCAACCCATAAAAGATCAAATCGCGCTTGTTGCAGCCAGAAATGCTCTGCAAACCGGAGACGATCTTGCGGCTCAGAATTTTATTGATATTTTGCGTTCAGTGCCGGATCGTCTGCGCAACCTGAATCCGCAAATCAATTATTTGGCGGCCAAAAAACTTGAATTGCAGGGATATCCTCGCAATGCGATTAAAGAATATCGCAATATTTTACACAACAACTCCGCCAAATATTCCGCTTTGTCCAGATACGACAACGCCGTTCTCAGTCAAAAAATTAAGGCCATGCCGTTAAAAGAGGCCATTGCAGAATTGGAGATGTTGCGTTTTGCTTGGAATGAACAAGAATTCAAATTAAAACTTCTAAACAAGTTGTCAGATTTATATCTTTTGGATTTTGATTATTATAATGCCCTGCGCGTGTTGAACGAAGCCGGCAGTCTGGCTCGAAACCCCGAACAAAAACAAGCGCTTTCCAATCGCATGATAAAAGTATTTGAAGATATCTTTTTGAGCAATCAGGCTGATGACAAACTTTCTCCGGTAAAGGCATTGGCTTTGTACAAAGATTTTAATTGGCTGGCGGATATGAGTCCTAAGAAAAACGCCATTATTCAGCGTTTGGCAGATCGTCTGGTGGCTGTTGATTTGCCGGATAGAGCTTTTGATCTGCTAAATGGCCTGCTGCATACTGCGTCTCTTTCTCCGGAAAATCGCGCTCGCATTGGCGCCAGATTAGCTATTATCAACTTGTTTAATCATCAGCCCAATCAGGCCATTGGAATATTAAAACAGACTTATTCATCTGACTTGTCGCCCGCAACCAGCAATCCGCGCCGAGTTATCAGAGCCAGAGCCTTGTCAGAAGTCGGTCAGACCGACGCTGCCTTAGAGCTGCTGGCTGATGATTATAGTCGCAACGCCCTTATTCACAAGTTCAAAATCTATTGGAATGGCGGACGTTGGGCTGATGCGGCAGACACGGTAAAATATCTTATTGAAGAGCCATTGCCCGGACAACAATTATCCAATGAGCAAATTAATTATATCCTTGATTGGGCAACCACTCTCAAAAAAGCCGGCAAAGAAACCGTTTTGGTGCGTTTGCGCAACAAATTTTTGCCCTATTTTGCCAATACTAAATATCATAGCATATTTAACATCTTAACCAATCAGCTTGAAAAAGATAAGGTTGATATTAAAGAAATTAACTCTATCGTCAATGATGTGCAAACCTTTACAGGCTACGCTCGTCTATATCAGGAATCATTACAAAACAGCAACTTAGATTAAACAATGGCCAGCATCTATCAACTAGAAAGTCCATTTTCTCCGGCCGGAGATCAACCTCAAGCCATAAAAGAACTGGTTGAGGGAATTAATAATGGAGAAAAGAATCAAGTTTTGCTCGGCGTTACCGGCAGCGGCAAAACTTATACCATGGCCAAGATTATCGAGCAATGCAACCGTCCGGCTCTGATTATGGCTCCCAACAAGATTTTAGCCGCGCAGCTATACAGTGAGATGAAAGAGTTTTTTCCTCACAATCATGTTGAATATTTTGTCTCATACTATGATTATTATCAGCCCGAGGCTTATGTTCCCAAAACTGACACATATATTGAAAAAGATTCGGCTCAAAACGAACAAATTGATCGTATGCGCAACGCCGCAACCCGAGATATTTTGGAAAACCGCGATGTTATAATTGTAGCATCAGTTTCCTGTATTTATGGTTTGGGAGATGTTGAATCTTACGCCGCCATGACAATTCCGCTTGAAGTTGGCCAAGAGATTAGCATCAAAGAAATATGCCAACGGCTGGCTGAATTGCAATACGAGCGCAACCAGCAAAATTTTATTCGCAGCACTTTTCGAGTGCAAGGCGATATTTTAGACATTTTTCCGGCGCACTATGAAGATAGAGCGTGGCGAATTTCCTTTTTTGGCGATGAAATTGACAACATTTATGAATTTGATTCGCTCACCGGCAAACGCACCGCGGCCCTCAACAACATCACCATTTATCCGGCCAATCACTATGTTACCCCCCGACCGGCAGTATCGCAGGCGATTCAGGGAATCAAAAAAGAGCTGGCCGAACAAATCAAAATTTTTACTCAAGAAAACAAGTTGCTGGAGGCGCAAAGGATTGAACAACGCACCAGATTTGATCTTGAAATGTTGGAGGCCACCGGTCACTGCAAAGGTATTGAAAATTATTCGCGTTATTTGACCGGACGCAAGGCCGGTGATCCGCCCCCAACTTTGTTTGAATATCTGCCGTCCGACGCTTTGATATTTATTGATGAAAGCCACGTTTCCGTTCCTCAAATCGGCGGCATGTTTCGCGGTGACTTTAACCGCAAATCCACTTTGGCTCAATATGGTTTTCGTCTTCCTTCCTGCGTGGACAATCGTCCGCTCAAATTTGCCGAATGGGATTCCATGCGCGGACAAACAATTTTTGTTTCCGCCACCCCCGGAGACTGGGAATTAGAACAAAGCGGAGGTACCTTTGCCGAACAAGTCATTCGCCCCACTGGTTTGACCGACCCGCTGTGTATTGTGCGGCCGGTAGAAAATCAGATTGACGATCTGATGAACGAGTGCCGTAAAGTTGCTGCCGCCGGTGAGCGCGTGCTGGTAACCACGCTCACCAAAAAAATGGCAGAAGATTTGACCGAATACCTTGGCGATAACGGTATCAAAGTTCGCTACCTGCATTCAGACATAGACACGCTTGAGCGCATAGAAATAATTCGAGATTTACGCCTCGGCGTTTTTGATGTCTTGGTGGGCATTAACTTGTTGCGAGAAGGCCTTGATATTCCGGAATGTTCGCTAGTAGCAATCCTAGACGCCGACAAAGAGGGTTTCTTGCGCTCTGAGCGTTCTCTTATTCAAACCATCGGTCGCGCGGCTCGCAACGCTCACGGTCGGGTAATTCTTTATGCCGATAATATGACTCGCTCATTGCAAGCGGCCCTCACAGAAACCAATCGGCGCCGGCAAAAACAGCTAGATTATAATGCCGCCAACGGCATCACGCCGCAAACTATCAAAAAGAAAATATCGGATTCTTTAAGCGAGATGACGGCCAAGGACTATATTGACACCAAACCCGAGCAGGTTGAAGAAATTAAAGATCTTGACAAGACTCTGCGAGAATACAACAAAAAAATGCAAGACGCTGCCGCCAATCTTGAGTTTGAAACCGCCATCGCCTACCGAGACAAGATCAAGGCATTAGAGTTAAAATACCTTAAAAGTTAAAAAAAATCCGGATGCTTACAACATCCGGACTTTTACTATTTATTTTGATTTTCATACTGACGTTTCTGATGCATAAAAAACAGCACTCCCAACGGAATTGATAGAGCGTACAACGCCACCATAACCCCCAGCGTCAACCACGGCTGAGTTATTATAAAAGAGGCGAACATTGCCACTATCAACATCAACGGCATAAACATATAAGTCGGCACTTTCATCCGCTTGGTCGATATGGTCGGAATCCGGCTGACCATCAGCAGAGTAACAACCACCAGCAAAATCGCGCAAAAAGCATGCGAACGCACTAACCAATCTAATTCCGGAAAATCAAACGAAATCATGATCGGCATCATAACTAACGCGGCCGCTGCCGGAGCCGGCACGCCAACAAAAAAGTTGTGCCAATATTCTGGCTGCGGCTCATCTTCCAGCATAGTATTAAAACGAGCCAAACGCATTGCCATTCCAACACTGAGCAGCAAACAGAAAAACCACCCGAATTTTGGCAAATCAAACATTGTCCACTGATAGATCATAATTGCCGGAGCCACGCCAAAACTAATGCAGTCTGACAGAGAGTCCAACTCAGCGCCAAACTTAGTTGAGCCTTTCAGCATCCGAGCCACCCGTCCGTCTAACAAATCAAATATCGCCGCGACAAAGACACAAATCACCGCCTTAACCCAATCGGCCTGAATTGAATAACGAATAGAAGTAACGCCGGCACACAACGCCAACAACGTAACAATGTTAGGAGCGATTTTACGAAACGGCAAAGACTTCAGCTTCTGTTTAGAAAGCTGAATTTTTTGATTAATCTTTTCCATTATCTGATAACTCCGTTAATTTCCTTAGCGCCGGAGGTCAAATTAGCAATTACACTCTCGCCTGCGACCATTGTTTGTCCCAAAGCCACCTGCGGCTCCACGCCTTCCGGCAAATACACATCAAGACGAGAACCAAAGCGAATCATGCCGAAACGTTCGCCGGATTTATATTCCTGACCGACAGCGGCGTCACAAACAATTCGGCGCGCCACCAAACCAGCAATCTGCACAAAACAAATATCTTTACCGCAAGTTGTCCTCATTGCCAACAACTGGCGTTCATTATCTTTGCTGGCTTTGTCCAAAGTCGCGTTTAAAAATTTCCCCGGCACATAAACCGCCTTTGTAATTTTGCCATCAGCCGGAGCGCGATTAACATGGACATTAAACACACTCATAAAAATGCTCACTCTGGTAAACATCTGTTTGCCCATACCCAGCTCTTCGGGAGCATTAACCTTAGCAATCATCTGCACAGTTCCGTCAGCCGGAGAAACCACAACATCTTTAATTTCAGGAGTAACACGTTCCGGATCGCGGAAAAAGTAATAGCACCAAACAGTCAGAACCACGCCAATCCAGCCCAATGGTTCCCATATAATTGCCAATAACGCGGTTATTGCAGCAAAAATTCCGACAAAGCGCCAGCCTTCATTATGAATATTCGGCAACAAGAAAGTGCGCCAAGAAAGATTTATACTTTTCATAAAAGTTTTCCTTATGTTGCTCAGAGAGGATATTAACCACCGTGACGCTGTCAACTGCCGCAGTCATATCCTTCACCTGAAAGTTATAACAAAATATAAAAAGCACATTTTTTAAAATAGGGCAACGATTATTTTTCAATTGCCCGCAGACATACCAATTTTATAGTTGCAATTAATTAAAAAGCTTTGTATAAACAAAAACAGTTTGTGCGCCTGTGGCGGAACAGGTAGACGCTGCAGACTTAAAATCTGTTGTCCGCAAGGACGTGCCGGTTCAATTCCGGCCAGGCGCACCAATCGAAAAAAGCTACCCTTGCGGTAGCTTTTTTTTATTTTTACCCCCTTAGGTTCATCATGAATCGCCACCGCGACAAATATTGACAAAAATAGCCTTTACTCGTTCTTAAGCTTATGATATTATAGTACATAGAGAAAAAAATTTCAGGAGCCGGATAATGAACGAAAACATTGACGATAGACTTAATTCCATCAAAGAACTCTTGCAATCAGGTGAAAATGGCAATTATAGCCTTGCAATAGCCTACAAATCTCTGAGTGATATGTTCCAAGCTGCTCCCGAGCACAGAAAAGATATTCTCGAGACAATGAAAATTGTACTGCAACTCGAGGCAATGAAAACTGTACCGCAATCAGATGGAAATTACGATGAAGATGGAAATTACGATGAAGATGGAAATTACGATGAAGATGGAAATTACGATGAAGATGACCGAAACTATAATAGCCTTGAACAGGCCTACGTATCTCTGAGTGATATGTTCCAAGCCGCTCCCGAGCACAGAAAAGATATTATTGAGACAATGAAAACTGTACTGCAATCAGATAAAAATGACGATTATAGCCTTGCACAAGCCTACGAATCTCTGAGTAATATGTTCCAAGCCACTCCCGAGTACAAAAAAGATATTTTCGAAACCATGAAAACTGTACTGCAATCAGATAAAAATAACAGTTATAGCCTTGAAAAAGCCTACAAATCTCTGAGTGATATGTTCCAAGCCGCTCCCGAGTACAGAAAAGATATTTTCGAAACAATGAAAACTCTACTGCAATCAGATAGAAATTACTATAATAGCCTTGAACAGGCCTACAAGTCTCTTAGTGATATGTTCCAAGCCGCTCCCGAGTACAGAAAAGATATTCTCGAAACAATGAAAACTGTACTGCAATCAGATAA
>CAKQKH010000024.1 GCA_934248075.1 uncultured Alphaproteobacteria bacterium | reverse complement strand
TGAAAACTGCGGGAACGGCTTGGCTTTTGCTGGTACTTGGTTATCATACCTTATGGTACATTAACGAAAGTCGGAGTTAGGGTAAATTGAGCGGCAACATCAGCCTCACCGCAAGTATGCGGAGCAATTTGTTGAGCCTGCAGAATATCAGCAGGACGGTTGGCGCTACCCAAAATAAACTCGCCACCGGCAACAAAGTTAACTCCGCAATCGATAACCCCAGTTCTTATTACACCGCGCGCTCCTTAAACAATCGCGCTAATGACTTAGACGCGCTTCTTGACTCCATGTGGCAGGCGGTATCGACCATAAAAACCGCCACCACAGCTCTGGAAACCGGTGCGACATTCCTTGAACAAGCAGCGGCGGTGGCAACCTCGGCTCTGGAAACTAACACCATACCACCCAAGGCTTTTTTTGAAGAAAAAGTCGGCGAAAATGGCGCGGTGGTAACCACGGCGCAAGAACTCAAAGACGCCGTCGCCGCCGGCAAAGAAACTATCTGTATTTATGGCCAAATCGATTATTTTACTGATAAAGGCATAAATCTTCAAAACGGACAGAAATTAGTCGGCACTGAATACTTTACCGGTTATACCGGCAAAGAAAGATATTCAAAATTGAATTTTTATTCTCAGAAACCTGTTGAAGCCTATGTTGGCATGTCCGGTCAATCCTCGGTGTCGGATTTGGATATTAATGCGTTTGGTGCCGAAGTTGGTCGAGTTATTTATAGCGGACATGATTCTTCGGTATCAATACATAACATCGCATTTAATTCTTCAAGCCAGCTAAATTATTTTATTCAGTTAAGATCTTCTGCGGATATCTCCGGACATATAAAAATGTCAGGAGATAATGTCGCGCATGGGATATGGACGTATAATATGAGCAACGATCCCAAAAATATTACAATTAGCGGTGTTTTAGAAGAAAATATAAAAAAAGATCTTTTTACAATAAGAGGCGCGGATGGTTTGTTTAACGGAAATATGCATATAACCATAAAAGAAGGAACTATTCTCAAGAATGATAATAGTTATATTTTCGGAGTGCAATCTGATGCTGGAAAGGAATCGAATGATGTAGTTATTGAGTCGAATGTTACTATTGTAAGTCCAAGTGGCGCCATAAAAAGCACTCAGTCTGTTAAATATACATCGAATTCGCAAACAGATAAAACTTTTTCTATGAATATGCTTAAAGCGGATCCTTCCTTTACGGCTGGTGATTATGTGGAAATTAAGCAACGGCAGACTGATGATAATTACGGCAAACGATATTCTGAGATCTTAAATCAATATGATACGCTGGTTAAGGATTCATCATACAAAGGGGTAAATCTGCTCAAAAACGAAAAGCTGAACGTGCGATTTAATGAAAAAGGCAACGCCGATTTGAACGTTAATGGTAAAGATATGTCAGCCGGCGCGCTGGGGTTGAATAAAATTGATTGGCAAAATCAAGGCGATATCGCCCAGAGTTTGAAAGAAATCGCCGGCGCTTTGAAAAGTATTAGAGCTTTTACCGCGGAGCTGGGGAATAATTATAGTATCATTACCAATCGTCAGGAATTCACCGAGAATTTAATAAATATTTTGACCGAGGGCGCGGATAAGTTGACCTTAGCGGACATGAACGAAGAATCCGCTAATATGCTTTCATTACAAACCAGACAACAACTGGCGATTAATTCTTTATCCTTAGCCAGCCAAGCGAGTCAAGCCGTCCTCAAGCTTTTCTAATTTGCTATTTCCTCACCCCTACCAAGTTAGACGATTTAGATGGGGGTGAGATAGAATAAATACTGTCACCGCTCCGAGAGGCGAGTATTCTCGCCCGAGGTCAAGCGGTCTTCCGAGCTTTTTAAATGTCAGTACGGAAGATGCCCTGACGATTGCGTTCCGCAATCGAGGCATGACATGTTTTTTCACTGGATTCCGGCGTCCGCCGGAATGACACCGGACGACAAGTCCGACTCTATCTCGAGCGCCGAGCCAACGGCGAGTAAGCGAGTAAATTCTTGCTAATGCCTCCAAGCGCTTGCTTGGCCACCCACACCCAGCCTCCCTCGTCGATGGGGAGGAGCCTGATAGTACACAATTTCGAGCCTCGAACAAAGTGAGTGGCGAGTATTCTAGCTTGAGATATGGTTGGCGGGGCAAATTTATTTTTTTAAATCGGCATTTGCATAATGGTGTTATAGGCCTTAATGGCGGTATCACGCACAGCAACAACGGTTTCTAAGGCCATCTCGGCATTGGATACGGCCAAAACAACATCTTGAATATCCGCCTTGCCCTGAATTCCGGCAATGGTGGTGGCTTCAGCTTGCTTTTGCATGGCCACAGTGTCATCAACCGCGGTTTTGACCATGTTGCCGAAGCTATTGCCGGCATTGTTAACTTGTTCGGCATTGGGGGCGATTTTTTGTTCTTGAGCATTAATCCGTCCTAAGGCTTGCTGATAAGCATTCAATGCGCTGGAAATATTGTTAATCATGGTCTATATGTCCTTTTATTTCAAAATATCCAACACGCTGGTGTTCATTTCGCGTGCGGTTTTCATCATATTCAAGTTGGCATCATAAGCGCGCTGCGCTTCTTTCATATCCATCATTTCAATCAGAGGATTGACATTGGGCAAGTTGACGTAACCTTGCGCGTCGGCTCCGGGGTGATTAGGAGCATATTTTTTCTCAAATTGAGAGTTGTCTTTAACAATTTTATCAACTCTGACCATTTGGGCGCCGGTTTCTTGATCAACATAGTTTTGAAAACTCACAACCTGACGGCGGTATGGTTCTCCGCCCGGTTCGGTGGAAATCGAATCGGCGTTGGCCATGTTTTGGGCAATAACTTTCAAACGCTCGGATTGTGCTTTCATTCCCGAGGCGGCAATATCTGCGCTAACTGTTAGGTTCCCTGCCATTTGTTTCTCCGTTAAGCACTAATCTTGGTGTTGGCCATTTGCATGAGCGACTTATATTTGTTGTAAATGGTAATCATTCGCTTATATTCGCTACTGGCTTTGCTGGCCTCATTCATCTGCTGTTCCAAAATCACGCCGTTGCCGTCGATTGTCAAAGCATCTGACGGTTGAGGAGTATAAACCCGATAAGCCGCAGAAGTATCTTTGAGGCCAACAGTGGGAATATGTTTGGAATTGGTGGTGGTGAGCTTTAGTCCGGCCGCGGCTGAAATCTCTTGTCCGAAATTTGGTTTTTCTACATCGCGCGCCAAATAGCCGGGCGTGCTGGCATTGGCGATGTTTTCGGCAATAACCTGTTGTTTGGCCTGCAAATAACGCATATTTTGATTGGCCATATTAAAAACGGAAAGATTTTTCAAATCCATTTTCTAAAGTTCCCCATAAATTGTTATGTGTCCCCACACATAACCGACATGCAAGAAAAATGCCAAATAAAGCTCTTGCCTTTTGCGTCAGAGAGATTAGAATCTTCTTTATCTAACGGAGCGCAAATATGTCTGACCATAATGATAGCCAAAATTCGCAAAAAAACAACGCCGGCGCAGACTTTTCCACAGCTGATTATGCGATCGCGTTGAAATATGACAAAGGTAAGCACGATGCGCCGGTTGTATCAGCCAAAGGCCAAGGGCATATTGCGGCCAAAATTATCGATTTGGCGCTGGAAAACGATATTGAAATCCGCCAAGATGCCGATTTGGTGCAAATGCTTAAGGCGGTTGATATTGATGAGGAAATTCCGCTTGAGGCGTTTGCGGCAGTGGCAGAGATATTATCTTATATCTACGCACAAAATGGCAAGGTTAAGTGAAGGCGCATAACAGCGCATCTAGAGCAATTTTACGGTGAACGGAAAATGCTCACGTACTAATCGTGTACGCTCCGCTTTTCCGCACCTGGAAATTACTCTATATGCACTATTCTTCGCCTTCACAAAGGATAGTCGAGGGTGTCTAGCGGTTTTCTAGAGCAATTTTACGGTGAACGGAAAATGCTCACGTACTAATCGTGTACGCTCCGCTTTTCCGCACCTGGAAATTACTCTATATGCACTATTCTTCGCCTTCACAAAGGATAGTCGAGGGTGTCTAGCGGTTTTCTAGAGCAATTTGCGCAGGACGGCGACATCCTCATGTACTATTTTGTACACTAGGATTTTCAGCTTTTTCATTTTTACTTCTATTCATTCGCTCTATCAAGCTTGCTGGAGATTGTGCTGGTTATTTTGGTGCCTGATTAAAGATTGTGCTTTATAAGTCCTTCTCGTTGCTGGTAAAGGTTTAGTGGGGGTGAGATACTAGCCAAGCCTTATAATATTTTTTCCAAAACGGTGATGAAAAAGCCGTCTGTATTGGTGGTGAGGGGTGACATGCGCAGCATCTGTTGGTTGCCATGCGGGTAGGGAGCATTAATTTTTTGTTCCCACAACTTTGAAATATCAAGAGGAGCAAACTCCTGATGCGCACGCAAAAAAGCGTTTATAATATCTTCGTTTTCATCAGGCAACACCGAACAAGTAATATAAATAATCCGTCCGCCGATTTTGGTCTTGGCGGCGGCGATGCTCAATAACTCTGCCTGAATCTGGTTGAGGCCAAATAGTTTTTGTGCGGTCAGGCGAAATTTGGCGTCAGGAGATCGGCGCCAGGTGCCGGTGCCGGAGCAAGGAGCGTCAATAATAAAGCGATCAAAGTCGCGGTCGGTGGTGGCGACAATATCAATAAGCTCAATGTTTTTTACACCCAAGCGCGTTATGCGGGGTTTGATGTTTTCCAGTCGCTTGGCACTAATATCATGCGCCAGAATGTGTCCTTGATTGTGCAGTAAATCTGCCAATGCCAAACTTTTGCCGCCGGCGCCGCAACAATAATCAATTATTTTGTGTTCCGGACGGACATCACAAAGCAGGGCGGCAATCTGCGAGGCTTCATCTTGAGGCTCAAACCAGCCGTCTTGATAAGCGGCGCAATTCCCCAGAGCAAAACGGTCTTTAACCCGAAAACCTTGAGGCGCATAGGGCATGGGAGCTGCGGATATGCCTTCGGATTCTAATCTGGCAATAACTTCTTCGCGGCTGTGACCGTTGGCTCTAAAATCTGCCTCTGCGGGTTGGTTGAGGGCTTTGCAAAATTCCATATCATTGATTTTTGCAAATAACCAATCCGGACATTCGGCCTCTACTGCCGCAGGGTAAGGCTGCTCGTTTTCGGCTGACAGCAATTTTTGTTCTTGAGAGCTTAGCGGCGCGAGTCCATAAGGGGAGTCATCAAATATCTCGGATAATTTGTCTTTGGCGAAAAACAGCAAAATTTTGCGCGGTTCGACACTTTGGCTGTCAAATTCCAACTTGCGACGGTTGCGAATTATCTGCCATGTCGTTTCAGTGATAAAACGACGGTCTTTGGAACCTATGTATTTGCGTGAGCGCAGATATTCGTTAATAATGCCGTCAGCCGGCTGTTCATCTTTGAAGATATCGGTAATCAGTTCTAAAACAGCCTGATAACGGGCTCCGGTTTGCATTATCTGTTTTCCTTTTTAAATCCCTGACAAACAAAGTAAATTTCCGGCGAAGTGGTGCGGCTGGCGTCGGGTTTGAAGTGTCCAACTTTGGCAAAATGTTTTTTGGCGTCCGCCAGCAAATTGCCTTCCGCGCCACCCTGAAAAACCTTGGCGATGAAAATTCCGTTTTCGGCCAAAACCTCTTTGGCAAAATCATAGGCGGCTTCTACCAGGCCGATGGTGCGCAAATGGTCGGTTTGTTGGTGTCCGGTGGTGTTGGCCGCCATATCGCTCATTACAATATCCGCCTCTCCCTGCAGCAAAGACTTGAGTTTGTCAGCGGCTTCCGGCAATGTAAAATCCAGACAAATCAGACTCGCGCCCTCAATCGGCTCCGTGGGCAAAATATCTATTCCCACAACCTGACCATGCCCCTTGTTGCGTTGCACGGCAACCTGAGTCCAGCCTCCGGGAGCGCAGCCCAAATCAACAATGGTTTTGCCTTTACCTAAAAATTTGTATTTTTCATCAAGTTGAATCAGCTTAAAAGCGGCGCGCGACCGATAGCCCAAGCGCTTTGATTCGGCAACATAAGGGTCATTAAGCTGCCGTTCCAGCCATTGGTTGGAAGATTTTTTGCGATATTTGGAGGTTTTGACTCTAACTGAGAGTTGATGTCGGCCGGTTATGGATTGGGCTGATTTGGTTAGCTTTTTCATTTTTTGAGTCTTTCTCTATCAGTTCGGCAACAATGCCGTCTTTGGCGCTCTTGAGCGAAGCGATTATCTTATCGGCATTTAAGTGCTCATAAATAGTCTGAAAAATCACGCAGGCGGCGATAAAAATATAAGATCGTTTATCGCCGATATACGGATTGTCGGCCATCTCGGCGCGAGTGGAATGCAAAACTGCGGCGATGGCTTTGTCCATGGCTTCTCGGTCCATGGGGGTGCCGTCCGCGCGGTCGCGATCATAAGCGCCAAAATCTTCTATTATGGAGGCCAGACGCAAGGGAGTGCTTGAGGTTGCCACAAAGCAAACATCATCACGATATGTGTCCAGATAAGATTTTTTTACAAAACTTTCGGTGCGGGCGCCGATATCTTGTCGCAAACGATTGGCGTTTTCTTCATTATATTCAACCAGATTGAACGCCTCGGAAGCATTGCGCGCGCCCCAGGGAATGGATATCGTGTGCAATATGTGCGGATTGGCGGTGTTGGTTGCCAAAGTGATTTCAGTTGAGCCGCCGCCAAGATCATACACCACCACATATTTAGTTTTGTCGCAAACGTGGCTCAGCGCTCCTTTTAGATTGAGACGCGCTTCCTCATATCCGTCAATAATCTCAAGTTTGATATGAGATGCCTCCCATACTTTTTTGATGAAGTCATTGCTGTTGGCAGCCATACGGCAAGAAGCGGTGGCAATGGCTCTGATTTCTGAAACATCGTATTTGTCAAGCAGTTGGCGATAGTTGGAAAAGCAATCAATGCCGCGTTCCATGGCTTGAGGGGTGAAAATTCCGGATTTGTACAAACCTTCGCCCAGCTTGGTGGCGACGGTTTCCTTGCAAAGCTCGCGGCCGTTTTGGTCGCAGATGAGCAATCGGCATGAATTTGTGCCAAGATCAATGGCGGCATATCTTTTATCAGTCATTGGCGGCTCCTCTGAAAAATTGATTATTGTTGCTATTGCGTCCGCGGGCAAAGGGATAGCGATTTTTGCGCTTGTGGCGGTTGGGTTTGCGAGCGTGCATCATATCCAACAAAATACCCTCTCGAATCCCTCGGTCGGCGACGGTAACTTCATAAATCGGCCAAAAGGATATCAGGGCTTCTATAATGGCGCAGCCGGCCATAGTCAAATCTGCTTTGGAGGCGCCGATACAAGGGTGTTTTTTGCGGCCTTCATCGCCAAGGCGCTTGATTTTGGCAATCGTATGTTCAATATCTTGTTTGCTGATCGCAATGCCGTCAACCGCGGAACGGTTGTATCGGGGCAAATTGAGATGTACGGCGCCAAGCACAGTCACGGTTCCGGAGGTGCCGATAATTTGAATTTCTTGGTTGGCTATGGCCTCGCGAATATGGTGTTTTTCTTCAAACTCAGCCAGAATTTTGTGAGTGCGCTCAATGATAGTGTTGTAGGCCAGATCAGTCATGTCGCCCGAAGGAAAAGCCTCGGAAATGGTAACCACGCCATATGGCAAAGATACATATCCCTCTATAAACGTGTGGCCGCTGTTGGTTGTGCGGGCCAGAGATATTTCGGTCGAGCCGCCGCCGATATCAAAAACCAAAGCTCGTTTAATGCTGCGAGCCAATAACGGAATACAGCCGACAACCGCCAAACGAGATTCTTCCTGTGGAGAAATAATCTCAATATTTAGTCCGGTTTCCTTTTTGACCATTTCCAAAAAGGATTTGCAATTGGCGGCGCGACGACATGCCGCGGTGGCCACATAGCGCGAGCGGGCAATCGGAGCATATTCAGCCAACACGCCGGCACAAACTTTCAGAGCGCCAATGGTGCGTCTGATTGCTGGTTTGGACAGCTCATTGTTATTGATTATGCCTTCACCGAGTCTGGTGATTTTGGAAAAAGTCTCCACAATGCGAAAAGATGACGGCGTAGGAGTGGCAATAACCAATCGGCAAGAATTGGTGCCTAAATCAATCGCTGCATAATTTGCCGCCGCCGTTTCTTTGTTTTCGGGTTCAATCGGCGGTTTGGCAGAAAATTTTTTATGCCATTTTTGCATATATTTATTCAATCATTATCAAAATTGTTCAAAGTTACTTATTTTATAATCTATAAATCCATTCAGTACAATCTTTTTTTTGTGTTTTTTAGGAGGTTAAAATAAAACCCTTCAGCCGAGGAGCCAAAGGGTTTTATAAAAAGTTGGCGAGGATTATTGAAGGTTGCTCAAACGAACCGTGTCTTGAGCAATAACCAATTCCTCGTTGGTGGGAATAACAAAAGCGCGTATTTTGGAGCCTTTTTTGGTGATCTCAACCGCGTCGCCGCGTTTGTTGTTATTGGCCTCGTCCAATTCAATGCCAAGGTAGCTTAAACGTTCCAACACCATCTTGCGAATAATCGGAGAGTTTTCGCCAATTCCGGCGGTGAAGACAATAGCGTCTATTCCGCCCAAAACGGCAATGTAGCTGCCAATAAATTTTACTAAAGTGTAGGCGTAAGTCTGCAAAGCCTCAATAGCGCGTTGGTCACCAGCCAAATATTTGTCCTCAACATCACGCATATCGCTGAAACCAGAAAGGCCGAGCATGCCGCTTTGCTTGTTGAGCAGGGTGTTTACCTCATCTACGGTTTTGTTTTGATACTTCATGATGTGTAGCGGAATATAGGGGTCAATATCGCCGCAACGAGTGCCCATGATAACGCCGGCCAATGGGGTGAAACCCATTGAGGTGTCCATGCATTTGCCATCTTTAACCGCGGAAATAGAGGCTCCGTTGCCAAGGTGGCAAGTGATGATTTTGCCGCGTTTGCCAATAATTTTGGCGCATTCTTCAGCCACAAACTGATGAGAAGTTCCGTGCGCTCCGTAGCGGCGAATCTTGTGTTCGGTGTATTGTTCCAGCGGCAAGCCGTATAAGAAAGCCTCTTTGGGCATGCTTTGATGAAACGCGGTGTCAAAAGCGGTAACCTGCGGAACATTGGGCAGGGCTTTTTGAACGGCGCGCAAACCCAACACAGCGGCGGGATTGTGCAAAGGAGCTAAACTCGAGAGTTCGCTGATTTCTTCAATTACTTGCTCATTGACCAAAACCGAGCCTTTGAAGTTTTCGCCGCCATGAACAACACGGTGTCCGACTGCGGCAATTTCATCAAGGCTGTTGATTGCGCCTTCAAGCAACAGATTAAATACTTCACGCAGAGCCTCATTGTGCGAGGGCAAATCAACATTAATGGACTTTTTTTCGCCATTGGCATATTTGATGCTGACCATAGATCCGTGAATGCCAATGCGTTCGGCTAAACCTTTGGCAATTACTTCATATTTGTCGCCATTAACGTTAAAAAGTTGATATTTTAATGATGACGAGCCGGAGTTTAAAACGAGAATTTTCATAGATTAAGTCCTTATTATTTTTGAGTTTGTAATACAGTAATGGCGATCATTCCGAGAATATCTTCGGCAAAGCATCCGCGAGACAAATCGTTTATGGGAGCATTTAGACCTTGCAACATTGGTCCGTACATTTCGGCTCCGCCCAAGCGTTGCAAAAGTTTGTAGCCAATATTTCCGGCTTCAATGTTGGGAAAAATAAGTGTGTTGGCGTGGCCGGCGATGGGCGAGTTGGGAGCTTTTTTGCTGGCGACAACCTCATTTAATGCGGCGTCAGCCTGCAACTCACCGTCTAAGATGATGTTACGGCCGGCATATTCCGGAGCTTTGAGAGCCTCTTTGGCCAAAGCGGTGGCTTCACGAACTTTGTCAACCCCTTCGCCTTTTCCAGAGCCATAAGTAGAATATGAAAGCATGGCAACCTTTGGTGTGTCGCCGAATTGAATAACGCTTTCTGCCGAACTCAGCGCAATATCTGATAATTCTTTGGCTGAGGGATTGATGTTGACAGCGCAGTCCGACAAATAAAATGTGCGGCCTTCACGGTCAACCATAATAAACATGGAAGAAGCAACTCGGTCGGCACGGCGGGATTTGATAATCTGCAAAGCCGGGCGGACGGTGTCGGCGGTGGAGTGGTTGGCGCCGGAAACCATGCCGTCAGCATCGCCGGCTTTAACCATCATGGTGCCGAAATAGTTGGAATTCAATACTGTTTGCATGGCTGTTTCTTCACTCATGCCTTTAGCTTTGCGCAATTCAAACAGTAATTGAGCGTATTTTTGGAGTTTGGGCGAGGTTGCCGGATTAATAATCTCAATGCCGTCAAAGTTCCAGCCGTGTTCGGTATAATATTTTCTGATTTCGTCGTCATTGCCCAAAATGATGATTTTGGCAACTTTTTGTTCGGCAGCAGCATGGGCCGCCTGCAAAACGCGTTCGTCTTCGCCTTCGGGCAAGACAATGGTTTTTCCAAGGGTTTGCGCCTTTTTGATGAGGCTTGCAATGTAGGGAGAGGTTTTCATGTTGATATCCTTTGATTATTTAATGTTTTTCTATTGTTTACACTCCTTATATTCAAAAGTCAAAATATCTTTTGATTATTTGCAGAAAGTATTATATCTTAGCTGCAGTTGATAAATTTTGTGCGGAGAATTCTGATGGAAAAGACCTTATCAATTATTAAACCTGATGCGACAACTCGTAATATTATCGGGAAAGTAAATAGCATGATTGAGGAAAATGGCCTGAAAATCGTGGCTCAGAAAATGGTGCGTTTGACACCGGCACAGGCTAGGGCTTTTTATGCCGAGCATGAGGGAAAAGCGTTTTTTGCCAATTTGGTTGAGATTATGACTTCAGCTCCGGTAGTTGTGCAAATTCTGGAGGGCGATGACGCCATTGCACATTATCGCAAAATCATGGGCGCGACTAATCCGGCTGTGGCAGAGGAAGGCACTATTCGCAAAACATATGCGTTGTCGATTGATCGGAATACAGTGCATGGTTCGGATTCTTTGAATAGCGCCAAGAGAGAAATAGCCTTCTTTTTTAATGAATTGGAAATTTGTGAATAAATAATGAGGTTGGGCGTGTATAAATTTGGACTATTGGCGGTGTTGGGACTGTTAGTGTGGGGAACAGCCCATGCCGCCGATGAGAGATACGCTGTTGAAGTGAGTGTCGATGTGACCGACAGCAGCGCGTCGGCGGCGCAAGAACGCGCTATGAGCGAAGCTAATCGTGCCGCGGTTTTGGCGGTGGCAAAAAGGATTACCACTTCTGACGGGGCAGCGCGGTTTGGAGCCATGAATGACAATCAGTTGGTGAACTTTATTAAAGAAGTGTCAGTAATTGAAGAAAAAAGTTCGACTGTTCGTTATATGGCCACGTTGAAAGTGGTCTTGAACGAGGATATGCTCAAGGAATATATGAAAGAGCGTAATATTCCGATAATGATTCAAAATAACAGCAAAACCTTAATAGTACCGGTTTTTCGCGAATTTAGCAGCGACGCTCCGATGTTGTGGGAAAATTCCAATTTGTGGAAGCAGGCATGGGACGCGTCTCCGGCGGACGGATCGGTACGTTTGGTGTCATTGCCGGCCAGCGGCGCCAATTATTCGGTTATTGATGCTCGCAAAGCATTGGCTTTAGACGGAGAAGCGTTGGATAAGTTGATGCGAATTAATAACGCCGATGATGTCTATGTGCTTGATGCTACTTATGACGGAATAGACGGGCTGATCGTCAGGGCGCTCTCTTACGGCGGCGACAATCGCACAATCAGGGTCTCGGGACCGCGCAGTTCCGGTATGGAATTGTTTAATAATGCGGTGGCGGAAGTAAAAAAACAATTGGAAAACCGAATCTCTCAAAAAGCAATCATTGATGCCGCCAAAGAAAACACCATTGTGGTTTTGTATAATTTCAACGCGTTGCAAGAATGGGTGACGACAGAAAAAGATTTGCGGAGCATCGGTTTGGTGAACGGTTTGGAAACGCAGGCTTTGGGCGCAGGAAAAGTTCAGTTTAAGCTTATGTTTGCCGGCACAATGGATAAGCTGTTGCAAAATTTTCGCAGTCATGCGTATCGCTTGTTGGAACACGGCAACTATTATGTGTTGGAAAAATATTAGGAGATAGTCCATGTTTGCCGCCAAAAATAGTAAAAACGGATTGGTTTGGTTGGCGTTGCTGCTGTTGTTTGCCGTGGCGGTGTATGTTTTGCGCTCGGTGCTAATGCCGTTTGTGGCGGGAATTGTCATTGGTTATTTGCTGGATCCGTGGACTTCAAGATTTGAAAAGTGGGGAATGAATCGCACGCTGGCAACAGTTCTAACGTTGGTGCTGGTTGTTTTGATTTTGATTCCCTCGTTAGTGGCGTTGGTCAGTATTATAGATAATCAGTTGGGGCATTTTTTAGATGTGATGCCGCAATATCTGGCGGCGTTTGGCAAAAAGGCCGAGCCGGTTATTGCCAATTTGCAGGAGAAATTTCCGGCGCTTGAGACCGACAAACTGAGAGAAACTTTGCGCGGCAATATGTCTAATGGGCTGAAAATGCTGGGCGTGATTTTGCGCCGTTTGGTCAATGGCGGATTTGCTTTGGTGAATATCATATCATTGCTCCTGATTACTCCAGTGGTTGCTTTTTATATGTTGCGGGATTGGGATGCTTTTGTTGGCAAAGTTGATGATTTGTTGCCTAAACATTCTAAAAAAAGTATTGAAATGCAGGCTAGAGAAATTGATTGTATTTTGTCATCTTTTATTCGCGGGCAACTTTCGGTCTGCGTGTTGCTTGGAACATTTTATGCAATAGGGTTATACGCGGTCGGGCTGGATTTGGGAGTGTTGGTCGGGTTTGTGGCCGGAATAATTTCTTTTATACCTTATGCCGGAACGATTTTTGGTTTTGTGGTTAGTATGGCGATTGCCTTTGCGCAGTTTGACAGTTGGCTGCCAATTGCTCAGGTTTTGGGCGTGTTTTTGTTGGGGCAATTTATTGAAGGAAATTTTTTAACGCCAAAATTGGTTGGAGATTCCGTCGGACTGCATCCGGTTTGGATAATGTTTGCCTTGCTGGCAGGCGGGGCGTTGCTTGGTTTCTTGGGCTTGATGATGGCGGTTCCTGTGGCTGCCATTATCGGGGTTTTGATAAAGCATTTGGTAGAGAATTATAAGGCTAGTTCCCTCTATAAATAATCGTTGAGTGAAATCGGGCGGTTAATTGGCGGCGAGGTAATGATAAAATTTTATCGAGCTGGCGATTTGGCTGCAAAAAAACTTATGCATATTTAATATTTATTTAGATTTGTGCGAATATAATGAGCCATAAGTATAAACTCATGTCTGGGATCTCATTATGTTGCAATATATCTTTAATATGCTTTCTGCTCCGGAATATCTGAATACAGTGTATGTGCGTTGTTTTATGGCCTTTTTTGTGGCTTTAATTCTGGCTTTGGCCTACGGGGACCGAATGATTAAGGTTTTGCACGCGCATCAGAAAAAAGGTCAGCCAATACGCGAAGACGGCCCCCAGTCTCATCTGAAGACCAAAAAAGGCACGCCGACCATGGGAGGAATCTTAATCTTAGGCAGCGCTTTGATCGCAATATTGCTTTGCGCAGATTTGGCGAATCCGTTGGTGTGGATTGCGATGATGGTTTTGGTGGTGTATGGATTGGTCGGAGCCGCCGATGACTATACCAAGGTTACCAAAAACACAGCCAACGCAATGTCGGCCAAAATGAAGTTGTTTTTGCAATTTACAACGGCCTTGATTGCCGTTTTGGTTATTTCTTATGAAATGCCGCAAGATACCAGATTTGTTTTGACTTTTCCTTATTTTATTAATTTGTCGATAAATTTGCTGTGGTTTTATGTGCCGTTTGCCATGGTGGTGATTGCCGGTGCGTCTAATGCAGTTAATTTGAGCGATGGATTGGACGGACTAGCCGCCGGCTTGATGATTATTGCATTGCCGGTGTTTATGGTTATTGCCTATATATGTGGTTCTGAGTTGGTTAATGACGTTTATATGTTGCCGGTACCAAGGGCGGCAGAAGTAGCGGTTACCTGCGCCGCGGTTATCGGCGGTTGTGTCGGGTTTTTGTGGTTTAATGCCGCGCCGGCAAAAGTTTTTATGGGTGACACTGGCTCGTTGGCGCTGGGGGCGTATTTGGGTACGGTGGCGGTAATGCTTAAACATGAAATATTGCTGGCGATTGTCGGCTTGGTTTTTGTTGTGGAAGCGTTGTCGGTGATGATTCAGGTTTATTGGTTCAGGCACACCGGCGGCAAGAGATTTTTTAAGATGGCGCCGATTCATCATCATTTTGAGCAATGCGGTTGGCCGGAGACCAGAGTTGTGATCAGATTTTGGATTATCGGCATTATTATGGCGGTGTTGGGCTTTTTGGCAATTCAATATAAATAGAGGCGCAAATTGATTTCTTTTTCTCGCAATAGCCGCAGTACATTGGCAAATTGGTGGTGGACGGTTGACAAACCGTTGCTGGTGATGATTGGCATAATCATCGCAATAGGGGCTTTTTTGAGTATTTCGGCTTCGCCGGCAGTGGCAAACAGAATCGGTAGAGGCAGTTTTTATTTTATTAAAAAGCAGTTTATTTTTTTGCCTTTGGCCGTTGGCGGAATGTTGTTTTTATCAATGCTCAGCCTTAAATCTATTCGCCGAATTGCGGTGGTTGGCTATGTGTTGACGATAATCTTGATGATTATTACGCTGTTTTGGGGGGCGGAAGTTAAAGGCGCGCACCGGTGGATATCTTTGGGGTTCTTTTCTTTGCAGCCATCAGAATTTGTCAAGCCGACATTTGTGGTGGTGGCGGCCTGGTTGTTTGAGGGGCAAAAGAAATATCAGGAATTTCCGGGATATACATTGTCGGCGTGTTTGTTTTTGTTTACATTGTTGTTACTGGTGCTACAGCCTGATATCGGAATGTCGATCGTGGTTACCCTGATTTGGGGATTCCAACTTTTTTTGGCCGGTTTGCCTTTGTGGATTGTTGTTGGTTTGGGGGTGTTGGGAGCGCTAGGATTGTGCGGGGCGTATTTTGTGTTTCCGCATATACAAGTGCGCATGCATCAATATTTTACCAGCGAGAATAATTTGAGCTATCAAGTGAAGAAGTCTTTAGAGGCTTTTGAAAATGGCAATTTGTTTGGGGTCGGGCCGGGCGAAGGCGTGGTTAAAATGCATATTCCCGATGCGCATACGGACTTTATTTTTGCGGTAGCGGCTGAAGAATATGGAATGATATTGTGCCTGATAATCGTCGGATTGTATGCGGCGATTGTAATTCGTTCATTGATGATTTCCAGCAAAGATAATAATTTATTTATTGTGCTGGCGTCTTCCGGTCTGGCGGCCAGTTTTGGGTTGCAAAGCTTGATCAACATCAGCTCAACTATGCACATAATTCCAACCAAAGGAATGGCTTTGCCGCTGATTTCTTATGGCGGATCTTCGTTGCTAGGAGTGGCTGCCGGTATGGGAATGTTGTTGGCCATAACGCGTAAAAATGTTCATGCGGAGGAAAAAGATGAAGACTACTAAAAGCGTTTCCAAACCGTTGATTGTGTTGACCGCGGGCGGAACCGGCGGACATGTTTATCCGGCCGAGGCGCTGGCGGAAGAATTGATTGCTCGCGGTTATCGACTAAAGTTGATCACGGATAAGAGAGGCAAGGACAACTACAAAGGCAAACTGGGAGAGATTCCGAATGTGGCGGTGTGGTCAGGCGGTATTGTCGGAAAATCCAAGCTGTTTAAAATTAAGAGTTTGTGCAAAACTATGATTGGAATTGCTCAGGCGGCTTGGGTATTGTGGCGCGAAAAGCCTTTATGCGTTGTCGGTTTTGGCGGATATGCATCTTTTCCGGCCTGTGTGGCGGCGATACTTTCAGGCACTAAACTGGTTATTCATGAACAAAATTCGGTAATGAGCCGAACTAATCGTTTTTTGAGCAGGTATGCCGATTTGGTTGGGCAGAGTTTTCGTAAAGTTAAGTATGCTCCGACTTCTGGCAATAGTATAGTTTGCGGAATGCCGGTGAGAGCGGCGATAGTTGCCGCCGCAAACCAATCGTATCCGTCGCTCGGTTTGCAAGATAAATTACAGATTTTGGTCTTGGGCGGCAGTCAGGGCGCTAAAATATTTGGCGATGTTGTGCCGGAAGCAGTGCAGTTGTTGCCGAAAAAATTGCGGCAAAGTTTGAAGATTTATCAGCAATGTCGCAGTGGTGAAGAAAACGATATTGCCAGAGCTTATGAAAACAGCGGCGCGGAGCTGGTGGTCAAACACTTTTTTGACAATATGCCGGATTTGTATCGAGGATCTCATATAGTGATATCTCGTTCGGGAGCGTCTTCTGTTTCTGAAATTGCCGTAGTCGGGGTGCCATCAATTTTGGTGCCGTTGCCTACCGCCGCCGATGATCACCAAACCTCCAATGCCGCTGAAATTGCTGAAGCCGGAGCGGGAATTGTTATCAATCAGCGGGAGTTGACGGCTGAAAAGTTGAAAAAAATTATTGAGGAATGGGCCAGTGATTATCCGCGGTTGAAACTTATGTCGGAAAAAGCGCAAAAAGTCGGGATTAACAATGCGGCAAAGCGTCTGGCTGACGGTATTGAGCAAATGGTTATCAAAGGTTGAACTGAAGGAGGCGTAAATGTTTGGTTGGGGAAACAAAAAAAATGAGTTGGTAAAGCTGCTGCCTGATGTGCGGGGCAAGTATCGTTGCGATGAACCAATGTCCAAACATACTTGGTTGGCTGTGGGCGGCCCTGCCGAGGTTATGTATTTTCCGGAAGATGACGCCGATTTAAGCTGGTTCTTGAAGGCAAGACCTTATAATTTGCCGATATATGTGGTTGGCGGAGGTTCTAATCTGTTGGTTAGAGACGGCGGAATTCCGGGGGTTGTGATTAAATTGGATGGTCCGTATTTTAAAAAGTGGGTCAAAGGTGAAGGGGAAATCACCTGCGGCGCCGGAATGCGCAATGCGGATTTGAAGAAAATTATGCTGGAAAACAAATTGGGGGGACTTGAGTTTTTGGTTTCTATTCCCGGACATTTGGGGGGAGCGATAAAAACCAATGCCGGATGTTTTGGCAAGGAGCTAAAAGATGTGTTGTTGCGCGCGACGATAATCAATGGCGATGGGGAAATTAGGGAAGTTCCGGTTGCTGATTTGTCACTATCTTATCGCAGCAGTTTGTTTCCAGATGATTGGATTATCACGGCTCTAACCTTGAAGGTAATGCCGCAAGATCCCGAAGAGACGCTGAAAATTATTAATGAACAGAAAAATTATCGTTTGAAAACTCAGCCTCACAATGTGCGAACCGCCGGATCGACCTTTAAGAATCCGGAAGGACTGCGAGCTTGGAAACTGATAAAAACCGCGGGTTGCGCAAATTTGCACGTCGGTGGCGCGAGGGTCTCTGACAAACATTGCAATTTTTTGGTTAATACGGGGCATGCCACGGCTCTGGATATTGAGACGTTGGGCGAGACAATAGTGCAGAGAGTAAAAGACAGCACTTCTATCACGTTGGAGTGGGAAATTAAACGAATGGGCATTCAGAAATAGTCATGAGCAATAAGACCAAAACAGACAATCAGCCGGAAGTATCAAAAGTCCAGACTGGCGCGGTTCTCCGTCCGGAAAGAGAGTGGCCGTGGCGGTTGGCCGGCACGGTTGCGGTTTTGGGATTTATTTTTGTGTTGGCGGCGATTATCATTACTCTAAAAAATGATTTGGTTAACAAACGAATAGATGAAATCAAAGATTGTTTGTTTGAGTGGGGCGGAAGACAGGGGTTGGTTCTTGAAGATATTGTCGTTAGCGGTCGAGAACACACAAGCAAAGCGGAAATTAATCAGGTTTTGGGGTTAGAACGCGGCGCAAATATGCTCAAGCTTGATGTCTATAAGGTCAAACAGCAACTGGAAACCTTGCCGTGGGTTAAGGAGGCTATGGTGCGGAAAGGATATTTTCCTAATGTGGTGAATATTCGTCTGATTGAGCGTGAAGTTAAAGCTATTTGGCAGATTAATGAGAAATTTTATCCGCTTGATGCCGATGGTGAGGTGATTAAGGCTGATTATCGGATTGGTGAGCCGATTTTGCTGATTGTGGGAGCCGGAGCGCCGGAAAATTTTAAGAATCTGATGCAGGCGCTTAAGAACGAAGACAATGATTATATAAGTCGGGTTAAGGTGGCGAATTTTATTTCCGGACGGCGTTGGAATTTGATTTTGGACGATATTCGCGACGGCATCACAGTAAAACTGCCGGAAGAAAATATTGCTCAGGCGTGGAAAAAGTTGGTAAAATTAGATGCGACCAAAGGAATTTTTAAGCGTAAATTAACCATAATTGATTTAAGATTGCCAGATAAAGTGGTGGTAAAGTTGCGGCGCGGCGGTTCGGGTAAAACGTTCGAACTGCAAAAAGCTGCGGAACATAAATTGTAAAGAGGGAGTAATCGTGTCACACTCGTTTAATCGGCCGACGACAATCGCAGCTTTAGATATAGGATCATCTAAGGTATGTTGTATTATTGCCAAAATGAGTCGAGATAAACGGATTAACATTGCCGGATATGGGTATAATGCTTCCAAGGGGATAAATAGCGGCGTTATCACCAATATCAATCAGGCAACTATTTCGGTGTGCAATGCGGTTGAGGCCGCCGAGCAAATGGCAAATGAACGGATTAATCGGGTGATTGTCAATATCTCGGGTGATAAGGTTAAGAGCGCGATTAAAGATTCCACCATAAGTCTGAATAAGAATCGTCCGGTTAATGAAAGTGATTTGGCCAAGGTTATTGACAAGGGTGTCCACAAGGTTAATGTTGACGGTTGTGAGCTGATCCATTGCCTGCCGACCAATTATAGACTTGATGGCGGGGTGGATTTAAAAGATCCGCGCAATATCTTCGGTGAAAATCTTTCGGTTGATATTTTGTTTGGTTTGGTTCCTGACATTGTGTATCGTAATGTTGCCACGGTGATTGAAAACGCCAGATTGGAGATTGCCGGCAAAGCTTTTGCGTCTTATGCCTCAGGTTTGGCTTGTCTGGTTGATGATGAACGCGAGTTAGGGGCTACGGTTGTGGATATGGGCGGCGGCACGACGTCTATCGCCAGTTTTTATCATGGCTATCCGGTTTATTTTGCATCTTTGCCGGTTGGCGGAAATAATGTTACTAATGATATTGCATATGGATTGGCGACATCATTCCCGCACGCGGAGAGACTAAAAACTTTGCATGGTTGCGCCTTTTACAGCACTCAGGACAAAGAAGAGACCATTAATGTCTATCCGGTCGGAGAAGAAGACGACAGCAGCATCAGACAAATTTCGCGGGCGAAACTGACTGAGATAATTCAGCCGCGGATTGAAGAAACTTTTGAGATGGTCAATCGCAAGTTGGCGGAGGCCGGACTCAAAGACGCATCAAGTCATCGGGTGGTTTTGACCGGCGGGGCATCACAGTTGGCCGGAGTGCGGGAAATCGCCTCGGTGGTGTTGGACAAACAAGTGCGCTTGGGACGTCCGAAAAATATTTTGAATTTGCCGGATATTTTATATGGACCGTCTTTTTCAACCAGCATCGGTATGTTGCTGTTTGCGCTAAATTACACCGAGCGCAAACCAGATAAAATTGTCAATAAGCCAATTCATGGAAACGGCAATGGAATTGGCAGAGTTTTTTCTTGGTTAAAACAGATTTTTTAAGAAAAATATTTCCTTGGTAACTAAACCTTAAGGTATTGGCGGTATCCTATTCTAAATTGTGAAATTTAGGATTTTGGGAGTAAGAATTACCATGTCAATTAAGCTAGCTGTACCTGAAAAAACTGTTATGCAACTGAAGCCAAGAATCTCGGTTATCGGAGTTGGCGGCGGCGGTGGTAATGCCGTGAACAATATGATTACCCAGAATCTGGAAGGAATAGATTTTATTGTTGCCAATACTGATGCGCAGGCTCTGGAAAACTCTAAGGCCAGCCGGAAGATTCAGCTGGGATTGGAAACTACTAAAGGTCTTGGCGCCGGCGCTCGTCCGGAGGTTGGCAAACTGGCGGCAGAAGAAGCTCGTGAAGAAATTGAGCGTGAGCTTGAAGGCGCCAATATGGTGTTTATTACGGCCGGCATGGGCGGCGGCACAGGTTCGGGCGCGGCTCCGGTAGTGGCAAAAATTGCCAAAGAAAAAGGAATTTTGACAGTCGGCGTGGTTACTAAGCCTTTTCAGTTTGAGGGGAAAAAACGCTATGAGACCGCCGAGCAGGCGCTGGTAAATTTTACTAAAGAAGTTGATAGCATAATTGTAATTCCTAACCAAAATTTGTTTAGAATCGCCGACAAAAACACTACTTTGGTTGACGCATTTGTAATGGCTGATAACGTGCTTTATGCCGGCGTGCGCTCAATAACCGATTTGATGATGATGCCGGGGTTGATTAATTTGGATTTTGCCGATATCAAAGCGATTATGGAAGACAAAGGCAAAGCAATTATGGGTACCGGCGAGGCTGAAGGCGAAGATCGCGCCATTAAAGCAGCCGAGCAAGCTTTGGCAAATCCTTTGCTTGATGATTGCTCGATGCATGGGGCAAAGGGCGTGTTGATTAACATTACCGGCGGTTCGGATATCACACTGTTTGAAATTGACGAGGCCGCAAGTCGGATTAAAGAAGAAGTTGATGAAGACGCAAATATTATTTTCGGCTCAAGTTTTGACGAAACTTTGGGTGGTAAAATAAGAGTTTCTATCGTGGCGACAGGAATTGAGGGCGAGGGAATCAAACGTAGCCAGATTCCGCAAGCGACCTTGCCGCATATTCAGGATAATTTTGCCAAAGTTGAGAGCGAAAACACGGCCTCTCGCGAGGTAATCGAATCTAATTTGGAAGTTTTTGCGGCCACCAAACCGGTTGAAACTCCCGAGGTTGAAGAAGTCGTCGAAAATATGAACATTTTGTCCGATGATGATAAAGACGATGAGGTTATGTCAGTGGCTGTCAGTGAGGAACAGCCGGTAAAATTTAACGATTTTGATTCACTGGATAAATCCGGTGTTTTAGAAGACATGCCAAATGCAACCTCTTTGTTTAAGGCAATTATCAATAAGCCTGAGGAAAATACAAGCGAGGCTCAAATTGAAAGTGCGTTGCTGTCTAGCGAAGATAGTTTTAAGCCGCAAACAACTTTGCGAGTTATTGAAGAAGAGCCGGAATTGTTTCCGGAGCATGGTCCGGTAATGGCTTCAAGCCGTCGCGAGGAAGAACCGGAAAAATTAATTGTTACGCAAGATGACGAAGACGAGCATATTCCGACCTTTATTGAAAGAGTCACCGGTTTTTCAATTGCCAAACGCAATCGGAAAAAACAAAAAGAAAATGAACGTGTTCAGGAGCCGGTGTCTCCGTCGTTTTCCGACAATGATTTTGAAACCGAAGATAAATTAAATCTCGAGATTCCTTCGTTTTTACGCCGTCGTAGATAATCGGTCTTATTATTATAAGTTGTAAACCAGCAAAAAACGTTCTTTGGGCTATAAAGAACGTTTTTTTGTTGTAGGCGAGGCTGTCTAGTGGTTTTCTAGAGCAATTTGCGCAGGACGGCGACATCCTCATTTACTATCTTGTAAACTCCGGTGTCGCCGCCTTTCAAATCACTCTATAAATTCCACTATCCAACCTCGCTGAAGATTGTGCAAATAAGCGAGGGTGTCTAACTGGTGTCTAATACAGATTTGTCGGGCTGATGAAATGCTCACGTACTACTTATGTACGCTCCGCTTTCATTACCCTAAAATCTTATTATACACGCACGTTATCCAATCTCGCTGAAGATTGTGCAAGTAGGCGAGGGTGTCTAGTGGTTTTCTAGAGCAATTTGCGCAGGACGGCGACATCCTCATTTACTATCTTGTAAACTCCGGTGTCGCC
>CAKQKH010000023.1 GCA_934248075.1 uncultured Alphaproteobacteria bacterium | reverse complement strand
TGGTTTGTCCCTTTGGTAAATGGAAATTCTTTCTGACCGCTTTCGGCGGCTTCCAATATTTTTGTAAAAACGGAATGGTTGTGCCGGTCGTCACCTGTAATGTAAAAAGCGCGCAACCATTTGACGGAAACGGATTTGTCCTTGGCATAGGCAAAGATTAGCTGGCGTAGAGTGTTTTTGGCGATACCGTAATACGAAAGTGGATTACAGGGTGTGTTTTCGTTGATTTTTCCCTCATGATATCCGATTTCATGCGCCGTTCCCATCACGGAAACGGATTTGACACCGGCGTCAATCACCGATTTGATAAAATAAAAATGCCGCGCAATGCCGTCAATGTGGCTGGCGGCGTAGTGATTGAAACCGTCCCGCCATGCCAGATGAATTACAACGTCAGGCAGCCCAACCACTGTAAAATCAATCGGAGAAGAGAACAGATTGCCTTTCAAAAACATAGCGCGATCATCAATATTTTTATCATCTAAATCAACAGCTACTACATGATGGCCACAATCAATCAGCTCCGTCACCAGATGGCTGCCGATAAATCCGTTCGCACCCGTTATTAAAATTTTCATCCCATTCACCTTTCGATCAATCACACAAACCTTTTTTTCGCAGTTTCTTTTGCAGTTTCAGATATTTTTTATAACGACGCGACGTTTGCCATACTTTCAGCAAAGACAGGTAAAAACGAGGAGAATACCAACATTCACAGAATGCGGTTTTCCATGCATCAGACAAAAATTCAACGGTTTTTTTCTTTTCTCCAGCATCAAAAGAATTTTGAACGAAAAAATAGCGATTCGTATAGGTTATTACACGTGAAAGCAAATCCCTTTTACAAATACTGATTGTTTTACGGTCAAAAAAGTTTTCTCGCAATAATCGAAACAATTCTTTTTGAACGCGAAAGACATCAAAACTTTTAGCATTCGTATTGTTGCTGATGCTTCCTTTACGCCGTAAATACACATAACTTCCTTTTGAAAAGGCGATTTTATTGGCGTTTAAAAATAAAACCCGTGTCCATAATTCATCGCCATTCATCAAATCTTCGTTTAATTTTGGACATCTACGGATTAAATCCGCCGAATAACATGCCCATGAATGGATTTTCCAGTTGATTGATAAAGCAAAAGCTTCGCGTGGAGACAGAATAACGCTGCGGTCACCTTTTCTGCCTTTTTCCTGCACGCCCGTCATGATGAAAATTTCAGCGTTTTTATCTATTTCCGTGCTAACGATTTTCGCGTCGGGAATGACGGCTTCCGCGCCGGTTTCGACGATCCTTTTCGCGATTTGTTCCAAACAGTCCGGCGACAGTTCGTCGTCATGCCCCAGCAGCTGAATGTAATCGCCGGTCGCTGCCGCTATACCCGTGTTGAAACCGGCGGCTGCACTACCGCCGTTGACGGATCTGGCAATCACTTTGATGCGGGGATCTTGTGCGGAGTATTCGCGCAACTTTTCCAGCGTTCCGTCCGTGGAACAATCGTCAACGCAAATATATTCCCAATTTTGATAGGTCTGATTTAAAACCGCATTCAACGGCGCATCAATAAAGCGCATCGAATTGTAAAACGGCGTGATAATGGTAATTAACGGCGAAATCATAACGCAAACTCCTTATCTGTTTTTATTCGGAATAAAAACCGCATTAGCCGGTACATTTTTAGTCACGACCGCACCCGCGGCGACCATGGCGTTTTCGCCGATCGTCACCCCTGGCAAGATTGTTGCGTTAGCACCGATTGATGCTCCGCGTTTGATGGTGACGGGTTCTAGTTCAAAATTTTTATTGTGTGATTTCGGGTGCTTGTCGTTACAAAACGTGACGTTCGGTCCGATGAATACATTGTCTTCCAGTGTCACACCGTCCCACAACTGAACGCCACATTTGACGGTCACACGATCCCCAATCACAACTTGGTTTTCAATAAAACAATGTGAGCATATATTACAATCATTACCGATTTTCGCACCGGGCAAAACAACACAGAACTGCCATATTTTCGTTCCATTACCAATATTTTCAGATTGCACATCCGAAAATTGGTGAATAAACACCGTCATAATGCATCCTCCTGTTTAAACACGTTGTAATTCCTGATGTAATCATCTTCGTTATAATAATCGTCTGCCAAAACAGTCAGAACGCAGTCGGGGGAAAAATTGTGCATTTCCCGCCAAACTAATCCTTCGATCAGCAATCCTTCATCTGGACGATCCAATAAATGTGTTTCTCTTTTACCTTTATACTCCGTTTTAATTGTAACACTACCTGATATTGCCACCAAAACTTGTTTTAATTTGCGATGAGCGTGAAATCCTCGTGGCACACCGGGTTTTGTACCAAAAATATAATACACACGTTTAACGTCAAAAGGTAGATTGTGGCCATTTTCCAAAGCAATCAACGATCCTCTGTCATCACCGTGAACTTGAAAACGAATTCGCGACACGTTTCCCATTATTTTTTCCCCCTTAAAAAGTCGCGCAGCGCTTTCCATTTTGCCCGCCAACCGAAACGTTTGCACCATTGACGTTCCCATTGTTTTTTATAACCATGAGTAAAACAATACTCCTTTTCATGTTCGAAAATCTGACGATAAAATTCGCTATTTTTTTTTTGCACTTCTTGGCTGGAGATAGTGTTTCCTCCGTGCCAACGATAAGAAAACAAAATTTCAGGAATATATTTGTATTTTCCAACTTTGCTCAATTGCAAATGCATATACCAATCTTCTAGAAAAATTGATTCATCATACTTCCCTACATCTATTATGGCTTGCCGCAAACATAGATAACCATTCGGAATGTGGTTCCATTTTAATAAATCAACATAATTGCCAAAATTAACATGTTTGTTTTTGGACTCATTCAAATGTAACTCATTTCCCAAAGTTTTGTATAAAGCTTCACTTTCAGGAACAACCGCCCGATGTCTTCCCCAATACACACGTTCAGAATTACTGTTGACAATTTCATTGTCTCCAACAGCCAGCACATAGTCAGAATTTTGCGATAAAAACGAATGCAGGATTTCTGTTGCCTGCGGTTTTGCCATATCATCGGAGGCAATCGTGTAAAGATATTGTCCCTGCGCCCTGTCAATCAGTCTGTTGAGCGTAACGCGCGTTCCCTGATTTTCCTGCGTTTCGAACACGACGCGAACAAAACGCTTCTCGCATTCGGGCTTCAGAGATTGCAAAATCTCAAAAGTCCTGTCTTTTGATCCGTCGTCAATGACCAGCAGTTCGATATTTCGATACGTTTGCGCAATAATCGAACGGATACATTCTTCAATATATTTTTCATGATTATAAGCCGGTATAATAACGGAAATCAGATCATCTGTATTCATTGACAATTCTCACAACTTCTTTGACTTCTTCATCTGTAATCACCGGCGAAATCGGCAAAGAAATAATGGTGCGGTGGATTTCCTCGCTTATTGGATACGAGCGGTTAGCCCATTCTTTATAGGCCTCTTGTTTGTGCGGCGGGGTCGGGTAATGAATAATCGTCTGCACTCCGTTATCAGTCAAATATTGCTGAAATTTGTCGCGCTCGGCCGTGCGCACCGCAAACACATGCCAAACTGCGGCTTCTTCGTCATAAGTCTGCGGCAAAATAATTTTCGGATTAGTGATATTGGCACGATAATAAGTTGCAATTTCACGCCGTCTGGCATTATCAGCGTCCAAATGCGGAAGTTTCACATCAAGCACCGCGGCCTGCAACTCATCTAAGCGGCTGTTTGTGCCTTTATAGATGTGATGATATTTGCGATCAGAACCATAATTAGCCAAAGCCTTAACTTTATTATAAAGCTCTTCATCATTAGTAACCACAGCGCCGCCATCACCCATACAACCGAGGTTCTTTCCGGGGTAAAAAGAAAATGCCGCGGCGTCAGACAAATTACCGGCGTGCTTGCCCATATATTTTGCCCCATGCGCCTGAGCGCTGTCTTCAAATACTTTCAAATTGTATTTCTTGGCCAAGTCCCAAATTTTTTGCATTTGAACAGCCTGTCCGTATAAATGAACAACCATAATAGCTTTTGTGCGCGGAGTAATCGCCGCCTCAATCTTATCAGGATCAATATTATAAGTTTTGATATTCGGCTCAACCAAAACCGGCGTGCAGCCGTTTTCGGATATAGCTAAGATTGTGGCAATATAGGTATTTGCCGGCACGATGATTTCATCACCAGCACCAAAACCGCTTGCCTTAATAATCAGATTCAGCGCATCTAATCCATTTGCTACCCCAATAGCGTATTTTGTTCCGCAATATTCCGCAAAGTGCTTAGAAAAATTTTCATTCTCCTCACCTTGCAAATACCAACCTTTGTCCAAAATCATCTTAAAACGAGCATCAATCTCATCGCGAAAACGATTATTTACCTTTGCCAAATCTAAAAACTTAATCATTTTTCACCTCATATTTAATCACCGGTATCTTGCAGATTTTGATTTCAATTTTGCCGGTTTTAGTGCGTTTTTTACGATAGACAAAGTTTTTCAGCGCTCGCAGCGGCGTCAGTAATGCCGCGCGTTTCTGCTCTCCTTCCGATGTAAAACAATCGGCAATTTGATACCCCTGTGCTTTGACTACCCAGCCCAAAAACATTTCCATTCCATGCGCTAACGATATTTTATTGGGCTTATCCGGAGCGGCAAAATCTGCCAGTGTCAGCCCCAGATTCTTAATCGGCTGCAGACATTCTGCCCGACACATAAACATTGTTCCCGCAACATAGTCATATCCGTTTTGCGGCAAATTTGCCTTTTGCATCAATTCCTTTGCTATCGTTGCCATTTCGCGGTTTTTCTTATCTTTTCTGCATATCAGCCGATAATTCGCCGTCATACCCAGCATTGGGTCTTTGGCAAAAGCCTCTAGGCATCGCGGCAAATGGTTCATGAAATCGCACAAATAATCACGCCACCGGTGTTCGCCGACATTGTAGCCGTTCAGCAACATACCTAAATTACAGTTTTGTTTGCTGTGCAGTTTTATCACATAGTCAAAATCCGCCAGATTTACCTGATTCAGCACCTGCACAAACGGACCGACATCGTAGCCGCGGTTATCAACCACCGCAAAATGCACATTCGGGCTTAAAGCTTGCGCATCTGCCTCAATCTCCGGCAATGGCTTAACCGCCGTGATATAAATCTCATGAGGATACGGCAAAACCTTTTGCAAGTAGCCTTTCAGCTCCGGCCACATATCGGCATAAAACAAATGTAGATGTACTAATATCGGCTTCATCGCAAGTACCACTCCACAGTTTTGATAATACCGGTATCAAAGGTCTCTTCAGCCTTCCAACCGAGTTCGGTTTCCAGCTTGGTGGCATCAATCGCATAGCGGAAATCATGACCGGCACGATCTTGAACAAAGGTGATCAGCTCCTCGTATTTATGGCCGTTTTGCCGCGGACGTTCTCTGTCCAAAATCGCGCAGATAGTTTTAACAATCGTGATATTGTTGCGCTCATTGTGCCCGCCGACGTTATAAGTCTCACCGGCCTTGCCCTTATGGAAAATCAAATCAATCGCTTTGCAGTGATCCAGAACGTACAGCCAATCGCGGACGTTCAGCCCCTGCCCGTAAATCGGCAGCGGTTGCTCGGCTAATGCCTGCTTGATAATATGCGGAATCAATTTTTCATGATGCTGCTTGGGCCCGTAGTTGTTGGAGCAATTAGAGGTTGTGACATTCATGCCAAAGGTATGATAATATGCCCGAACCAAGAAATCTGAACTGGCTTTGCTGGCCGAATATGGCGAGTTTGGCGCATATGGCGTGGTCTCGGTGAAGAAACCGTCCGCACCCAAAGCGCCATATACTTCATCGGTTGAAATGTGGTGAAAGCGACAGTCCTCATAGCCGGATTTTACCTTGTTGGGCGCACCCATCCAATACCGAAAAGCAACATCCAAAAGCGTGAACGTGCCGTTTACATTGGTGTTAATAAACGCTCCCGGATTTTTAATCGAGTTGTCAACATGGCTTTCGGCCGCAAAATGAATGACCCCGCGAATATCATGCTCTTTGAACAGTTTTTCAATCAGCTCCCGATCACAGATATCGCCCTGAACAAACTCATAGTTCGACATCGCCGCGCACTCTTTGAGATTATCCAAATTGCCGGCATAGGTCAGCTTGTCGAGATTTATCACCTTATATTGCGGATATTTGGCGCAAAAATACGGCACAAAATTAGAGCCGATAAATCCGGCGCCGCCGGTCACTAAAATTGCTTTAGACATTTGGCTAAACTCTCCTTCCAATATGGAATAGTTAAATTAAAAGTCCGTTTGATTTTGCTCTTATCCAACACACTGTAAAACGGCCTTTTAGCCTTGCTTGGATATGCCCCTGAGGCAATCGGAAGAACTTTGCATTCAAGGCCGGATTGCGCTATGATTTCTTGCGCGAAATCATACCAAGAGCACACTCCTTCATCGGTGAAGTGATAAATCCCTTTGTTAGCCTCGCTCATTTGCGGCAAAATCTGCACAATCGCCGCCGCCAAATCCGCCGCAGAAGTCGGGGTTCCAATCTGGTCGCACACCACATTAATTTGCTCTTTTTCTGCCCCGAATCGGCGTATGGTTTTTACAAAATTATTGCCGTAGGGCGAATACATCCACGCTGTGCGAATAACCACCGCAATTTGCGCATTGGCCAAAACCGCTTTTTCGCCGTCTAACTTGCTTTGGCCATAGACCGAAACCGGACAGGCTGCATCTTCAGGCTGATATGGCTTATAGCCCCTGCCGTCAAAGACATAATCGGTAGAAATATGAACAATTTTGCAACCGGTTTTTGCCAAATTTTCCGGCCCCTGCACATTAATTTTGCGCGCCAAATCCGGCTCATCTTCGGCCTTATCTACCGCCGTATAAGCCGCGCAATTAATAATTGTGTCAATATTATGCTCTTTGACAAATGCCGTCACCGCCGCTGAATCTGTGATATCCAGACTTTTGACATCAGTTAAAAGCGCGTCAGGCAGGAGTTTTGCCAGCTCGGCCCCCAGTTGTCCGCTACTACCGGTTATCAGCAACATCTCTAAAACTC
Source organism: uncultured Alphaproteobacteria bacterium (assembly GCA_934248075.1). Lineage (GTDB taxonomy): Bacteria > Pseudomonadota > Alphaproteobacteria > RF32 > CAG-239 > CAZU01. Next base: position 15,199 of record CAKQKH010000023.1, on the reverse strand, counting down.
CTGTGATGCTTGTCTTTTTCTGAGATTATTGCCCGATCAGCGGGAATCCGCCAATCAATCGCCAAATCTTTGTCTGCGAAATAAATTCCCGACTCTGCTTCTTTGCAATAAACATTATCGCATTTATAGGCAAATACCGCCGTATCGCTCAGCACCGCAAACCCATGATAGAAGCCGCGGGGAATAAACAATTGACGCTTATTTTCAGCTGACAATTCAACAGCTACATGCTGACCGAAAGTCGGCGAGCCTTTGCGCATATCTACGGCAACGTCCAGCACCTTTCCTTGCAACACCCGCACCAATTTGGCCTGAGCATACTCTCCTAGCTGAGCATGCAACCCGCGAATTACGCCATAGCCGGATTTGGACTGATTATCCTGCACAAACTTGGCTGATATGCCGTTTTTAATAAATTCAGCCTCGTTATAGCTCTCAAAGAAATAGCCGCGCTCATCTTCAAACACTCGAGGCTCGACAATCACCACACCATCAATTTCGGTCTTAATAAAGTTCATGGTGCTCCTCGTAAACCTTTTGCAAATAAGTCTTGTAAGCGCCGGATTTCAGCTCATCTATCAGCGCCAGCATCTGCTCGTCATTAATAAAGCCGCGGCGATAGGCAATTTCTTCAATGCAGGCAATTTTCAATCCCTGACGTTTTTCAATAATCTGCACAAAAGCCCCGCTTTCCATCAGGCTCTCCGGCGTGCCGGCATCAAGCCAAGCATTACCGCGGCGCATCGGCACAACCGACATCCGCCCTTCTTTCAGATACAGGTTATTCAAATCGGTGATTTCCAGCTCTCCGCGAGCCGACGGCTTTAGTGAGCGCGCCTTGTTCACCACGTCCTTAGGATAAAAATACAAACCGACCGAAGCATAATTGGATTTTGGTTTTGCCGGTTTCTCCTCAATTGAAACCGCGTTAAGATTTTTATCAAACTCCACCACGCCAAACCGCTCAGGATCAGAAACGTGATAAGCAAAAATAGTCGCCTTTTTGCCCTTATTTTTCTCAACTTCGGTCTTAAAAGTGTGAAACTGCTCGCCCATATAAAAGATGTTATCGCCCAAAATCAGACAAACGTCCTTATTGCCGATAAAATCAGCGCCGATTGTGAAAGCCTGAGCAATTCCTTTGGGTTCATTCTGAATTGCATAATGAATCTTCAGTCCCAGCTTGGAACCATCGCCAAACAACTTTTCGATATTGGGTGTATCCTGCGGCGTTGAGATAATCAAAATGTCTTTAATGCCGAACAGCATCAGCGTTGACAACGGATAATAAATCATCGGTTTGTCATACACTGGCAACAGCTGCTTTGAGGTAGTCTTGGTTAGCGGATACAGTCTAGTGCCGCTGCCACCGGCAAGTATAATCCCTTTCATTACAACACCTCTTGTTGTTAACCCAGTAGCCTTGATTTACTTGTACACGCAGCATTCATTTGCCCAACCTTGAGTTGTATAAAGATTTTATAATCAAGTTTCGTCAAATGACCGTGCGTATCCATAAACCACCGTTTAAAATATATACCGAATCTTCTACACTATTAAAATCTAACTTGCAACCATAAAGTTAGATTTTCCTTTATTTTAAACATATTTCACCAAATCTTCGCGGCGCCTATCCATAAACGGTGGTTTATGGATAACGATTTTTCCTTAGCAACCGTTTAAATAAATTGAATAAAAGGAGAAAAGACATGGCTACATACTATATCGTGTCGGGAGGATTTGATCCGATACACGAAGGACATATAGAGATGATAAAAGCTTCAGCCTTAGCGTCAGACGGAGTTATCGTTTTGGCTAACTCTGACAATTGGCTGTGTCGTAAAAAAGGCAAAAACTTTCACTCAATGAAGACACGCCGAGCGATATTGGAGAATCTGAAAGGGGTTATTGATGTGCTGGAATTTGATGATTCCGACAACTCGGCTTCTGACGGTATTCGCAAGGCACGAGCCAAATATCCCGACGCCAAATTGGTGTTTGCCAATGGAGGAGACCGCGGCAAAGACAATATTCCCGAAGGACCGGTTTGTCGAGAGTGTCAGGTGGATTTGGCCTTTGGCGTGGGTGGCGACAATAAAGCCAATTCATCGTCATGGATCTTGGAAAAATGGAATGGCCTAAAAGCGGCGTAAGAGTGCTGTTTGATGACAATTTATGTTTTTGACATGGACGGAACTCTCACTCCGGCAAGATTGCCGATGACCGCCGAGTTTGCCATACATTTTTATGAATGGCAAAAGACGCACAAGTCTTTTATCGCCACGGGTTCTGATTATGCCAAGGTGGAGGAGCAGCTGCCTTTGAGTGTTATCAATGCTTTTACCGGCATATATTGCTCTATGGGCAACGTGCTAATGGCGCGAGGGCAAACCGTCTATCAAAAACATTTTGCTCCACCGGCGCAATTGTTAAAACGGCTGGAAGAATACCGACGACGCACGGCTTATCCCGGCGTGCTGTATGACAACTACATTGAAGAGCGCATCGGCATGATAAACTTCTCGGTTTTGGGGCGCAACTGCCCTTATACCGAGCGCGAGAGATATTGCGCGTGGGATAAAACATCACATGAGCGACTTGATATTAGAGCGGAACTATTAAAAGAGTTTCCGGATTTAGATATTGCCGTCGGCGGATCAATATCCATGGATATAACCCCAAAAGGCTGTGGCAAAGGGCAGATAGCTCGGCATCTGCGCGCCACATATCCGAATGACGAGATTGTATTCTTTGGCGACAAGACTTTTCCCGGAGGCAATGACTTTGAGCTTGCTCACGAGCTATCCCTTTTAGACAACACCAAGACCGTTCAGGTAGATGTGCCTGACATGGTTTTGAAATATTTGCAAAACCGCTGATTTAAGGAAATTAAAATGACCGATCCATTAGTAACAATTGTTACTGTTACTTATAATCTGATTAAAGCCGGACGGGAAAAATGTTTTCGCCAATGTGTTGAATCCGTACAAACACAAGATTATCCGAATATTGAATATTTGGTAATAGACGGAGCTTCTACCGACGGAACGGTAGAGCTGTTGCAGGAACTAGGGCTAAACTATATTTCCGAGCCGGATAGCGGTGTTTACAATGCCTTTAATAAAGGAATAAAACAGGCTAAAGGCAAATATGTGGCGTTTTTAAATTCCGATGATTTTTACTCCAAAACTGATTCCATAAGGAAAGCAGTTCTCGCCATGGAAAGCGGCAAAGGTGATTTCAGCTATGGTCCTTATGACATTGTTGATGATGCGGGGCAAAAAATTAAACAAGTTTTGCCCAAATGGGATCATTGTTTTACTGCTCAACCCATTGGCCACCCCACAATGTTTTCAACCAAAAAAATGCTGGATAAGCTAGGCGGTTTTGATGAGACATATCATATTGCGGGTGATTTTGACATTATCATGCGAGCGTTATTGGCAGGATATCGTCCGGTAGAAATAAAAGACAGCATCGTTTCATTCCGGCTGGGAGGAATGTCGTCTCCGTCTTCTTGGCTGAAAGAAGACAATGTTCACGTTATTGAAAAAAATTATGGCATCTCGCACAAACAGGCTGTTCGCGCCGCCGAGTTCGGCTTTTTGCCAAAACAAACTCTTTTGGCTCTACTGGCCAGGACTACTGATTTCCCCAATCCGGAGAAATTATTAAAACGCAATCGCAAGCAGTTTTTACGCTACATCCGCCGACAGCTATTTTCTGTCCGTTGGGGCAAGCGCAAACGCTGCATTCGCTTGTTAGGCATTACTTTCTACAAAAAAGGATAAGACATGAAAAAAGCACTGATCACCGGCATTACCGGACAAGACGGCTCTTATTTGGCAGAACTTTTGTTGGACAAAGGCTATGAGGTTCATGGGCTCAAACGCCGCTCCTCATCATTCAACACCGGACGAATTGAGCATCTGCTGGGTAATCCAAAGTTGTTTTTGCACGACGGCGATATGGTTGACAGCACAAATCTGACACGTTTAGTCAAAGAGATTCAGCCCGACGAAATTTATAATCTGGCGGCTCAAAGCCATGTTAAGGTTTCTTGGGATTGCCCCGAGTTCACCGCTGAAAGCGACGGCGTCGGAACACTGCGGTTGTTGGAAGCAATCCGCCTCAATGGGCTGGAAAAAAAGACCAGATTTTATCAAGCCTCCACATCTGAGCTGTTTGGACTGATTCAAGAACCCATACAGTCTGAAAAAACTCCATTTTATCCGCGTTCTCCCTATGGTGTGGCCAAGCTGTATTCTTATTGGATTGTGGTCAACTATCGTGAGAGCTTTGGCATGTTTGCCTGCAACGGCATTTTGTTTAATCATGAATCCCCTCGCCGCGGAGAGACCTTTGTAACTCGCAAGATTACGATGGCGGCGGCGCGCATTGCATTGGGAATGCAAGAAAAATTGTCTTTGGGCAACCTCAATGCCAAGCGCGACTGGGGTCACGCCAAAGACTATGTTGAGGGAATGTGGCGGATTTTGCAAAACGATACTCCGGAAGATTTTGTTTTGGCAACCGGCACTACCACCTCTATCCGAGATTTTGTAACCATGACATTTAAGGAACTGGGCATAGAGATTGAGTGGCAAGGTAATGGTGTAGATGAAAAAGGCATCAACAAAGCCACCGGAAAAGTGATTGTAGATGTCAATCCCAAATACTTCCGTCCGGCCGAGGTTGAACTTTTGCTGGGAGATTCCACCAAGGCTCGCACCAAATTGGGCTGGAAACCGGTTTATGATTTGCAAATGCTGTGTCATGAAATGGTTGAAAGCGATCTTGATCTGGCCAAACGCGAAAAACTGCTCAACGACCACGGTTTCAAGACCCACACTCCGCAGGAGGTATAATGTCTGAGCTGGTAACATTTCTTAAGCCGGATTTTTCTTTTGCTGACGAGCGCGGCAGTTTGGTTCAGCTGGTGCATAGCGGCTGGAAGCAAATTAACGTACTCCACACCAAAGCAGGAGTCAAACGTGGCGGACACTATCACAAACATACTCAAGAGGCATTTTTTGTGGTTGATGGAGAGGTGTGTCTGCACCTCTCCAAGGCCGGACACAATGAAGATTTGATAGTCAAAAGTGGAGATTTTTTCTGTTTTCCGCCTTATGTCGTTCATTCGTTAGAATTTAGAGCAGATACAACCTTGGTCGCGCTTTATGATACTCCGGTTGAACAAGATGACGGAACCAAAGATATTTTTGCAGCGGAGGAATAAATGTATCTGATTGTTGGTGCCAATGGTTTTTTGGGAAGCTATCTCATCAAAAACATTTTGGAGATGACAAATGAAGAGATTTTGGCCACTGATTTAAATCTACCGGAAGATAATCGCGACCGTGTCCACTGGCAAAAATGCGATATCACCAAAGTTGAAGACATTGTTGCCCTAAATGATCGGACCAAAACAGTAAACAATTTAAAGGTTATTTATTTACCTGTGTTTTTCAATGTTAATAAAAATCCCGCCAATGACAAATTGGCTTGGCAAGTTAATGTCATTGGATACGCCAACTTTGTAGATATACTTGAAAACATAAAAGTATTTTATAGTCTATCATCAGATATGTTGTTTAATGTAGATAGGGATATACCTTATACAGAAACAGATTGTTTGAGTCCAATGAATGATTATGCTCGCCACAAAATTGTCGAAGAAGCCATGGCTCTGGCTAAAGGATATAATATTGTTCGTCTGCCGGTCATGATGGGCAAGAGTCTTACCACGGCAAAAAAACACTTTTTTGATGACATCATCAACAATTTGCAAAATGGACAACCAATGGAATTTTTTACAGATTCTTGGCGTTCTATGATAGATTTTGACACCGCGGCTAAAACAATAATCATGCTAACCAATAAACCAGAGGCACAAAAGCACTCTATTATTAACGTAGCAGGCGACGAAAGCCTATCCAAATACGATTTTGCTCTGCGCGTCGCGGATAAATACGGATTGGATAAATCGCTGATCATTCCCGTTTCCATGGACGGTGATACGACGATTTGGAAAGAAAAACGCCCGAAAAAAATCCTGTTGGACAATACGCTGTGCAAACGGATTTTGGGATTGAACGAATTAAAAATAAAAATTTAAGGATTTAAATAATGACGGAACACAAAGAAAATATACCCGTATTTCTGGTAACCAACTGGGATATGGTCGGTTACACGGCGACAACGATGGCAAGCATTATGTGCAACACCAAACGCCGTATAGATTTTTATGTTATGGATTGCGGATTATCGGATTTTGACAGAAAACAGTTGTCAACCATGAAAGAACGTTTCCCCGCCATTAATAAAATCGAATTTTATCAAGTCGATATGAAACGCTTTGAAGGAATGAATGTCTGGTATTATGGCATGCTTGACGCATGGGCAATGTTGTTGTTCCCAGAAGCGTTTCCAGATATCCACGGAAAAGCCATTCATGTCGAAAGTGATACGATTGTCGTTGACGATATTGAAAAACTATATAATGAAGATTTAGAAGGTTATGCAATTGGGGCCGCTCCAGAAATCGCATTTGGAGGGGTAAATGATTTGTTCCCCTCAAAAAAAAGTGTCTATTTTAATTTGGGAATGTTACTGGTTGATTGCGACAAATGGCGAACTGATGAAACAACAGAACATTGTCTAGAACTAGGTAGAAAATATGGGAAGAAATTTAACTGCCTTCATCAAGACGCCTTAAATATGTTTTATTATAATAATAAATACAAACAACTTTTGAACAGATATAATTTAGGTGAACGAAAAAATTATTGCGTACGCGTCCACCCCGAATTGGATGACGCATATTTTGCGGAAGAATGGAAACACCCTGTTATTATTCATTTTTCACCCAATAAACCATGGCGAACACAACATTCATTCTACAATGGACAAAGAATTGTTAAATATTTTAATGAGTGGTGGCATTATGCCTCTATGACGCCATATTTTTCAGGAATGCAAAACGCTTTTCTGGCAAAAAGAATTGAAGATGAAATTAAGGGATTAAAATTGGGGGTTGAAAATTTCGGCGCCTCTCTATTGGATACCCTGCCTGATGGTCATCCAGCCAAAGGAATTGTCGGTGAAGGTGTTATGGTGGATTTAAATGGAAACATCTTTAATGGATCTAATACAGCAAAAAATATTGCTAACCAGCATCAGAACATTGTTATTTCTTCTAGTATATATTATCGTCTTTTAGGCTTACCCTTTATGAAAATTAAAACAGACAAAAAAGGAAATAAGTATTTTAAACTGTTTTTCTTACTTCCAATCTTGAAGGTCGAACATAATTTTAATGGCGGCAAGACATACAAACTGTTTTCGTTTTTGCCATTGTTTAAAATAAAAGCAAAATAAACAAAGGATAAGTTTATGAAAAAAGTCACTGTAATTTCTGTTGTAAGAAATTTAGTAAAAGAAAAACGAATTAATTATTTTAAAAAAATGGTTAAATCCGTTCAATGTCAAACGTATGAAAATATAGAGCATATTGTTGTGGACGGTATGTCTGATGACGGAACATCAGATTTACTTAAAAAGTATCAAGACAATGGATTAATTACATATTATAAACAAAAAGATAATGGCCCTTATGATGCCATGAATAAAGCCATACAAAAGTATGCCGGAGAATATGTCGTTCTTTTGCATAGCGATGATTACTTGTTTGATAAAAGTGCCATCGAGATGCAAATGAAATATCTGGAAATGACTGATTCTGATTATGTGACTGGAGATACAGTTTTTGTTAATAAATACAATAATCAAGTTTTTCCTTATTTAGGGATAGCACATAATTATGATAAGAGTTATTATTTTCTTAAAGGTGATAATACTCCGGTATTTTGGATGGAAACTTCTTTTAATCATGAAGGAATGTTATTTAAAAAAAGTGTTTTTGAAACAGTAGGCTATTTTAGCGACGAGCAACACTACGGAACATCGACCGATTTCAAATTTGAATTTGATCTTATCCTGAAAGATTTGAAGCATGTACATGTTCCGTATAATTTTTTGTGTTTTAGAACCGGAGGAGTATCATCAAAACCAGATCCCAGATTCTACAACATATTGAAATATATGTATAGTAAGTTCTATTTTCGTGAAGTTTCAGACATAACTGAATACGATCGTTTACGCCAGAAACCTGATGACTTGTTTGTCTTTGGTTTGAAGAATTGGTTATTATCACTAAAATTAAAGAATTTTGATTATAAAAAATGTTTTGATTTCTTGGATTTGATGCTAGAAAAACAAAACAATCCCATTCTTTGCAATGAACGTACATCAAAGGAAGCTCCTTATAAAGAAATTTTTACAAAATTTTACCGTTTACTCGGACTTCCGCTGATGAAAATAAAAACTGACAAAAAGGGAAACGAGAATTTTAAGCTATTTTTCTTGTTTCCGATTTTAAAAATAAAACACGATTCAAAAGGCGGCAAAACATTTAAACTATTTTCATTTTTACCGTTATTCAGAATAAAGAAAAAATTAGGAGCTATCAAATGACCTACGATTATATCATCTTAGGAGCCGGAATTACCGGACTCACACTACTAAAAAAAATGCGTCAAAAGGGCATTACCAACATTATGGCCATTGAAGCGGAAAAAGAAGCGGGCGGACTGTGCCGCACGTTTTATGTTGATGGGCATGCCTGCGACATCGGCGGACACTTTTTTCAAACTAAATTTAAAGATGTGGAAGATTTTGTCTTTGCCAGTTTTCCCAAAGAAAAAATGTATCAAATAGACCCAAGAATCTCAAAAATTAGCATTGAGGAAATGGACGTTGACTATCCTTTGGAATCAAACCTATGGCAACTTCCGATTGATAAACAGATTAAATACCTCATTTCCGTCATTCGCAACGGTGAAGCCTTGGGCAAGCCAGAACCTAAAAACTATGAAGAATGGATCCGCTGGAAATTAGGCGACAAAATTTGTGACGGTTATTTAATTCCTTACAACATTAAACTTTGGGGAATCCAACCATCTGAAATGGATGTTGATTGGTTGTATAAAATTCCTCGGATTGAGGTTGAAGATGTGTTGCGCTATTCCTTGGAACGTCAACAAGATGTTGAGAAATACCCTTGTCACAACCGTCCATATTATCCCAAATCCGGAGGTTATGGCCGAGTAATGGAAGCAATCGCCAAAGATGAAATTCCCTATATCAAATTCAACACCAAAGTAACAAAACTCCGTTATGACGAAAATGAAAAAGTCTGGTTTGTCAACGAAGAATTTAAGGCTAAAAACGTCATCAACACAACGCCATGGCCTGATTTGTTTGAGGCAATGGGGCGTCCTGCTGAAATCCAAACGCAAATCCAAAAAATCAAATATAATAAAGTGGTGGTTTCTTTGTTTGAAACTGATGACAACCCAACAAACTACCATTGGCGTTACCGCCCTGAAATGGATCAACAGCACCACCGTGAGTTGTATATTTCTAACTTTGTCAAAGATAGCAAAAATTATGGAGTGTTTACAGAAACTAACTCTAATCGTTTTGATGCGGATAATCTGACATTTAAAGGGCGCAACCTGTTCAATTATGAAACACCGGCCGCCTATCCGCTGCCGCTTATCGGCCGAACCAAAGCGATTAACGAAATTTTGGATTTCTTCAAACCCAAACATCTGTTCGGTGTCGGCCGCTGGGGCGAACATCAACATCACAATCACGATGTTTGTATGAAACACGCCATCGATTTTGTGGCAAATATTACCGCAAATACTTGCAACGATTAGTCCTATCACTTGACGTGAAGGCACTCAAAATTAACGAATGCTTTATTGATAAAAAAACAGTGTCCTTTTTATAAGAACACTGTTTGATGATTTAATGTCTGGCTTTATACACCATAATCTCTGTCTGATTACCACGTGCATAAAGGGCTTTTTCCGCGTCACGACACAAAGAATAATCAGTAACATATACCATGATTTCGTTATGGTCAGCTCGCCGTATGAAGGCTACTTGTGCTGTTTCATCATACAAAGGATTATTAGCAATATATGCCATAATTTCATCATGATTACCACGCTGTATGAGAGCTTTTTCTGCTGCTTCATCAAGAGTATATTGGCTGACATAATTCAGAATTTCATCATGGTTACCACGCTCTATGAGAGTTTTTTCCGTGTCATCATCAAAGCCATAGTTGCCGATATAATTCAGAATTTCATCATGGTCACCACGCTCTATGAGAGCTTTTTCCGTGTCATCATGAAGGCCCTGCTTGTTGACATAATACATAATTTCATCATGGTTACCACGCTCTATGAAAGCCTTTTCTGCTGCTTCATCAAAACCATACTTGATGACATAATTCATAATTTCTTCATGGTTGCCACGCTGTATGAGAGCCTTTTCTGCTGCTTCACCAAGAGGATAGCTGCTGACATAATTCATAATTTCATCATGGTTACTACGCTCTATGAGAGCCTTTTCTGCTGTTTTATCGTACAAAGTACACTCAGCAATATACGCCATAATTTCATCATGGTTACCACGCTCTATGAGAGCCTTTTCTGCTGCTCCATCATCAAAAGAATACTGGCTGATATAGCTCATAATTTCTTCATGGTCACCACGCTGTATGAAAGCTACTTGTGCTGCACCATACAAAGAATTCTTAGCAATATACGCCATAATTTCTTCATGGTCACCACGCCCAATAATTTCCAGCTGTCTCTGGCATCTTTTTCGATTCATAATACTAATTCGATTCATAATACTAATTTTTTTAACGAGGTTCGGCTTTTTAACCTAATCCCTCGTGATGTTAATAATTTAATTGCATCTTTGTTTATAGCGTACAAGCTTCAATTGTCAATATTGTTTTTGACAAAAAATATAGCAATTCGTAAAATTTCCCAAACTGCTATTTTTGAAAACATAACACTCTAACTCGCTGAAAGGCTTGAAAAAATAAAGCAAAACGGCAGGTTTTTATACCTGCCGCTTGTATGACTTAATCGCCGGCGGCGACAACGGGATTGGCTCCGCTTTCGCTCCGCCGCCCTGGTCGGCTTGCTCACAAGTTCGCAACCGGCATACACGTCTGCCTGCCGACTGCGGGTCGAACCCAATCTATGGGTTCAAACACCGTGGAATTACTGATAAAAAAATAAGCCCTACCGCAAGGGTAGAGCTTATTTTTTATTGGTGATGCTTACCTCGCAGTTTACGAACTAAAAAGATTAAAAGCTGTGCAAATTAATTTATTATTTCTTAACTTGATAGGAATAAATTGTATTATAATATATTAGAGTAGTTCGTAAAGGTTTTATAATGTCCAAAATAAAATTAACATCTGTTGATATAATCATGTTGCTTTTGTATTCTCCCGGTTATACAAAAGAATTCCGCGAAGCTATAGAAGGTCGGACAAAATTAACAAAACTCCTTTTTATTTTTGAAAAAGAAATTTTAAAAAAATTTACTGAAGATACACTGGAATATAGTGATGATTTGTTTTTCTTTACCGCTTGGAATTTTGGTCCAATGTCCATTAAAGCATTTAAAGATATTGATTTCTTAAAAAATATAGATTTTATCTCAACTTCATATTCAAATAGTAGTGATATTTTAACTTATGAAGAAATTTCAGAATTTAATGATTATGCGGAAAAAGAATTAGATGCAAAACCTGTTGAATATGCATTAGAACGCTTTGAAATCAGTAACAAAGGAGTTCAGTTCATTCAGCAAAAGAATAAATATGAAAGCTTGTCTAATAATCAAAAAGAAATTTTATCAGCATTTAAAGCCAGATACAATAAGGCAAAATTGCGTGATATTTTGCGATATGTATATACTAAATACCCAGAATTTACTGAAAAATCAAAAATAAAAGACAAAGTATTGAAAGGTTATTAAATAATGGGATTTGAGGATATTTTAGCAGTTGCAGGTGTTCTACTGGGAATTGTTTTCCCTATATTTACTAAATTTGATGATAAAGCTAATCAAATTTTAAATTCACTTTTATTAACGAAAACCTCGATTCTTGCCGAATTTATTGAAAAAATAGAAAATAAAATACACAATAATCTAGTATATGACGATAGTATGAGCACATCCTTCTCTTTATTCATCAAGCAGATGTCTGTAGCTTTTGAGAATAAAATAAATTTAAAGAAACATATCAATAAATATGCAAAATACACTTCAAGGTTAATAGTTTCCGCTATCTTAATTTTTGGTACTGCAGCTATAAAAAATGCTTGGCTCTTATGCAGTAAATATGGAAAAGTCTTTGCGCAAGAAAAATATTTAGATATCTTTAATGGGTTAATAATTATAATTTTTCTTTATTTACTATACTGCATTTGTAGAATATGGGGTACATATATGGGATTTAGGCATTTATCTACTGAAATAAAAAGACAAGCAGATTTCATAATATAAGGACTGGATTATGTACGAAATTGAGATGGTAAATAAAGTTCAAGATTATTTAAGAAAAAAAGGAATTCAAGTTGTGACGGAGGTTCCTTTTATGCAACAGTCTATAGATCTTGTTTACCTTAAAAAAAACCAATTAATTGCTATTGAATTTAAAATTGATAATTGGAAACGAGCTATAGAGCAAGCATCGAGTCATTTTTTAGGCACAAATGAAGTATATATATGTATCCCTAAACCTAAGAAAAAAATACCCGAAAAATTATCAAAAGCAATGGAAAAAACTGATGTTGGTCTTGTTTTCTTTGATAAGGATAGTGACAAATTAATAGAAACCATTTACCCTGCAAAACATAATAGAAAAGTATGGAAGGTTGGAAAAATTTGGTTAAATGAAGCTTTTAAAAACAGAATCAATGGAGTTTGGGTATGATTAAAGGAACACATTTATTACGCTTTGGTACCAATGCAGAAAAAAAATATGTTTCAAGTTTTAATGATTCATATGATGTTTTAATGCTAAATGCAAATATCTTTGCACATTGTACTAATTCTATTTCCAAATTTATAAGCAATGAATTATGTAAAAAAGATTTCATAATTGACCCTCAAACGTATGCATTCCAATACTATCAAGGTTTGATTGGATCTGATGGTAATTTGAAAAAATCTATTGAAAAGCTTCTCAGCTTTTACGGTGACACATTAAAAGATATAATTTCATGTAAAAAGCGGTCAATTGAGTTAATAGACTTCGATGATAATGACACCTTTTTAAAAGAACTATGTCAAAAAGTTATTGAATTTCAGCAAAATACTATAAAAAAAGAAGTATTAGAAGAAAAAAATGAATATAAAGAATACATAGAGTATATTTTAGGAAATGATGAAAACAGTTTATGCGTAGCTCCTTGCTGTTTAATAGCTCCTTATTTTTATTTATCTGATAATAATTTTAATCAATGGTTACATATTAATACTAAAGCGATTGAATTGTCTAAAACTTATCATCCTTCTATTTCTGCACAACTTGTTATTAATTCAAGCATTTTGTTGGATAAGGACAAGCTTAACCTTTTAGTTGATGAATACTCAAAAGTTAATCCCTGTGAAATTTTATTGTGGATTGATGCGTTTGATGAAAAAGATGCTGGAGATGTTTTACTAAACAATTATTTATACTTATTAGTAAAATTTAAAGAAAAAAACATTCCAGTTTCACAATTATACGGCAGTTATTTTTCACTAATACTTATTAATTTGAGATTGTTGCGGGCTTGTTGTCACGGTATGGAATATGGAGAATCTAGAAGCGTTTTCCCCGTAGGAGGAGGCGTCCCTATTTCTAAATTTTATTTACCCATAGCTCACAAACGCTTTCATTTTAGAAATATAATTCAGCTGTTATTAGATGAAGGATGGCTTAATAGCAAAAGTATATATTTTGAAAAAGTTTGTGATTGTCCTCAGTGTAAAGAAATAATAAAAAATGACCCTGAAAGCGATATTCAAGAATTTGGCATTATAAATACTGTGACCAATATACGAAAAAGTAAAAATGGACAAGAGTATAGTGTAATGATGTCATATCCTACAACTGAAGCCAAAGAACTGTGCTTGAGACATTATTTATATAATAAAGAAAAAGAATATAACTTCATAAAAGAGCATAATATTGATGACATCATGAAGCAATTACAACAAGCTAAAGATACCTTAGAAGAAAAATTAGGTATTGAAATCTTGTATTTGTCATCTTGGATACGCGTGATTTCTTCATATCTAATTGAAAACTAATTTTGCATACTCCTTAACATAGAAAATTCTTATCGTTTTTGCACAATTGATTTTCATAGCGTCCTTAGCTTTGAAATTTTGCGTAACCTGTATTGGTTCGATTCTTATACCTCTCCACTTTATCAGTCATGTTTTCATATTCGACCATGGTGGATTTGTTGAGGTCAAACCAATCAGTAGCGGTTTTAAGGTTGACAAGTTTATCAAATGGTTGGCGGAGTTTATAGACTAACCTTTGCCCGTCCAAGTAACATTCGCTTAAAATCAGGCTCAAAAGTTTATTTTGTTGTGTCGGATTGGCTATACTCATCACATCATAAGCCAGAGAAGCAATATCCAGCAGCTCATTAATGGTTGTTTTAATTTCCTTACTGATTTCAACATATTTTTCAGATGTGAGCTGCAATTCCTCTTTCTTTGCTGCGATACTGACTTTTTCTTCCTGCCATTCTTCTCGTGTGATGTCTCCATTAAAAAAGGAGTCCTTAACCCGTTGTTCGCGCGCATTCAGTTGATTTAATTCATTAGTAATTTGTCGTTTCATCACTGCATTAGCTTCCGATTCTTCCAATAATTTTTTCTGCACACATTTTTTCAGAGGCTCTACAATTGAGCAAGTGAGCTTTAGCTTACTAAATACTTCATCATTAAGTTGCTGCAATAAAACCTTTTCGCTTACTAAAACTTGATTACAGTTGCCTTTAGAGTGCGCACAACGCAAATATCTGTAAACTCTACCGCTTTTCTTGGTGTGTGTTTCCGAACTAATCGTGCAGCCGCAATTTGCACATTTTACCAACCCACGGAATGCAAACGGTATGCTGGAATATTCCGGTGTTTGCGCATGAATTGCCTTACCCGACAACTGCTCCTGCACTTTATCAAATAGACTTTTAGAAATAAGCGGTTCAGAATTATGCGGCATTTTCTCGCCACGAATTACCATCTCACCATA
>CAKQKH010000022.1 GCA_934248075.1 uncultured Alphaproteobacteria bacterium | reverse complement strand
GCTTGTGGTAAAAACAGTCAGTACTTTGACTGTTTTTATCCTCGCGCCCCGTCAAGGGGGAGGACGTATAAGGCTATATGCTTACTGGATTCCGGCGAAAGCCGGAATCCAGTAAAAAACAATGCATAAAAAAAACCGCCCTAATGTGGGCGGTTTGAAAATATAATAAAATTAAGACTATTTGCCAAAGATGCCGAAGGCTTTGACCTTGTCTTTGACGCCGCCGACAACATTGTCCAGATTTTCTTTGGCAACATTTTTAAGATCGCCCAATCCGCTCTTAACCACAGTCTGAGAAGCCGTGGCCAAAATCTTGTTAAGAATCTTGGTAACAGATGCGGTAATGCTCTCGCCTTTCTTTTGTCCGCCGATATCGGTCAGAACAATTTCCGGCAATTTAACGTCTATCAGACCGTTATCGCCGGGAACGTTTGACACGGCTTTGAGTTCGCCGGCATTAACCGTAACTTTGCGGATAAGCACCTGCTTTTGAGCGCCAGATGTTTCAGGCGCGGCTTTTGAGCTTTTTTTCGCTTTGGAAGAAGCCGGCGCCGCAGTGTGCTTGGCGATGTTGTCTTGCAACTGTTTAATATTGTTTTGAGTGAGAGACAGCATCTCATATGTAATGGCAGGCTGATCAATGGTGATGTCTTCAACCACAATAGTGTTGGTGGTGAGACTCTTTACATCAATCTTGACTGAAACTCCGCCCAAAGACAATAAATAAGGACTTTTGTAGTTGGCTGGATTAGCCACGGTTAGACCTTTAATGGCCAGCTGTCCGTTGAATGGAGAAAAACTAAAACCTTCTAACCTGACTTCTGTGCCGATGATTTCGGTTCCATATTTGTTGACCACCTTTTTAACAATGGTTTCCATTGAACACCAAACCACAGCCAAAGCAATGATAATCACGGCTAACAGCCCGAAAAATATACGTTTTTTCATTTTTCATTCTCCAATAATTGATACTGGTCAAGATTTTATACAATTTGTGCATTTTGGCAAGGTTATTTTTAATGAAAAAAGTTGTTGCAAATAAAAAAAATAGAGTCTATATTCCCCTCTGTCATGATTATGGGTGCGTAGCTCAGTTGGTAGAGCAACTGACTCTTAATCAGTGGGTCTGGGGTTCGAACCCCCACGCGCCTACCATAACAAAAAGCCTGCCTCGCGCAGGCTTTTTTTTGTGGTTAGAAGCGTAAGGTGAGAAGCCCAGACACTGGGGTTTGACTACCAGCGAAAGCGATACGGGGGTATCGCGGTCAGCCGCTAGGCTGATGAGCGCCTGTGCAACTCAAGCGAAGCGCAGAGTAACCCCCACGCGCCTACCATAACAAAAAGCCTGCCTCGCGCAGGCTTTTTTTTGTGCGAAGCCGCACAGGCGTTAGCAAGAATATACTCGCCCGCACGGCGGGTAGCGCATAACAAGAATATACTCACTTGCTCGCCTCCGGCTCGGCGCTCGGAATTGTGCACTTTTAAGAATAGCTGTCATCGCTCCGAGGGGCGAGCATTCTTCCTCAAAGAGGCATGACAGAGTCTTTTTTATTATGGCTGGAAGCGTCTGTTTTAATTTAAGGTGATGGGCAAACTGACCTCAAAAGCCGTATAGGCGCCGAGCTTGGAGCGCACGCGGATTTTCGCCCCCAGCAAATCTGCAATTTTGCGCACTATGCTCAGTCCCAAACCGGCGCCGCCGGCACGGTTATTTTGCACTTGCCGACACTGATAAAATTCTTCAAAAATATGTTGAATATCATCAACGCTGATACCTATACCATTGTCAATAATACGGATTTGCGCCCATTGGCGAAATTGGCGGCAACTCAGGAGAATTTTGCCTTGCGCGTATTTGAGAGCGTTGCTGAACAAGTTGCGCACCATGCGCTCAATCAGAACAATATCGCTATTGAGACGGATATTATTGACATGACAAACAATCCGAATATCGCGGCTGGCGGCAACATGGTGATATTCCATACATAGACGGCAAAACAATCCGCCAAGATCAAAGTCTGTGAACTCTGCGCAGAATCCGCCGGAATCCAATTTGCCGAGATCCAACATATTATCCAACAGAGACTTAAGATTATCCGCAGAAGCTAAAATTTTCTGCACCAACAACCGCGCCGAGCTGTCTAGCGGTTCTTCCGCCAGAGTCTGCGCAAACAACTGCAAGGCTTGCAAAGGTTGGCGCAAGTCATGACCAATCTGCGCCATAAAATAATTTTTGGCCTGATGAGCCGTTTGCAACTCTTGTTTAGCCGCCTCAAAACGGCGGCGGTTATCATTCAACAGACGAGACAACCGCCGACATTTTTGCTGATAATCAATTTTTAAATTTTCTTCACGCTCAAGTGTCATTGTTTTGCAGATATCAAAGGCAACAAGAAAAGCATTTTTCCTTGAGTATCCGGCATCTTAAAATACCAGTTATCATAAAAAATGCGGTTGTCCTTAATATAAGCATTAACTTCCTGCTTT
The DNA here is from genome assembly GCA_934248075.1 of uncultured Alphaproteobacteria bacterium. GTDB lineage: Bacteria > Pseudomonadota > Alphaproteobacteria > RF32 > CAG-239 > CAZU01. The sequence continues at coordinate 20,182 of CAKQKH010000022.1, read as the reverse complement.
GGTAGAGGGGTGGCGGATAAGTTTATTTTCAACCAGACATCGCTATCGTTGCCGTATAGTTCGTACTCAGCCTCTAACCCCTGAAAAGTGGTGAATTTCAGATAACGATATTGCGGATAATCATCGGCAATAAAAAATTGGGCGGCGATAACGTCTTCAGCAATGATATAAGAGGCCATATCCAACAGCGGTCTAACCGGCGCCGGTCTGCCGTCTGCCTGAAAAAACGGCAGTTTGGGATTGTCTCTGCGCACAGTGACGCCGTTTTCTTCAATGCTTTCAACCATATCCGGCGGCAGCTCTTGAATCGGCTGCATAATCCAAGAATATCTTTCCGCAGGCAATATATAATCACCGTCGGCCAGCCAAATTTCATCTCGTCCCTGAGGTCTGACAAATCGATAGCGGCCATCACCGGCTTTGGCGCCGACCACCACGCTATCCAACAGACGGTCATCTACAAAAGTCTGAATTAAGGTACCGTCTTTGTCCAGACCGGCATCACTCAGATTTTGCGCGGAAAAAGGCAATTCGCTATAATAAGTCGAGCGGTTGAAATCAATCAGCAGTTGATTCAAAATATTAATGTCCGCAAAGTAATTGTCATATTCTTTAATAACCCAATATTCCCCCTGCTGCTCAAGAGTTATCTTGTCTTGCGGGGTGGTAATCTCAATCCGATTAAAACGCGTGCCTTGAGCGTAAGTGTCGGCAAACACCAGTTTTCCGATGGATTGTTGCGGCAATCGCCAATTGGTTAACAGCAACGCGACAAACAACAACGCCACGGATCCGAGCATGGTAACAAACGCGTATTTTAGCATGGTCTTAGCCATTGATAATCCTTTCAAACTTCTGCCGCAACCGACGACGATGATAATGGTTGACGATGATGCACAACCCTAAAATCAATAGCGGAGCAACAAAATTAAAAGCCATAAACAATCCTAACTCAGTTTTATAAGTCTGAATTATCCGAGCTTGCAAATCTTTGAGATCCTCTAGCAAATTCAAACGCTCTTTCTCCAGATTTTCCAGCTGTTTGGCAGCCTGAACCGAGGGCATAATATTCTGCTGTCTGAGTTGCAAATAGATTTGCGCCTGCTGTTGATTAATCTGAGCCAGACGCGCGTTCTTTTCAGCTTGCGGCGCCGCATACTCAGCCTCAGCGTCAAGCAACAGCATGGCGGCAATCGGAGCGCCGGAAACTGCGGATATTTTGGGAGTGATGTTTAATATCGCCTGATTATCGCTCAGGTAATCAACGGCTCTTTCCACAAAATCCAGATTGCCGCTGAATGGCTCATAGTCATATGGGGTTTGTTCTTCAGCCTGATTGGCGTTCCATAGGCGCGAATCCAAAATATCGCTGTCAGCCACCAGCATAATTTTGCCGTCTTTAACGGAAACGCTCAAAAACGGCTGGATCTTAACCGAAGACAACGGATGATCATACAATGAGGTAAAACGCCCTTCCTGCAAAACCGCCAAAGGTCTTTGCTGCTCATCGCTAAGATAGGCGTCCATAGTCTCGTTCCAAGAAGCATGGCGCAGAAAAGAGGCATCAACCTCCCCGCTTTGCTTGGAGGTGGCAAAGATAATCCGCGTTTGAGGTATGGCATCAACATCAGGATTAAACCAGCCGGCAGTATTAAGCGCCAGCGGTTTAAGACCGGCAATCAGAGAATCTGCGGCGGCATCTGGCACCACATTCAGCCAAAACGGATAAGTTTTGGTCTCGGCGTTCAGGGTAATCGCGCGGTTATATAAGTTATCTCCCACCACCACATTGTCATGATAAGCTATGCCCAAATGAGCTAAAAACTCCTGTAAATTAGATTGTTGCGAGGCGATGTCGGAGCCGGCTAAAGCAACTTCCGAGAGCGGATCCATAAAAATCAAGATATTGCCGCCGCGCATCAGATATTGATCAATGGCGTATATGGTAACCGCCGACAATTGCTGAGGATTGATAATCATCAGCAGTTTGATATCAGCCGGAATCAAAGAGGCCTGATCGGAAATCGGTTTGAGGTTGTAGTTTTGACGCAAAACCGCGGCAAAAGGCCAGTCGGTGGTATAATTAAGGGTATCGTCGGTGGCAATGGGGGCTAAATCAGAAGACATTATGCCGATGTTGGGGCGTTGATAATGCCCCATACTGCTTAGAACCCGACTGATGTCATGCTCCAAATAATCCGAGCGCTTGGGATTCAAATTAGGAATTGTGCGAAAATTGCCCAACGAATCAGATATCGACAATCCCAGCCGGATTTTTCCGTCTTCAGCTTTAATTCCTGCCTTTTGAGCCTCAGTTTCCGCAACGCTCAAAGGCGTTACCTCCACAGTGAAAAGACTTAGTTTATTGCGAGAATAGAGCTGATATTGTTCCAACAAACGCAAAACATCGGACAGATAGTCTTTATCAACTGTTTGCGGCGAATAATACAGACGAACATAAATATTATTGTCATTTTGCGCCAACCAGAGTTTGGTTTCGGCGCTGAGGCTGAAGCGTTTGTCAGGACTGAAATCGAAGCTCATCGGGCCGGTCAGCAAAGTTATGGCAATGTTGAGCGCGGCAAAGGCGGTAATTATGTATGCGACAAACAAAGCTCTTCCGCCGCGAGCCTCTGTCCGCCAGCAGATAAACGCAATATTCAGCCACAAAGCGAAAAAGATAAGGCTGACAAAATAAAAAAGCGTGGCAAACGACGCTTGTCCGGCAATAAGCGCGGCAAAACGACTTCCAAAATTGAGCGCTCCGGCGGCGCGCAACATCACCTCCGACGAAAAACCGAACAATCCCACCAACCAGGTGAAATTCACCAGCGAAAACCCTATGCAAACCGCCAAAGACAGCACAAAGGCGCTGATTGGGTGCGCTGAAAAAGCCGAGGCGCACATGCTAATGGCGCACAAACCGCCGCACAGCAACAAACAGCTCATATAATTAGCGGCAATCGCCGGATTATCAAGGCCGGTAACCCAAGCCGAGGATATCCACAACCCAAAGGTGGATAACAGCATCAGCCCGCACAATGCCCATACGGCCAAAAATTTGCCAAAGGTTATAGCCGTATAGCTGATCGGCAAGCCGGAAGTAAGCTCCCAAGTGCCCTGGCGCTTTTCATCGCTCCACAACTTGATGGTCAGCGCCGGAATTAACAAGGCAAAAATGTCAGCCTGCAACTTGAAGAAAGATGACATAACCGGTTCTGTTTGTGTCAAAAAACGGCTCTGGAAAAAAGTGGCGGCCATGGATATGGCGACATAAACCACAAAGACAAACCATGCCATGCGGCTCTGAAAATATGAGCGCAATTCCTTAAGAAAGATTTGTACGGCGTTGGTAAACATGAACAATCTCACTTGTCAAAAGTTATGGAACGAAACGCGGTCTCAATATCGTTGGTCGGGGTAAGACTTTTGAGACCGTCAGGCGTGGTGTCGCAAACAAGCTTGCCATGATTGAGCAACAGCACTCGGGAGGCATAGGCTTCCACCTCTTCCATAATGTGGGTTGATATCAAAATGGTATGACGGCGACCATAGCGGCGCAAAAAATCTCGAATCATAAATTTTTGGTTGGGATCAAGACCTTCGGTCGGCTCGTCCAAAACCAGCGTTTGCGGACGGTGAATCAGCGCTCCGGCCAGCGCAACGCGGCGTTTGTAACCTTTTGACAAGGTTTCGCACCGTTGGTCAAGCACGTCTTGCAATCCCAACTCCTGAACCAAAGATGCCAGATTGTCGGCAAAATCCTGCAAAGGAAGCCGATGAATCTTAGCCATAAAATCTATATATTCGGCCACGCTCATCTCGCCATACAAAGAGCCGGTTTCCGGAACATAGGCAAACGAGCGCAAAGTTTGCAAGCGGTCGTCAACCACGCTAACACCGTTAAGAATAATCTCGCCGCCGTCGGGCTTGAAATAGCCGCTAATCAGGCGCAAGAGCGTGGTTTTTCCGGCGCCGTTTGGTCCTAACAACGCGGTTACGCCATGATCTTCAAGGCAGAAATTGACATTATTTACAGCTTTGATATCGGCAAAAGATTTGGATAAATTTTTTACAACCAGCATATTAAGACCTGTTTCCGAGTTTATGTTTTTATGTGATTATTATATTAATAAATAAGGAGTTTAACAGCTATTTTCATTTTTCTTTCACAACTATTTTCAATTTTCAAAATCTTGATGACAAAATATTTATTTTGCATTATGAATATTAACAGATTTAGTGCAAAGGATTGTGAATTATGTTGATTAGAGAGGCATACAGCCGCGAAGAAACCAAATATCTGAAAATTGGTTTTGGAGTGGCTTTGGGTATTCTGGCGATAATCGCCTTTTGGGTTTTGGCCAATCGTCGGGTTACTCATCTGGAAGAAGGAAATTATTATCCGATTGAAGCCAGATTTAACCGCACCGACGGATTGTTGGTCGGAGATTTGGTGCGCTTGGCCGGCATGAATGTAGGCAAAGTGGTCGGCGCCAGATTAGATGATAATTTTAAGGCGATTTTGACTTTGGAAGTCAAGGACAGCGTCAAACTTCCCGATGACAGCAGCGCCTCAATCGTCAGCTCGGGAATTATGGGGCCAAAATATATAGAAATTGAACCGGGCGGATCCGAAGATATGATTCCGGCCGGCGGCGAGTTTGCCTACACGCAAGACGCCATGGTTATAGACGAGTTGCTGGATAGAATCATCGGTATCGGCAAAGCCAACCGCAAATCAAACCAAAAATAAGGAGAACTATAATGAATAAAAGACCAGTAGAGACAATTATGGGAATTGTGGTGTTGGCAGTGGCCGCATTCTTTGCTTATTTTGCCTATAATGTTTCTGATTTGCAGGTGGTTAAGGGATACAACGTTACCGCCAAATTCCTGAAAGTCGGCGGTTTGACCGTAGGTTCCGATGTGCGTATCAACGGCATTAAGGTCGGCACGGTTATCGGACAGTCACTTGATGACGAGGATTATACCGCTCAGGTTAAAATGAGCTTGTCTTCGGACATTCATCTGCCGGTTGACAGTGAGGCGGCGATTGTTAGCGACGGTTTGGTCGGCGATAAATTTATCAAGATTGAACCCGGTCACGAAAAAGAATTTCTCAAAGACGGCGATATTATGAAAAACACCAAAGATTTTAAGACTTTGGAGGATATGGTCGGTGAAATCATCTTTATGGTAACGGACAATGGCGCGGACAACAATAAATAAACTCCTGTTTGGCACGGCTTTGTTGCTGACAACCACGGTTTTGCCGGCTGCGGCGACCAATATTGAGACCAATATGGCCAGAATGCAGGCTATGGATAAAATAACCGGACGGGTCAGCGAGATAGATGTTCCGGTCAACGGAGAAGCTAAATTCGGCAGTTTTTCAATCGTGGTGCGCAAATGCGTTACCCGCTCGCCGGAAGAAACACCCGAAAACACCGCCTTTGTAGATGTGGTTGACAATTATAATCCGGACAAACCGCTAAATATTTTTAAGGGCTGGATGATGTCTTCCTCTCCGGCGATTAACGCGGTTGAACACCCGATTTATGATGTTTGGCTGCTCAAGTGCCACAATGGCGAAACCAAAAACTTTAAACTGCTCAGCGCCGAGGAACTGAAAGCGCGAGATGAAGTGCCGATGCAAGAAGTTTCCCCTGCCCCCGACAAACCGACGCCGGAAACAAGCGTCGCGCAGACAGAGGAAAATTCGCCGGCAACTGAAGTTTTGGAAGCGCCAAAGGCTGAGAGCGTAGATGCGCCCAAAACACAAGAGGTTGTCTCGGTGGTAGTCGGCGGCAATGAAGACATCGACGATAGCGACGATGACGGCGCTCCCAAGGCTTTGTTGCAAATTGAAACCCAAAGCATAGACGCTGACGCGCCGGCGGCGGAAGAACCGCAACAGCCGGAAGAAAAACCGGCCGACACATCGGCGGAAACGCCTGAGGAAGACGGTTTTATAAGTTTTGAGGAAGAAAGCGAAGACGCCCTCAACGCCGAGGCCTTGCAAACCTAATAATTATCGCCAAAAGTTTTTAGTGAAAATCACCAATACGGTCATAACCTCCAAACGGCCGAGAATCATGGCAAAAGAGAGGATATATTTGACGCTGTCCGTAAAAACGGCATAATTGCCGTCTGGTCCGGTCAAACGGCTGATGCCGGGGCCGGTGTTGGTAATGCAGGCGATAACCGCGCTAAAGGCGGTGAAAAAATCATAACCGCAGATAGAAACCAGCATGGTCAAGACCGCGACACTAAAACAATAAACCGCAAAAAAGATAAATATAGATGACGAAACTTCGGAGTTGACGGTGCCGGAGCCAACCTTGAGTGGAACCATGCGATTAGGCTCGGTAATGGTGATAAAAGTATGACGCAGTTGGGCAAACACCACTTGCCAACGAAAGATTTTGATTGAGCCGGAGGTTGAGCCGGTGCAGCCGCCGGTGAGCGCAAAAATCAAAAACAAAGTGCCGGCAAACACGCTCCAATCTAAATAATTCACCGTGGCAAAACCGGTGGTGGTCACCAGAGAAGTGACACTAAAAGCGGCGTTGCGCAAGGCGTCTGCAAAGTCGTAGATGCCGCTCCACCACAGCCACAAAGCCACGCCCAAAATATAGCAGCCCAAGACTTTGCTGAAAATCGCCACTTGAGATGTGCGCAACGAGTGAAAATTCTTGGTGGCAAGCAAACTGTGATACAGTGTCAACGGCAAAGCGCCAATAAACATAAACAAGGTGATAATCCACTCAATGGTGGGGTTGTGAAAAGCGCCGATAGAGGCATTTTTGGTGGAAAAACCGCCGGTGGCAACGGTTGAAACACTCTGACAAAGAGCATCAAACCACCCCATGCCGGCTAATTTCAGCGCGGCCAAGCAAAGAGCGATAAGGCTGACATAAACAATGATGATCCTTTTGGCAATGTAGCTGATTTTAGGCAAAAACTTCTCGTTGACATCGGAGTTTTCACGCTGAAAAATCTGCATTCCGCCAATCCCTAAAAACGGCATCAGAGCAATGGCGAAAATAACAATCCCTACTCCACCCAAACCATGCAACAGCGCCCGCCACAACAGAATCGAATGCGGCAACGCCTCCACATTGGCATATATGGTGGCGCCGGTGGTGCTGATGCCCGATGCCGCCTCAAAAACCGCATCGGCGGCCGGAGTTCCATATAGCAAAAAAGGCAACGCCGCCAACAAAGCCACTGAAAACCAGCTGATTGCAGTGAGCAAATATCCTTGTTGAACGGTGATGTTGCGCAGTTTGTTGTTATTGGCTAAAAACAAAGATAAACCGATAAACAGGGAAATAATCGACGATGTTACAAACAACGACCAGTTGGCGCCGGTATAATAAATGTCCAATGCGGCCGGTATCAGCATTGACAGTCCTAAAACGCTGATGAAATAGCCGCTAATCATTAAAACCGGTTGCCACATGGGCGTTACTCCTAATCAAGAGCCACGTTTTTGGAAAAACCGCGGTTTACCAACTCACGATTGAGATTGGTGTCGCCAACGTGACAAATTGCCGTGGCTACCCCCTGATAAGTGTAGGCATTAACTTGGCAAGACACAATTTGTCCGGCGGTAGCGTCATGCAAATATTCTGCCGCGGCGCGCCCATTAGCAGAAGCCGGATCGGCGTAAATGCCATACAAAAACATTTCGCTTTTGCCAATCATCAAAACATTGGCGCTGATGACAGCCGCCAAACCGGAAACAGTTTGAGGCTGGTTCAGGTATTTGAGACGGAGTTCTTTGCGCGGCGTTGGGTTTGTTGGCGTATTTACGGCCACTTCCGCGGCGGGGGTAACCGTCGCCTCGACTGCTTCAGGCACAACTACCGGCGCGGATTTGGCGCGCTCAAAAACAGTGCGGCTGCTCTTTTGGGCAGGCATTTCCACCACCTTGACCGGAGCCGCGGCAACAGGTTCTTCTGTTGGCAGCATTTGCGGCAAGTTGGCGGACAAATCTTTGGCTTTGTCGGCAACCGTGGCGCTGATGGTGTCTGAAGAATGTTTGATTTTTTGCCAATACCAAAGATGAACTTCGGCAGGTTTTACACCACGAAAAGTCGGCACCAAAAACATCAGCAACAAAATCAGCAAAGTCCACAACGGTTTGCGCAACGGAAAGGTTATCAGCAAGAACAGTCGATGAAAAAATTTAGGCCAGCCCTTGAGCGGGCCGATGTAATCATCTTCTTTGGCGCGGCGGCGTTTTATCATTATTTGCTGCTCCCGTATTTTTGTTTCAACTCCTCAATTCTTTCCGGAGTGACGCGTTCAAACAAAGTCTCGCCGACAACAAACGGCGTGCCGGCTTTGACGGCTGATATTTCTTTGGCGGCGTCAAAACCTTTAAGACTCGGCATATCCTCAATCTTTAGGCCCAGGCGTTCCAACATGGCGGCGGATACGGTCGGCATTATCGGAGCGCTCAAAATGGCAAAAATGCGAATAAGATTGATACAAACGTTCAAAATCGTGGCCGCTCTGGTAGGATCGGTTTTGATAACCGCCCACGGCTCAGCGGCGGAAATGTAGTTGTTGCCCTCAACCCAAATCGCCCGCAACTCGTTCATGGCTTTGCGGAATTCCATCTCGTCCATATATTTGAAATAGTTATTAATTCCGGTTTGTAAATTGGCAATCAGCTCTTTTTCGGCCGCGGTAAACTCACCGCACTCCGGAACGGTATCACCGAGTTTGGAAGATGTCATTTTTAGCACGCGCGAAACAAAGTTGCCCAGCACGCCATTTAAATCTTTGTTGACCACGGCGGCGAACAAATCAAAGCTGAAAGAAGAATCAGACCCCTCAGGCGCGTTACTCATCAACCAATAGCGCCAATAGTCGGCCGGAAACTCTTTGATAGCGTCTTCGGCAAAAATACCGCGTTTTTCAGATTTGGAAAACTTGCCGCCCTCATAAGTGAGGTAGCTCATACCCTTGAGGTAGTCAACCATGGTCCAGTTTTCGCCGGTGCCAAGCAATGTGGCCGGAAAAGTGATTGAGTGATAAGGCACATTGTCTTTGCCCATAAACTCGACATAACGGACATCTTTGGCATCGAGCCACCAGTCTTTCCAATTGCGCTCAGACGGATTTTGATCCGCCCATTCCATGGTGATGCCGATATAACCGATAGGAGCGTCAAACCACACATAAAATACTTTGTCTTCAAAACCTTCTTTATTAACCGGAAAACCCCATTTGAGGTCGCGGGTGATGCAGCGCGGCTGCAGGCCTTCCTTAAGCCATTTTTGCGCAATGGTATAAGCCACATCTGGCCAAAACGGCTTTTTGGTTTTGAGCCACTGACTGAGACGCTGTTCAATCTTGGGCAGATTGAGAAACAAATGCTTAGTTTCGCGGACTTCCAGATTGGTGGAGCCGGAAACCGAGCTTTTGGGATTAATCAAATCAGTCGGCTCCAGCACTTTGGTGCAGTTTTCGCACTGGTCGCCGCGAGCTTTTTCATAACCGCAATAAGGACAAGTGCCGGTAATGTAGCGGTCGGCCAAAAACATCTGGTCATCAACCGAATAAAACTGTTTGATGGTGCGCTCTTCAATAAAACCGTTTTTATCCAGCTGCTCAAAAATATGATAAGTGGCTTTTTGGTTCTGCGGGCTGGAAGTACGGCCAAAATAGTCAAACGAAAGGTTATAATCCTTATAAGTTTGAGCATGGCGGGCATGATACATATCACAATAGGCTTGAACATCCATGCCCTCTTTGAGGGCGCCAACCTCAGAGGTGGTGCCGTGTTCGTCGGTACCGGCAATATAAAGCACTTCATTACCCTGCATTCGCATGTAGCGCGCATAAATATCCGACGGCACCAGACAGCCGACCATGTGTCCGAGGTGCGGAACACCGTTAATATAAGGCAACGCTGAGGTAATTAGTACTTTTGACATTGATAAGATCTCCGAATTTTTTAATTTTAATTATTTTGTCAGCGCAGATTTTACAACATTTTATAAATATCTCAAGCACAAAAAACGCTAAATTCCCCTGATTTGTGTGTTGGCGGCGATTGATTATAAAAAGAGGTTGTTTTTAGACAAAAAATATGGTAATCTGTCTCTTGTAAAAAATTAAATATAAACTATTAAATTTCATAAAAATGAATAATGAGAAAAAAATCAGAGCTGAGGTCAAGGATCTTTTAGCTCAAAACGAATGGAAATGCAATGCAGCTGGTCGAAATTTTGTAGCCGAAAATATCAGCGAATTGCCGCAACCGCATCGCTTTGACGAAAACGCCAAAGCAGAAATCATCGACATGCTGAAGTACGCCGAGGAAGTTGGCGGTTGCAAACCAGGCGAAAGCTTTGAGTATCTCAATGCTGACGGCGAAAAGGCAACGGCAAACGTTTACGGAATGTATGACATTCCGGACGGATTGGTAAATCCGTTTGTGGTTTGCTTTTCCGGCCACATGGCGGCGTATTTGTTCGCTTTTGAGACAGTGCGCTGGCACCTCAAAACAGTGGGCAACGTGTTGCCGATGTTTTTCACCGGAAAAGAAGGCAATAAAGGCTTGTTCAAGTCCGTGTTTGAAAGAGAGTGCGGCTTGATGGTGAAAACCGAGGCCGAAGCCTATATGCGCTGTCTGGAGCTGATGGCGCCGGAATATTACGTTCGCAGATTCGAACGCGATGTTTCTGACACCGACACCAAGGGGAATTTCTCCGAGATGCTGGCCTTAGCCAAAGCACAGAATCTCAAAGAAGCCACCTTCCTGCTCTGCAGCGGCAACTGCAGCTATGACAAACGTCTGTTGGCGGAAGGCATGTTGGAGCTGGCCAAGCCTGAATACAAAGGTATCAAAATCAATTTGGCGGTTATCCACTGCCCGATTGAAACGAACCTGAGTGTGCCGGAAGGACATATCTCGGAATTATTGCTTGGTTACGTTGCGGCGTCATTGGGTCCACTGCTAAAGGACACAACTCCGCTGAGAACCGACATCGCGCCGGATTTGAGCAAGGAGCGCTACCTTCTCCCTGGTGTGGCCGAGGCCGACTGGAGCAGATTCGAGGATTTGATAGTTAACTACTCCAACATGGGGTGGCCAAACTATCAGGAACTGCTTTACGGCATCAACCATGAAGAGGCGGTCACCAACATCATCATGGCCGACCTCAGAGCCCGCAACAGTTTCCTGCCGGAGCAGTACGACCATGCTCTATATACTGATATTTTTATGTACCACGACTTTGTGGGCAGATATCAGTACGGCAAGGATTTTGAGGAATATCTGGCCGATTCACCGGACAGAAAGTTCTTCGATGCTTAGTAAAATTAAAACACCGACCTTACAAAGGCCGGTGTTTTTGTTTTTAGGCTTTGCTTTTGAGTAAAAATTCCGGCAATTTTTTGAGTTTTGAGGCTCCGGCGGCCTTAACATGCCCGCCGCCGCCAAAAGTCGCGGCGATTTTTGAGACATCAACATTATCTTTGGCGGTATAAAAAGACAAATTCCACAAATTGCGCTTGTTCATATAGAAATTGCACATAAAGTCATAATCCTGAACATTGGGTACGGCGTCAAAAAACTCCGAATAACCTTGCGGCATATCGGCGCAAATACATTTGTAACCCATATACTCACTCTCAAAAGCCATGTTGTGAGATAAACGGATATTGCGAATCTTAATCCACGAGAGAATCGACTTGCCGACCTCTACCATGGCGTCGATGTCCATGGAACCATTCAACAAAGCATTCCAGGTGTCATCATCAGGACGATTTACCCCTAAAGACTGAAAAGCATATTCAAACGGACGCACCCGCGGATCCCGCAAATCAAAAATATCATTCAAACCAAGCAAAACCACTCCCTCTGGCATAGGCTCCTGCTGATGATAATATTCCCAGGTCAGGCAGATCGCGGCCGTACCAATGCGGCGCAGGCCTTTGATTTCTTTGTGTCCGCCTTTAGCCATGATGGCGTTGTATTCATTAATCACCGAGGCATGGTGGTCAATCCAGGTCAGGTCTTTGGTTTCATTAAGTTCAAACATAAAATCCAGCGGCAGAGCAATATCGCAGATGATGATTTGATCATGCTTGCGGATTTCTTCAAAAGGTATATCCATATCATGGTTCAGTCCCAGCAGCTCAATTTCCGGAAAGCGGCGTTTGACAATGGCGGCAGAGCCTTTGCCATCATGGTCGGCGATATGGTATATACATAACATTTTATATAATCCTCACAGTTCAATTCTCATATTATCATAGGCCGGAATCACGTTATCGGGCGATGATTGCTGCAACGCCGCATAATCGCATTCGCTGGCCATGTGGTTGATAATAACCTTCTGAGGGTTAATTTTTTCTATATAAGCCCAAACTTCATTCCAGCCGGCATGATATTTCTGCCCATAAGGCGTGGTCAGCGGCATAACCAAAAGATTAATCTTTCGTTCGGTCAAAAGCTTTAGGGTCGAAGGCGGCATCCACTTGAAATCGGCAATGTGCGCCACCTCGCCGTCATTAAACAAATAGCCGTTGGAGGGAACGTTATGGCCGCTCAGGCGCAATGGAGTTATCTTGACATTTTTAACCCAAAAATTCTGGCCGAAAGAAGCTTTGTTGGCAACCAAACTCGGAGTGCGAATAACGTCTTTGACCTCATTGGGATTGGTTATCAGGTAGCCAAAACGGCGTTTGATAAGCTCCAACACGCTTTTAACCGCATAAAAATTCAAATTACAGTGATTGATACGGTTGATTTCCCGCAAGTCATCTATACCATGCAAATGATCGGCGTGAACATGAGTGTAAAGCACCGCGTCCAGACGAGTGATCTGATTATCAAGCAACTGCATGCGTAAATCCGGAGAGGTGTCAACCAAAATCTCGGTGCCGTTAAAATTATAATATGTGCCAATACGGCGGCGAACATTGCGCGGATTGGCAGAATCGCAAAAGCCCCAACCACTGCTCAGCGAAGGAACGCCGGGCGCCGCACCCGCGCCCATAAAAATGGCATAGCTCATTTATACTTCCTCCGCCCTTTATCGCTGGCCTTGCGAAATAAAGTGCAGAAGTTGTCTGAGGTGAGTTGCGCAATGTCATCAAAAGACATATCGCGAATTTGCGCTAATTTTTCCGCCACATAACGCACAAAAGACGGTTCGTTGCGATGCCCACGCTCCGGAATCGGCGCCAAAAAAGGAGAGTCTGTCTCAATTAACAAGCGATTCAGCGGCAATTCGGCAAAAATATCGCGCAATTCGCCGCATTTGTTAAAGGTAATCATTCCCGAGGCGGAAAGATAAAATCCGATTGACAACGCAAACTCGGCAAATTTTGCGGAAGAATTAAAACAATGAATCATGCCGGCAAACGGCTTTTGTTTGTACGCCTCGCCCAAAACCGCGGCCATATCGTCATCGGAATCACGGTTATGAATGATTATCGGCAATCCGGTCTCTTGCGCGGCCTTAATGTGTTCTTGCAACAGCTTAATCTGCAAATCTTTGGGAGCGTAGTCATAGTAGTAGTCAAGTCCGGTCTCTCCGATGCCGATGACTTTTTTATGTTTGGTGTGAGGAATAATATCTTCAGCTTTCAGCTCCGGATATTCGGCGGCGTTGTGCGGATGCACGCCGACAGCGGCATAAACAAACGGATATTGCTCCGACAACGCCAGCTGATTGGGCAGCTCATCTAAGTTGTTGCCGGCGTTTAGAATCATGTTAACTCCGTTTTCTTTAGCGCGGCATATAATATCGGCAATATCGCCGTCAAAATCGTCAAAATCAAGATGACAATGACTATCTACTAACATAGTTTCCTCTTACAATTGTTTACAAATATTTACAATAATATTAAGCAATGTCTGCTTTTTATCAAGATTTAAAGTATCAGCCTCGGCAAAAGTCTTAATCGCGTTGCTCCAGCAATCGGCAGTTTCAACCACTTTGTCGGTGTGTTTGGCGTGTTCGCTCAAAAATTTGAGCAACAGCTCTTGGGCAAGATCAAAATTCTCTTCCGAAGCGGCGGCTTCAGCGCAGAAATCCAAAACATCTGCCGTCCTAAAGTTTTTGCCGGCGGCAATCAAAGCGCACAAAGCATCATAGCGACCGGCGGCATCGTTGTCGGCATAACTCAAAGCTTTGCCGATACTGCCGGAAGCAATGGCGGTAATTTTTTTGACCTCGGCCTCGGGCAAAGACGGCCGATAGCGGCGCAATAAGCTGGCAACCTCGCCGTCTGACAATGGTTTTAGCTCCAATTTGGAACAGCGCGAGCGAATGGTCGGTAACAAACGGTTGGGATTGTGGCTGATTAGCAGCATCAGAGTCTTATACGGCGGCTCTTCCAAAATTTTCAGCACGGCGTTGGCGGCGGCACTGTTCATATCATCAACGCTGTCTATCAACACAACCCGCCAGCCGTCGCCGGAAGAACGGCGCGACAAAAACTCATTAATGGTACGAACATCGTCAACTCGAATAAAAGCCGATTTTTTGAGTTCTTTAAGCTCATCGGGGCTGAGTTGACTGCCGTCTTTGATAGCCTTGAGAATCTTTTTGCGGTCGGTATCGGTATAATCGCGTTGCAGAATCTTAAAATCCGGATGAGCGTTGTTGGCAATCAGTTTATAAGCCTGCGAATCGGGAGAAACCTGCAAGCTGGTGTATTTTTGCCGGTCGTTCTCATCCGCGCTCAAAATAAAACGTGCCAACCGAAAAGCCAGCGTGGCTTTGCCAATGCCCTTAATGCCGGAAATCAGCCAGGAATTGTGCAGAGAATTGTCCTGCCAACAACGCAAAAACAGCTGCTCGGCATCAGCATGCCCCAGCAAAAAGTTATTATATTGCGGTTCGGTTGACGCGTTTTCCACTTATACCCCCAGCCTTGCGGCAACAACTTTGATAATATCCTGATGCAATTCTTCTATGGTCTTGTCGGCATTCAGCACCACGCAGCGCTGTGGTTCGGCGGCGGCGATTTTAAGATAGCCTTGACGCAGGCGCTGATGAAAAGCAATATCAATCCCCTCAAAGCGGATTTCTTTTTCAACCTCGCCGGCGGCGCGAGCCAACGATCGCCCGATGCCAATCTCGGGATCAATATCTAAAATGATGGTCAGATCCGGCTTAAAATCACCGACGGCAATTTGATACAAGCTATCCAACATGGCTTTAGAAACGCGGCCATTATGCCCATAACACTGATAAGCTTCGGTAGAATCGGCAAAACGATCACTCAAAACCCAGCGGCCTTGCGCCAATTCCGGCCACACTAAAGAAGCCATATGGTCATGACGGTCGGCAAAAAACAACAAGGCCTCGGTAGTGGCGTCCATTTTGTTCTTGTCGCCGGTCAGAAGAATATGCCGCAACTCCTGCCCCAACGGCGTGCCGCCCGGCTCTTTGGTGATAACGGTGTTTATCTTCTGAGACTGCAAATATTGCGCCAGCAATTTAATCTGGGTGGATTTGCCGGTGCCTTCGCCGCCCTCAAAAGTGATAAAACGGCCGCTCATTAATCAACTCCCAGCAATAAATAAGAGATGTTTTTGCGAATGCGGCCCCACAACCCGACTTCCGCCACATCAGCGGCGGCCACCAACGGAATCTCCAAAGTCGGCTGGCCGGGGATTTGGGCTTTGATTACACCAAGCTGCTGTCCGGCCTTGACCGGCGCCTTGACTGGTTTGTCATAAGAGGCAACCAATTTAATCTCGTCGGATTTGCTCTTTTTGAGGGTGCGAATCACATCTTGCGACACCAGCATCGGAACCTCTTTGGCGGTGCCATACCAAACCGGAATATCGGCAATCTTGGTACCCTTTTGGAGAATGGTGTAGTTATCAAACTCGCGGAATCCCCAGCTCATGATTTTATCAGCCTCTTCCGAACGCTCTTTGTTGGAGTTCAGACCGGTAAACACGCCGATAAGCCGACGATTGCCGCGTTTGGCCGAAGCAGTCAGGCAGTAACCGGCTTCTTCCGTATGACCGGTTTTGAGGCCGTCGGCATAAGGCATGCTGTAAAGCAACGGATTGCGGTTGCCCTGACGGATATTTTGATAAACAAATTCTTTTTGTGAAAACAGATGATAATACTGCGGGAACTCGGCAATAATATGGTGCGCCAGTTTGGCCAAATCTTCCACCGACATCCGATGATCGGGGTGCGGCAGACCGGTGGCATTGGCAAAATGCGAATGCTCAAGCCCGATTTCTTTGGCTTTTTTGTTCATTTCCTCGGCAAAATCCTCTTCACTGCCGGCCAGATTCTCAGCCGCAACAATGCAGGCGTCATTGCCGGACTGGATAATGATTCCCTTGAGCAGATCTTCAACCCGAACTTTGTCGCCGATTTTCAAAAACATGGTTGAGCCGCCGCTGGCCGCGCCGCCTTTGCGCCAGGCGTTTTCACTGACCGAAAAAGTATCGTCCAAAGACAAACTGCCGTCTTTGAGTTTGCTGAACAAAATATACACCGTCATCAGTTTGCTCATAGAGGCCGGCGGAATCATTTTGTCGGCGTCTTTGCTATAAAGGTACTGACCAGTGTCATAGTCCATCAGAATCAGATTGCGAGCCTTGGTCTCAATGGCGCCGGCGGCGCTTATTCCTGATAACATACCGCAGAGTACGGCGGCTGATACTAACAATTTATTCTTAAACATAGCTATCCACACCTTCTTTATGATTTAATCCTGTATAACCTTGGCGTTATAAACACCGAAATGTTTGACTTTGGCCAACGAGACCTCAGCCTCCGGCTTAAAGCCGTATGGCCCCATGCGAACGCGGTAAAACCTTTGGCCGTTGATGGTGGCCGGAGACACATGAGTAGCGCCGTATTTGGCCAGCTGACGGCTCAAATTTTGCGCCGCGTTTTCATTGGAATAGGCGCCCGCCTGCACAAACCAACTGCCCTTGGCATAGGTCGGAGCGGCCGCAGCGGCCTGTGTTATGGCCGGAGATTCGGCGCCGATCAACTGCAAAGGTTTAATCGGTTGCGCCGGAACCTGAGCAATGGTTTTAACCGGTTTGGTCGAGGTCGCTGCGTATGATGATGAGGTTGCATAAGGCTGCCCAAGCAATGCGGCCTTGAGTTCACGGCTCTCTTTTTCCAATATCTCGACCCGAACTTTGGCGGTTCCCTGAGTTTGATACCCCAACAGCTGCGCTCCGCGTTTGGAAATATCAATTATGCGGTTTTTGGCATAGGGTCCGCGGTCATTAACCCGCAACACCAAAGAACGCCCGTTTTCCAAATTGGTAACCTTGACAATACTGGGCAAAGGCAAGGTTCGATGCGCCGCGGTCAGAGCGTGCATATCATATTTTTCGCCGTTGGCGGTTTTTTTGGCGTGAAAATCCTCGCCATACCAAGAGGCGGTTCCCACCTCGGAATAGCGGTAATCCTCTTTGGGATAATACCATTTGCCCATAATTTTATAAGGATTGCCGACTTTGTAAACCCCGCCCTGACCTTTAATGGCCTCGGCCTGAGTATAGCCTCCGGCGCCAATGCGTCCATAAGTACAGGCATTTAACATCATGGCCGCGCCAATCAGGACCATGACTAACAGCTTGTTATTGTTGGTTATCATCTAATTTCCCGTTATCCAAATCATTTGCCTGATAACTTATACTGTTTTTCAGACTTCGTAAAGCGATTAATTGGGCTTGTGTAATTTTCTTGCCGGCACCGGAATGGCAAATCCGATCTCGGGATTATAACGGTTGATTTTCTGCAATAATTGGTAGTCCGGATAACCGTCAGCCGGTAGTTTGGCGGCTTTTTGCACTTGTTTTACCGCCTCGCGGGTTTGGCTGCCCAATTGGCCGTCTTCATCAAGTTTACCCCAGCCCAACTTGTTGATAAAGCTTTGAATAAAAATAATATCATCGGTTCTGAGTCTGGTGGCCGGATTTTGATAAGCGGCCTGCCATGGGCGATCCGAAACAACATAATCAGCCAGCAAGCCGACAGCCAAAGCATAATTCTCCGAGCGATTCCATTGCATTATCTTGTTAAAATTGTTCAAAACCAAATAAGCCGACCCCTTTTTACCCTCGGGAATAATAATGGCGGCGGCGAGTTTCTTGTCCAATTTAATCTCGCGATTGTCTTTGGTTTTCACCCCTTGTTTGCGCCATTCTTTAATGGTCTTGACTTTGCCGCGGCCGGTTTGAGAAAAATCAAAATCCCAGGGCAAGCTGACTTCCATACCCCAAGGGTGAGATCTTTGCCAACCAATAGAAGAGAGATAGTTGGCGGCCGAAGCGGCGGCGTCTTCAAACGAATGCCAAATATCTATCTGGCCGTCATGGTTAAAATCAACCGCGTAGGCATTAAAGGTAGAAGGCATAAACTGAAAATGCCCCATGGCTCCGGCCCAGGAGCCTTGCATACGGGTATAATCAATATTCCAGGTGTCAATGATTTTTAGCGCCTCATAAAGTTGAGCGCGAAAAAATTTGGGGCGGCGGGTGTCATAGCTAAGCATAGTCAGGGCGGCAATGGTATTAAAACCGCCGAAATTGCTGCCAAAATTGGTTTCTATCCCCCAAAAGGCCACCAAATAATTTCCGGGAACGCCATATTGATTTTCGATTTGGGTTAACAGAGGTTTCAGCTCGGCATAACGACGGCGGGCTTCTTCCACTCGTCTGCGGTTCACCACGCGGTTGAGATAGTCGGTTGAGGTCAGAACAAATTCCGCCTGACGACGATCAATCTTAACCACTTCTGGCGCCGGATGATAAAAATCCTGAGCATATACGGTATCCAACGTGTTCTGAGATATGCCTTTTTCGCGCATTTCGAGTTTCAGCTTGTCAAGCCAGCTCAGATATTCGGGCGGAGCAAAAGACGTAACGTTGGCCGAGGACGAACACGCCGCCACCACCAAAGACAAAGCCAAACTTGCCGTAATTAACGATTTTCGCAACACCACCCTACTCCCGAATCTGCTAAAATTTTATTCAGGTTAACGTTTTTTGCTTTATAAAAGATTAAGACGGCTTATTGTGGGCAAAAATAACGTTTTTTGGCTTTTTCACCATGTTTGAGGCGCCAATATTTGCGAAACTCGCACAAACTGTTTTGAATATCGTGCAGGCATAAATACGGCGCATTAGGATAATTGGAATTTTGCCAGCGCACCAAATCCCAATCCAAATGTTTTTCGGCCTTAAGGCGGGCAAATTCTTCAGCTTGGCGCTGGTATAGCCGGCGGCATTCGGCATCGGCTTCTTTTTTGGAAAGTTTATGCCCGAAAATGATATTCAACCCCCAATGGGCGCCCGGACCAACCACCAAGAAATCATCGCCGGTATAATCAACAATATCTCCGGCATAGGTCGCGTCAAGCAAGATCTGCCCTGACAAAAAAGCTCCGGCCAAAGGCACATTGCGGGCAATTACCGCCAATCCTTCCTGCGGTGAAGATTGGCGTAATTCTTCAATAACGGCATTAATTTTGGCTCTCAAATCATCAAGCATCAACAAAATTTGCACATGTTTGTCTTGCGGGCGATAATCGGGATTATAAGCGTGAGCGGTTATTAGGTAAGCGTTGGAAAAAATGTTTTCATGCCGTTTGATTTCATCAAAGCGTCGCTCATAATATTTGCGGTCAAAAGAGGAAATATCCAACAAACCGCCAAACAAACGCTCAATAGTATCGCGACGGTTAAAAAAGCGGTAAGCGATGATGTTAAACAATTTATTTTGCGGAGAAATATCCGGCTGACGCAAATATTTAACAATTGCCTGCGTGCCACCGTCCAACTCACGGTAAACATTGCAGAATTTGTAATTGCGCAAAATTTCATCATCGGTCCATGGCGCCTGCCGCCGCAATATATTGCGTCGATACCAAACCTCCTGCCGATGATAAATAAACTCAAAAAACGCGCTGATCATAGCCTGAATATCTTGCATGTTCACTCCTTGTCTGAATGAGAAAATCTTATCAAGCAGTCCCAAAAAGTAAAATCATTTTGCGAAAATATGCATATAAAAAATAAAATAACTCTTGACGAAGCCAAAACTTTCATATAGATATTTGTCCGTAAACCGTGGAGAGGTGGCAGAGTGGTTTAATGCAGCGGTCTTGGAATCGCAGATGGCCACAGGCCCAAACCGTCGTGGGAAAG
>CAKQKH010000021.1 GCA_934248075.1 uncultured Alphaproteobacteria bacterium | reverse complement strand
GCTTTTACTGCGGAGTTAGGGAATAATTATTCAATCATTACCAATCGTCAGGAATTCACCGAGAATTTGATAAATATCCTGACCGAGGGCGCGGATAAATTAACCCTAGCTGACATGAACGAAGAATCCGCCAATATGTTATCCTTGCAAACCAGACAACAGTTGGCGATTAATTCTCTATCCTTAGCCAGCCAAGCGAGTCAGTCAATTTTAAAATTGTTTTAAACCCCACCTAGCCTCTCCTTAAAATTAAGGGGAGAAATTATAAGGCAATATTTACTGGATTCCGGCTTTCGCCGGAATGACAATGCGGAGCCGCCGTCGCGGGTCATTGCGCGAACGGCGATAGCCGCGAGAAGCAATCCATTTTTATCAAGAAACAAGATGGATTACTTAATTTTAAACCCCTCTCTATCTCCCCTTGAAATCAAGGGGAGAGGTTAGATAGTGCACCATTTGATTCCTCCCCTTAATTTTAAGGGGAGGTTAGGAGGGGTTTATAAGTCATATGGATTGCTTCGGTTCACTAACGCTCACACTCGCAATGACGGAGTAAGGGTGCAAAACCGCGCCCAATCCCGAGCGCCGAGCCAATGGCGAGCAAGCGAGTAAATTCTTGCTTATGCCTGTGCGGCTTCGCACCGCCGTGCGGGTCATTGCGCGAATGGTAATTAAATTGCTTAACCGACTACCTTTTATTCTTAAAAAAATCTTTCAAAATTTGACTGCATTCATCAGCCAAAATACCGCCATGGACTTGTGGTTTGTGATGACAAGTCGGCTGTTCATAAAACTTGACACCGCTGACGACTGCCCCGCCCTTTGCATCAGTCGCGCCAAAATATAAGTTTTCAATTCTGGCAAAAGATATCGCCGTCGCGCACATGGTGCATGGCTCGAGGGTAACATACATATCAAGTCCGCGCAGACGATTGGAGCCAAGTTTGCGGCAAGCCGTTTGAATAGCCTTAATTTCAGCATGAGCGGTTGCATCTTCAATATGTTGGCTGAGGTTATAACTCTCAGCGATAATTTCTCCGGTTTGTGGATCAACTATTAGACAACCGATCGGAACTTCGTCTTGTTGAGCGGCTTGTTTGGCAAGCTCCAAAGCGCGACACATATAATCTTGTGGTTCCATAGGATTCCTTTTTTGTTGTATTTTAAGATGATTATGCTAAATCTAAAACAAAAAGGAAAGTATAAAATGACTGAAAGATTGGCAAAATTTATGGCGCGTTCCGGCGTTTGTTCGCGCAGAGGTGCCGAGGAGCTTATTTCTCAAGGCCGTGTCAGTATTAATGGCGAGGTGGTCAGTACTCCGGCTTTTAATGTCAGCGGCGATGAAAAAATTCTTCTTGATGGCGAAAAACTACCGCAAAAAGAAATTACTCGTTTGTGGCTTTATTATAAACCTACGGGTTTGGTAACCTCTTATAAAGATGAAAAAGGCCGACCAACGGTGTTCGATAATCTTCCGGCCGGTTTGCCGCGAGTAATTTCAGTTGGGCGTTTGGATCTTAATTCGGAAGGATTGCTTTTATTAACCAACAATGGCGAGTTGTCTCGCAAATTGGAGCTTCCGTCCAACGGCTGGGCGCGCCGTTACAAAGTCAGAGTTCATGGATTCGTTGATGCCAAAAAATTAGCGCCTTTGCAAAAAGGAGTTGTTGTGGAAGGTGTGGCATATGGACCCATTACCGCCATTATTGAGAGCCAACAAGGCGCCAACACCTGGTTGCAAGTAACCCTTACCGAAGGTAAAAATCGCGAAATTCGCAAAGTGATGAAATCAATCGGGCTTGAGGTTTCTCGGCTCATACGTCTATCTTATGGTCCGTTTCAATTAGGAAGCTTGAAAAAAGGAGAAGCCCGCGAGATCTCTACCAAAGTTTTGCGTGAACAACTAGGAAGCAAGTTTGAACTATGAGAATAATTGGTGGCAAATATCGTGGAAAAAAACTAATTTCGCCCGAAAGCGTTGGCGTTCGTCCAACTTCTGACCGCGCCAGAGAGGCTTTGTTTAATATTTTGCGTTCTCGCTTGGGAAGTTTTAGCGAATACAAATTTATAGATGTTTTTTGTGGCACGGGAGCGTTTGCTTTGGAGGCGCTGTCGCAAGGTTTTGCCAAAGCGGCCGCAGTGGATATTGACGTCAGAGCCATTACTAAAAATGCCAAATTGTTTCCGGCTGAAAAAGAACATTTGCAAATTATAAATATTGATGCCGCCAAACTCAAAGGCGCACCCGAATATGACGTGTTGTTCATGGACGCTCCATATAACAAAAACTTGAGTGAGCCGGCATTGCGGGCGGTGTCGTCTATGCTCAAAAAATCAGCCTTATGCCTGATTGAGGTGCATAAGGACGAAAAACTAACCTTGCCGGCAGGATTCGAGCAGATTGAAGAACGCCGTTACGGAATTGCCAAAATAATTATTGCTGTTTTTGCGGCGTAAGATTCTTCACGGTAATATTCTCAATAGCCAATTTGTTATCCCGATAAGTAATCGGAGTGGCAACCGTTAGATATTTGTCTTCATCATGCAACTTAAACGCTTTGGCGCCTAGCAATATATTGGCGACAAAAACGCCCTTGCGCTCCAAATAGCTTTTAGACTGCATATCCTCAAGCAGATTAATCATCGCTTTAGATGAAGTTTGCAGTTGCAACTTGGGTGAGAAATTTTCATCAAATTTAATATCGCCATGGCCAACCAAAAGCAGAGGTTGCCAATTAATCAAAACTGACGGTATTTCAATAAAACCTCCGGAATGAAGCCAGTTTTCTGCCGCCAACATCAAAGTATCACCGTTATCCAAAGCCCCCATAAGGTTAAATTTAGCATAAATTCGCTGCATTTCTGACGCCAACGGATAATTAATCAACCCATTAAAGACTATATGTCTGGCGTCAAGGTGGCTCTCCACTGTTGGGGTAAGGATTCGCGCGGCATTCGCATGATTCAGTTTTCTTGAGACAAAAGTTATATCGGCAATTTTGGCAATGTCTTTAATGTTTATATTTTGCAGATAGGTCTGCCACTCTTGAATACGCCAATCAGTCTGCAAAGAGATAATGCTCTTGGCGCTACCGAGATGTGTGCTGTATGTTGTGCCGTTAATACTTATTTCCGCCTGATTTCCGGCGCGCAGTTTTAATTTTTTTATATCAAACAACCCTGGCCGTCCGTCAAGCTCAGAGATTTTAATCTGCCATAAATTTTTTCCTTTCAAATTATACAGTTGCAGATTTTTAACCTCAACCAACGGATATATAAATATATTGTTAAAACTTATCTTGTCATAAGCAATATCCAAACCGACTTCGTTTAGCTCCGATGTCAGCCGAGCAATGCCGAACTTGATACCGCGGATTGCCGCGTTGCGACTTATGGTCGCGTCAATAAAAGTTATCACCACCACAAATGAAAATAAAAAAGAACACAGTCCCCACATATTTTCTCTGATAAATCTGAGACAATATTGGTACGGAATTATTAGATGATTGAAGATAACTTTATTGTCCATTGCGATTCCTATTTATGATACATCAGAGCTTTGGTATATGGATATTTTTTAACAGTCTCTTCATTAAGTTCTCGACATTTGTCCTCAATGCGGTTTTGCAGCTCACTCATAAAATGCTGTTTGTCCAACCCCGCCGGCAACGGCTCCATAAACTCAAAAATTACCGTTCCTGGATAGCGAAGAAACGAGCTTTTTTTCCAAAACAAACCAGTGTTGGTGGCAACCGGAATAACCGGAAGATTCAAATGCTGATACAGCAAAGCAACACCAGGCTTATAAATAGGCTCTTGTCCAGGCTGGCGTCTGGTACCTTCCGGAAATATGATTATCGGCCGCCCCTCTTCCGTCTTGGTTTTGGCGTGTCTGAGCATATTCTTCATCGCCGCCGATCCGGCAGAACGATCAACCGGTATCATACCGTAAAAATGCTGAGCCCAGCCAAAGATAGGAATATAGGTCAACTCTTTTTTGAGAATAAAGGTGGCGCGTCTTATGTAATTGGTGAGAACATAAGTTTCCAACGCGGATTCGTGCTTACCGGCGTAAATTGCATTTTCCTGCCGAATATATTGAGAACCTCTGATTTCAATTTTGATACCGGCAATATTCTTAAGGCTCCAGACAAAAAAAGGAATAAAACCATAATTCCAGACCTTGATGGTGGCTTTGGGCGAAATTGCGCCAATGATTGAGTTAACAACACAACCGAGAGCCAATGTAAAATAGCCGACAATATTAAATAATAAAGAACGCAAACAGATCATTGGTTACCTCTTGAAAAAATTTTACACCGAATATACACACACAGAAATTTATTATATTCTGCAAAAATAAGCGAGAACGTATGCCAACTCGTCCACCATTTTTTTTGCACTTTGTCCGAATAAACCGGATGGACGATTATCCGCAAATCAGAATTTTGCGCCATAAATTCAGCAATACTGCGCTCGACATGATAATTTGAAGTTACTAATCTAATGGAATTAATCTGATTTTGCTTCAACCAGGCTATGGTTTCTTTGGCATTGCCGACGGTGTTTTTAGCCCTATGTCCCAAAAAAATACCGTCTTCGTCGCGAATTTTGAGTTTTTGCTTTTTTTTAATGGAATCAAGCGATGTTTTTTTGCTCACTCCGGAAATAAACAGTTTGTCGGCCAAACCACGGTTGTATAACTTGACCGCTTCGGCAATACGATATCGTCCTCCCGTAAGAGCAATAATCGCTTGCGTATGAGTAGAATCATCATGCTGATAATTGTTTATTCTCCATGCAAAATACCCAAATCCGCCCAACCAGACAGAAATTATCAGCAATAATGATATCAAAATCAGTTTTTTCATTATAACATCTTCTGCAAAGTACGTTTTACTGTATAATAAGCGGTAATCATGGCTATCAGCATTGCAAACAGCGGCAAAATAAAAATCATTAGCCAATCTGCAATATTCAATGTTGCTTCACTGATGATTCCACCCTCAATTTGAGTTGCCAAAGAACCGATAAAAAATATTGTGGGAATGGCAAACAACAAACCAAACAATCCGCCGATAAGCCCTAAAAAGGCCATGCGCTTGGCATATTGTTGGGCGATATAAGCATCTTTTGCGCCCATAATATGCAAAATTTCAATTATATAACGATGCAATCCCAAACTCATTTGAGTGGTATAAAAAATTGCGCCGGTAGAGATGCCCAAAACCAAAAGCAACACCGTCATTGCGATAAGTTTCAGCCCGTCAGCAAAACGAATCAGTTTACTAAGCCACAATTTGTGATTATCCAGCGACGCTTGCGGTGAGGCCGCAGACAAATCCTGAGCCAACCTGGCAAAATCAATGTCGGCATTATGTTCCAATTTTACATCAATAATTCTCGGCATCGGAAGATTGTCTATGTTCACACCGTCGCCAAGCCATGGCTGAATAAGATTCTTCAGCTGTTTGTCATTTAGAGGTGTCACTTTGATAATCCCGTCAACCGTCTGCAAAAATTCTATGGCTTTGTCTTGATACGCTAGCGTTTCCGCGGCGGCTTTTTCATGATTTGTATCATTAACCGGCATTATCTGCACAGTCAAAGATCCCAAAATACTTTGATTCCAGTTTTCCAAAATCGAGTTTATGGCCAACACTCCGGAAAGAGTTATGGCAAAGATGAACACCGCAATCGAGATGATAACCTGCAAAAACAAACTGGTGGTATCGCCTTTTAGCGGAAGTTCCTGTTTGCGAGCGATAAATATCGGTTTAGGCATTGGAACCTCCAAGTGTAGATTTATCTGTCGGGTATAAAACATGGAGGCTGCGATTTTGCAAATGAAGCCGCGGATAAGCAAAATCATTAATCAGTTTTTCACTATGCGTGGCAATAACAACCGTCGTACCGAGTTTATTAAGCTCAACAAACAGTTTCATTAGTTTGGGCGCGATAAAATTATCGACGTTTCCGGTTGGCTCGTCTGCTAACAATAATTCCGGACGATTTATGACGGCGCGGGCAATGGCAACGCGTTGTTTCTCTCCGCCGGAAAGAGTGGCGGCGGCGTCCAACATATGGCGATCCAATTCTACCCAGCTCAACAACTCACTCACGCGTTTTCTCACTTCTCGCTCGTCCATGCCGCATACACGCAACGGCAACGCCACGTTATCAAAGGCGCTTAAATGTTCCAACAATCGAAAATCCTGAAAAACCACCCCGATGCGCCGCCGCAATGAAGCCAACGAATCACGATTGGTAAAATTAATGTTTTTGCCAAAAACGCTGATTTGACCGCGACTTGGTTTTTGCGCCAGATACATCATGCTTAACAACGACGTTTTGCCGGCGCCGCTCTTACCGGTCAAAAAGTGAAAAGACCCGCGCTTTAAGGCAAGGTTAATATCGCTCAAAACTTCCGGTCCCTGATCATACCTGATTCCGACATTGTTCATCTCAATAATGTTATTGATATTTTCTGGCAAGATGTGTCTCCTGAACTTGTTTGTTTTAATGTAATCGTAATTATTCTTTTAATAAAGTACTTTTTTGCGTTGATTAAACGCTTTTTCATTCTATGATGTAAAGCAGAGGTGAAAATATGCAAATATATTGTCCCAAATGCCATATGGGCTATGAAGTTAATGAAAATCTTATCCCTGCAACGGGACGCCGCCTTCGCTGCGGTAATTGCAAAGAGATTTTCAAATTTGATCGCGACGGCATGAGCGAAAGCGTTACGCAAACGGAGTCTATGCCTCTGCCCGACAACGAAGAAAACAACCTTTCATCATCGGCAGAAGCCTCCGCGCCGGAAAATGAGGCTGAGGACAACGCCAATACCGAGACCGTGCCAACTGAAGAAACCAAGGCTCAAAATGAGACCACGCCGGCGATTGACATTAAAGACGTTTTTGAACGATTGTCCGCGCAAAGCGAAAAACTGTTTGAAGCAGAACAAAAATTACCCTGGCAGCAACGATTGCTGATGCAGCTCAAAACTATGCTGGGATTGAACCGAAAATTCAACCTTAAAATCATAACGGCGGTGATTGCTGTCTTATCTCTGGTGATGCTGTATAATTATCGTTACGAAATTGTGCGTTCGATTCCATTTATGAACGGAGTATATAGACTGGCCGGAATTAGAGCCAAAATCCCCGGCGAAGGGTTGGAGTTTCAAAACGTTAATTGGAACTATATTGATGTAGGTAACGGCAAAGTATTGGAGGTTAAGGGTTTTATTAACAATCCCACTCAACGTAATATTGACATTCCGACTGTACATGTGGAACTTTTGGATAAAGACACCATTTTGTTGCAAAGCATGAATCAAAAACCATCTGTCGCCACGCTCAAACCTGACAGCAGAATCGCCGTCGGCGTAATTGTGAAAAATCCGTCGCCGACAGCGAAATATGTTTATCTGACGTTTATTGATGTCGATTAAGGATAAAATCCGCCAAAGCAATCAAATCAGCGGCTTTTTCTCCAAATATTTGCAAAGATTGTTTGGCCTCGCCGATTAAATTTGCGGCAATTTGCTTGGCTTTGTCAACTCCGTATAGCTGAACAAACGTAAGCTTGCCCTGAGCGGCGTCTTTGCCTAGAGTTTTACCCATTTGCTCAACCGTGCCTTCAACATCTAAGATATCATCGGTAATCTGAAAAGCCACGCCGATTTTGCGAGAATAAGTTATCAGCGCTTGATATTCGACCGGACCAGCATTGCCCAAAACGGCACCGGCTTCGCAAGCAAAACGCAGCAATCGTCCGGTTTTCATTTCTTCAATGTGCTTAATGGTGGCCTCGGCGTCATCAACATTTTGACTGCGCTCGGTATCCAAATCAAGCATCTGACCGGCAACCATGCCGTCAAACGCTCCGGCGCCAGACGCCAGAAGATTGCATAAACGGCAACGAATCTCTGCCGCAAAAGGATTTTTATCAGAACTGATTAATTCAAATGCATATGTGAGCAACCCGTCACCGGCCAAAATCGCGGTTGCTTCGTCAAATTGTTTGTGACAAGTAGGTTTGCCGCGACGCAAATCATCATTATCCATAGACGGCAGATCATCATGAATCAGCGAATAACTGTGCAGGCACTCAAGAGCGGCCGCAGTAATAAATGACTGTTGCGGGCTAACCCCAAAAAGTCCGGCGGTAGCGGTTACCAAAAATGGACGCAATCTTTTGCCGCCATTGGCAACTGAATAATACATAGCCTCGACTACTCGTCTCTCTCGCCCATGGGGAAAAATAAACAATTCCGGCAGATTAGCGTTAAATTCAGCGGAAAACTCAGCAAGATGCAATTTAAAATCAGACATATTATGCCTCGGGAACAGTAAATTCAGTCGCAGATATACCGCCATCGGCAGAAATTTCAATTTTTTCAATCTTCAACCGCGCGGCTTCCAATTTGCCTTCGCAAAATTGTTTTAGAGCCACCGCTTGCTCATATGCGGCTACGGCGTCATCAAGTTTTATGCGGCCGCCTTCCAATTCACGAACAATATTTTCTAATTTGGCCAAAGCCTCTTCAAAACTCAAGTTTTTAATTTCTTCGTTAGTCATGGGCAATAATCCTTTCGTTGCCGATATCCTAATATATTGCAAAAACAATATCAACCCTTGTCGTAAGTTGTTACGCAATTTTATGACTACGGCAATAATTATTAATCGGTGGGCTAGAAAGCCGCTGTTTGTATATTATATTACTGATAAGTGCCAATTTCAGGGAGGAAAACATGAAAAAACAAGACATTGAAAACAGCGCAAAGATGTTAAAAGCCATTGGAAACGAACGCCGCTTGGATATCTTGTATAACCTTTATGCCGGTGAAAACAATGTTGGAGAATTGGAAAAAAAAGTTAAACTTTCACAATCGGCACTATCGCAGCATTTGGCCGTTTTGCGCAGTCAGGGCATTGTCAAAACCAGAAGATCCGCCCAAACCATATTTTATTCAATCAAAAGCGAAAAAGTTATACAAATTCTGGAATTATTGCAAAAAATGTATCCCTAAAATCAATCATGCGTCCTAAACTCAATACTCCGGCTTTGCGGATTGTAGGCAATAGTTATGTTTCCACTTCGCATTTCAAGAGCCTTGGAGCCAAAAATATCTTTTTTCCAACCGGACAGAATAGGATTGTTTTGATCCTGAAAACAACTAAAAGCGTGTAAATTTTCATCATTGGCAATGAGTCTGGCAACAACGCCCTCCTGCTGACTGACTATTTTCAGCAACAACTTCAACAGTTCAAACAGAGCAGAATTTTTATCCGGTAAATCTTTTAATTTCGGCGGCGTTACATATTCTGCCTCGGGAATATGCCGACAACGTTCCAAAACCTCAAGAATCTCATCTCCCAGTTTACCCATGGCAATATCTTTACGAAAAGTGCGTATCTGGCAAAGTTGTTCTTTATTTTGCGGATCTGCGGTACAAACAGCCAACAACATATCATCTTTAATAAAACTGTGGCGCGGAGTATTTTTCAGCTGTGAGCGACGTTCACGCCAGGCCGCCAGTTCTTTAAGTTTGGTAAGGAAAAAAGCATTGTGAGACCGGTGTTTGATTTTTAGCCAGGCATCTTCCGGACGAATCTCATAAGTATTAGGATTCTCCAAAACAGCCATTTCTTCTTTTATCCAATCATTACGCCCGAGCAAATCCAGTTTTTGTTGCAACCGCGTATAAAGATTAACCAAATGAGTAACATCTGACAATGCGTAAGACAATTGCGATTCCGTCAATGGCCTTTTGCTCCAATCAGAAAGGCGGCTGGTCTTATCCAAACGGCACCCCAATAAATGTAAAACCAGATTCTCATAGCTGACGGATTCTCCAAAGCCGGTTACCATGGCGGCAACTTGAGTATCAAACAGCGGAGTCGGAATCTTGCCGCTGAGATTGTATATAATCTCAATATCCTGCCGCCCAGAATGAAACACCTTAACGACTTTAGAATTTTGCATCAGGGCAAAGAACGGCGCCAAATCAATGTCTTCAGCTAATGGATCGACCACCGCGCAACGCTCTTCCGACCCAAGCTGAATCAAACACAATTTAGCATAATAACTATGCTCGCGTAAAAATTCCAAATCAACGGTAACAAATTTATGCGAGGCCAAATGCTGGCATAAATCTTCCAGAGCAGTGGTGGTAGTGATGTATTCCATAATTTTTTCCATTTTCTTAAGCGGTGTCTGATTATATCAGCGCAAACTTAATATTTTTTTAATAACAAACAAATATTAGGGCTTGCATTGTTAGAAAAGATGCAATATAAAGGGTTCCCTTTTTTTATTATTGAGAGTGAATTTTGTTGTCGTCAGTTGGTGGTGCTTCTGATGATGTAAATATTACCACATAACCCAAAAAACTGATTTTATGCAGAAAAAAAATGACTGCCGTCTGTATGCAATCGTAGATGCTGCAGATGTTAGAGCTGTTGATGCAGTGCTTACGGCGCTGAAACAGTTCTCTCCGAAAGTTCGCAAAGGCAAAACCCTTGTGCCCGGAGGAGTTGAGAAAGTATTGTTTATTGAGCTGCGCAAACGCGAAGGACCGGCCTTTGACATCATGAAACACATGGCAGAACGGTATAATCTTTATCCGTTCTATGTGATTGAAGAAAACAAAGACTTGCAACCTAAAACGGACAAATACGGCAACGAATGCCAGTATTTTGTGGTTGACTGCGCTGTTATGGACTTTGTAGTGCCGCAAGACGGGTTTGAGGCATGGCAGGAAAAATTCCGTGCCGTAGCCAAGGAAATTTATCGTAATGATAGTGTATTCCTGAAAATTCATGCCTACAAACGCAAAGAAGACAATACCGTGCATGCTATATGCTGCAATACTGAAAACACCAATCGCCAAGGGCCAGCGGTGTTGGGTGAAAACGGCTGGAAAGAGGCGGTTCTGAAAATGACGGAAGCGCTTGATATTCAGCCAAAGTTCCGCAAAATTAGGTATAAGAACCTTTAATTTTGCTTAGCTGACAGAGTCTGTTGTGTACAGACTCTGTTTTTTTGTGCTTTTGCTGTTGATTTTGGCTGATTTTCGTAATAAAAGAGAAACTGATTTATTTAATTTTTAATAGAGGTCAAACATGCAAAGCTATCGTACGCATACCTGCGGAGAACTGCGGGCAGCAGACATTAATAAAGAAGTTAAGTTGGCGGGGTGGATTCATCGCAAACGCAATTTAGGCAATTTGTGCTTTGTGGATTTGCGAGATCATTACGGTATTACTCAATGTGTGGTTGACAGCAACTCAGATTTGTTTGCCAAAATTGAGGCTCTGCGTCCGGAATCTGTCGTCGGTTTTACCGGCAAAGTCGTAGCGCGCGAAAGCATTAACAAAAATATGCCTACCGGCGATATTGAAATCAAGGTAAACTCATTGGTGGTTTATTCAGAGGCACAAGTTTTGCCGTTTCAGGTAGCAATAGAAGATGACGCCCCGGAAGATATTCGTCTGCGCTATCGTTTTTTGGATTTGCGCAAAGAGCGTATTCATAACAATATTTTATTGCGTTCAAAGGTCATTGAGCGTTCCCGCCAATTAATGAGGGAGCAAGGTTTTACTGAATATCAGACCCCTATTTTGACCGCATCTTCTCCTGAGGGAGCGCGTGATTTCTTGGTGCCGTCACGATTGAATCCTGGCAAGTTCTACGCCCTTCCGCAGGCGCCACAGCAATTCAAACAGCTGTTGATGGTGTCGGGCTTTGATAAATATTTCCAGATTGCCCCTTGTTTTAGAGATGAAGATCCGCGTGCTGATCGCAGTCCCGGTGAATTCTATCAAATGGATATGGAGATGAGTTTTGCCACCCAAGAAGACGTATTTGCGGTTATCGAACATACGCTAGGCACCATTTTTAATGAATTTGCGTTTGGCAAAAAAGTTGATCAAGCACCGTTTGTGCATATTCCGTTTCGCAAGGCAATGTTTGAATATGGTTCAGACAAACCAGACTTGCGCAACCCGCTGATTATGCAAAATGCCACTCAGTTTTTTGGTGAGTCCGGATTTGGCGTTTACGATTCTCTGGTTAAAGAAGGCAACGTAGTTAAGGCTCTGGTTGTTCCCTCCGCCGGAGACAAGCCAAGATCTTTCTTTGATAAGCTTGACGGCTATGCCAAAGAAGAAGGCATGGGCGGCGTTGCTTATATTGCCTTGGCCGCGGCCGGCGCCAAAGGCTTATCCAGATTTTTCAATGAGGACAAATTAGCAGAAATCACCGCTACTTTGGGTGCCAAAACTGGCGACGCAATCTTGTTTATAATTGGCAAAGACACAAAATTTGACAAGTTCAGCGGCCGTTTGCGCAACAAAGTCGGTGAAGAAATGGGATTGATAGACCACAATTCTTTCAAAATGTGTTGGATTGTTGACTTTCCGTTCTATGAAGAAAACGAAGAAACCGGCGCGATTGAGTTTTCGCATAACCCATTCTCTATGCCGCAAGGCGGAATGGACGCCCTCCTCAACAAAAATCCCTTGGATATTCTGGCTTATCAATATGACTTTGTCTGCAACGGCGTTGAATTGCTTTCCGGTGCGGTTCGCAATCATGAACCGGAAATTATGTATAAAGCCTTTGAAATTGCCGGTTATGCCAACAGTGTTGTTGACAATAAATTCGGCGGCATGATCAGCGCCTTTAAGTTTGGCGCTCCTCCGCACGCTGGCTCCGCTTATGGCGTAGATCGTTTGATTATGCTCTTGCTGGACGAAGAAGTTATTCGCGATGTGATTGCTTTTCCGCTCAACGGCAAAGCGCAGGATCTGATGATGCAGGCACCAAACGAAGTTACGGAGCAACAGTTAAAAGATTTGCACATTAACATCGTCAAACCTGCATAGAATAAAATACTTAAACCATAGATTCTAAAGTTGCAAAAGTGTCGGAACGCGTACCATAATAGCGCGTGAAGGCACTTTTGTTTTGGGCAAAGGCCTTGGAGCGAGTTATTATTACCCCATGGCCATTATGCGGGCTTTCTGAAGTTTCCAGTATCTATCTTTAATTGCTTCCCGCTTATCATAATTTTTCTTGCCGCGTCCCAGCCCAACTTCCAACTTTGCCAACCCTTTATCATTAAAAAACAAGCGAACCGCCACAAGGGTTGAACCTTTACGAGCCAACGCATTAATTATATCAACAATTTCCTTACGCTTGAGAAGTAATTTGCGATCTCTTTTTTCCGCATGGCTGGCATAACCTTTATTAGCGTACTCGGCTATAAACATATTTGAGATATAGAGTTCGCCGTTTTTTTCAATTCCAAACGCGTCATTAATATTGGCATGCCCCAAACGCAAAGACTTAACCTCCGTGCCGGTCAGTTCTAATCCGGCCACAAATTTTTCCTCAATCAGATAGTCAAAATTAGCCCGACGATTTTGCGCAACCAGTCCGGTTGAAATAAAATCACTTTTTGTTTTCTTTGCCATCTGACACCTTCTTATATTCATAGCATAAAGCCCGACGCACTTTATAGGGCAAGCTAGCATTAGCATACTGCGGCAAAAATTGCAAGATTTTCTCCCATTTCGCTTTGCTTAACACCTCGGAGATTCGCAATTCCGGAACAATCCAGATCCTCTTTTGCGCCGCAAAAATTTCACACCCCCCAAGAGTCGCTCCCTTAAAATTCGGCTGTTGCAACTCCGCCAACAAACGCAAAACCTCAACCGCTTCGGGTGGATATTCCAATTCTCCGCTCTGGCACAACAGATTGCTCAGCAACCGATAACCAAGTTCCTCATGCACCGCCGCAACCACTCCGCCGGCCAACGAAAATATCCGCTTTCCATAATTACGAACCTTGGTTTGTCGCAGATGCTCCACCTCACTCTCAATAAAAGCTCTGCTTCGGGCCAAAATTGCTGCTGTTTCAGCCAAACGCTCCTCGCTTATCCCCGTTTTACGCTCCAATTCCGGCAAAAATTTGCGCATTTTCACCCGCTGAAAATCAAGACTCTGATTAGACGGATCTTCCACCCACCGGATCTTGCGCTCTTGCAAATACGCGCGCAAATCATCAGGATTATCATCAAGTTGCGGACGAATAATCTCAATCCCATTACGCCAACTCAGCGGCTGCATTCCGCTCAATCCATACAAACCGCTGCCTCTTTGCAGCCTCAGCAAAAAAGTCTCTGCCTGATCTCGGCGATGATGTCCCACCGCCAAATATTTAATTTTATGTTCCCAACACCAACTGCACAAAAGGTTATAACGCGCCTCTCTGGCCTCTGCCTCAATCGCCGTAGTCGGTTTTGTGCCTTCCCATTTCAAAATATGGTGTTCAATTCCCTCATCTGCCATAATTTTGGCAACATACGCCGCCTCGTCCGCAGATTCCGGACGCAAGCCATGATCAACACTGAGAGCAACAACCTTTCGCCCCATATCTTTGAGCCGCAAAACCAACGCCAGAGAGTCAGCACCGCCGGAAACTCCGGCGGCGATAATTTCATCTGTCAGCGGATACTGCTCAAAGAACTTCCGCACTTATTTGCACTCCAACGCCTTAGCAAAGCCGGCGGCCTTGGTTTTGGTTGTTTCTTCAGCTTTCGGAAACTCTGTCGGCAAAGTCTTAAAAGCCGTGCAAGCTTCTTCTTTTTTACCCAGCTCGCGCATAGACATTCCCAACTTTAACAAGCTGTCGGCTCCTTTATTGCCGTCCTTATATTTTTCCAGCCCCTTACCAAAAGCCACCGCCGCTTTGGCATAGTCCTTTTTGGCATAATAAGCCTCACCCAACCAATACTGCGCGTTACCGGCCAATTTATGCTCAGGATATTTTGTCATCAAAGCCGTAAATTTCTGAGCCGCCTCGTCATTGTTGCCGGCATTAATAGCAGTCATACCTTGTTTATAAATATCCTCTGCCGACTGCGTTTTTACCGGTGCCAGATCATCGCCTTTAGCAACTGCGCCACCAACTATGGAAGCCGGAGCTCCTTTTGCCACCGGCGCCTCAAACTT
Organism: uncultured Alphaproteobacteria bacterium; assembly: GCA_934248075.1. Classification (GTDB taxonomy): domain Bacteria; phylum Pseudomonadota; class Alphaproteobacteria; order RF32; family CAG-239; genus CAZU01. The sequence goes on along the minus strand of CAKQKH010000021.1, from coordinate 7,788 downwards.
TTTAACAGCCGTGTCTGCATTGTTCATTCCGCCGTTTTCCAAAGGCTTTCCCTCATACATTCTAAAACGCATATCAATATCTTTGTTCATAACGTCAAGACGTTCGTTTAAGGTTTTAATTTTATATTCAAGCTCATCAATTTTTCCAATAGCCTGACGCAAATTTTCATCAAACTGTCCAATCTGAACTGCCACACTCTGAGCTGATGCCGGATTAAGCTCATCTTGCTTATTACGGTACGCCTGCCGTTGCAAAATCTGCACATCTTCTCGCAACTGATCAATTTCCGTCTGCAATGCGCTTTGCGCATATGCCTGACTGGCGCACAAAACAACAGCCATTGTCATCAACCCAAATTTTGCCGTTTTCATTTTTACCTCGAGTCTAAAATTTTCAATCAACATCCACAAGATAATTTACTTTTCACATAATAACAAGCCAAAAAAAAACGCACCTGCAAAGGTGCGTTCTCTTTCTAATTTATATAAATTAGTTACCGGCTTTAACAACGGTAACAGCGCGACGGTTCTGAGCCCACGCAGCTTCGTTGTTACCCAAAACAGCCGGACGCTCTTTACCATAAGAAATGGTAGAAATGCGATCAGCAGCAATACCCTGAGAAACCAGATACTGTTTTACAGCATTGGCACGACGCTCGCCCAAAGCCAAGTTGTATTCACGAGTACCGCGCTCATCGCAGTAGCCTTGAACAACAACATTTACATTCTGGTGTTTCTTCAGCCATTTAACCTGAGTATTCAGGATTTCAGCAGAATCAGCGCTGATTGCAGAGCTATCAAAAGCAAAGAAAACTCTATCTTCAGCATTTTCCATAAAATCACGAGCCATTTTAGATTCGCACTCGCTGCCGCCAAACAGGGAGCTCTCGCTCAAAGCAGAGCAACCAGACAAAGCAATGATTGCGCAGAACAAACTCAAAAGCTTTTTCATTTTTATATTCTCCATATGGGTTTTCAAATATTCGTAGTTGTTAAACAACTAATACAGTCTTAACTTAAGCAATAAAAATTTAATTTTCAATAACAAAAACAATTACTCTGCAAAAAAAACTCAAATTAGTGCATTTTTTTACGCCCCAAAAGTTTAATCGACAGATTTTTGCGACCGAAAATCAAATTATAAGACTCAGATAATACACCTTGCCGATTCTTAAATACAACTTTAGTTGATTCGCCATTCACAAAAAAACTCCTGACTTTTTCAAGCCAGGAGTTTCTTGTAAATTGCCGCTACAAATTAGCAGGCTTTTTTGCAGCCGCAAGAGCAGCCATTGTTAACTTTTTCGCCCTTATGACGAACTGCAGCCTGAGCCGCAGCCAGACGAGCTACCGGTACACGGTACGGAGAGCAAGAAACATAGTTCATGCCGCAAGTCTGGAAGAAGTCGATAGATGCCGGGTCACCGCCGTGCTCACCGCATACGCCCAACCAAATTTTCGGATTGGAGCTGCGGGCTTTTTCACAGGCCATCTTAACCAAGCAGCCGACACCCTCAACATCAATAGATGCGAACGGATCAGCAACATATACGCCGCGGGCGCGGTATTCATCAAGAATAGCACCGGTATCATCACGGCTCATACCCAAAGTTGTTTGAGTCAAGTCGTTGGTGCCGAAGCCGAAGAACTCAGCAGACTGAGCCAGCTCGTCAGCCTTGAGAGCGGCGCGCGGCAACTCGATCATAGAGCCGACTTCATATACAACTTTCTTGCCTTTTTCAGCAAATACTTTGGCAGCTGTCGTATCGATAATTTCCTTAACGATATCCAGCTCTTTCTTAGAACCGGTCAACGGAACTTCGATTTCCGGCAGAACTTTTACACCAGCATCAGCGCACTCAATAGCGGCCTCAATGATAGCGCGGGTTTGCATTTCGCAGATTTCCGGATAGGTAATCGGCAGACGGCAGCCACGGTGACCAAGCATCGGGTTAGCCTCATGCAGAGAGTTGGCACGCTGTTTAACTTTTTCCAAAGTCATGCCCATTTTGTCGGCCAATTCTTTCATTTCAGCTTCTGTATTCGGCAAGAATTCATGCAAAGGCGGATCCAACAGACGAACAACCACCGGCAGACCGTTCATAATTTTGAACAAATCTTTGAAGTCCTGCTTCTGATACGGCAACAAACGAGCCAACGCAGCGCGGCGTCCTTCTTCGTTGTCAGCCAAAATCATGGCGCGCATGTCAGGAATACGCTCAGCGTCAAAGAACATATGTTCGGTACGAGCCAAACCAATACCCTGAGCGCCAAAGTCGCGGGCAGTCTGAGCATCTTTCGGAGTCTCGGCGTTAGCGCGAACTTCCAAGGTGCGGATTTCATCAACCCAGCCCATCAACTTACCAAAGTTACCGCTATTGGTATCAGCCTTAACGGTCGGAACCTGACCCTCGATAATCTGGCCTTTAGCACCGTCCAAAGATACCCAATCGCCTTCTTTAACCACAACACCTTTATCGGTGGTCATGGTCTTTTTGGCATAGTCGATATGAATTTCATGAGAACCAGAAACGCACGGAGTACCCATACCGCGGGCAACAACCGCCGCGTGAGAGGTCATACCGCCGCGAGCGGTGATAACGCCCTGAGAAGCGTGCATACCGCCAATATCTTCCGGAGAAGTTTCGTTACGGATCAAGATAACTTTCTCGCCTTTGGCAGCCCAAGCTTCAGCGTCTTCAGCGCAGAACACAGCGCGACCGACAGCAGCGCCCGGAGAAGCCGGCAAACCGGTAGCAATAACGGTTTTCTTAGCTTTCGGATCCAACATCGGGTGCAACAACTGATCCAACTGATCAGCGCCAACACGCATAATGGCTTCTTCTTTGTTGATCAGGCCTTCTTCAACCATCTCAACAGCCATACGAACAGCGGCGGCGGCAGTACGTTTACCGTTGCGGCACTGCAACATCCACAATTTACCATGTTCAATGGTGAATTCCATATCCTGCATGTCTTTGTAGTGAGCTTCGAGGTTGTTACGAACATCAACCAGCTCTTTGTAGAGGTGCGGCCATTTTTCTTCCAGAGAAGTGCCGTCGCCCTTAGAGGCCATCGGTTGCGGAGTACGAATACCGGCCACAACGTCTTCACCCTGAGCATTTACCAAATATTCACCGTAGTAAACATTTTCACCGGTAGCCGGGTCACGAGAGAAGCAAACACCAGTAGCGCAGTCATCACCGGCATTACCGAACACCATGGTCTGAACGTTAACTGCGGTACCCCAGTCACCCGGAATATTGTTGAGTTTACGATAAGTAATAGCACGGGCAGCCATCCAAGAACCAAATACGGCGCCGATACCGGCCCATAACTGATCCCACGGATCCTGCGGAACAACTTTGCCGATTTTCTCACCGATAGCTTTGTATTCTTTAACCAATTCTTTGAGGTCTTCAGCAGTCAAATCAGTATCAGATTTGTAGCCTTTAGATTTTTTCATATTTTCCAAAGCAGCTTCATAGAGGTCAAGGTCAGCGCCCAAAACCACGTCAGAGAACATCTGCAAGAAACGACGATAAGAGTCATAAGCAAAACGCTCAGAACCGGAAGCCTTGGCCAAAGCCTGTACGGTTTGGTCATTCAAACCCAAGTTCAAAACGGTGTCCATCATACCCGGCATAGAAACGCGAGCGCCCGAACGAACTGAGAACAACAGCGGATTGTTGGCATCGGCAAACTTTTTGCCCATAATTTTCTCAACACCGGCAACAGCTTCACGAACCTGATCCTTCAGGTCAGCCGGATAAGTTTTGTTATTGTTATAGTAGTATGTGCAAACTTCTGTCGTAACGGTAAATCCTGGAGGAACCGGCAGGCCAACCTTGTTCATTTCAGCGAGGTTAGCGCCTTTACCACCAAGGAGATTTCTCATTGTGGCATCGCCTTCGGCTTTGCCGTTTCCAAATGTATATACCCATTTACTCATGGTTTATGGAGCTCCTTTTAGTAGCTTTGTTAATGAAAATCAGACGGAGAAAACCGCCTGACGAACTTATATTCGGCAATAAAATATAACATTAAATCCGATTCTGCAAGAGATATATTACAGTTACACCGGGCAATATTTTCTCTCCGCCGCCTCCAGACAAAGACTAGGCATCAAGCGCCCTTTTCCACATTTTCTTTCGATTTCACAGGTGCATTGTCATCGCTCCGAGTGGCGAGCATTCTCGCCCGAGGTCAAGCGATCTTCCGTGCTGATAATACATTCTAACAGCACGGTAGATGCCTGGACTTTGCGGAAGAATGCTTCCACAAAGAGGCATGACAATATCTTTTTACTGGATTCTGGCGAACGGCGATAGCCGTGAGAAGCAATCCATTTTTCAATCAGCACCCTTTCCGAGTCGCAAACAGCGCCAGCCGCCCGCTAACCACCACCTTTGACAAAAACCGCATATTGCCCGATTCGCCTAACGATTCCTCAAATCAGCATTTTCTTCCGCCGGACTCCGCGCCGATGCTCATTTTTGGCTATTGCGTCTATTAATCGCTTTTGAGTCAATCGTAAAAAATCTCTTAAAAATGCTTAAAATTCAACACGAAAGTGCGAATTTTTGTTGAAAATTCTGCCCCTCTATGCTATAAATAAAATTGTACACATATTATCCTTAGATGTTTTTTGCTTATAATTGTCAATTTAACTTTTTCATAATTTCTCAACTAATGTGTTGAGTTTTGTGGGATTGATTTGATTTATTTTAGTAGAAACGACTATTGTCATAGTATTTGTATATACTTCTAGCGTGAAGTATTAAATTTGATAATTTTTAAAGTTGAAAATAGCCTGACCTTGGCGCTATGGAATTTTCAGAAACAAACACAATAACAAATCTTTCGGCATTTTAGCTACAGCCGGCAAAGGTGAATAATAGTACCCTTTGTATAGATTTTGCGTGTTTGAAGAAGAAATTTTGTAGCTGGTTGGGCATAAAGCAAAACAGTTTCCGCAAGGAGACCTATTATGCAAAAGAAATAACTATGGCAAAATTTTGGAAAATAGCTGTAGCAAGTGTAGTCTCTATAATCTGCGTTTCATGCGCGGATTTTTTAGAGATTGAGACCAAAGGAGGCAATACTCCTGTAGGTCCGACAACAGAAATGACTGTTGTTACGAAGCACGTAAGTGCCGAGTACAACAATGGCGCCATTTCTGATGTTCACGAAGCGGCTCTCGTGAACGTTAAAGACCTTAACGAGGTCTTTGAAAACAAGAAATATACTGCGACACACGCAGTCACTGTTTCAGAAGCCGCCGGCCTGAAAAGGTCTGAGGCTGTTGCCTTGGTCGGTAAAACTGTCATTTACAACGGCGGATTTGCACTGACCGACAACTGCACCATCACTGTCTCTGTGAAGATGACAGGATGTGAGACTGTTCGTTTTACTACGAACAAGACCACTTACTGCCATCCGAACTTTGCGACTAGCGGTGCGGTGGCAAGCCTCGAGGCCTGTGGCTATGTACCGACTTCTCTTGCAATCAAGAGTGCTGAAGGAAATAAACTTAACTCAGAAATCACTGTTAAAGGTGATGAAGAGGAAGTAACAATTCCAACCAGCATCCTTTTTGCTGAGGATGACGTTATTAGCTATGAGTTTGACAACTTCCGCGTTACCGGCAAGGGTACCGCTACTCTTAACGAGTACAAGACGATTAACGGTGTTCGCACCGGAGACGTCAAGGTTCTCAACGGAACGTTTAATGTACAGTTCACTGCTGGTGCCGAGATCGTAAAGACCTCAACCGCCAGCCCTGTATTGAACAACACTGTCATTACGGTTAACGGAAATAACTGCCACTTCAGCTATACACTGAATGGTAAGGAATTCTCCGACAACTGGACAGTAATAGTTCCAGAAGCAGTCGAATTCACTGCCAGCAATGGATCTATCGTTCGTCGCTCTTTCGAGGGTGCGTGGACGGTAAATTCCAAGAGCTTCAGCAACATTGCTACCGTATGGAGCAATCGCGCTGCGCTCTCAATTGCCGGCTTTGAACAAGCCGAGGATACACAGGTGATACGTATTAACGCCCCGGTGGATCCTACTATCCCTGGCTACAAGCTCATCAGAGCAGACCAAACAGATCGTTATAATGGCAGCCGTGACAGATGGGTATCAACCCCTATCTGCGCATGGTTCCAGTCAACAGTAAATTCAAACGAAACGTTGTTCGTCGCTTTTGATGAAACAACCGGACGTGAGATTTACCGTGAAACAACATCTGGCAAGTCTCTCCCTACCGAGAAATTAGCTATGGTTTACAACGGCACTGCTTTCGTAGGAGGTTTTGTAGTACGTAGCGAAAGCGCGTATATATACATGCCTTTCGACAGAAGCTTTACTGCCGCTGTCTCAGTCGTTTCTACAACGACTGCTAGGCTCCGTGATCCTTATCAGAACAGCGGAGTCTATAATGCAGAGAACGAGACAACGACCTTCTCTCTTGAGAATGGTTCAAAACTTGTTCTCAAATAAAATAAGTCAAACCCGTCTCCAAGCCCTATTCCTGACATAATGTTGTCAGCGGCGAGGAGACATAGATCAAAAAATTATGAAAAAAATTTTTATAGCAGCGATATGCGCAGTTGCTGCCACCCTTTGCGGTGTATATGCGCAGGCCCAGACCAAAGCCGTTGCTCCGAGACTGGAAAACGGCCTGCATGCTCCAACAATGTCGGCAGGCGCGGTGGCAATGTTCAACTCGAACAAAGCAGCCATCGGTGCCTCTGCCGCCTTCGGCTACAGCTTCGGCAAAGCCGGTGGAGCTGAAGTTGGAGTACAGGCGTCTTGCTCGAAGAGCCTGTATTGGGATGAAACACTCTCTAACCGAAGCATCAATGCCTCAATTTTTGCTTACTATAAGCAAAATATTGGGGTATACAATGCTTATAGCCGAATCATCCCTGCGATGACTATCGGCGTAGGAGTGTCACCTCAAGACCAGTGGCAAGGTCTGGAGACCGAGGCAGCTCTCGTGCGGCATATCTGCACAAAGAGCGCCCTCGCCGGAATGGTAGAGTTGTCTGCCAATATCCGGCCTGGGAAAGATCCTCGATATGGCGTTGAAGTAGCCGCAGGCTGCAATATTACGCCATATGAAGGAACGACAAACAACGGACACGTTGTCGTTCCAGAGGGTACGGGGCTCAAAGAGCTTCCGAACCCACTTAAACGTAGCTGGGTGACCGGTTACGTTGCCGTACGGTTCAGATTCTCATGCTACCGTACAAAATAATATACGGCAGCCGTTGATTCCCTTATGGGTTTCAGCGGCTGTTGTTTTTTTTAACTAAAGCATAATCATCTCATCAATGCTGTCACTCTGAGCAAAGCGAAGAGTCCATTATTGTTTCTTGATAAAAATGGATTGCTTCTCACGGCTGACCGCCGTTCGCGCAATGACACACGCGGCGGGTGGCGGCTCGGCACTGTCACTCTGAGTGCAACGAAGAGTCCATTAATACTGGATCCTTCGCTCCGCTTAGGATAACAATTCTTTATTTTGTTTGGGATTGTGCATATTTAAAAATAGCTGTCATCGCTCCGAGTGGCGAGCATTCTCGCCCGAGGTCAAGCGATCTTCCGTGCTGACAATCAATATTATCAGTTCGGTAGATGCCTGGACTTTGCGGAAGAATGCTTCCGCAAAGAGGCATGACAGAGTCTTTTTTTATTGCCACCCCCACCTTAATCCTCTAACTTGGTAGGTTCGCCTTTGATGGCTCACCAACCGCGTGTCGGTCACTTGTTTACTAG
>CAKQKH010000020.1 GCA_934248075.1 uncultured Alphaproteobacteria bacterium | reverse complement strand
TTCTTCCGCAAAGTCAAGGCATCTACCGTGCTGTTAGAATGTATTATCAGCACGGAAGATCGCTTGACCTCGGGCGATAATGCTCGCCCCTCGGAGCGATGACAGCTATTTTTTTAAGCGCACAATCCCGAGCCTCGAACGCAGTGAGCGGCGAGTAACAGCTTAAGAATGCCCGTGCCGGCTCGGCACTTAGAGGTCGCTGATAACCGACATGCTGATGATTTCATCTGGATGATAGACTTCGCCATTGGAGCCGCGGCCTTTTCTGATTGCATCTACATGCTCCATGCCGGAGACCACCTGTCCCCAAACGGTATATTGGCCATTGAGCCAATCGCAATCGCCATAGCAGATAAAAAACTGGCTGTCGGCTGAATCCGGAAACACCGAGCGAGCCATAGACACCGTTCCGCGTTTGTGCGGATTACGATTAAATTCGGCCTTAAGTTTTTTGCCGCTGCCGCCGGTTCCGTTGCCATATGGGCAACCGGTTTGCGCCATAAATCCCTCAATCACACGGTGAAACTTAAGACCATTATAAAATCCGGCGCGCACCAATTCCTTGATTCTGGCCACATGGTTGGGCGCGTCCTCAGGAAACATCTCAATCACCACATCGCCGTATTTGAGCTTGAGCAAAAGGGCGTTTTCAGCGTCTTTGACCGGATAAGAATGTTTGATTTTTTTGGCGCGGGTTTTGCTGACGGTCAATTTTTTGGTTTCGCTTTTTTGCAACCCTTTAGTGGCAGATTTCTCAAGTTTGGGAGTGGTCTCTTTATTAAGCAGTTTCATCGTTAATTCCTTTCTTAAAATATTCTGTTTGATACTTATATAGGTACAAAATTTCTATTTTGCATTATGGTAGTTCAAAACAAAATCGACTCGTTCCTGCGCGCTCAGATTTTGCGGAAAATCTCGATCAACTTCGTCAATACGGGTTTTAAGCCCGATTCCGTTGGCAATTTGGATCGCCAGTCCGGGGCGGGCGTTGAGTTCCAGCATCATCGGACCTTTGGCTGCGTCCAGCACAATATCAGCGCCGAGATAGCCCAGACCGGTCATGTCATAGGCCAGCGCGCCGATATACAAATGTTCCCGCCAATACGGAACCTGAATTTGCATAAGGTCAGCGCCGGTGTCGGGCTGGCGAGATATGGGCTGATTGCGCAAAACTCCGTGCAATGCTTTTCCGGTCTGAATATCCAAGCCTACGCCAACTGCGCCCTGATGCAGGTTAGCGCGGCCGCCCGAGGCTTTGGTCGGCAGTCTGGTCATGGCCATAATCGGAAAACCCTTGTAGATAATCAGTCGCACATCAGGCACGCCCTGATAGCTGTATTCCTTAAAGATATTGGAAAAATGCACCAGCTCTTCAATAATCGCCGCGTCATATTTGCCGCCCAAAGAATACAATCCGCTCAAGATATTGGATATGTGCTGATACACCTCGTGATAGGTGATTTGTCGTCCGGAGGCGGTGGTAAAAATGCCGTCGCGATAGTCTCGAATAACCATAACCCCTTTGCCGCCGCTGCCTTGCGCCGGTTTAATCACAAATTCGCTGTATCCGGCGATGATATCCAAAATATTTTTAACCTCGTATTGGTACTCGATTTTGCCAATCAGTTTGGGAGTGCTGATGCCGATATTGTTGGCCAAAGTTTTGGTTTGCACTTTGTCATCGACCAAAGGATAGAGGCGGCGGTCGTTGCACTTGGATATGACGTCAAAATTGCGGGCGTTCATGCCCAAAACGCCGGCTTGCCGCAACGCTGAAGGTTTGGAAAATTTTTTGAGCCAGTTCAGCATATCTATTTGCCTTTAGCCAAAGGATGAAAACGCTTCAGCTCCAACAGCCGATATCCGGTGTAGGTGCCAAGCAGCATAACCACCAGCAAAATCACCAGATTAAGCTCGTTAAAGGCAAACATAATATGGCGGATATATTCGCTGCTGATTACAAAATATACGATAATCGCCACCATTACGCTAAAGAAAATTTCCTTGCCGGCATTGAGAGGGCCGTCTTCTTCCCAGGTGATTGAGGCGCGTTCAATAATCCACGCCATAATGATGATTGGGAAAAACACCGCCGACTGAGCGATATTAAAGTCCATTTTGTAGCCCAAAATGGTCAGCCCCTGCATCATCAGGATTACAAAAATCACCACTGCGGAGATTCTCGGCACCAGCAGGAGGTTGAAGCGACTCATCATAAAACGGATAATCAGACCCATCGCCACAATCAACCCAAAACACAGCATTCCCGGCCCAAAACCGGTTTTAATCAGCGCCATAGACAGCAACATCGGGGTAAAAGTTCCCATAGTTTGCACGCCGATGACATTGCGCATCAGAACAATGATGAGAATCGCCAGCGGAAAGATAGACAGCCATTTGAGAGTGTTTTGCTGGGCTATCGGCAGATTGTAAATCGAGTAATCAAACCAAGACTGGCTGCCAGCAAGTTTGGCTCGTTTTTGCGCCAGACTCATGGAGGAAGTTACTGATTTCAGCACCGAGAACTTGATTGATGAATTTTCGCCGCCCATAACGTCAATCAAAGATTTGCCGCCGCGCTGAAACAGCACAAAATTATCCGGTATGCCTTTTTTGCCGCTTTCGATGTTATATATTTTCCAAGCTCCGTTGAGGTAGGCCTCCAACATCAGGTCGGGGGTCAGAGCTTTTTTGCTTTCTTCCAGCCTGAAACCGCGCGCCGGACGAGAGGGAATACCCTTGAGCGCCAGCAACTCGGTTATAATCTCCACGGTTTGGGCGGGGCTGCGGCGCATTGGCAGATAGGCCTGTACCGCAGGGTCAAGCGGCTCCTGATTGAGCAGGCGGATAATTTGGCGGACGTCGTCGCCGTCTTGTTTTTTGGCCAGCTGAAGAATTTGCTTAGCGGCGGCGAGTTTTTGCTCGTCAAAGACCGGAGCTTGCGGCCGGTTTGGTTGCGGCGCCCGAGTTTTGCCGCGGGTGTCAACATTGTCAAACAGCATAATTTTGTAATAGATGTCCTGATCTTCGGTTTGCGCCGGCGCGGTCAGGGTCAGGAGCGATCCGCTTTTGTTGCGGCGCACGCGGTAGCCGTTGGCAATAACATTTTCTTCCAAAACCTTAAAAGCGTCATTGCTGCGCGGAGTGGTCAGCGTAACTTTAATCGGCTCGCCGGTAGGGGTAAAAGAAATGTGCGCTTCCACCGACCACAAATTGGTGTTTTGTTTGGGGGTAAAGCTAAAACCCCAATATTCAATTTTGTAAAAGACGCTGTAAGCGGCATACGCAGTCGCCAGCAACAACAAAAAAAATAGAACTCCGCGCACGGAGATATGATTTTTCAACATGGTCAAAGTCCCAGTTAACGAACAGTATTTTCAACCGAAGGGTCAACAATAAAGCGCCCGCTAATAACATTGCGGCCGATAAGTCCCTGATAGTTAAATTTATCGCGCTTGGCCAGCGTGAATTCGGCGTTGATGATTTCGCCGTCGATTTTGATATCCATGTTGACCACATAACGCGACTCATTGCCCTCGGCGCGGCGAATGCTGGTCTTGCGGATAATGCGTTTTTCAAAGTTATAGGACTCGCCGTTTTGCTGATTGAGCAGACGAAAAGACACCCATTTTTCGCCGTCTCGCTCAAAAGCGCGAATCCTGTCGGCGTCAACAGATGAAGTTTCGGCTCCGGTGTCTATTCGGGCGGCAAAAGGCGTTTTCATCGGCACAAAATACACCGGTTCCACTCCGCCGATAATCTCCAGTCCGTGCGGAGTTGCGGGAGGAACTTCTACCGACGGAACAATTGCCGGTGTGATATTGTTTTGGCACGCGCTCGCCATCAGGATTGCTCCCAACAGATAAATTTTAGAAAATTTTGACATTACAATACGTTAGCTCATGAGTTAAATTCAGATATATTTATCCCCAAAAGCATTGGTTTGTAAAGCGAAATTTGCAGATATGCAATATAAAAATCTCTCCTTGATTTTAAGGGGAGGTAAGGTAGGGGTGGCATAGACTCTGTCATGCCTCTTTGCGGAAGCATTCTTCCGCAAAGTCCAGGCATCTACCGTGCTGTTAGATTAAATTATCAGCACGGAAGATCGCTTGACCTCGGGCGAGAATGCTCGCCCCTCGGAGCGATGACAGCTATTTTTTTTAGCGCACAATCCCGAGCCTCGAACGCAGTGAGCGGCGAGTATATTCTTGCTACGCGCCGCCCGCCGTGCGGGTGCGGCTTGGCACCGCATTTAGAAGAAGACGGAGGCGCGGAGAGAGAAGACGGCGGCGTTGTCAGATTTGGCGTTGAGCGCCGGATTTATATAATATTGTATATCAGGGGTGATTGTTGCCCATTTGGACACGCCCCAAGCCCAATAAGCCTCAAGCACGGTTTCGGCGCGATGAGAAAGGCGGGTGCCGACAGCCTTTTGGCTGAGCCGGTTATAGGCGGCGGCCAGACCTATTTGGTCCAGCGGGTTGCGATTGAGCGGATTATTATAGACAGCTCCCAAAACATAAGATCGTTTGATTGTGGCGGTGGATCCGGAAACACCATTGGCGCGGGCGAACAGCGCCCATTTTTCGCCCAGATTTTGGCTGGCGTTGAGCGACCAACCGTTAGTGGTTTGTTTCTGAACATCTACCCAGGGCTGATTATAGAGCAGAACGGAGTATTGTCCGCTGCCCAGATTTTTGATTGTCGGGGTATAGCTGGCGGAAACAAAGGTGGTGTAATGGGCGTGTTTTTTGAACAAGTGTGAAGACGAGATTCCGTTGCCGTCGATATTGTGGGCGTCTTGACCGCCGAAGGCAAAACTCCATTCGCTGTTGGGCGAGATTTGCACGTATCCGCCCATGGACGCGGTGGGGTAGGTGGAAGATGCGTTTTGCGCCAGAGCATAGTTGATAAAGTTTTCCTGCTGGTTGGAGTCATATGCGGTGCCGTCAAAATTATATAGTGGAAATTGCCCCAAAGCCACGCTCAGCCAGCTCATGCGCGCCGGAAATTGGTATGAAATATAGAGTTCGTCAAAAGAGTTGGATTGCGAGGCGTAGTCATTGATGCCGGTAATCACTCCGATTCGGTTGCCGATTTTGCTGCCGTTGGCGCCGGAATAGCGCACCATGTTGTAGGCGGCGTTGAGGGTGGCGTTGCCGTAGGGGGTATTAAACATCTCCCAGATGATTGAGGGAGACACAATAGTCTGAAAAGCGGTGCCTTTGCCGCTGGGGGCGCCGTATTGCGGCATATAAGATACATCAAGGGCGTAGCTGAGGCCGTATTCCTTTTGCAAATAGTCTTTGAGCGCGGAATAGTCGTCGCCGATTTCACTAAAAGTCAGAGTTCGCTTGTGCTGAGACGCCGCAACCCGCTGTTTGGCGCTGCGGCCGGTGGGAGAAATGGATTGATCGGGAGCGGACAAAGCCTGCGGCGCGCTTAAAATCATAGCCAAAGCGGTGCCAAGTATGGTAAGAGTGAGTTTTTGCATTGATTTTTCCTTTGGTAATAAGGGAGCCTTTGCACCTATATATGGCGCGGCGTGAAAATTTAAACCCCTGAACTTTTTATAAAATAATAGACAAATAAAGAAAATACTCCTTGACTTTTGTCCATAAGCTGTTAGCTTAAATCCACTATTTTATAATTATGTACAACAATTAAAAAAAAACGCTATGGAGAAAAAAATTCAGATGGTGAACAGATATCAGGTGATTACACCGGTGTCTGTTATGGAAATACTGAAAAGCAGATTTCCAGAAATCGAGGAGCACTTCGAAATCAAGAAAGGAGTGCTGTCTTACATGGTGAATACAGAACCTAATTACCTGTTCGCGTTCGTGTTCGAGCTAATAAGCAGATACGGAGCCGACAAACAGCAGATGCTGTATTATCCGGTAACCGAGGAATATGTGCGCGAAACAAATCCTCTTCCGTTCTTCCCTATTAGGTCTGATGCTTCCGGATATCCGACCCCGAAAGGAAGAATTCACTTCTGCGAATGCAACGGAGAGATGAGTGTCACCATCACTCCGATTTATGGGCCAAGCATAGAAGGAAAGCATTAAACCTTAAATTCTATGGCAGAACGGCGGAAAAAAGGAGAGCACACTCCGGAGTTCATCACCAACCAGATGGTGAAGAATTTAAAAAGCAGTATTGCGGGGTACGATTCATATAGTAATGCGTACCTTGCGGAGATGGACTATATCCAAGGCCCAATCTGGGTCATGGATTTGTTCAAAGGACGCATAACCCACCGAGCCATTCTCGAAGAGATTGGCGACGCAGATGGCGCTCGTGTCCTCTACATTTATGGAGGTTGTCTTAAGCCTCGTCCGATTATTGACTTAGGTCAGGTTTATGAAAAACGTTTTGTCCGTGATGGGCATAATGTCAGGTATATCGGCATGGTATATAGCAACAAACGCCATGAGCCTTGTATCCGCTGGACAACCAAGTAGCATCAATAGAGCTGTCTTAATCTAAGACGGCTCTTTTTTTGTGGCTCACCGGTGCGGCTCGGCTGCGAACTTGGCACCATGACTAGCACGCCGAAACTCGCTTGCGGGTGATCCACCCGCCGTGTGGGTCATTGCGCGAACGGCGACTAGCCGTGAGAAGCAATCCATTTTTATCAAGAAGCAAGATGGATTGCTTCGGTTCACTCAAAGTGACAGAGCCTACTCCTCATTGTCATTCTGGCGAAAGCCAGAATCCAGTAAGAATAATAGCCTTATACGTCCTCCCCCTTGACGGGGCGCGAGGATAAAAACAGTCAAAGTACTGACTGTTTTTACCACAAGCGACGTAAGTTTACTTGTTGAGCTAGCGCAGCGCGTAAGCAAACGCAGCGAAACTAGTAAACAAGTGACCGACACGCGGTTGGTGAGCCATCAAAGGCGAACCTACCAAGTTAGAGGATTAAGGTGGGGGGTGACAATAAAAAAGACTCTGTCATGCCTCTTTGCGGAAGCATTCTTCCGCAAAGTCCAGGCATCTACCGTGCTGTTAGATTGAATTATCAGCACGGAAGATCGCTTGACCTCGGGCGAGAATGCTCGCCCCTCGGAGCGATGACAGCTATTCTTAAAAGTGCACTATCCCGAGCGCCGAGCCAGTGGCGAGCAAGTGAGCAAATTCTTGCTTATGCCACCGGTGGCTCACCGGCCGGTTTCAGCTGCGAACTTGGCACCATGACTAGCACACCGAAACCCGCTTGCGGGTGAGCCGTGCGGGTTACGGCTTGCTAATCGAGGTGCGCGTTCGCACTAGGAGCGGTAGGTGCGGACGGTATCGTCTTTTTCAAACAAGTAGAGCAGGGTGCGCAGGGCTTGGCCACGAGGAGAGGAAAGATTGGGGTCGAGTTCCAAGATGAGTTTGGCGTCCTGATTGGCGATATGGAGCAGATTTTTATGGACAGACATATCGGCGATTTTGAACTCGCTGAAACCGCTTTGGCGGGTGCCGAGAATCTCACCGCCGCCGCGGAGTTCCAAATCTTTTTCAGCAATAAGAAAGCCGTCTTCGCTCTCGCGCATAATATTGAGACGGTCGCGCGCGGTGGCCGAGAGCGGCGGATTATAGAGCAGCAGACAGGTGGATTCCGCAAAACCGCGTTTAATGCGGCCGCGCAGTTGGTGGAGCTGAGCCAGACCAAAGCGCTCGGCGTGTTCAATAATCATCAGAGTTGCTTCCGGCACGTTGACCCCGACTTCAATCACGGTGGTGGCGACCAATAGTTTGATTTGTCCGAGCTTAAATTTCTCCATAACCGCGTCTTTGTCTTTTTCTTTCATTTTGCCGTGAACCAGACCGACATCGGCGCCAAAAATTTTTTGCAGCGCGGCAAAACGCTCCTCGGCGGCGGCCAAATCGGATTTTTCGGACTCCTCGACTAAGGGGCAGACCCAATAGGCGCGGACACCGGAGGCCAGTTTGCGTTTGAGAGCGGCGACCACCTCGGGGAGCTTGTCCAGCGGCAAAACTCGAGTATCCACCGGTTTGCGTCCGGCCGGCACCTGATCGATTTTAGAATACTCCATATCGCCGTATGCGGTTAGCACCAGAGTGCGGGGAATTGGGGTGGCGGTCATAACCAAAATATCGGCCAGATTGCCTTTTTGCGAGAGGAGCAGGCGCTGTTGCACGCCGAAACGATGTTGCTCGTCAATCACGGCGAAGGCTAGATCTTTGAAAGCTACCTCTTCTTGAAATAAGGCGTGGGTGCCGATAAGGATATTAATTTTGCCCTGAGCCAAATCTTCCAAAATTTGCTTGCGCTCTTTGGCTTTGGTCTTGCCGGTGAGCAACGCGGCCGAAACGCCGATTTGAGCGCACAATGGGGCGATAGTTTCCAGATGCTGTTTGGCCAGAATTTCGGTCGGCGCCATAATTGCGGCCTGAGCGCCGCATTCCACCGCGTTGAGCATGGAGAGCAGGGCGACAATGGTTTTGCCGCTGCCGACATCGCCTTGCAGCAGGCGGAGCATCCGAAACGGCGCGGCCTGATCGGCGTATATTTCTGAGAGGACGCGTTGTTGGGCATCAGTCAGATTGAATGGCAGCAGAGATAAGATTTTTTGGCGGAGATGACCATCGCCGTTAAGACTGCGGCCGGCCTGTTTTTTGACCCGTTGGCGGACAATCGCCAGAGCCAGCTGATTGGCCAGAAGTTCATCATAAGCCAAACGACAGCGCTCTTTGGCAAATGGTTCAAGCTCGGTCTGATAGCGCGGGTGATGAATGGTGGTGAGGGTGTTTTTGAAGTTATCCCAGCCTTGTTGAGCAATAAACTTGGGGTCTTGCCACTCGGGCAGGTCGGGGATGCGCGCCACCGCCTGAGCCATAAATTTGCCGAGCATTTTGTTAGTAATGCCGGCGGTGAGCGGATAGACGGTTTCCATACCCAAAATATTGGGTAACTCATCTGGCATGGCAATGTAGTCGGGGTGCGGCATCTGCAGCTGACCGTTAAAACTCTCGAGTTTGCCGCTGATAACTCTGGTTGCGCCGACCGGCAGAGCCTTTTGAAGCGAGCTGACATAGGCCTTAAAAAAGATGAGGATAAGTTGCTCGGTATCATCTTCCACAATCACACGGTAGGGCTGTTTGGAAGACTTGGGGGCAATATGCTCGACCACCTTGACCGTAATTGTGCAAATGCGCCCCGGAACCGCGTTAATCAGTTTGGGCGAATAGGTGCGGTCTATTATGCCCGAGGGCAGGTGCCACAACAGGTTGACAATCTTGCTGCCGCCGATAAGGTTGGCCAGAAGTTTGTGGGCGCGTTCTCCCACGCCGCGGAGCGAGGCAATGTCAGCAAACAAAGGGTATAAAATTTCCGGCCGCATGGTGTTTCAAACTCAAAATTAAGTGTTGCTATTCAAAACATATCGTATATATTCTACACCATATTGTAAAGCCGGAAAACAAAATGAAGTACGATATTAACAAATTAGAGGGCTTTACGCTCTCCTCGGTCGCCGAAGGCTATGATGCCTTTTTGGTGGATTACTTTACCCAAAATTCAGCCGATATCCTTTATATTGTCAGCGATGGCGTGGCTTTGGCGCGCACCGCCGATTTGCTGGAATATCTTAACCCCAAGCTCAAGGTGTTGCGTTTTCCGGCGTGGGATACCGTGCCATATGATCGGGTTTCGCCCAATGTGCAGGTTATGGCCGCGCGCATAGAGGTTCTTTCCGAACTGGCGCAAAACCCCAACGCTAAAACTCCGCGGGTGGTGGTGGCCAGTGTTGGCGCGGTGTTGCAAAAACTTCCGCCTAAAAAGATTTTTCTTAACTCGTCGCGTGAGCTTGTGGTTGGCAACAAGTTGATTTTTAGTGATTTTATGCATTATCTGGCGGTCAATGGTTATAGCAAGGTCGAACAGGTTTTTGAACCCGGTGAATATGCGGTGCGCGGAGATATCATCGATATTTTTCCGGTCGGCACCGAAAACCCGCTGCGCATTGATTTGTTTGATGACGAGATTGAGCGGATTCGCACTTTTGACTCCATGAGCCAACGCACCACCGGCGAGATCAGACGCTATACTTTTCGGGTGATGAACGAGGTGGTGCTTGATGCCAATACTATCAAAAGTTTTCGCGGCAAATATCGCGAGGCTTTTGGCGCCGCTTTTAATGATGATGAGATTTATGAGGCGATTTCCAACGGCAAAAAATATATTGGCATGGAAAACTGGCTGCCGTTTTTCTATGAAGACGCGTTGCCTAGTTTGTTTGACTACCTGCCGGCGGCCAAGATTGTGTTGGGCAAAGATGTAGATGAGGCCGCCAAGGCCAAGTCTGAGAGTATTGCCGACTATTATCAGGCCAGATTAGAGGCGCTTGCGGTCAAATCCGCCGCCGATATTGACACCTACCGCCCGATAAAACCGGAATTGCTGTATTATACCGCGCCGGAGCTGCGGCAGATTTTTGACAAACGCAAGGCAATAGAATTCACACCCTTGAGTATTCCCGACGGCGAGGGGATAATCAACTGCGATGTAATTCCGGGGCGCAATTTTTCCAGCGCCAAGAACGTGGCCGCCGGACAAGTTTATACCGAACTTAAAGATTATCTGTCTGCCAACAATCAGCTCAAGCGGATTATCGCTTGTTACAGCGAGGGTTCCCGCGAGCGCATTGTCACGCTTTTGAATGAGTATGACGCCTCGGATTTAACTTTGGCCGATACCTGGGCAGATGCGCTTAAAAAAGCCGCCTCCAAGACCGTGCTGGCGCTGATGCCTCTGCCGCATGGGTTTAAGGGCGATGGTTTGTTGTTGATATCTGAGCAGGATATTTTGGGTGAAAGGCAGAACCGCCGCCACGCCAAAAAAGTCACCGCCAAAGATTTTATCGCTGATGTTTCGGCTCTGGCGGTGGGTGATTTGGTGGTGCATATTGACCATGGTATCGGGCGCTTTATGGGGCTTGAGAATATTATGGCCGGCGGCGCCCCGCATGACTGCCTCAAAATTATCTATGCCAATGACGCCAAGCTGTTTGTGCCGGTGGAAAATATCGAGGTATTGTCGCGCTATGGTATCGAAGATGACAATATTGAGCTGGATACTTTGGGCGGCACTGCCTGGGCGGCCAAAAAAGCCAAGGTTAAAGATAAAATCCGCGATATTGCCGAAAAGCTGATTAAGATTGCCGCCGAGCGCCAACTCAAAAAAGCCGATTGCTACGCGCCGCCGCAAGGAATGTTTGAGGATTTTTGCTCGCGTTTTCCCTATAATGAAACCGATGACCAACTCAATGCCATTCATGATGTTTTGGCTGACTTGAACGGCGGCGTGCCAATGGATAGGCTGGTTTGCGGCGATGTTGGTTTTGGCAAGACCGAGGTGGCTTTGCGCGCGGCTTTTGCGGTTGCCGCCAGCGGCGCTCAAGTGGCGTTGATTGTGCCGACCACCTTGCTGGCCAGACAGCACTACCAAAACTTCAAACAGCGGCTGGAGGGTTTTCCGATTCGGGTGCGTATGCTTTCAAGATTGGTTACGCCTAAAGAGGCCGCCGAGACCAAAAAAGGGCTGGAGGAAGGTTCGGTTGAGATTGTAATCGGCACTCATGCGCTGTTGGCCAAAGATATCAAGTTTTGCAATCTGGGACTGTTGATTATTGACGAGGAACAGCATTTTGGCGTGGTGCATAAAGAAAAACTCAAGCAACTCAAGTCCGATGTCCATGTCTTGACCATGACCGCGACGCCGATACCTCGGACTTTGCAACTTTCGCTCACCGGCGTCAAGCAACTGTCGATTATCGCCACTCCGCCGGTTGACCGTTTGGCCGCCCGCACGTTTGTGATGCCGTTTGACAAGGTGATGATAAAAGAAGCCATTTACCGCGAGAAGTTTCGCGGCGGGCAGATATTTTTTGTATGTCCGCGGGTTTCGGATATTCCGGCGGTGGAGCAGGAGCTGCGAGCCCTGGCGCCGGATATCAAAATGCTGGTGGCTCATGGCCAGATGCCGGTGCGCCAGCTGGAAGAGGTGATGAACGAGTTTGCCGACGGCAAGGCTGATTTGTTGCTCTCCACCACCATTATAGAATCAGGCATTGATATGCCGAGCGTAAATACCATGATTGTATATCGAGCCGATATGTTTGGTCTGGCGCAGTTGTATCAGCTCAAAGGCCGCATCGGCCGCGGCAAAAAACGCGGTTACGCTTATTTTACGGTGCCGCCCAAACGCAAGCTGACCGCGGTGGCCGAGCGCCGGTTGAGCATTTTGCAGGCCTTAGATACCTTGGGCGCCGGTTTCTCTCTGGCCAGTCATGATATGGATATCAGAGGCTCGGGCAATGTCTTGGGCGAGGAGCAGTCCGGCCACATCAAAGAGGTTGGTATCTCGCTCTATCAGCATATGTTGGAGGAGGAGATTTTGCGCTTGCGGGCAGGTTCTTTGGCTGATGAGCAAAAACGCCGGATTCAGGATTGGGCGCCGCAAATCACCACCGGAATTCCGATTATGATTCCCGAAACCTATGTTCGTGATTTGGGCGTGCGGCTGGGCTTGTATAAGCGCATCGGCGAGATTGACAGCGCCGACGGCGTAGCCGATATGCGCGAGGAATTGATCGACCGCTTTGGGCCGCTGCCGATTGAAGTTGACAATTTGCTCAAAACCGTGGAAATCAAAATCCTTTGCCGTCAGGCCGGCATAGACAAGATTGACGCCGGCGCCAAGGGTATTTTGATAACTCTGCGCGGCAATACCTTTGCCAAACCCGAGAAATTGATGGATTGGGCGTTCTCGTCTTTTGGCGCGGTCAAAATCCGTCCGGATCAGAAACTGTTTATAGAAAAAGATTTGTCGGAATACGCCGTGCGGGTGGAAACTATCAAAAAATACGTTATCCAAATCTGTCATTTGCTTTAGAGTGCCAAAACGCTTCGCAGATATATTTATTTATTTTTAACCAAAATCGGGTTATTCTGCACACACAGGAGGCTCAATGGTCGCGACTGACGTCAAATTTTACAATATGCTGCTTCACCTCATCAAGAACGATAAGATTTATGAGGAGCGGGTCGCTGTGAAAAATGTTTGGCAAAAAGACGGCAACACCTTTTTGGACATTTATTTTTATCGCAAGCGCAAGTCTTATATTTTTGACTCGGTTTTTGTGCATGACATCACCGACCTCAGCACCGAGAAATATTATACCGACATCAAGGCTTTTGCCGCTGATTTTCAGGCGAATTTTCAAGATTCTGCGCCGCCCTCGACTGATACGGCAGATGTTTGGAACACCATTGACAACAAGATTTTTGAGTCGATTGACGCCGACTTGCTGATTATGACTTTTATGGCGCGGAGCGGGTACAGTTATGGCCAGCTCAAAAAACGCATTATTTTAGATTATATCAAAGAGCAGATTCCTCAAACCCGCAATCTCAGCCGTCAGTATCTGGAGAGCTATATTGACAATATCCGCTCCGATGAAGACGGATTTTACGAGGCATTGTCCCATATTGACTTTAAGCATCCGGAGCAGGTTAAGCTCCTTTGCGCCGAAGTCTTGAAAATTTGTCTGTCCGACAGCCGCATGCACTATACGGAAAAATTTTATTGGGCGGAGCTTTTGCAAACCTGCCGCGAGGTTGGTATCAATATTGATATTGTCTGATCCCCCGGCTCCGCACCGCCGTGTGGGCACAAAAAAACCTGCTCTGGTTGAGCAGGTTTTAAGTTAATCAGCGGTCGATTACAGCTTCTTTTATCGCTATATAAATCGCACGCTTGTCCGGCATAGTGTTGGCGGCATCATACATACCGTTCAGCACCGCTAGCAGACTATAGCAGTTCTGGCCGCGCCACCAATAGGTCAGCTTGTAATACGGCCTAAACCATGCATGTCTGCGAGCTTTGCCTGCATAGACCTGAATCTGCAAACGGTCACGAAGCAGGGCTTCATAATCGCTGTTGGCCTTGGGATGAAGATCATCAATCAATTTTTTGACATCTGCCAGCAACTCGGTCTTTTCGGCCGCGGTTATCCCCGGATTTTGAAAACAGAACGGATATTTGGCATTGACGCTGATTTTTATTAATTCTATGGTTTGCAGCAACAAAAACGCCGTGTTGGTATCAGTCTTAAAATCGCAGACCCGCATTGTCTCGTCAGTAGTGATGTAAAGGTCCAATTGCTTGGTGAAAAACTCTTCAAGATTCATAACAGAATAATTTTAAAAGTTATACATAAGTTGCTTTGACAAATACACCAAATTTGGACAAACGTCAATAGACAAAAAACAACGCGATAATTTATATTGACTTGCAACCGATTTATCCGCAATATAGGCGCAGATTGTTTTACAAATTCAGCAAGGAGTTTATCATGAAAAAGTCTTTTATTTGCAGTATTTTGGCTGTAGCTATGCTTTCGGCCTGCGCCACTGATCCCTACACCGGCGAGAGCAAAGTTTCCAAGACCGCGTGGGGTACGGCTATCGGCACCGCTGCCGGAGCCGGAGTAGGCGCTCTGATTGGCGGCAAAAAAGGCGCTCTGATCGGTGCTGGTCTTGGCGCTGCTACCGGAGCCGGAACCGGAGCTTATATGGATATTCAGGCGCGCAAATTACGAGCCGAACTGGTTGGCACCGGTGTTCAGGTCAAACAAGAGAACGGTATGGTATATCTGATTATGCCCGGCAACATCACTTTTGACACCAACCAAACTTTCATCAAACCGAGTTTTCAACCCGTGCTGGATTCTATCGCCAAGGTTATTATCGAATATAATAAAACCGCGGTTCAGATTTCCGGCCACACCGACAACACCGGCACTGACGCCATCAACAATTCTTTGTCACAGCGTCGTGCTCAGGCTGTGTTAAATTACCTGAATTTGCGCGGGGTTGCCGCCAACCGGATGATTGCCGCCGGTTATGGTTCCAAGAGTCCGATTGCCTCTAATGCCACTGCCGCCGGCCGTGAACAAAATCGCCGTGTCGAAATCGCTCTGATTAACCAACAATAACCCACGACGGTGGGCGGCGCGTAGCAAGAATATACTCGCCGCTCACTGCGTTCGTTGCTCGGTGCCGAGCCGGCACTGGCATTCGCAATAATTTACTCACTTGCTCGCCTATGGCTCGGCGTTCGGAATAGTGCCAGACTTCAACCACAATACTGTCATTCCGGCGCACGCCGGAATCCAGTAAGAATATAGCCATATAATACCTCCCCTTAATTTCAAGGGGAGGTAAGGTGGGGTTTAAAATAAAGACTGTCATGCCTCTTTGCGGAAGCATTCTTCCGCAAAGTCCAGGCATCTACCGAACTGATAATATCGATTGACAGCACGGAAGATCGCTTGACCTCGGGCGAGAATGCTCGCCCCTCGGAGCGATGACAACTATTTTTAAAAGTGCACAATTCCGAGCAACGAACAAGGTGAGTTGCGAGTAACGGCTTAAGAATGCCCGTGCCGGCTCGGCACCGCCGTGCGGGATTGTTACAATAATATGAATAATTTCTTGATTATTATTCACTTTTATTGACAATAATCCTAAACATTGTTAAAATTTATGTTAATTATACAGCTGTGAGGAGGGTGCTATGTCGAAGCGCGCGTATTATTTGGGATTAGCGGTGATTGCCGGCTGTTTGATGAGCGGTGCCGCAATAGCCAAAGTTTGGTTGCTGCCTGACTATCAGGGCAAGCATATGTATTCTGACCGCGCAAGTGAGCGCGCGAACAACACGGTTGATAAAGGCAGCATTACCTGCGCCAGTCGTGGCGGCGTTGCGCTTTCCAGCCTGGGCGAGGGGCAGACCTGCGTTTCTCCTTTCACCATTCCGGAAACTCTGCAAAAGTGTTGCTCCTCATATTCCTGCTCCTCCGCATACAGCTATGATGATTCCACCTGCGATGTTGATAAAAAACTCACCCCCAAAGGCAGCGCCTGCATAGATTCCGACGGCAAACGGCATTATACCGGCTGTGGCTGCAACAACAGTTATCAGGCCACTGAAGCCAACTGTCAATATGGCGTTGACGCCACCACCGATTATTGCCAATTTGAGGGAGTCAAATATTATGGCGCTTGCAACAACGATCCCTGCCTGCAGACTGAAAATGTCATGACTTGCGCCGCGGATCGTTGTCAGTCGGATAAAGTCTGCGGTGATAATCTGTGCCTGAAGGACGGCTGTGATACCAATTGTGAGGCTGGTTTTGACTATAACACCGGCTCTTGTAAAAGAGCTACTTGTCCGACCTTGTATTCCACCACGGTTGAGGGGTGCGAGGGCGCCGGTCTGACTCTGGTTGACAACAGCCAACTGGCGTTGGGCGATAAGGTCAGCGGCGCGGTTGGCGGTGTCAACTGCCATGAGTGCACGGTCATTTGCAAAGACGGTTTTGTTGACTATGGCCAATATTGGTGCAACGCGACCCTGCAAACCGATTGTGAAAAATTGGGATATTCCAAGCCTAGCGGAAAGATTACGTTCTGCTTGAATGGGCAAAAAAAGGTGCTTTGCCCATATGACAACAGCTATTATGTCTGCGCGGGTCTGGCCGATAATTCCACCAATAATCCGGTCTGCTCTTCCACCGAGCTATTGGGTGATAAAATTGCTCACGCTTACGGCTCGTCCAGCAGTTCTACCCTCAAAGCCTGCCACAAGGCTGCCTGTAAACAGACGGCAATAAACAAGCTCACGATTAGCAATATTGGCACGGTCTATGATCTTGATGACGGCGGCTATGTGATTGCCACCTGTAAGGACAAAAGTAAAGAGGTAACCGACGATAACGGGTGTATCACCGGTTGTATTAAAAAGCTGGACCTGATTGACCTCTGCGCTAACGACAGTTGTCCTGACAACGCCAACTGCACTCGGGCTAGTTCCGGCAGCTACTATGTGCAGTCATGCAAAGAAGGGTGGACCCAAGACAGCACGATTCAGGGAACTTACGGTAGTTGTGTCGTATGCAAATGCGACGGCTATACCAGCTTGGAGGATGCGTGCAACGGCTGCCCTACGCGCAAAGCCAAACTGCAAAACGGTTGCTACATCTGTTCTACCAGTAATAATGATTTGCTAAGATGTCCATACATTGATGACACGCCTATAAAGAAGGAGTTATAGTCATGAAAAAACTATATTTAACTTTGATTTTGAGCTGTTCTCTAATGCTGATGACGGGGATTGCTTGGGCGGCTGATTGCATCAACGTTACTTGTCAGGAGCTGGGTTATACAACCACCGGCATTAACAGTGATTGTAGCAAAACTCTTTCTTGTCCGTTTGATTCGACATACAGCGCTTGCATTACTTATCGTACTTTTACCAACGGCTCTTGTCCGGCCAATGCCAGCATTTGCAACTCGCGATACAAAATCACCAGTTGCAAGAGCGGCTATACTCTGAGCCAAGACCGCACCAAATGCGTAGAAAACACCTATGAAGTTGTATTGACAGAAGTTGGTACCAACAAGCTTAAGGTTGTTAAAGCTGTTGCTACTATTACTGGGTTAGGTACAAAAGAAGCAAAAGAGTTGGTCGATAATGTACCTTCGATTATTAAAAGCGGTGTCACCCAAACCGAGGCCGCGGAAATTAAAAAGACGCTTGAAGATCTTGGAGCGAGGGTGGGAATAAAAAATTTATGAAAAACTTAATAGCTACGGAGATAGGAGAAAGAACCATGAAAAATTTAAATCTCAAATTATTGCTTTGTTGCTCCACTTTATTAGTGGTGCCGCAGGTGGTTCTGGCTCAGACTTCTGTCACGCCGGCCAGCTGCAAAAAAGCTGATTGCGTCGCCATGGGTTACTCGCGTGACAATGTTGATTATTGCGCCCAATATATCAGATGTCCGTTTGACGCATCATACAAAATCTGTCTGCATAAATGTAGCGACAATTATATAAATACCGTTAAAAAAGTGGCGGATTTGATAGGAGAAAAAGCGGATATTCCCGTAGCGCAGGTACTGGCAAATCTTGACGCGTCATTGACCGCTGATTTGGGGTTTGACAGCTTGGGTTTAACCGACTTGACCTTGGCAATTGAAGATGATTTTGGTGTTACGATTTCTGATAGTGATGCTGCGAAGATTAAGACTGTCAATCATATTATCTTATATCTTGGCGCCACCTGTATAGAAAAAGAATATCCGCTTTCTTCTTGCCCGACCGGTGCCAACTGCGCCAGCCAATATTCAATCCTGAGCTGTAAAAGTGGCTATACGCTCAATTCCGCCGGCACGGATTGCACCAGTTCTTCTAAGCCTGGTTTTACGCTTAACCCTGATATTACGCTTAAGCCGGTAACATGTCCATCAGGATCATTTACTTCATCATCAACTTCAGCATGCGCATGTACATATGGTATCAAATCCTCTAGTACAAGCGGATGTTATGTCTGCTGTTCTTCAGGTGAATCATGCGCAAAGTGTAATAATGACACCCCTTTGTTGAATAAAAATTAGTAGGCAAAATTCTGCCATTTTCAATTATATGCCTTAAATATCCCTCTTGATTTCAAGGCACATATCCCTTCCTCCCCCTTGAAATCAAGGGGAGGTTAGGTGGGGGTGACAATAAAAAAGACTCTGTCATGCCTCTTTGCGGAAGCATTCTTCCGCAAAGTCCAGGCATCTACCGTGCTGTTAGATTGAATTATCAGCACGGAAGATCGCTTGACCTCGGGCGAGAATGCTCGCCCCTCGGAGCGATGACAGCTATTTTTAAAAGCACACAATTTCGAGCGCCGAGCCGACGGCGAGCAAGCGAGTAAATTCTTGCTTATGCCACCGGTGGCTCACCGGTCGGCTCGGCACATTAGCTATTGCCAAAGTCAAAATTTTCTGCCAATATGGTCGCATCAAGAAGAGGAAAACCAAAATGATTGCAGGCAATTTTATGGATTTATCCAATCCCCAGGCGGAATGCAAATTTGCGCTTTGGGGCGCCAATTTGTTGTCATATCGTCCGCACCAAGAGCTTCATGATGTCTTTTGGGTGGCGGAGCGCAACAGTTTTGGCAGCGCCAGCGCTATTCGCGGCGGAGTTCCTGTTTGCTGGCCGCGTTTTGCCGTAGAGGAGCTGAACAACCATCTGCCTCGCCATGGTATTGCTCGTACTTCCTATTGGCAGCCGCAGCGCATGCAAGCCAACGCTAATCGAATTATGGCTGAATTTATCCTAAATCCGGCAAAGCATTACGCGATTGCGGCGTCCGCCACAATGCGTTTTACGATAACAGACAAGCTGACTTACACACTAGAGACCTTCAATCGCGGAAAGCGCCCGTTTAAGTTCAGTGAGTCGTTGCATTGTTATTTTAACGTCAGTTCTATTGATAACATCACGATTGCGGGGCTTGACGGACTCAGTTATGCTTCTGCGCCGGACGGCAGTTGCAGATGCCAACAAGGCGATCTTAAAATCAATGGCGAGATTGACGCGATTTTTGAGCATCAATCTGGCGCTCTGATTATTACAGACCCTGAATATCAGCGCCGAATTATTATTGAAAAAGAGGGTTCTAGCAACACGGTGGTGTGGAATCCGGCCAAAGATTTGCCAGATATGACCCCGGGGCAATATAAGCATTTTGTTTGTGTGGAGCCAGCCAATGTCGGCGCAAACCACATCTGCCTGCAACCTGGCCAAACCCACCAACTAAGCTTTAGCATTCAGGTTGAAAAATTATAGATAGACACAAAAAAAGCACCACAAACGGGTGCTTTTTTTGATTAAATA
Source organism: uncultured Alphaproteobacteria bacterium (assembly GCA_934248075.1). Classification (GTDB taxonomy): domain Bacteria; phylum Pseudomonadota; class Alphaproteobacteria; order RF32; family CAG-239; genus CAZU01. The sequence goes on along the minus strand of CAKQKH010000020.1, from coordinate 4,004 downwards.
AGACCTTCTTCCTTGGCCAGACGCTCAATCTCATTGATACTGTCTTCAATGGTTTTGAGGCCGTCGCGCCAGAATTTCGGGTCATCAACGTCCAGCTCAAAGGCTTCCAACAAGTCGCGATATGGTTCAACTCCCGTGTTTGAGAGCATCTCCATAAAACGCGATGGAAAGTCGCAGAGGTCGAGGTTCTCAAGATCATCTTCTTCATAAACCTTGATCAAGTTATTGACCAAAACGCCGGCAAATGCGTAACAATACACATAGAACGGCGAGTTGAAGAGATGCGAGATACGCATCCACCGATAGCGATTGTCTCCCTCGAGCTTTTCGCCGGTGTAGCGTTCGTGTTCCTCAGCCCAAATTTGATTCAGGCGTTCGGTTGTCAAGCTGCCTTTTTGCCGCTCGGCGTGAACGCGCTTTTCAAAATTGTAATAGCCGATCTGAGCATGAATGCTCTTAATCTGCTCAGACACATAGGCCACCAACAGATGAAGTCTTTCGCTCTTGTTTTTGGCCTCTGATATCTGCTTTTTGAACACGATGTTTTCCGCAAACTCGGAGGCGACTTCGGCCAGAGAAATCGGGGTGGCGTCATTCAAGTATCCTTGCTGTGAGCAAAGCAGATGATGAATGCCGTGTCCCAGCTCATGGGCAAAAGTCAAGATGTCGGTTTCGCTGCCGGTAAAGTTCAAGAGGATGTAAGGTGTCTCGCCATACATACAGTAGGCGCCGTCCTTTTTCCCTTTTCTGGTTCCGACATCGATGATTCCGCTATCAATGATTGATTTTCCATAAGCTTCATACAGCGGGGAAAACTCCTTATATGCGCTGAGGACAATCTTTTTGCACTCCTCCCAAGAATATTTTTTCTCAGGAATCTTAATCGGGTTGCCGACTGGGTTGCACTTATCCGAACAATTAAGTTTGTTGCAAAGCGCAAAGAATCGTCTCGATATCGGAATAAAGGAGTCCGTAACCGCCGAAACCAGCAAAAGCAAATCCTCGCGCGGGATCATGTTACCGTCAAAGCTTTCATTCTCGGCATTGTAATAACCGAAAAGTTTGGCGTCAACGTCCTCATTTTTCATAATTGCGTTGAGGCAATTGGTGAAAATGTGGGCATTCTGCTTGAAAACCTTGTTGATAATCTCGCCGATTTCGCGTTCTTCCTCTTTGGTCTTGGCTAGATTTTTCAGAGCAAAGATTTCGGCCTCGTTGTAGGTCTGTCCCTGATAAACAAACTCCATTTTGGAGCAGGTTTCATCATAGAGTTTAGACCATTGACCTTCGGTCGCCGACTTTTTGTTGAAGATATACATTGCTGTGTCATCAACATCAGTCGAGAAGAAAACGCGTTCCAGCCAAGGAACATACCGCCGCAGCTTCGGGCTTACCAAAAGCTCATACTTCTGATAATCGGAGATGCGCCTCATTTCCTTGGTCAGGAAAGAGATCGGTTCAACAAGCTCATCAATCTTTTCAGAAATGGACACTGCGAAATTGGTGATTTCTTGGTTGTCCAAGTTGGTGTCAGAAAGCAGATGAGCATAGACCGACAACTTACGAATCAGCGCGCACAAAGCGTCATAAAGACGAATCAGCAGTGCAAATTCGTAAGGTAAAAGCTCTGAAATCTGGCCTTCATACTTCATAATCTCTTTGACCGTCGCTTTAATGCTCAAGAGATCATTCTGTATTTCAGGATCATTGCATCCGGTGTAGAATGTACGGGATAAATCCCAGCAAGGGAGCGCTTCTCTTGAAGCACCAGCCTTTTTTTGTGTTTTTGTCTTCATAATATGATAAATATATGTTTGTACGGATATTTTGTCGATATTTGTAGATTATGTCAAGTCATTTCTGCTAAAATTTTTTCCCGAGGGTAACAGGGTAGAGAAAACACGATTGCTGACAAATAAAAATTGGCAATAAAATAGGCTGATAAATTTGCAATGCATATTTGTACTTGTATAATTGCTCAAAATATGATATACCGGAAGAGTATTTTAAGTATTAAGTTATTAGTGTGTTAATTTGTCATATATGGTTTTCATGTTTGGTGTATTTTCACATTCAATATTCCTTTTGCTTTATACAAAAATAATAATTAACCAAAGAGGGAACGGGATGTGTAAAAGGACACACCCTCTATAAACAAACCCAGATTTATTATGGCAAAATTTGAAATGGCAAATGCCAAAGAGACCATCAACGCTCTAAGGATTTATCGCTCCGGCTGGGCAAACGAAATCCGTGAGGGCTGGGGAATGGGAATGCTTGAGGCGAGAGAGGTTTTGTACCAACTATACGAAATTTCTGGCACGATAATCCTCGCGCTTGAAAATCGAATAAATGGGTCAAATGTGGATAGAATGGCTATCAGAATGACCCATGACAAGCTTCAAAAGTTTGTCAAATCAGATGTTTTTGACGAGTTTGCCGCCCTTGGAGAAATAGGGGCGTGTGGCGTAATAACCACTGGCACAAAACATCACATTCGTGTGATGTTTGAGTGCTTAGAGGCTTTAATGTCTTAACTCTAAACAATTTCGACCTACTGACTTTGCTGTCAGTAGGTTTTTTTTGTTTAATCTCCACAAATTCCAACCGCAATTTGCAAAATTAACCAATTAATCAAAAGTAAGCTGGCATAATCCTCAAAGTTATTAACACTGCTAATAACATAAATCATCTGAGGTTGCAATGTTTGAGAAATAATAAACAGACCTTGCTTTTTGAGTTGTTTATTTTTATTATAGATCAAGCTTAATTTTTTATGTGATGATCTATGATTTATAACAAACTGTCAGAAGAAGATACAAAACGGATAGAGATAACTCCAACCATTGTCGAAAAAGGTTGGGATAACCGTACCCAGATTCGCCAAGAACTTAGTTTTACCAAAGGTCGTATAATGGTTAGAGGCAAAGAGGTCAAGCGTGGGGAGCCCAAAAGGGCTGACTACGTTTTATTTTATAAGCCTAATCTTCCTTTGGCAATAGTTGAAGCAAAGTCGGAATATAAGACGGTTAGTGCTGGCATTCAACAAGGTATTGATTATGCACAAACATTAAACATCCCCTTTGTATATAGCTCTAACGGTAAAGGATTTTATGAACACGATTTACTAACTGGTGCAGAACGAGAGATTGAATTAAACGAGTTTCCTACGCCAACTGAGTTATGGAAACGTTACAAAAAATCCCAAAATATAACAGACGAACAAGAAAATAATATATTTGCTCCATATTATGATGATGGCTCAGGTCGTTCGCCTCGGTATTATCAACGCATTGCTATCAATCGTACTATTGAAGCAATCGCAAAGGGGCAAAATCGTATATTGCTTGTTATGGCAACAGGTACAGGTAAAACTTATACAGCATTTCAGATTATATGGCGTTTATGGAAGTCAAAGCAAAAAAAGCGCATATTGTTTTTAGCAGACCGAAATATTTTAGTCGACCAAACCAAAAATCAAGACTTTGCTCCGTTTGGTAAGGCAATGACGAAAATTACAAACAGAACCATTAATAAATCGTATGAAATATATCTTTCATTGTATCAAGCTGTAACAGGCACAGAAGAAGAAAAGAATATTTATAAGCAGTTTTCAAAAGATTTTTTTGACTTGATAGTTGTTGATGAATGCCATCGGGGTTCGGCTGCAGAAGATTCAGCCTGGCACGATATTTTGACTTATTTTGATTCAGCTACTCAAATTGGTATGACAGCAACACCAAAAGAGGAATATAATATTTCAACATCAACATATTTTGGCGAGCCATTATACACATACTCACTCAAACAAGGAATTGAAGACGGTTTTTTAGCTCCATATAAGGTGTTAAAAATTGGTTTAAACCGTGATTTAATGGGATGGCGACCTGAACTTGGAAAACTCGATAAATATGGCAATGAAATTGAGGATAAAGAATATACTCAATCAGATTTTGACCGTTCTTTGGTGCTTGAAAAACGCACCAAAGAAGTTGCTAAAAGAG
>CAKQKH010000019.1 GCA_934248075.1 uncultured Alphaproteobacteria bacterium | reverse complement strand
GCTTAAATGTTTATGATTTTTGGGTTGATACGGAGCTGGAGAACCTGATTAAAACCAGTTTGACACTCAAAAAACAGGTTTTGGAAAACGTGTGCGAAACAATAGAATTTGATAAGGTTCTTTAATATATGAAGACATATTTGGATAAAAATGTTTATGATGCAATACAAGAGCGGTTAAAATTTGCTTTTGAAAATTTTGATAATATTTATGTGTCTTTTTCCGGCGGCAAAGATAGCGGTTTATTGTTGAATCTGGTGTTGGATTACAAACGCCGACATAATATCAAAAGAAAAATCGGGGTCTTTCATCAGGATTTTGAGGCGCAATATCAGCTTACGACAGATTATGTTACCGAGATGTTTGATAATAATATTGACGATATTGAGCCATATTGGGTTTGTCTGCCCATGGGGTCTCGATGCGCGGTGAGCAATTTTCAAATGTACTGGTATCCGTGGGATGACAAGAAAGAAGAATTATGGGTCAGACCAATGCCGGATCGTCCGTATGTGATCAATCTCAAGAATAATCCGCTGGAGTTTTACAGGTATAAAATGGCGCAGGAGGATTTATACGCCGAGTTTGGTCAATGGTATGCCAAGCATCATAAAGGAACGACTTTGTGCATGGTGGGAATTCGGGCCGATGAATCAATTAATCGTTATCGCGCCTATGCCAATGTTCGCAAAACTCTAATGAAAGATTCGCAATGGACAACCAAAATGGGCGAGAACTTTTATAACGCCTATCCGTTGTATGATTGGACCACCAAAGATGTGTGGATTGCCAATGCCAAAAATGATTTTCCTTACAACGGTATATATGATTTATTTTATCGGGCCGGTTTGTCCGTTAATCAAATGCGAGTATCAAGCCCTTATCACGAGGGAGCCAAAGAGAGCCTTAATTTATATCGGGTGTTGGAACCGACAACATGGGTGAAGGTGGTTTCCAGAGTTCAGGGCGCCAATTTTGCCGCGATTTATGGCTCAACCAAATTAATGGGCGTGGGCAAAATAACTCTGCCTAAGGGGCATACCTGGCGCAGTTATGTTAAGTTTTTGTTGGCGACACTGCCGGAAAAAGTACGTCAGAACTATATCAGCAAATTTAAGACTTCTATTCGGTTTTGGTGGAAAAAAGGCGGCGTGGTTAATCCGGAGGCGATTGAAGAGCTGGAAAAATGCAATTACTCTATCCGCAATAACGGTAGGAGCAAATATCACTCCGAAAAAGATCGAATCATCTTTTTAGGTACTCCGGACAATACCGATGATATCAAATCCACCATAGATATTCCGTCTTGGAAGAGAATGGCGATTTGTATTCTGAAAAATGATCATTTGTGCAAACATATGGGATTTGCACAAACCAAAAAACAAACGATGAGAGAAAAAGAATTGCTTGAAAAATATAAAAAACTTTGAGGAAAAATTAATGAAAGAGTTTACCAGCCCTGTCTATAATGTTATTGCGGTTCCCGTAGAGAAGGTACGGGCCAATGATTATAACCCCAATCGCGTTGCTCCTCCGGAGATGCAACTGCTGGAGCTGTCTATTTGGGAAGACGGTTTTACGCAGCCGGTGGTTTGCTATTATGATAAGGGGTGTGATGAATATATTGTGGTTGATGGTTTTCACCGCTACACGATTATGAAAACAAGCGAGAGGATTTATGCCCGCGAGCATGGCAAACTTCCGGTGGTGGTGATTGATAAAGATTTGGGAGAGCGTATTGCTTCAACTATTCGTCATAACCGCGCCAGAGGCAGCCACAGTGTGGATCTTATGAGCAATATTGTGACCGAACTTTTGGAAATGGGCAAGAGCGATAAGTGGATATGCAAAAATATCGGTATGTCTGCCGATGAGTTGTTGCGTTTGAAACAAGTTACCGGTTTGGCCGCTTTGTTTAAAGATGAAGATTATTCTCAAAGTTGGGAAGTTAAATAGCTTGCGGGCTATTTAACTTTCCCGCTCCTAGCGGAGCATAAAATCAGCCAATTCAGAGGGGTTTTCCCACTCAATGGCTATTTCCAACACCTTAAACTTGCTTTGCAGGTGCGGAGGAATTTTCACAAAATCTTTGGCGGTGGTATAGACGGGAGCTTTGTGTTGTTTGCCAAGAGCAATCATGGCGTTGAGTTCGTCTTCGGTATAAAAATGGTGGTCAGGAAAATCTTTGGTGGCCACGACTTTGAAACCGCATTCTTGGAGCGACTGATAAAATTTGCCGGGGCGTCCAATGCCGGCAAAAGCGACAACATCATAGGTCAGAGGCGAGGGCGACACCGCCTTGATGCGGCCGCGAAACACCGGCAGACGTCCGAAGCTGTCGGCCAAATGATGATTGTCGTCACCAATAAGCATAATCGCGCTGGCGCGTTTGAGGCCAGCTTTCTTAAACTCGCGTAATGGTCCGGCGGGAATGCAAAAACCATTGCCCAAGCCAAAACTGCCGTCTATCACCACAAAAGATATATCTTTATATAGCGTAGGATTTTGAAAACCGTCGTCCATAATGACGTAATCAGCGCCTTCTTGCTCGGCAATCAGGGCGCCGGCGTAACGATCGGGATTAATCATTACCGGAGCTTGTCTGGCCAAAAGCAAAGGCTCGTCGCCGACATCAGCGGCAGTGTGCCGGCCGGAAACAACTTGCAAGGCTTTGAGCTTGCCGCCATAGCCGCGACTGATAAAATACGGATTTTTGCCGTTTTGTTGCAAAATGGCGGCCAAAGATATGGCTACCGGAGTTTTGCCGGTGCCGCCGGCAGTAAGGTTGCCAACGCAAATAACTTTGGCATTGACCTTATGCGGGGTTCTGATCATGAGTCGCAATGCGGTCGCCAGCCCATAAACACAACCCAGCGGCCACAAAACGAGAGACAATATATTTATGTTTTTCCAATAGGTTGGCGTTTTCACTTAAATATATCCTTTAACTTTGTCCATAATACCATCAAGCACTTTGGCCTCACTGTGAGCCCAATTATAAGCCAGAGAACATTTGGCATCTAAAAGTTCTTTGTTTTCAAGCAACTGAGTAACGATTTCTTCCAGTTCCACCGTGTCGGTTACCTGAATAATGGCATCAGCCCTTTTGGCGCGATTCATGGCGTCGGTAAAGTTATGCATATGGGGGCCGACAATCACGGCATCACGCACCCGCGAAGGCTCAATAAAGTTCTGTCCGCCGTGCGGAACCAAAGAACCGCCGATAAACACGATTTTGGCAATATCATACCAAATGCCCATTTCACCAATGGTGTTGGCAATATAAACATCAGTGTCGGGTTTGACTTTTTCGTTTTCAGAGCGGAGAGCCGCTTTGAGGCCGAGTTTTTCAACGCCTTCTTTAATTTCTTGTCCGCGCTGCGGATGACGAGGCGCAATCAGGGTCAGCAAATCAGGGAATTTTTCTTTCAGGCGTTTGTGAACTTTGGCAATGCGAATTTCCTCGTCTTCATGCGTGGAGCTGGCCAGCCAAAATGTGCGACCACCGATTTGGGACAGAATATCTTTTTTCTTGTCTTCATCAATCGGCAACGGCAAACCGGCATATTTGAGGTTGCCAAGGCACATGGTGTTTTGAGCGCCCAAAACCTGCAGACGATAGGCGTCTTCTTCAGATTGCCCGAGGCAGAGGCTGAAACAAGACAGCAACTCTTTGCACACAAAGTCAAATTGCTGCCAGCGTTTGAAGGATTTGTTGGAAATTCGGCCGTTAATCAGAATCAGAGGAATATTGCGACGTCTGATGCTGGATAGAATTGCCGGCCAAAATTCCGACTCAAACCACAAAGCCACATCGGGCTGCCAATGTTTGACAAAGCGAGTGGTGAAAATAGGGTTGTCAATAGGAATAAACTGATGAAAAGCTCTTTCCGGAAGACGGCGATTCATGACGTCTGCCGAGGTAACGGTTCCGGTGGTGACCATAACATGAGCATCAGGATAGGTATCTAAAATTTTCTGAATCAGCGGCAACATGGAAACAGATTCGCCAACCGAGGCGCCATGCAACCAAACCAATTTGCCTTCGGGGCGTTTGAGTTTGGGGCGACCGATGCGCTCGTTGAAGCGTTGCTTATCTTCTTTGCCGTTGGCCAGACGTTTTTTGATATAGCGTTTAATCACCAAAGGATAAAGAATTGTCACAAGAGTGTTATAGATTTTGATAAACATGTCTATTTCCTGTTAGAGTTACGTTTTTTGTTAATAGCGTTAGAATCGGGCAGAACCGGCGCCAAACCGAGTTCGCGATCACATTCAAAACTGATTTGATTGAGCCGTTTTTCCATTTCCTGACGATATTGCTCCAGCTCGGCATCGGTCGTGTGAGGAGGAACATACAGCGGATCGGAAATTTTACATACGCCCACGGAAAACGGAAAAGGAATCATCATCTTGTCCCAAGCCTTATCGACAATTACGGAATTGCGGATACAATACGCGCCGCCGATAATCGGCTTGCCGGTTTTGCGGGCATAGTAGAGCGGAGAGCGCCCCATAATCATGCGCGGACCGCGCGGGCCGTCGGGAATAATGCAAATGGAATTGTTTTTTTTGAGCGAGCGCATCAGATCCAGCGCGCCGCTGTTGGCGTTTTCATTGGAAGATCCGTCAATAACGCCGATGCCAAAACGTTTGAGCAAGCCGGCCATCATTTGTCCGTCGCGGTGCGGAGATACCAAAGCGTCAAGAGACAGATCTTTTTCCTTAAAAAACGGCAGCATCATAGCGCGCCCATGCCAAATTACCAGAATCACGCCGTTGTTCTCTCTGGCTAATTGATGAAACTTGTCCACGCCTTCGGTGTGCCAACGAGTAGTGAGGCCGACAAATTTGGCGTAAGTATAAAGAAAAGCCGAAATCAAATTCATCACGAATTTATTATTGCCAAGCTTTTTGAGGGGCTTTTTGATGTATTTTTTATAAAAACTCATGGCCGTTCCGTTTTACTTTCCGGAAACCATATCGGTTACGCTGATGCCGATGGTTTCATTGTCGGTTACCACAACTTCGCCATGGCCGATAAGAACATCGTTGGCGTATATATCCACATAATCATTGATGTCTCGATCCAGCTCAACCACAGCGCCGCGGCCGAGTTTGAGCAACTGGTGTACTCTTAAGTCGGCGGTACCGAGAGTTACGGATAAATTAACAGTGATGTCTTCATTGGACAATATATTTTTATTAACCGGCATTGCATACTCCATAATCTATTCGCCGTCATTATATATGATTTTTTTTAAGTTGAAATCCTTTATTAATACTTATTACCAGCAATTTTTGCTTTCCTGTGGATTAATCAAAATGAGTTTGCCAATAAAATGCGGATGTGTCAAAAAAGTTGAGAGTGAATCTTGTAGAAGCAGGTAGATTTTCTTATATAGATTGTACAAAGAATTTTTATATAGGTGTGAAATGACTGTAAAAAAACAAAAATATCCGGTTTTGCCGTTGCGCGACATTGTAGTCTATCCCAAAATGATAGTGCCGTTGTTTGTGGGGCGGGAAAAATCTATCAGAGCTTTGCAGGAGGTGGTGGATAATGATTTGAATATTATCCTTACCACTCAAAAAGAGGCCGCAACCGAGGATCCCGCAGGCGATGATATCTATCATGTCGGCACGCTGGGAACGGTTTTGCAGTTGTTGCGTCTGCCCGACGGCACGGTTAAGGTGCTGATTGAGGGATTGGAGCGGGTCAAGCTCAACAAGATTTATAACAACGATGATTATTTGGCGGCCAGCATTACAGTCATGCCTGAGCCGGAAGACAAAAGTCCGGAGCTGGAGGGTATTGTCCGCGCGGTTTTGACACAGTTTGAAGAATATGTGAAACTTTCTAAAAAAACGGCGCCCGAGGTTTTGGTGGCGGTTAATCAGATTGAAGATTACAGCAAACTCGCAGATACTATCGCATCTCATTTGGCACTCAAAATTGCCGATAAGCAGGCTTTGCTTGAGGGAAGCACGCTAAACGAGCGTTTTGAAAAGATTTTGGGCTTTATGGACGCGGAAATCGCCATGTTGGAGGTGGAAAGCCGAATCCGCAACCGCGTTAAGAAACAAATGGAAAAAAGCCAGAAGGAATATTATCTGAACGAGCAGATGAAAGCGATTCAGAAAGAACTTGGCGATGGCGATGAAGACAGCGAAATTTCCGACTATATGAAAAGAATCGAAAAGACCAAGCTGTCTAAGGAAGCCAAAGACAAAGCTTTGGCCGAGGTGCGCAAGCTCAAAAATATGAGCGTGATGTCAGCTGAGGCCACGGTGGTGCGCAATTATTTGGATTGGCTGCTGGATATTCCATGGCAAAAGCGCTCCAAAGTTAATAAGGATTTGAATAAGGCTCTGGAAATTTTGGAAGCCGACCACTATGGCTTGGATAAGGTTAAAGAGCGCATTGTCGAATATTTGGCCGTGCAGGCGCGCGCCGACAAGGTCAAGGGGCCGATTTTGTGTTTGGTCGGGCCTCCGGGCGTGGGCAAAACTTCTTTGGGCAAGTCTATTGCCAAAGCCACCGGACGCGCTTTTGTGCGGGCGTCTTTGGGCGGAATGCGCGATGAAGCCGAGATTCGCGGACACCGGCGGACATACATTGGTTCAATGCCCGGAAAAATTGTTAAAGGCATGAAAAAAGCGGGAACGTCCAATCCGTTGTTTTTGCTTGATGAAATTGATAAAATGGGTAGCGATTATCGGGGGGATCCGGCATCGGCTTTGCTGGAGGTTTTGGATCCGGAGCAGAACTCTACTTTCAATGATCATTATCTGGAAGTTGATTATGATTTGTCCGATGTGATGTTTGTCACCACCGCCAACTCGTTGGATATGCCGCGGCCGTTGCTTGATCGTATGGAAATCATTCGGTTGTCCGGCTATACAGAAGACGAGAAGATTGAGATTGCCCGCCGCCACCTGATTCCCAAGATATTTGTGGAAAACGCGGTGTCGCCGAGCGAACTTGCAATCAGCGATGACGCGGTGCGTTCGATTATTCGTTATTATACCCGTGAGGCCGGGGTGCGCAATCTGGAGCGCGAACTCTCAACCATTGCCCGCAAGGCGGTTAAGGATATTCTGCTTTCTAAAAAGAAAAAACAGATTAAGGTCAGCGCCAAAAACATAGATGAATATTTGGGAGTCATCAAATTTAGGTATGGCGAGGCCGAGGAGGAAGACCATATCGGGGTTACAACCGGTTTGGCATGGACCGAGGTTGGCGGAGACATCTTGTTTATTGAGGCGGTTGATATGCCCGGCAAAGGCACAGTCAAACAAACCGGCAAATTGGGCGAGGTGATGAAAGAATCTATTGAAACCGCTTATTCGGTGGTTCGTTCTCACTCCAAAGAATTGGGAATCGATCCCAAAGTATTTGAAAAGACAGATATCCACGTCCATGTTCCGGAAGGAGCGACGCCCAAAGACGGGCCGTCGGCAGGTATTGCCATGTACACAACTTTGGTTTCGGTGCTGACAAAGATTCCGGTGCGCAAAGATGTGGCGATGACCGGTGAGATTACGTTGCAGGGCAGGGTGCTGCCAATCGGCGGACTAAAGGAAAAGTTGCTTTCGGCGCTGCGCGGAGGCATCAAAACCGTGATTATTCCTAAAGAAAACGAGAAAGATCTGGCGGAAATTCCGGATAATGTGAAATCCGGTATGAAAATTATACCGGTATCTGAGGCCAAAGAGGTGTTGAAAATTGCTCTTAACGGCAAGTTAAAGCCTTTGAAGTCTAAAAAATAGCATCAAAAACGGGGAGATAATTCCCCGTTTTTTTATGATTCGGCGAATCTGCGGAATTAGAATCGCCGGCTATAGATGTAACAAAATATTGTTTTTGCGAACTTAAATCTGTGGAAAACCGCTAAAAAATAGGCTTTTTGGGGAAAAAATGCAAAAAATGTGGAAAGATTGCAAATTTTTATTTGACTCATATTTTTTTTAGTGTTCAAATCCTTTTGTAGGCAAGGGAAACCTTGGCTTGCATTGGTTTATAACTTATATTAGAGGGAGTCCTCACCGTGAATAAGAATGAATTGATTGCTAGCATTGCTGGCGAGACTGGCCTTACCAAAACTGATTCTGCTAAGGCTCTTGATGCATTTGTAGCTTCTATTACCAAAGCTCTGAAGAAAGGTGATGAAGTTCGTTTGGTTGGTTTCGGTACTTTTGCTGTTACCAAACGCGCTGCTACCACCGGCCGCAACCCGCGCACCGGCGCCGCTATCAAAATTCCGGCTCGCAAACAGGCTAAGTTCAAAGCTGGTAAAGCTTTGCAGGATTCTGTAAACTAATGTGTTTCAAGGGCTAGCTCATTTTACCAGCCTTTGGTTTTTGTTAGTACGAAAGCTCCTCAGTAGAGGAGCTTTTTTTTGAGGAATCAGGACAATAGAATAAATGTTATTTTTTTTTGAAAAAATATGCATTTTTTACTTGATTAATTATTTTTGTGAGTGTATAAACACTTTCGTAAACAAGATGGGCGCTTAGCTCAGCTGGAAGAGCATCTCGTTTACACCGAGAGGGTCGGGAGTTCGAACCTCTCAGCGCCCACCAATTAAAAAGGCCACCCGAAAGGGTGGCTTTTTTAATTGGTATGGACGCTTGAGTGAGAACTCCCGAGGAAGGGAGTTTGACTACAAAGGCAAGGCAGACGGAAGTATGCCGGTCGGCGGCGCCGATGCCTGCAGTGGACGGAGCGCAGCGGAGTAGCCTCTCAGACACCGAAGGTGTATTGGCTAATTTTCAGGCCACCCGAAAGGGTGGCTTTTTTAATTGGTATGGACGCTTGAGTGAGAACTCCCTCGGGAGTTCGTCTGTGCGCTAACTCGCTGCGTCAACACAGTAAAAATGGCTTTGATTTTGCAAAATACTGTGCTTTAATGAGACAAAATGAAAAATAACGAGGTGATGTTATGCCGCAAGCAAAGAAAAATGAGTCAAAAAATTCATCAATATTAGTGTTGGGAAGCATTATTGTGGCGGGTGTGGCGCTTAATCTGTTTTTGGCGAGCGAACCGACGGTCGAGTGGCGGGATTTGTTTTGCACTAATGAAAACGAGAAAATTTTTTGCACCGACAAAGAGCAAAAACCGTTTTCCGGCACATTGATAGCCAAATATGATAACGGCTTTGTTCGTAAAAAAGCTCATTATAAAAAAGGCTGGCTTGACGGCGAATCTAAATATTATTTTAGCAGCGGTCGTTTGCAAGAAAAAAGCCAATATCGCGACGGTGTGTTAGACGGCAAATCTTTGGTTTATTATTCCAACGGGCAATTGAAACAAGAGCATAATCTCAAAAAAGGCAAACCGGACGGCTGGAACAAAGAATATTTTGAAAACGGAAATATCGAATCAGAGGGAAATTTTAAGAACGGCAAATATGACGGAGTGGTTAAGACTTATTATCCCAATGGTAATCTTGAATATGAGGGCAATTTCAAAAATGGCGAACCGGACGGGGTCGGCAAAAGATATTATGAAAATGGGCAGTTGTCGCAAAAATTTGCTTTCAAAAACGGTCAGCGCGATGGCAAAAGTCTGGAATATGACGAAAACGGCCAATTGTTGAGCGAGGCAATTTTTGAAAACGGCGAACTGGTCGATTTTAAGAGTTATCATGGTGAAGAATAGGGCGCTTGCGCAGTTGCTGAACGAAAAAAGAGTGGCGCGCGATGTGCGGCCACTCTAAATTTTTGCAGGCTAGCTGAAAATTGCTTCAACGGCTTCATCAAAGTCGAGGGGCGTCTTGCTGCCAGCCGGAACATCAGCGTTCCAGATGTAAAGCTCCCTCCGGTTAACTGCGTAAAAGCAGTACTCGGAAGGATAGACTCTCCCGCCAAAAGCGCGTTGCAACGCTTCAGCGTGTTCTTGGGAACCTGCGAAGTACTGGCTGTCCATATCTAGGAGCTCGAACTCATATTCATGATCTTTGCTTCTATAATAGACAACATCACGCAGTACGCATCCACTATGTCCGGACATGAAAAATACCTTTCCGATATTCTTCACATAACCATTTGACATAAGACAGCGTTCAAGTTCAGCTTTAATTTCCTGCAATTTGTTGTGTGTTGTTTCCATATCTTTTTGTTTTTAAATTCGATCATTACAAAGTGTGATTCTGCTCAATGTATTGGTCAAACCCAAAAACAATGAAATCAACTTAAATAACTCTATAATAATACTTTAACACAAGATTATAATACCATAAATTTGTCTTTGATACAATATAAAATGATGGTATTCGGACAAAAAAAGATGTTGGTTATTGCTAACCAACATCTTAATTTAGCAGCGGATCCAGTACAAGAAATGTTCCCGAGGGAATTTTCCGTAGGAGTTCCAGCCTTTGTTGCCGAGCTTGAAGCTTCTTTGGACAGTCTCGCCATTGATGGTCGAGGTGAACGTCCTTTGGGTCAGCTTGTTTTTGACCAAATCGGTGGTCATGTAAGCGCTGACCTCGGTTAGCCGGTTGCCTTGGCGATTGATTTTGATTACGGTTACGTAATCTTTCTCAACTCGCCAGGAGAGCAGGGCAACGGAATGCTCTCTTATAGTTACTACAACCTCTAAAAATTTGCCATTGAGGTCGTAATAGGAAACATATTCCTTGCCGTCAGGGCTTGTTCCGCGAGCGACAAGATATGATCCTTGCTGTTCGTAATCGTGGTTGAGTGCCAAATTGTACGTTACAATATGGTCTCCTTTAAACTCCACCGGCTGGTGGAAAGAAAAAATATTCATATTTTTATTTTTTTTGGGCGTGAGTCTTTGGGGTGTTGTACTGCCCGCGTACAATAAAGACATAATAATAAATTTTGCGTTCATAATATCATAAATTTTGTCTATATACAATATAAAAAAATCCGGAGCCTGAAAAGGTTCCGGATTTTTTTAGATTTGGATGGTAACCTTAAATGGTTTGCCATTCCTTCCGCCTCTGTAGCGGGTTGCACACCCGATCTGCCGCTTGTTTAGCAAGATCTGGATGTCTCTTTCGGATATTACCTGAAGTTTTTCTCCTTCAGGATCAAAGTGGACCCATGAATATGTCTTATCCATGAATCGTCTCCTGATATATATATCCCCCTCTGGTGAAAACAGGCAATCCCAAATGAGATCGTCATATTTTGTGTATTCGTCGAGCAGGAGGATTTTGTCCCTGAGGATGTGATCCTTGGGATTCAAGGAAAAACGCGGTGAGAGCGTTATTTCCTTTTCGTTGAAGATATATTCCTCAGTTGGTATGTGCTTTGCGCATTTTAGAGCGACAAAGAAAACGATAGCGAGGGCTATCATTGTTAATATGAACGTCATAATATAACAATGTTTTAGTGTTAATAATTCGGAATTTCCTCTATTTTGTGTCTAAAATTAATAAATGTCAAGACTATTGTTTTTTGTCGCCGGATATGTTAAATGTAGTCCTGATGAATTTATAATTTGAGGAGAAAACTTATGGATAGTAAAGTCGCGATTGTCAGCATTATTGTTGAAGACATGGATTCTGTCGCCGAATTAAACAATATTTTGCACGAATACGCCGAGTATATTATCGGACGCATGGGAATCCCCTATAAAGCTAAACACCTTAATATTATAAGTATTGCAGTTGACGCTCCGCATGATATTATCAGCGCGTTGGCCGGTAAAATCGGCAATCTTAAGGGCGTGTCGGCCAAAACAGCTTATTCGGGCTGTGAAAAATAGGCGTTTTTTGTAACTGACGGGAAAGAGAAATCTGACCCACAAGAAAGAGGTTTTGAAATGTATGATCCCAAGTCGGCCAAGGCCGAAGAATTTATCTGCCATGAGGAAATCTTGGACAGTATGGCTTATGCCGCGGCCAACAAAAATAATGTGGCGTTGATTGATGAAATTTTGGCCAAAGCGCGGTTGCGTAAGGGCTTGTCTCACCGCGAGGCGGCAGTTTTGCTGGATTGCACGCTGGAAGATAAGAATCAGGAAATTTATGCGCTGGCCGAACAGATTAAAAAAGATTTTTACGGCAATCGAATTGTGTTGTTTGCGCCGCTGTATTTGTCCAACTACTGTGTCAACGGCTGTGTCTATTGCCCGTATCACGCCGTGAACAAACACATTACCCGCAAAAAAATGACTCAAGAAGAAATCCGCCGCGAGGTTATCGCCTTGCAGGATATGGGGCATAAGCGGCTGGCGATAGAGGCGGGTGAGGATCCGGTCAATAATCCGATTGAGTATATTTTGGAGTCTATTAAAACCATATATTCCATTAAGCATAAAAACGGAGCCATTCGGCGAGTTAATGTGAATATTGCCGCCACCACCGTGGAAAATTATCGCAAACTTCATGAGGCGGGAATCGGAACCTATATCCTGTTTCAGGAAACCTATAATAAAGAATCTTATGAAAGACTGCATCCGACCGGACCTAAGCATAACTATGCCTACCATACCGAGGCAATGGACAGAGCTATGGAGGGCGGAATCGACGATGTCGGTTTGGGTGTGCTGTATGGTTTGGAATCTTATCGTTATGAATTTGTGGGGCAGCTGATGCACGCCGAACATCTGGAGGCTGTGCATGGAGTGGGGCCGCACACAATCAGCGTGCCGCGAATCCGTCGGGCAGATGATATTGATCCCTCAACTTTTGACAATGGCATAGATGACGATACTTTTGCCAAAATCGTGGCCTGTATCCGCATTGCCGTGCCATATACCGGCATGATTGTTTCAACCCGCGAGAGCCAAAAGTCTCGCGAACGGGTATTGCATTTGGGAATTTCTCAAATCAGCGGCGGTTCTCGCACCAGTGTTGGCGGCTATGACAAACCGGAGGCCGAAGATGAGAATTCGGCGCAATTTGATGTGAGCGACAAACGCACGCTTGATGAGGTGATCTATTGGCTGATGAGCATGGGCTATGTGCCGAGCTTCTGCACCGCCTGCTATCGGGAAGGGCGCACCGGCGATAGATTTATGGAGCTTTGCAAATCTAAGCAAATCCAAAACTGTTGCCACCCCAACGCGCTGTTAACTCTCAAAGAATATCTGACCGATTATGCTTCTGACAAAACTCGCGAACTTGGAAATTTGATGATTCAATCTGAACTGGGCAAAATTCCCAAAGAAAAAGTTCGGGAACTGGTGGTTAAACATTTGAGTGAAATTGAGCATGGACAAAGAGACTTTCGCTTCTAAGGCAAAATCTGAACTTTTGGCGCCGGCCGGAGATATTGAGGCCGGCTATGCCGCGTTGTATTATGGCGCCGATGCCGTGTATCTTGGTTTGCAACGATTTTCGGCGCGAGCAACCGCGGTTAATTTTGATGAAGAAAATTTGAACCGATTTGTCGGATACGCTCATTCTTTGGGGCGTAAAGTCTATGTTACGGTCAACACCGTGGTGCAAGAAGCGGAGTTATCAGATTTGCTGGCGACGCTTGATATATGTTCGCGTTGTCATGTAGATGCCCTCATTATTCAGGATTTGGGCGTGGCCAGAGTGGTGAAAAAAAGCTATCCGGAACTGGAGATGCACGCCAGCACGCAAATGGCGGTGCATAACAAAGAGGGCGCTTTGGCTTTGCAAAAACTCGGTTTTTCTCGCGTGGTGGTGGCCAGAGAGCTGACTTTGCCGGAGATACGAGAAATTGCGGCAATTCCGGGGCTGGAAACCGAAGCTTTTATTCATGGCGCATTATGCTATTCATACAGCGGATTGTGTTTGTTTTCCTCAATGGAAAGCGGCCGCAGCGCCAACCGCGGCAAATGTTTGTATCCCTGTCGATCGGAATTTGTCGGCGAGGCTGGTAAGGCGCATTATTTTTCAATGAAAGATATGGCGTTGCAAGCCGATGTGCTTAAGATGCCGGTTACTTCTCTTAAAATAGAGGGGCGCAAGAAAAACGCGCTCTATGTGGCGGCGGTAACCGATTATTATCGGCGGTTGCTGGACGGCAAAGAAACTGGCGACGGCGCGGAAAATATCAAACAAATATTTTCGCGGCCATGGTGCAAATTTCACTTTAACGGTCGGGATAAAGGCGTGATTGAACGCAATTTTGTCGGACATCGGGGATTGATGATTGGCAAAATCGAACGCTTGGGAAAACGGAGCGTTATCTTTAAGACCAGCCATGATATCGGCCGTTATGACGGATTGCAGATAGAGATACCGGGGCAGGAAAAACCATTTGGATTTTCGGTGCAGATATTAAGAGTTAAAGGCAAAAATGTTTTTGCGGCTAAGGCCGGAGAAGAGGTCGAAGTCGGGTTGCCGCCACAAACACCGGAGCTTGGCAAAGGGTTGGAGTTGTATTTGGCGTCTTCCACCGAAGTTAAGGGCGCTTATGACTACACCAAGCCCAAAGCAAATGAATTTTGCCAAAAGCCGACGGTTGATGTTGTGCTTGAAGTTAGTGGCGCTAACATATTGGCAAAATGTAAAAATATCACTTGCAATATTGCGGGGAATTTTACTCCGGCGGAGCATCCTGAAAAAGTGATTGAAGCGGCGCAAAAGGCTTTTGGCAAAGACGGCGACGCCATGGTAACGTTGGGGCGAATTGAGGTGAAGAATCCGCAAAATTTGTTCGTGCCGGCCTCGATGTTGAACGAATTGCGCCGGCAATTGTATGCACAAATCAAGCCGGAATATAAACATGGCGGCTTGCCGGTTGCGCCGGACAAGGCCGTTGTTGCGGCTCCGCAATGGATTGTGCGGGTTGATAAAATTGAAACTTTGGCAAAAATTAATCCTGATGAGGCTGCGGAAGTAGAGGTTTTGCTCTCTGAAAATTTTGATATCCAGAGCTTGGCCAAGCTGCCTAAAAACAAGATCCGGTTGGTGCTGCCGGCGGTTAATCGTCGAGTTGGAGTCTGGAAACCGCTGATTGACAAGCTATTGGCGCAGGGGTATCGCAAATGGACCATCGGCAATTATTGGGGTAGGGAAGTCTTGCCGGAGAAATGGATTGATGTGGCTTTTGACGCGCCGTTGTATATGTTTAACACTCAGGCTGTGGCAATGGCGGCGGAAATGGGCGCAACTCGAGCCAATCTGGCGATTGAGGATACCGTGGATAATATGAAAATTTTGACCGCTCAAGCCGCTTTGCCGTTGGTGCTGGATATATATGCTGATATTCCGTTATTTACCAGCGCGGTTTGCATTCGCAACAATTATTGCAAAACGTGTCAGCGCGGTGTCAAATGGGTGCAGCTGCGCAAAGAGGGGCGAGAATATGAAGCGCTTTCCAAGGATTGTCAGATTATGATGTTTGACAAGCGGCCATATTGTGCCAGCGAATACGCTCAAGACATAAAACCGGCATATTATCGGATCAGCTTTCTATATAAGGAATATAGCGCAGAGCAGGCAGCCGATATTTGGAGAAAAATGCGAAGATTTGAGGTCTTGCCCGATATTTATTGCGGCAATATGGCGCGTGGCGTAATTTAGTCTATTCGGCTGGGGCGTTGCAGAGATAGTTTTCCGCATGCATATAGGCTTTAAGACGGCCGCCGCCAAAATGGCGAACCGTCAGCCAATAGCCTATACTCACAACCAAACCGGCGCCAAGCCAGGCAATCGGGCTAGCGTAAAATAAGCCGGTGTAACCGATGATATTTGCCAGCCAAATGGCGGCCAAAGAACGCATTACCAGCTCGACAAAGCCGGCCAACAACGGAATCCACGAGCGCCCCATACCCTGCAAGGTGTTGCGGAAAACGAATATCATGCCCAAAAAGAAATAAAACAAGGTGCTGACGTCTAAATACTGGCGGCCGACGTTGATAACTTTTTCATTGTTGCCGCGAATGAAAATGCCTATGATTTGCTCGCCGCCAAACCTGACTAACAGAGCAATGGCAATGCTGAAACCCAGCGACATCAGGGCAGAATAGCGCACACCCTGACGAACTCGGGTGAATTTGCCGGCGCCCCAGTTTTGGGCGGCAAAAGTGGCCATGGCCAAACCAATGGCCAACAACGGTTGAGTGGCCAGTTGCTCAACTCGAAGCGCCGCGGTCATACCGGCGATAATGGTCGGTCCGAAAGAGTTGCACACCGCCTGCAGAATCAAAATTCCCAAAGACAAAACCGCAAACTGCAACGCCATCGGCACGGCAATATAAAGGTGTTCTTTCATAAAGTGCGGTTTGTATTGCCAATCAGCTCGTGATAGGTGCAAAATCGGGAATTTTTTGGAAATATACCAAACACAGGCCGCGACCGAGGTGGTAACCGCAATGCCGGTGCCGGTGGCGGAGCCGGCCACGCCCATGTGGCAAAAATAAATCAGAAATAAATTTAGGACAATATTCAAAATTGATGAGAAAATCAAAAAATACAGCGGGGTTTTGCTATCACCAACGGCGCGGATAAATCCGGATAATAGGTTGAAAAACACAATCATTATCAAACTGCCGGAAAGGATAAGCATGAATGTATAGGCATCGCTCATGATTTCTTGCGGAACATTCATAATCTTGAGCAACGGCCGCAGAGAAGCAATTAGCGACAAGGCAATCAACAGGCTCAATGCTGTCGAGGCAATCAGACTATGGGTGACAGATGAGCGCAGACCTTGGTAGTCTTTGGCGCCAAAACGTTGAGCGGTGACAACGGTCAGGCCGCCGGTAAAACCAAACGCCACCAGCAAAAACACATAAAACACCGGAGCCGTCGCGCCAACCGCGGCCAAAGCATTGATGCCTAGCAATTTGCCGACAATAACAATGTCCGAAAGATTATAAAGTTGCTGAAAAATATTGCCGATAAGCAACGGCAGGGCGAATTTAACAATTAATTTGGTCGGGTTACCGACAGTCATATCCTGAATCATTTCTCTTCCTCTTTTTTACAAACCCTCGCAATCTATATCTATATTTTAGAAAAGTAAAGAGCCTTGTAAGTTTAAATATAGTCAAAAATCTGCATTTGTTTACCAATGTTTAAATATTTGGATTTTAGGATTATTTACAGTTTGGTTTTAACTTTCAGAAAGGTAAAAAAATGGCATATCGCTTTATTTTGAATGAAACCAGTTATCATGGTCATGGCGCCGTTAATGAAATTGTTACCGAGGTAAAATCGCGGGGCTTTAAAAAAGCTCTAATTGTTACCGACGCTGATTTGGTCAAGTTTAAGGTGGTTAAAAAAGTAACCGATTTATTGGATAAAAACAAGATGGCCTATGAGGTGTTTGACAAAGTTAAGGCTAATCCAAGCGTTGAGGTTGTTCAAGAAGGCGTGAAGGCATTTAAAAAAGCCAAAGCTGATTATATGATTGCTATCGGCGGCGGTTCTCCGCAAGATACGGCCAAGGGCATCGGCATTATCATCAATAATCCTGAGTTTGCCGATGTGGTTTCTTTGGAGGGCGTGGCTCCGACCAAAAACAAGAGCGTGCCGGTAATTGCCGTGGCCACCACTGCCGGAACCGCGGCCGAAACCACCATTAACTATGTAATTACCGACGAAAAGAAACGCCGCAAATTTGTTTGCGTTGATCCGCACGATATTCCGGTTGTGGCAGTGGTTGATCCGGACATGATGTCTTCTATGCCCAAGGGGCTGACCGCGGCCACAGGTATGGACGCCTTGACCCACGCTATTGAAGGTTTCACAACCTTGGCGGCATGGGAACTGGCGGATACTCTCAACTTGAAGGCGATTGAGCTGATTTCTAAAAATTTGCGCAAGGCGGTTGAAAATGATCCGGACGGCCGCGAGGGTATGGCTCTGGGACAATATGTTACCGGTATGGCTTTTTCCAATGTCGGGCTGGGCGTAGTTCATGGTATGGCACACCCGTTGTCAGCTTTCTACAATACTCCGCATGGGGTTGCTAATGCGGTTTTGCTGCCTTATGTTATGGAGTTTAACGCGCCTTATACCGGCACCAAATTCCGCGAGATTGCCCGCGCAATGGGTGTGAAAAATGTTGACAAGATGAAACAAGCCGAATATCGCGAAGCGGCCATTAAAGCGGTTAAAAAGCTGAAAAAAGACGTTAATATTCCGAAAACCCTCAAAGAAATCGGAGTTAAAAAAGAAGATTTGGAAGCTTTGGCCGAGGCGGCGATGGCAGATGTCTGCACCGGCGGCAATCCGCGTCCTTGCACTAAAGAGTTGGTGTTGGAAGTATATAAAAAGGCCTATAACGGCAAATAATCTGATTTGCCGACACAATAAAAGGCTTTGTCAGCAATGGCAAAGCCTTTTTTTGATTGGTTATTGACGGAAAAAGTCGCTAAGCTCGTGAACCTGTTCGATGAGTTCTTTCTCACCGGCGATTTGGCGATTATTCATCACAAGCCTGCCGTTGCATATAACGCTGTCAATGCAGGAGCTGTCAGCCGAATATACCATGTTGGAGATAAGGTTATAATTCGGAACCAGAAAATGATTGTCGAGGTCAACCAAAATGCAGTCGGCTAATTCGCCTGCGGCAATTTCTCCGGCATCTATGCCGAAAGCCAACGCTCCGTTGCGGGTGGCAATCTTAAAAATATCGGCGGCGGCTCCGGCAGTAGGGTCATTACTCTGAATTTTGGCTGAAAGAGCGCATAATTTCATCTCGTCCAACATACTCAAATTGTTATTTGAGGCCATGCTGTCAGTGCCAAGGGTAATACGGCAGCCGCGGTCAAGCAGTTTTTGCAGCATAAAGACACCTGAGGCCAGTTTGTAGTTGGAAGTTGGGTTGGTGCAAAGCCATACGCCTTTTTGGGCCAGCAGATCAATGTCTTCATCGTCCAGATGCACGGAGTGAGCCAAAATGGTTTTATCGCTGAGCGCGCCAAGATTATCCAGATATTTGATAGGCGAACAGCCGTGTTCGGCGTAACAATCTTTGACTTCCTTGGCGGTTTCGCAAGCGTGAATATGCAGCCGTAGATTATGCTCGGCGGCGGTTTCAACATTAAACTTGATGAGTTCGGCAGAGGCGGTATATACGGCATGAAAAGTCAGAACCTTGCTGATAAGCTCCGGCGCCGGATTGGGCAAAGCCATATATTCTTTTATTTTGGCTTGCTCTGCCTCACGTCGTTTGGAGTCAAACAAATCGCAGGTGCTTAAAGACACCGCGGCTCTGATGCCCATTTCGGACACGGCTTTTAAGATCATATCCGGAGCAAAATACATATCGGCAAAAAAGACCGTGCCGGTTTTCAACATTTCCAAAATCGAAAATTTGGTGCCGGTATAAATCATTTGCGGAGTGAGTTTGGCTTCTCTGGGCCAAATATCATGGTTGAGCCAGTCAAAGAGGTTTTTGTCATCGCTGATGCCGCGGAACAGGCTCATGCCGGCGTGAGAATGATTGTTATAAAAAGCCGGTAAAATCGCTTTGCCGGAGCAGTTTATAATTTGCCAATCTGCTTGTGGCTGCTGGTTTGGGGCAATTTTAGCAAAACGATTGCCGCTGATTAAAATATCGGTTGGCTGATTGTTGAAAGTTACATTTTGCAGCAAAATAGTCATGGCAAGCGCTCCTTATTGGTTTTTAAGCAGTTCATCGACAAAGGCGGGCAGGGTTGTTCCGGCCTGACCATAGATGTGTTTGTCAAAATAATAGTTGTTAGAAGTCGGCTCGAGATTGAACTCCAATGTTCGAGCATTGTTATACTTGGCAATCTGAACAAAAGAAGCGGCTGGAAACACCACGCCGGAAGTGCCGATTGATAAAAATAAATCACAATTGGCCAGCAGACGGTCAACTTTGTCCATGCAAAGCAGATTTTCGCCAAAAAACACAATGTTTGGTTTCATCATGCCGGCAATACCGCAATGCGGGCAGGTGGTCTCGGTATCAACATCGCCGAAAGTTTCTAAAATGTGTCCGCAGTTGAGGCATACAGCCTGATTAATCTGACCATGAATATGATAAACGTTTTTGTTGCCGGCTTTTTCGTGCAGAGTATCAACATTTTGCGTTATCACACTGATTTGCGCCGGATATTGGTTTTGCAGTCTGGAAATGGCCAAATGGGCGGCATTAGGCTTGGCTTTGACTAATTCTTTTTTTAGCTCGTTATAAAACTCATGCACATAGGCCGGATTGCGTTCAAAAGCCTCAATGGTGGCAACGTCTTCAACCTTATGATTGTTCCATAATCCGTTGGCCGAGCGAAAAGTCGCCAAACCTGATTCGGCAGAAATTCCGGCGCCGGTTAAAATCACAATATTTTGATATTTGTTCATTGCCACCTCGTTTGTTGGCAAAAATTATAAATATAGTTTGCTAATTTTTGATGAATCTTTATAATAAAAACGAAAGGATTTATGATGAGGTTTCTGTTGTTGTCTTGTTGCGCGCCTTGTTCTTGCGCGGTTATCAAAATATTGGCCGAAGAAAAACAAAATTTCACGGTGGCGTTTTATAATCCCAATATTCGTCCGCAGGCTGAGTATGTGAAACGTATGGCCGAAAATAAACGAGTTTGTGAGATTTATGGGGTGCCGTTTGTCGAGTTGGAATATGACAATGCGCGCTGGTGCGAGCTAACCATGGGTTTGGAAAATGAACCGGAGCGCGGCAAAAGATGTGATGTTTGCTTTTATATGCGGCTGAAACGAGTGATGAAATACGCCAAAGCCAATGGTTTTGAAGCGGTCGCCTCAGTGTTGGGAGTTTCGCGATATAAAGATTTGGCGCAGGTTAATCGGGCGGCGGCCAAGGCCTCGGCAGAAACCGGCGTGCCGTATCTGGAGATTGAAGGGCGCAAAGGCGGCAGACAGGAACTGCGGGCGCAACTGATTAAAGATTTGGGATTGTACAATCAGAATTATTGCGGCTGCAAACCACGCTAACACGTTTTTTTGGGAAATAGATTAAAAAATTTGAGCAGAATTTTTTGCAATCCGCGGGGAAGGGTGCCGGCAGCGCGGAAACAAATGGCAATTCTTTCAATATGATTTTCGGCGCAAATACCAATGCGATGATGCCCGTCATCAACACAATCTTTGACACCGCAACGACGGCACAGCATAATCGATATCGGGTAGCGATCATCAAAACCTTTTGTTTTTAGTGATGTCAGCAAGTGATTGTATTTGCGGACTCTTTCTTCGGGAGATATGTGCCAGCGCTTGGATATGTCATAAGCGTTTTCGGCATTGCGGAAGCCACGCTCAATATGCATTTCTTTTAGATTTTTCAGGGTCGTGTGGTACACTTCTTGACTTCTGAATTTAAAGTTTTGGCGCAATGCCTTAAAAAATATCGGTAAAATATTCCATTTGGCAATGTTGGAAATAAACACAAATCTGACCGGAACAAGGGCAACCTTATGAGCAACCGCCTGACGAACTTCCGAGCGTCCGCAAACCAAAGTATCGGCAATGCGATGGTCGGCGTTGCCCAACAAAACGGTAATCGGATCAGATACGGCAATTTGTTTGGCAAAATTTGCCGGTGTATCCGTCAGATTAAGAATATCTTGCGGCTCAATGTAATAAAGTTCTGAAGAAAATCCAATCGTTGTTGACATAAAACTGTTCCATTATATTATTTTATCTGAAACAATATATTGAAAATGTAAATAAATTGCAAATCTTTTGAGGTGCGATGATGATAAGTTGGCTAAAAAATTTTTTTGACCCCAAACCATACAACAGCGGATATTTGTCCGCCAAAGATGGGCATCGGATATTTTATATGGAATTCGGCAATCCTCAAGGGCGGCCTATTTTGGTTTTTCATGGCGGTCCGGGCGGCGGTTGTCGGGCAAGGCATGCCGGTTTTGCCGATCTTAAGTCATATCGGGTAATAATGTTTGAGCAGCGCGGGTGCGGCCGTTCCACTCCATTGGGAAGTATCAAAAAAAATGATACCGAAAGTTTGCTTAATGATGCAACCAGACTGATTACGCATCTGAAAATCAGGGAAAAAATCATTTTACGAGGCGCTTCTTGGGGTTCAACTTTGGCGTTGCTGTTTGCGGAGAGGTATCCGGATCGAGTTGAAAAAATGCTGTTGTCGCAGATTTTTTTGGCAGATGAAAACAATGGTTATTGGGAATTTGAGGGCTGTCGGTGGTTTTATCCGGAGTTTGTGGAAGAACTTGAACGCAAATCCAAAGGCGATATCACGGCGTTTTTTGCGGCGGAAATAAACTCTAAAAACTTGAAAAAACAGCTTGATGCCGCTAATTATTACGGTTGGTACGAGAGAATTTGCGGTAGCCTAAGCCCGCATTGGGATAATAAGACGGAGCTGACCGAAAAAGAATTGGCGTCGCAGAGGGTGTTTATGCATTACAGAGCTAATGACTTCTTTTTGCAACCGCAACAAATTATGAATAATATCAACAAGATAAAGCACATTCCGACGGTGATTGTGCATAATCGTCTGGATTTTGTTTGTCCGCCGTTGGGTGCTTATCAACTGCACAAGGCGCTGGCTAATTCGCGGCTGATAATGGTGCCGGAACGCGGACACAGCGGAAAACTTTTGAGCCAAACAATAAAGAGAGAATTTAGGAAAGAGTTAACAAGTGATGGCAAATGAGATAAAGGATTTTTATATTTTTCGCCACGGACAGAGTTCATATAATCTGGCGGGGCGCACCCAGGGTCGCACTAATGATTCGGTGTTGACAGAATTGGGGCGAGAGCAAGCAAAAGAAGTTGGTAAAAAATTAATAAATCGGGGAATTCAGGCGATTATATCTTCGCCATTGACCAGAGCGCAAGAAACCGCAGCTTTGGCGAATTTGTCGCTTAATGTTCCGATTGCTACCGATGAACGCTTTATTGAAGTGAATGTCGGAGAAATTGAGGGTCTGCACTACACCGAAATAATAGAAAAATATGGTGAAAAATACCAACAATGGCGCAGCTCTGAACCGCAATATGAAAATATATGTTTTGCAGGCGGAGAAACCAAAAAACAAGTGAGAGAACGAGTGTTTTCCGGCTTGCAAGACTATGCCGAACACTCTGAGCATAGTACTTTGGCAATATCATCGCACGGAATTATGCTTTCTCAAGTGTTGATTGCCATGGGAGCAGGGATTACCGATGTAAAAAACGGGGCTATATTGCACATTCGTTATAACAACGGCAGTTGGGAGATTGTAGAATGGTTATAAAAAGTGTTAACAATACAGTCCAAAACATTGAAACTGCTAATTTTATTATGCTTTCGTTGTATAGAGAATATGCAAAATTTGTAATGCAAGGCAAAAATGTTGATATCAGCAAAAAGCGAATGCGACAAATTAACAGTGACTTGTTGTATTTGGATAAACCACAATTAATTATGAAAGTGCGAGATGTATATGCACCGTTGTTGCATAGATTTATTAAAAAGTAGGAGATTTAATTATGGCACAATTTTCTTTATCTGAGGCAGAACACGAACAGTGGTTTCAGGAGGTGATTAGACCTAAATATTTTGAGGGAAAACAAGCGTCTGACAATCCAACATTTGTGCTGTTGACGGCTCAATCAGGCGCCGGAAAGACTTCGGCTTCCATAAACTATGCCAGACAAATGAATCAGGAACCGATACGTTTTGGGGCTGATGATTTGCGGATTTTGTTGCCATATGCTCAAGAAGTGCTTGAAGCTGACGAGGCTAATTATCCGTTTATTACGAAGAAAGACGCGTCGTTGGCCAGAGAAAAAATTGTTGAAAATGCCATAGAAAACCGGCACAACGTGTTGATTGAAACCATTCTTGGCAATTCTGAAGACTGGAAATTAGGCACGGTGATGAAAGCTAAAAATGCCGGATATCGTATAGAATGCATTGTTTTGGGAGTACACCAATATGTTAGTCAGGTGTCAATGTTTTCTCGTTATGAAGACCAGAAAATGGTTACCGGTCACGGATTTGCGCCAACGCTGGAAGTTCATGACCGCGCATATCATCTATTGCCGGAGATAGCGGCTAAAATGTATGAGAATGGCATTGCCGACAGTGTTAAAGTTTTTAATCGGCGGGCGGATAAATTTTATGATACTGACAGCGAGCTGGAGCCTACGGCCATTGGAATTATTCGCGGAATTGAAAAATCGCGCGATAGTTATCTAAATTATGATGAAATGCGTTGGGTTATGGC
>CAKQKH010000018.1 GCA_934248075.1 uncultured Alphaproteobacteria bacterium | reverse complement strand
ACTCCGACTTTCGTTAATGTACCATAAGGTATGATAACCAAGTACCAGCAAAAGCCAAGCCGTTCCCGCAGTTTTCAACAAGATATTTTGCAAAATTGCTATAAAAAAGGTTAATCAGCAGGAAAATGATATAATACCCTGCAAGGGCGGATCATTGCACAGAAGACGACAAAATAAAAACTATTTTTTCTTAAACTGGGCATTGTACAAAGAACGATACGCGCCGTTTTCTTTTTGCAACAGCTG
Source organism: uncultured Alphaproteobacteria bacterium (assembly GCA_934248075.1). Classification (GTDB taxonomy): domain Bacteria; phylum Pseudomonadota; class Alphaproteobacteria; order RF32; family CAG-239; genus CAZU01. Next base: position 26,012 of record CAKQKH010000018.1, on the reverse strand, counting down.
TTCATGCGATCCTTGTTCAATAATTTCACCGTCATTCACAACGACAATAACATCGGCATTTTGGATAGTTGACAGGCGGTGAGCTATGACAAACACTGTTCGGTCCTGCATCAGATTTTCTATGGCTTTTTGCACTACCGCTTCTGATTTGTTGTCAAGGGCAGAGGTGGCCTCATCTAAAATTACAATCGGAGCATTTTTGATGAAAGCACGAGCGATTGCCAGACGCTGACGTTGTCCGCCTGACAACAAACTACCACGCTCGCCGATATCCGTATCTAAGCCGTTTTCCTGCTCAGTCACAAAATCTTTGAGATAAGCCATCTCCAGAGCCTTGTTAATCTCCGCGTCTGTGGCATCAGGCTTACCCATAAGAATATTGTCGCGTATTGTGCCGGAAAACAAGAAATTGTCCTGAAAAACCACCGCAATTTTGCTGCGCAGACTTTCCAAGGTGAAATCTCGAATATCACGACCGTCAATAGTAATTTTGCCGGAGCAGACATCATAAAAACGCGGTAACAAGCTTACTACCGTAGATTTTCCGCCGCCGGAATTACCAACCAGCGCCGTGGTGGTGCCGGCCTTGACCTTAAGATTGATGTGCTTAAGCACCGGATTGTCAGGATTATAAGCAAAACACACGTCATCAAAACAAATATCGTGAGAAACTTTTTTAAGCTCTTTGGCATCTGGCTTGCTGGCAATTTGCGGTTTGATACTCAAAATATCGGCAATGCGCTCAATGGCCAAAAACGACACTTGAACCGCGCTGAAATTTTTGCCGATGCTCTTGATTGGATTGTATAACATAATCAGAGCCGTGATAAACGAAACAAAATTACCAGAGGTAATGGTGCCGTTGACAATCAAATAACTGCCATAGCCGATAACACCGCCAATGCCAACGGAGGCAATCACATGCAGCATCGGGGTCATCCACGCCGTGCGTTGCACCATTTTGATTGTCAGCTTAAACAATTTGGTAATAACCGAGTTGTAATCATTAAATGCACGCTGTTGCAAATTGTAAGAAGCTATGGTTTTGTTACCGTGATAAGTTTCATTATAATTTGTGAGAATCGTAGAACTCTCTTGCACTGATTTGTATATGATGCCTTTAATCATACGGCGAACAAAAGTGAGCGGCAAAAGCGCGCAAATCAGCACCAGAATTGCAATAATTGACAACTGCCATGAATTGTATATTAAAACGCCAATCAAAGACAGAGAAGAAAATGTGCGGGAAACAAACAAGCGCAAGTTATCAATTAACCCAGTGCAGGCAGTATCGACATCGGAAGAAAAACGCTGAATGATGTGACCGGAATCATGTTTGTCATAAAATGCCGGCTCAAGAAACAGAAGTTTCTTAAACAGAGCCAGCTTGACATCGGTAGTTATACGGCCGCCAACCCAAGAATTGAGATAAGTCGCGGTATAATTCAACGCACCTTGAACAAAAGTAAACGCCACAATCAGTAATGGGATATATGCCGGAGAATGAGCGCTTTTGTCCACCAAAACAACATCCATATACGGCTTGAGAGCCATGGCGACAACGGCATCTAGCGCGCCAATAGGAATACACAGCGCAATTGCCAATAAAGCCCTGAACATATAGGGGCGCACATATGGCCACATGATTTTGTAATGATCCATAAACGGTAGTTTTGGAGATTCTTTGACTTTATCTTTTTTAGACATGAGGTTCCCTATAATAAATTTAAGAATTTGAGGATAACATAAACCGCGGCAAACTCCATTAATATCATCAACTTATACATTGACTGAAAGCTCTTTTTGCTGGTTTTGTGATGAAAAACTTTTTGCGCCAGCCACGCGCCCATCCAACCGCCTAAAAACTCCATCATGTGCAAATCATTTTCACGCACGCGCCACGCGCCTTTGACAGCTGCGTATTTGTCCACGCCATAAGCTAAAAAAGTGGTGACATTGGCAAACGTAACCTGAAAAACCACAAACAACAAAAATGTTTTCGGGTTAAACAAAGGGGCGGTAAAGTAATGATTCTCCAGCCAATAGGCCACACCAACTACCAACGCACTATTAAGCAAAAAGAAAATATTGCGGCGCAGAGGATAGATAAAAGCGGCAAGCCCAAATAAAATCGCGGTAAAGGTTATAACCATTCGTTTTCTGATTTTTTATGTTCAAGTTATCGGCAGTGTAATATAATTTATTTTAAATTGCAAATAGTGAATAAGTAAAAAAATATTATGTGAATTTCAAAAATAATCTTTATAATCAGAAGCAGATTTAAACTTATTGAGGATAGTTTGATGAAAAAAGCCTTGATGATTTTGGGATTGCTGGCTCTGTCGGCATGCGCCAACACCGAAAACTCAACTCTGGAAGAGATAATCTTTGATGACGGCGATTATAAAGAGGTACGCGAAGTTAAGGTTTCTAAACAAGCGCCGGTTAAAGAAATAGCCCTGCCGGCCGAAGAAGTGGAAATTGTTGTGGACGAACCTGGAACTTATCAGTTGCCAACCCGCGCCGAGAGATATGAAGAATATGCCCCGATTGCGGAGGTGTATGCTATTCCGGCTGCCCGCGCCACCAACCGAATGTTAGATGAAACCAGAGATTTTTATGAAAATAACGGCGATACATTTTTGTTTATCAGCGGTTTGAAGAAAGCCGATCGCAAAATGCCTGACGGAATCTACAACGCAGAGCGAACCACAAGAAAAATTATTGAAGGCTCCAAAACTTATAAGGTTACCCAAAACAAAGACGAAGCCGATTATATTCTGGAAACCATAATCGACAATGCCGGAACACCGGAAGAACCGATTTTGGTTTATCGGATTATAATGCTGGACACAGATAACAGCAAAATTAACGAATGGACTGAAACTTTTCGTCGCTTAAGCAATGATGACCGCAGCTGGTGGTAATGCATAAACTGTTTTTGATATTGATATCGGCTTGGTTGATTTTACCGTTTAAGACAGCAACGGCGGTAGAAGATGACGGCGTGCGGGCTGTGTATGCGACGGCCTGCGAGAATCTGCGTCCTGATGAAAGCAAGGCTTCTGCCAGAACTCGAGCCGCTGATAAGGCTAGCTTCAAGGCTCTGGAGAATTTGAGCGATCTCAGCGATTATAGAGACAGCTACGACACGCATGATTATAATGTTTTAATTTATGCCCTGATAGACAACTATCTGGAAGATATGGCAATCCGTACCATTAAGCGTGATGACCAACAGATATGCGTTGAACTTACCGGCTATCTGAATCGCAACAACATCGCTAATGCAATAGCGGATATTGCCGCGAAACAAGAAGCGCTTTACCCTGATCAGCTGGTAGTGGAAAAATCCGCCCTGACCGAACCATCGCCAAGCGGACTGCCACCCAAACCGACATTGAAAATCAGCGACGATATTGCAGTTGAGACCGCTTTGGCTGAAGAAAAAACTCCTGAACAAGCCGTGATTGTATCGGCAGATGCCGGCCAGAATGACAGCCGCACCAAAGTGTTTATTGAAAGAACCAAATTTTATAACAACACCAGCACCAACGCTTTTTATGCGGATATGGCGCAGGTGCTGGGAGAAAACGCCTTATTAAATATAACCAACAGCCTTGGCGATGCCGATTATGTTATAAAAACCAAAGTGTTGCGAGCCAAGGTTGACCCGATTAACAAGCAGACCAGCCGCTTGCAAATGGTGGTGGCGCTGGAATTGATTAACACCAAAGATTCATCTGTGCTGACCGAACATCAGAATCGCTTTATTTTATTTGAAAGCACCGAAGATGAACAGACTGTTGCCGCATCTCTGCTCAAAAAACTTTTGCGCAAGGCCGCCCGCCAGATCGCTCCTAAAATCAAAATCAAAAATGATGATAATTTGGCCAAATCGGTAATAACACCGCCGAAAAACTAATCCTCACCGTTCTCGATCCAACTTTCGTGTTGGCGAATATTGCGAACCAAAACCGAGTGATTGTACAATCTATCTTTGCCAACCGAGCGCCAATAAGCCTCTAATTTGTGGTCAATTGAAGACTGCAACTTCAGGCACGACATTTCATCAAAATCGGTATAAAGCACAATTTCAAGCTCGGCAAACCCACGGTCATCATACAAATTGTATTCATAAGCAACCAGATAATCGGCAGAATTTTCCAACACCAATTTTTGAATATCCTTAAACTGGCCTTGGCAACCGGCTTGCTTAAAAATATCGGCAAAAGCAAAAAGCAACGCATCATCGGCAGAAGCAGACGGAAAAGCTTGCAAACGATCCAACAATGCTAAATTACCAGTCATAACCGCAAACTTGGACATTACCGGATAAAAATCATCTATGTTGTTGCGAATCTGCTCAAAACGTGGCTTAAGCATGATTGTGGCCATATCCAGCAAACCCAAGCTTAATAAATTTTCCAAATAAATAAGCTCAAAAAAAGGAGGAAGCTGTCCGCCGATTTCCCATATTTTGTAGGCCAGAGATTTGGCTTTGGAGCGGTCTCCGCTCATAATCGCGGTAAACATTAGGGCGATAAGGCCGCAAATATCCGCCTTGTGTTTTTGCAACTCGGCATAAATTTTTTGCTCTAAAGAGGCTATTTCGGCAGAACGGTTAAAAGGAAGCGCAAACAATTCATATAATATATCCTCAAAAAACGAAGAATTTTCAGAAGTATTGTCCATGTCTCACCTCGTCTGATTTGATTTTTCCAACATAAAAGTAACGGGTCCGTCGTTTATGAGAGCAACCTGCATATCTGCCTGAAAAATTCCGGTCGCAACCGGCACTCCTTGCTTGCATAAACAATCGCAGTAATATTCGTACAAAGATTTGGCGTCTTCCGGTTTGGCGGCGCCATCAAATCCCGGACGATTGCCGCGGCTGGTGTCTCCGGCCAAAGTAAACTGAGAGACAACCAACGCCTGCCCGCCTTTGTCTCTGACTGACAAATTCATCTTGCCGGCGGCATCTTCAAATATGCGCAAAGCAGCTGTTTTGCGCGCCAGATATTCCGCGTCTGAGGGCGTATCTCCTTTTTGCACGCCCACAAGCACCAGCAAACCGGCGGAAATCGCAGACACTTCTTTGCCTTCTACCGAAACATTTGCTTGCGTTACTCGTTGTATTAAAGCTCTCATACTTTTCCTGTAACATATTTTGGTTAATAAAATATATAAGAAACCGCAATGGCCGTGATTATTCCGGCTAAATCAGCCAACAGCGCGCATGGCAAGGCGGCGCCAACTTTGGATATGCCGACAGCTCCGAAATATACTGCCAACACATAAAATGTTGTTTCCGTCGAACCCTGTACCACGGAAGCCACAAATCCCGGAAAACTGTCGGCGCCATAATTTTGCATAGTTTCAATCATCATGGCGCGAGCGCCGCTGCCGGACAACGGTTTCATAATAGCGGTCGGCAAAGCGGCCACAAACTTGGTGTCCAGACCGATATTTTCTGCCAACCATGCAAAACCGGCAACCAACCAATCTAACCCGCCGGAAGCACGAAACACGGCTATGCCGACCAACATTGCCACCAAATAAGGAATAATCTTAATCGCAATTTCAAACCCTTCTTTGGCGCCGGTTATAAAAGCATCATAGACATCAATTTTTTTAATTAGTCCACTGACAATAAATAATATCATAACCGCAAACAACGTAAAATTGCCCCAGGTGGCCGCGGCATCAAGACGCTCACCTTCAGGCAATGAGGAAAAATACCAGCCGATAAGCGCGATAAGCGCCGCAAAGCCCAATAAATATCCTAACACAACGCGATTGAAAATATTAAGTTTTTGCACTAAGGCCACGCTTAGAAAACCGACTAAAGTCGAAGCTGAAGTAGCCAATAAAATCGGCAAAAATACAGATGCCGGATTGGCCGCGCCAAGCTCCGCCCGATACATAAGAATCGTGATAGGGATAATGGTTACCGCAGAGGCATTAATCACCATAAATAACACTTGCGCGTTTGAGGCTTTGTCCTTATGCGGGTTTAGAGACTGCAACTGCTCCATGGCTTTTAGCCCCATAGGAGTGGCGGCATTATCCAACCCCAACATATTGGCGGCAATATTCATAACCATTGAACCAAGAGCCGGACTTGAAGACGGAACTTCTGGCATCAGTTTAGCAAACAACGGGCGCAAAAACTTGGCCAAAATTTCGGTGAGACCGGAAACTTGCGCTATTTTGAGCAACCCAAGCCACAGGCACAAAATTCCGGTTAAATTTAAACAAATCGAAAATGCCGATTTGGCAGATGAAAAACTGGCCAAAACCAGCCGCGACCATACATCAGCCTGCCCAAACCACCAAGCATCAATGGCGGCAAAGAAAAAAGCGGCAATAAAAAACGCAGACCAAATGATGTTTAGCATATAATCTTACCTGTTTAATTTGCGACGTTTTTTAAGACGGGTCAATTTATCACTAACCACCGCAGTGTCGCGTCCGGTTTTAGCCAAACGATCATACATGCGCTCAATCTCTTTTTCCAGATACGCTTGCTCTATTTCATTATTTAGCGACTGTTTTTGCTCATCAGTGCCATTTTGCCCAATTTCTGATATATCTGCGATAATATCCTCCACATGAACACTGCTGTCGGTTTTCTTTTTGATAAAATAAGGCAGTTCGTATGCCAACTGACGCGCATGAGCATAGGCCTCTTTGCCGTCGGCGCAGTCATTATAACGCAGTTTGAGCAAACGAAAAGCAATCTCAAGTTCTTCGCTGTCGTCAACCACAATAAACGGAACCGGAGCGGCAAAACCGGTGGCGGCGATAGACTTCAGAAACTCTAAGATGTGATAGAAAAAGCCATCAATATTATAAATGATAAACGGTTTTGTCTTTAAGAAACCATCTTGCATGGCAACGCAGTCATAGGCCAACTCATCAAGAGTACCGACACCACCGGGGGCAAACACTACAATATCAGCCTCCAGCAAGCGAATTTTGCGGTTTTCCAAGGTGTCTTCCAGCACGACCTCGCTTATTTGCTGCAAAAACTCATCTTTTTCATACAGATCATAATATTCTTTGGTGGTAACTCCCACAATCGGAGTCACATCGCCATAATATTTTTCTTTGCGTTCTTTCCAGTTGTCAAGAACACCTCGGGCAACCGCGCCCATAACGCCGGAATTGGAAAATCCATAGTCTAAGCGAAAACCCATTTTGGCAATTTTGGCGCCGAGTTTATAGCACTCCTCAACATAAGCTGGATCGCCGCCGTCATGATGACCGCCAGAAACACACACCCGTAAATTTTTTGTTTGATTGCAAATATCTTCGCTCATAATCAAATCTCCTCAATATCACCCATAGCCTGTTTGGCATAAAATTCAGCGGCAAATTCATCTAATTTACCTTGTTCTATTGCCGTCCGCAATCCTTGCATAAGCCGTTGATAATAACGAATATTGTGCCAGGTTAGCAGCATTACCGCCAACACCTCATTGCACTTTTGCAGATGATGAATATAGGCGCGGGAATAATTGCGACATAGCGGACAATCGCATTCGGCTTCCAGCGGGCGAGGATCCTCACGATGACGGGCATTGCGGATATTTACCGTTCCTCGAGCGGTAAAAGCCTGAGACGTGCGGCCGGAGCGAGTTGGCATCACGCAATCAAACATATCAACCCCTCGCAAAACCGCACCAACAATATCATCTGGACGCCCAACCCCCATAAGATAACGAGGCTTATCATCGGGCAGCATTCCCGGAGCATAATCCAAAACCTTAAACATGGTTTCTTGTCCCTCGCCCACTGCCAAGCCGCCGATAGCATAGCCGTCAAAACCTATTGATTTTAGCTTCTCGGCGGAAAAAGCACGCAAATCCTCATAGTCTCCACCCTGCTGAATGCCAAAAATGCCATAACCGTCACGATCTGTAAAAGCAGCACGGCTGCGGGCTGCCCAGCGCATAGACATCTCGACTGATTTTTTGACCGTATTATACGGCGCCGGAAGTTTAACACACTCGTCCATGCACATGGTTATGTTGGAATCCAGTTTATGCTGAATTTTAATAGATTCCTCTGGAGAAAGAAAAAACTTTTTGCCGTCAACATGAGATGAAAACGCGACCCCCTCTTCCGTGAGCTTGCGCAATCCGGACAAACTCATAACCTGAAAACCGCCGGAATCAGTTAAAATTGGCTTATTCCAATTCATAAACCGGTGCAAACCACCCATTTTTTCAACTAAATCAGCACCGGGGCGCAACATCAGATGATAGGTGTTGCCAAGCAAAATCTCCGCACCGGTAGCAGCGACAGATTCCGGCATCATGGCCTTAACCGTGGCGCAAGTGCCAACCGGCATAAACGCCGGAGTGTTAACAATTCCGTGTTTGGTGTGTAGCTGACCGCGGCGAGCTTTGCCTTGACGGGTCAAAATATCAAATTTCAATGACATAAATTATCCTTTCTGTTGGGGAGGATAATGCCGCAAAAACGCCTATAAATCAAGGATTTTTTATTGTTCGCTCTCATCTCCCAGCGGATTTAGATCTATGGCGTAGCCGGTGGCGCGCACGGTGCGAATATAATCAGGCCCAAACTCATTCAAAGATTTGCGCAAACGCCGAATATGGACATCTACAGTGCGAGATTCCACATAAATATTATCACCCCAAACATTTTTGAGCAGGAATTCACGCGAGAACACCTTGCCGGGGGTTTCAATCAGCATTTTGAGCAACCGAAACTCCGTTGGTCCGAGATGAATGTAATTTTCACCGCGAAACACCTTTTTTTCGACCAAATCCATGCGGATATCTTCAAATAACAGCTCCTTTTCCGTTTGAGGCTCTGGAGCGCGGCGCAACTGGGCTTTAACTCGAGCCATTAATTCCGGAACAGAAAAGGGCTTGGTAACATAATCATCAGCGCCTACCGATAAGCCTTTGATCTTGTCTTCTTCTTCCCCTTTGGCTGTAAGCATAATCACTGGAATATTTTTAATATCCGGTTTGGAACGAATAAGCTTGCAAATCTCAACGCCTGACATTTCCGGCAGCATCCAATCCAACAAAATGACCGACGGACTGTTTTTTTCAATTTCGGCAATTGCCTTTGAGCCTCGGCTTTCTACCGCCACCTGATAACCTTCTTTTTCAAGATTATAACGCAACATCAACGCCAAAGCTTCTTCATCTTCTATAATCATTATTAAATGCTGCATAATTTTTCTCCCTTATTGGCGCAAGGTGTCTATGTTGTTTTTATAATCGCCACTGGCAAACACTGCGGTTCCGGCCACCAAAACATCTGCGCCATATTCTTTGGCCAAAACAGCAGTTTGCGGGTTAATGCCGCCATCAACCTCAACCACGATATTGTGTCCTTGCGCCAGCTGTTTGGCCGCAGAGATTTTTTCCAATTGTTCCATCATGAATTTCTGGCCGCCGAAACCGGGGTTGACGGTCATAATCAAAACCACATCTATCTTTTCAAGCAAAGGCTCCAGCACTTTGATTGGGGTTTCCGGCTTGAGCGAAACTCCGGCCTTGCAACCCAAGGAATGTATATGATCCAAAATTTGCGACAAGTTATCGCAGGCCTCGGCATGAATGGTTATGATATCGGCGCCGGCCTCAGCAAACCAACGGATTTTATTGTCCGGAGCCTGAATCATCAGATGCACATCAAATACTTTGTTACTCAGAGGGCGCAAAGCCTTTATGAATCCGGCGCCAAAAGTTAGGTTTGGCACAAAACAACCGTCCATAACGTCCAAATGCAACCAATCGGCGCCGGCTGCATCTAATTTCCTGAGTTCGGACTTCATGTCCGCAAAGTCTGCCGCCAACAGGCTCGGAGCGATCTTAACCATAAAATTTCTCCACCAAACAATATTGTAGGTAATCATAAACGGATAACTTTAAAAGTAAGTAAACTTTCAGCTTGTTTTTTGAATATTAATGATTATTTGAGCATTGAGCAAAAATTAACTTAAGGAGAACAAAAATGGGAGAAATGGCTCAAAAAATTATCAAACTTGATAAACAAGAACTGCTAAAAGAACTAAAAATAGCTTTTGCTGAGGAATGGCTGGCTTATTATCAATATTGGATTGGCGCGCAAGTTGTCGTGGGGCCGATGCGCACGGAAGTTATCGAAGAGTTTTTGGAGCATGCCAAAGAAGAACTCAAACACGCCGACTGGCTGAGCGAGCGGATTATTCAGCTGGGTGATGTTCCGCCCTTGGATCCAGACGAATGGAAAAAACTGGCGTTTTGTAAATACGAGGCGCCGACAGAACCTTATGTAATGAATCTGATTGAACAAAATGTTGTTGCCGAACGTTGCGCTATTGCCAGATATCAGAAAATATGCGACATGACTTGCGGCAAAGATTATGTTACCTATAAGATATCCGCCAAAATTTTGAAAGAAGAAGTCGAACATGAGCAAGAAATCGGCGATTTTGGCGATGATATCCGCGCCGGACAAAAATTCGGCGCTCAAAATGAATAAAACGACAACTCTTTGTTTTTAAACAATAAAGCGGCAGAGCCTAAAATCAGCCGCTTTATTTTGTTGACATTTTGTCTAATTGTGGCAGAATATTGCCAAAAGTTAGATTCGCAGATTCGCCCATATGGGTTTTATCTGACAAATTGAGCCTGTTAGGGCAAACCATAATCATACTCCAAATAATTGTCGGTTTGCTTGAATTTGAGCAATTTGCAGATAAACATAAAGCCTAAAAGGTTCCCCCCTTTTAGGCTTTTTTGTTGTCGATAATTTTGAGAGCAGTTTTAATACCATCAACTGCGGCAGATACAATCCCGCCGGCATATCCGGCGCCTTCGCCGCAGGGATATAATCCCATAAGCGGGCTTTGGTGGTTTTCATCGCGGGCGATGCGTACCGGAGATGAACTTCTGGTCTCAACACCGGTCATAACCGCACCATAATGAGCGAAACCCCTGAGTTTTTTATCCATTTCAGGAATTGCCATACGCAAAGTTTCGGCTACAAAATCAGGTAAAACAGCATCAAGACTGCCTAATGATATGCCACAAGAATAGCTCGATTCAACATCTTGCAGATTTTGAGAAGCTTTTTGAGCTAAAAAATCGCCAACTAACTGAGCCGGAGCTGTATAATCACTGCCGCCGGCCGTGAAAGCACGGCGTTCTAATTTCTGCTGCCAATACATTCCTCGCAGCGGGTGATTGCCGGCAAAATCAGCTGGTTCGACACCAACCAACAATGCCGCATTGGCATTTTGCTTATCACGGGCATAATAACTCATACCATTGGTAACCAAGTGTCCGGGTTCTGATGCGGCAGCCACAACAACCCCGCCGGGACACATGCAAAAGCTGTAGGCCGAACGGCCATTAGGCAGATGCACCGCTAATTTATAATCGGCTGCACCGAGTTTAGGGTGACCGGCAAAAGAATGATATATGGCCTTATCTATCAAAGATTGCTGATGTTCAATCCGCACACCGACAGAAAACGGTTTGGCGCTGAGAGGAAGTTGATGTGAATAGAGCATTTCAAAAGTGTCTCTGGCACTGTGTCCGATAGCCAAAACCAAACTCCCTGCCGGCTGCTCATATAATTCACCGGTGGCATTACGAATTTTGGCAGCCAGCAAGCGACCATTCTGAATTATCAAATCTTCCAGTTTATTATTAAAGCGGTACTCTCCGCCGAGTTTTTCAATTTTATCACGAATGTTGCGGACAATCAGCGCTAATTTATCGGTACCCAAGTGCGGTTTGGCCAGCCATAAAATATCTTCCGGAGCACCGGCCGATACAAATTCATGAAAAACTTCTGCCGTATAGATATCTTTCTTGATACCGGTCATTAATTTACCGTCAGAAAACGTACCGGCACCGCCCTCGCCAAACTGAACATTGCTCTCGGGATTGAGTTTGCGAGTTGTCCAAAAATTTTTGACTATCTTTTGCCGCTCGGAAACTTCGGCACCGCGCTCAATAACTATCGGGCGCAGGCCTGCCTTTGCCAATGTAAGAGCGGCAAACATTCCGGCCGGTCCGCTGCCGACCACCAAAGGGCGAACAGCCTCCGCTTTGATGTGAGGAATCGCTAACGGCAGTTCAGGAATAATCGCCTCAACCCCAGCAAGCCGTTTGGCCAAAACGGTCTTTTCTGCCGCAATTTCTACATCTATGGTATAAACAAAGTACGCCTGAGTACGGCTACGGGCATCAACCGCCCGTTTAACAATCTTAAATGATTTGAAATCGGAATCAATGCCGAGAAACTGCGCCACCAACTCCGGCAGCGCGGAAATTTCTACAGATAAATCAAATTTAAGATTGCTAATGCGTAACATATTTATTCTCCGCCGAATCTTATAACAAAAAAGGCGGTGATTGTCACCGCCTTTTTGCAATGTACTTAGATAAAACTAAATTTCACCTTCAGCATAGCGTTTAGCCATGACAGACATCGGAATAGCTTTAATCTTATCTGCGTGGCCAGCGGCTCCGAATGCAATATAGCGAGCTTCGCAAACTTTTTGCATTTCTTCAATGGCCGGTTTGAGATATTTGCGAGGATCAAATTCTTTAGGATTCTCAGCAAACAAACGACGAATCGCGCCGGTGATAGCCATACGGCAGTCTGTGTCAACATTAACTTTGCGCACACCGGACTTGATACCGCGGACAATCTCTTCAACCGGAACACCATATGTCTGCGGAATAGCGCCGCCATAAGCATTAATCAGATCTTGCAGCTCTTGCGGAACTGAAGAAGAACCATGCATAACCATATGGGTGTTAGGCAGTTTTTTGTGAATCTTTTCAATTACATCAATAGCCAAAATATCGCCATCGGGTTTGCGGGTAAACTTATACGCGCCGTGAGATGTGCCAACCGCAACAGCCAGAGCATCAAGATGAGTTTCAGCAACAAAACGAGCGGCCTCATCAGGATCGGTTACCAGACGTTTTTTATCAATAGTACCCTCGGCACCATGACCGTCTTCTTTATCACCCTTACCAGTCTCCAAAGAACCGATAACGCCGAGTTCTCCTTCAACCGAAGCGCCTACGGCATGAGCGCGAGCCACAACTTCTTTGGTAACATTTACATTGTATTCATAAGATGACGGAGTTTTGCCGTCAGCTTCCAGAGAACCGTCCATCATAACTGAGGAATAACCGTTAACAATTGCTGACTGGCAGATATTAACTGATGCGCCGTGATCCTGATGCAAACAAATCGGCAACTCCGGAAACATCTCTATGCCGGCGGCAATCATATGACGAATCATCGGATCGCCGGCAAATTTGCGAGCGCCGGTAGAGGTTTGTATAATTACCGGAGCATTGACTTTGCGGGCAGCTTGCAGCACAGCGATAATCTGCTCCATATCGTTCACATTAAAAGCCGGAACGCCGTAGCTGTTTTCGGCCGCATGGTCAAGAATCTGACGCATTGTAACTAAAGGCATTGTTTTCTCCTTAAATATATAAAATCAACTATCGCAAATATAATAACAGCAGGGGAGTTTTGCAAGCTATTTTTGGCGCTTGTGATACTTTATGACCATATACAAAATCGGCAGAGTGAAACACAAACACAGCGCATTGAAAAACGCCATTTGGATTGAACGGATATAAACCCCATAAACCACCCAGCAGAAAACCCCCAGATTGTAGATAATGTATGTCCCGACCGCAAATCCGCTGACATCTTTAGTTTTGCATGTCTTAATCGCCTGAGGCAAAAATGAAACGGCCATACAAACACCGGCCAAATAACCAATAGCTTCAAAAAATAAGTTCATAACACGAATCCTCTAAAATCATTAATCAGTTAATTGTAAAAAATAAATTAATAATAATGCGTAAACAAAAAGCGTGATATCAGGCAAATTTTATGCTAATATACTTTTTAGAAGGAAACGATAATGACGCTGAAACCATCTGACAAATTGCGTAAATTGTTTTTGAAAACGCTGACTGTTGCCGCGCTCGGCGGCGCGCTGCACTGCGATAATTCTCCGGCTGTTGCCTCGGTGCAAAAGTCAGCTGGAAAAGATAATATTGTTAAAGCCTTCAAAGAACATCGAGCGAGCAGTTTCAGCGATTTTCTGAAAATAACAGATGATTTTACTTATGATACTTTACGAGTAAACAAAGATAATGCTCACAGCCGCCTTTGTTTGGGACGCTATCTGCCAAATAAAGATAAAATAGAAATAAAAAGGTTTATTACGGATTATCAAGGTGCCAATGCCAAAGATTCCGCAATGATCAAATGGTTTGAAAAATTTAACATGGAGCGATATGTCAATGGGGTTAAGGTACACGAACTGTGCCATTTGAGTTTCCACCGCCGCGGACAAATAAAAAATATGCCTTATACTTCCCGATATGATGCTGATGCCGAACCGGCACCAATCCCGTTTCAACTGCAGCATATGCACGGCAGTATTGTCAATGTGGGAGTTTTGAGTTTAACCGATATGGCGCAAATTGGCCAATATAATGAAATCGGCGCTGAAGTCGGGCGCAGGATTTATGAGCGCGAACGATATCTGCAAAGCAAGGATATTCATGAATTCTGCATCTCTGATAAATATGTCAAAGCCGTAAAAAGCGGAGAAATAAATCCTTTTGATGCTTCACCAGATGCCAGACAAAAAGAATATTCTTTATTGGTTAATGCCGTTTTTGACCGCTGGGTTGCCATGGATAAAGCCGGCTATGCGCGCTCATGTCTGATGGATGTGGAGTATTATATTGAAAAAGCCGAGAAACATAACCTGCTTTTGCCTCAGGATTCAAACCAAAAAGAAATGACCAAGCGTAAAAGTGCTTGTTTCACTTTTCCGATAGACGGAAAGCTGGTAGATTTCTCAGCCTATCTCAAAAATAAAGAAGCGTTGCCGCAACCTTTGGTAAAAAAAGCAATATACCAGTATGAAACAACGCACCGGCTGTATAAACCGGCTGATTTCACACAGATTTCAGCAATGCCGTTATGGCAAAAGCAATCAGCTCGTTAACGAAATCCCGAAAACCGCTGACGCAATTTTCGGGATTTGTTTTTATTTGGCTTTGATGCAATTTTTAGCGGCATCAACAATTTCTTCAACGGTTATGCCAAAATATTTATAGAGTTCGGCCGCCGGCCCTGAGGCGCCAAAGCCATCCATACCGATGACGTCTCCTTTATCGCCGACATATCTTTCCCAGCCGTATTTGGCAGCAGCCTCAACCGCAATTCGGGGAGCCTGTCCCAAGACCTCTTGACGATACGGCTCCGGCTGAGCATCAAACAATTCGCAACACGGCATAGAAACAACCGCCGCCTCAATTCCCTCTTCAGCCAGTTTGGCTCTGGCATCCATAGCCATTGATACTTCTGAACCGGTGGCAATTATCGTTACTTGTCGTTTTTGAGCATTGCCGGCAAGAACGTAGCCGCCCTTGGCTGTCAAATTCTCTTGAGCCGACTTGCGCAACATCGGCAATCCCTGACGAGTTAATGCTAAAATACTCGGTTTATGCTCATTTTCCAATGCCAATTGCCAGGCCTCGGCGGTCTCAACCACATCACAAGGACGAAAAGTGAGAATGTTGGGCATGCAGCGGTATGAGGCCAGATGCTCTATCGGCTGATGAGTGGGGCCATCTTCGCCGACCCCGATAGAATCATGAGTAAGCACATAAATTACTCTAATTCCCATAAGCGCGGCTAACCGCATTGAGGGGCGCATATAATCAGAAAACACAAAGAATGTGCCGCCAAATGGAATAATGCCGCCATGCAGAGCCAAACCATTCATAATGGCGCCCATGGCGTGTTCTCTAATACCATACATTATGTTGTTGCCGTTATAATCAGCGGCGGTTATCGTCTTGGAGGCTTTGGTCAAGGTTAGGTTAGATGCCGCCAAATCTGCCGAACCGCCGACAAGTTCCGGAATATGCGGAACAATTGCCTCCAAACACATTTGCGACGCCTTGCGCGTGGCTACTTTGGTTTGCTCTTGAATAGCCTTTTCTTTCAGCTGATTTAATTCCTTATCCCAGCCTTTGGGCAGTTTTCCGGCAATAGCATCTAAAAATTGCTTGCCTTTGGCATGAGCGCGTTTTTCCCATTCCTTATATTCTGTCTCATTACGCTTGCCGGCTTTCCGCCAGACATTAAGAATCGGCTCCGGCACCTCAAATGGTGCAGCTGTCCACCCCAAAGCCTTACGCATAGCGGCGTTTTCCTCAGCCCCAAGCGGCGAACCATGACACTTTGATGTTCCGCATTTGGTGGGAGCGCCATAACCAATGGTAGTCTTGCAGGCGATTAATGTTGGACATTTGGATTTATGGGCTTTTTTAACGGCTTTTTCTATTTCTCGCTGATTTTGACCGTCAACCTCCAGAGTGTTCCAACCCGCTGCCTCAAAACGTTTAATTTGATTGGTGGAATTGGCGGCAGTAACATTACCGTCAATGGTGATGTTGTTGTTATCCCAAAAAACAATAAGCTTATTTAGTTTCCAATGGCCAGCCAGCGATATAGCTTCTTCCGATATACCTTCCATCAGACAACCGTCGCCAGCAATAACATAGGTGTGGTGATTGCACACATCATCGCCGTATTTGGCAGCCAGCACCCGTTCTGCCAAAGCCATGCCGACCGCCGAGGTTATCCCCTGCCCCAACGGACCGGTTGTCATATCAATTCCGGATAAATGCCCATATTCAGGGTGTCCGGCTGTTTTGGCGCCAAGCTGGCGAAAATTTTTGAGATCATCAATGCTTATATCAGGGTATCCCAGCAAATATAAAACCGAATATAGCAACATAGAGCCGTGGCCAGCCGACAGCACAAAGCGATCTCGATCAAACCAGCGGGGAGCCTGAGGATTGATTTTAATGAATTTAGTAAACAAAACCGTGGCCACGTCTGCCATGCCGAGCGGCATACCGGGGTGGCCTGAATTGGCTTTATCAATGGCATCTGCCGACAAAAAACGAATGGCATCGGCTAAAGATTTTTCTTGTGATTTACCAAAACAAAAATTCATTATTGTCTCCCTTGTTTAATTTAGTTGCGTAGCGAGCAAGTGTTACAGCCTGATGATTGAGATGAGGCCGGTTGTTTGGCAGGTTGAGCCAAACTCTCGGTCTTATCAACCGTCATCGGAGCAAAAGTGCGACGATTGTAGGCATCTTCAGCGGCAGAAATATCTAACCCCAAGATTATCTCAGTATCATCTCTATCTAAAGGTATTTTAACTTTTACCGGCCGACCGCTGAAAGTTACGCTCTCAGAATCAAGTCCGATATCCGTCGAGGCAAAGTAGGTTTGTTTGCCTAAAAATTCAGGCGGGCCTTGCACAATTTCAGTGTAATATACAAAATCAACTCCGGTTTCATCATGATTATGCAAACGAACAGCGCGGAATTTTGGCGTGATAACGGCGTATCGACGCAAAGCGTTGGTTTCCATATAGCAATACCCTTCATAACCAATCAGCTCAACGCGAAAATTGTCTGCGTATCCGACTAATTGCGTCAAATATGCCTTGTCCGCCGGAATCACGACCCGAGGACAACGAAAATCAGCCTCTCGCAATGAGGAGGCGCAAGAACCGAGCAGAAACATCATTATGCAAAACAGGTATTTTTTCATCTTGTTTCCAATCATAACTCAAGGTTATTTATTTGTAAATAAGGCAACTAACTCGCTGTGATCAGAATAGGTAAACTGATCAACCAGCGTTAATTGCTCCAGCGTATAGCCGACCCCCAACAATATTTTGGCATCATTGGCAAATGTGCCAGGGTTGCAAGAAACAGCTATGATTTTGGACGGTCTGGCCTGAGCCAACATTTGGGTTTGGGCGGCGGCTCCGGCTCGCGGCGGGTCAAAAACAACCGCCGCCGCGCTCTGAAGTTCGGTAGCATCTAACGGATATTTAAATAAATTACGCGCAACAATCTTAATATTCGGAATCTGGTTGCGATTAACCGTTTCCTGAAAACCGCTTAGCAACTCGGCCGAGGAATCGACCGCCACAATCTTATTATCGGGATTGGCCGCCAACGGATAAGAAAACGTGCCGACACCGCAAAACAAATCAAAAATTTGGCCGGAAACTCCGTTCAAATAATGCAAAACCAAATTGATTAAAGCAGTTTCTCCGGCTTTGGAAGGTTGCAAAAACGTTCCGGCCGGAATGAACACGTTTGTGTTGGCTATTTTAAGATATGGTTTGGATTTCTCAATAATCGGCTCCGGCGTATCGGCGTTGGTGCGGCGATGAGAAATGCGAACAACTTCAGCCGCAGACGAGGCCGCCTCAAAGATTATCATACGGTGGTTAAGCCCCAGCGGCGCATCGTATTCCAAAACGACGTCAACGCCGTTATCAGCCTCACACAACCAAACATCACCGGAGTTGATGATTTGCGTTATATTCTTTTTGCCTTTGCGCAACTGACACGGCTCGGAACAGATATTATAAAGCAACTGCCGCAACCACGGCAAAACAGCGTTTAGTCTGGGAGTCAGCAACAAACAAGTATCAACGTTCACAATATCTTTGCTTTTGAACTGATTGAAACCCAAGGTTAACCTGCCCCTCTGAAAGTGGAAAGCCAAAGCGGCGCGCCGGCGCGTTCCGTCGGCGACAAAAATCGGCTCGCCCCACGGCAAAGGCTGGGGCATAGAGGATAACATACGCTCAACAGCGGCTATTTTATCATGCCGATACTGAGATAACTCTTTATTTCGATGCGGACAACCGCCGCAAACTCCGCTCAAAGGACAAGACATTATTATTTCTGCGGCTCCTCGACAATAGTAGTTTCATCAGGCAGCTGATTTGCCTCCACGCCGTCAAGCAAGGATATCTCAGCCGAATTTTCTTTATCAAACACCGGATGATGATTTTGGCTCTCATCTTTGCGCTCTATCTGCCCTTCGGCAATAAATTTCTCCAGATCCGCGGCAGAAAAAACCTCAACCCGATTACGTCCATTCTGTTTGGCGCGGTACAAAGCCTCATCGGCGGTTTTGATGAGAGTGTCAACATTGTCTGAAACATCGGAAGAGGAAACGCCGATCGAGACGCTAAAACGCACCGGCTGATTGGCATCTGAATACACGACCTGTGTTGATATGCTTTCACGCAGGCGTTCAGCCACTGCCTTGCCTTGCTCGGAATGGATCCCCGCCAAAAAGATCACAAACTCTTCTCCGCCATAGCGGGCAACAATATCATTATCTCGTAACGCCCGCTCCGCCGTGTTAGCCAGCTCAATCAGCACTTTATCACCAACCTTATGGCCATAGGTGTCATTGACATTTTTGAACTTATCCGCATCAAGCATCAGCACCGTAAAAGGCTGATTTTTGGCTTTTGCCTCAAGGATTTGCTTGGTAACCTCCTCCTCAAAATAGCGCCGATTATACAAGGAAGTGAGTGGATCGCGAATAGCTTGATTTTTAAGCAAAGCCTCTCGACTTTTGCGTGAAGTTATGTCCTGAAAAGCAGAGTACAACACAACATCATAATTGTAATCTATAATATTAGCCGAGGCCAAAAGCCAAAAAGGCGTATCAGACAGCGGAGTTTTAACCAAAACCTCAAAATCTTGAACTTCCCGCTCGTTTTCCAGCCGTTCGTTCAAAAGACGGCGATTATCAGAATCGGCAAAGAAATCTCGCAAACGATATCGTTCCAGTTCACGCGGATTTATACCGAACAGCTTGACGGCATTGTTATTGGCCAAAATAATTCTGTCATCACTAAGTCGAGATATGATAATCGGAAACGGCGAAAGACGAATAATCTCTTCAATTTTTTGGTTATATTTTTCAATTTCCTGATCGGCTCTGCCAATTTTTTGGTTGAGCTGATCCACTTTCATCATCACGGCCGCAAGCCCCATCAAAACATAAAACAGAGCCGGAATGTACCACAGCCCGGACAACCATTGCTCCGACAAACCCAAGGCTCTCAGCACCAGCCACAGAACGACCACAGAAGTCAATATGCCGGTAAAAATAAAACCACTGGCAAATTCTCGGCGGCTTTGCGCCCATGAAACAACCGCCAAACAAACAAAACCGGCCAAGGGGAAAATTTGCCGCATATTGTTTACTACTCCGCCGTCCGGCACGACAAACACAAACAATACTTCCGTCAGAATTCCGAGTATGCCAAGCCCCAAACAAACCCACGCTATAACATTGCCTCTGATGATAAATTTGGCAGCAGCCATGACAATAAAAAGCATTGCGGCCAAAGACAACAACAACTCGGCTAAAACATAATAACCGATATAGCGACCGGCAGCATAGGCCGCGGCGCCAGAAGACGCAACCGCATTGGCGCCAAAATCCCACACCAATCCCATAAACAGCAGCCACAAAGGCGCAAACAACTTGTCTTGTCCGGAGGTGGCATACATGCAGGCAAACAACAAGATGCCCATAGCCGCCAACGTGGTAACAAATTGGTGATATTGTGAAAAAATTTCAACGCTTCCCATCTGATGCTCCGATTTCAAAAAAAAATTAAGCTGAAACGAGTTTAGGAAAAGATTATTAAAATAAATTAAAAAATTGATGATTATTTAAACGTTTTAGGTTAAGATGAGGCTTGTTCTGATAAATCAACCAGACTATGAGGATCATCTGCCATGAACAGTTGCATAACAAATCACCTTAGCCACAAGCTGGAGTTCAGCCTCAAAAAGCTGAAAAAACTTCCGGCCAAAATTTCTGACCGCACCAGTTGGAGATTTTTGCTCCCAGGGATAATTTTTGGGGCCTTGCTGTTTTTGCTCGGATTATACGAAATGCTAAATGGTTTCAGATATTCTAACCCCAATGTGGCGGAAATCATTCCCATAGAGGCTTTGCCGACATATCAGCCCGCGGTTACGCCCATATTTTTTGACATTATTTTTATGGTTGTCGGTTTTGGTATGATTTTGGCAAGCGTTTTTTCTTATATCCGTTACCGCAAGTTTATTTTTGACGGAAAAACCATGCTGATTGGCGACAGACCAGTGTTCGGCGCCAAAAGAATCGTAAAAGAGAGCATAAAAAATTATCAGGGCGTGCGTTTTAGAATTGCTTTTTATCAGTCTGGATTAATCAACAGCAATAAATATATTATTGAGCTTTATCATAAAGATCCTAGCAAAGTTGTGCCGCTGTATATATCAACGTCACCGGAAAACGTTCGTAAAAAATGGAAAGAATTTGCCCGCTTTTTCAAGATGCCGGCGCTGGTTAATACTGATACGGGGCTGCAATCCATTGATCTGAAGAATCTTGATAAATCAATTAAGGAAATGGCCAAGCTCGGATATGTGATTGATGATTATGATTCGTATGAAGACCTGCCCGACGGCATTCGCTATGTGCGCAAAAAAGATAAAATTGTTTTGAAAGCGCGCAAAATCATATGGGACGCATATAATATTTTGGCTTGGGGCATGATTGGAACAATAGTGCTTTGTTTGATTGTGGCGGCCACAAATTTTGAGGCTTTTCGCAACAATTTCGCCTCCACGTTTTATGGTCTGACCGCGATTGCGGCGGCGATTATCGTTGTGGCGGTATTTATATTGTTCCGCAAAGAAAAATTGGTGCTGAAAAAGGATAAAATTGTCAACACTCATAAATATATGTTGTTTTCCACCAAGCATAATGAAATCATGAAAAATGACATTGAAGCCATTGAAGTTACGGAAAATCCGGCCACCGGCAGGTTCTTTGTCTCAATTATTTCAGACGCGACAACCATAGCTTTCGGCGCCAAGTTGCCAATCGCGTCATTGCGCTGGATTAAGCGTTTTTTGATTCATGAGGTAATTAAGTAAAATTCGTTTGATATTTTGAAATTAGATTATATATTAGCACAAAACAGATTGCAGACTTTAGGAGATGTTAATGTTTAAAAAATCTAAAAAAGCTGAAGACATTTTGATTCAGGACGCCTTGTTAAAAGAGGTCAGTGAAGATATTAAAAATGACAAAATGAAAGATTTGTGGGAGCAGTACGGACTATTCATTATTATCTTTATTGCTTTAGCTTTAACTGCCGCAGTCAGCTTTGAGACGTTTCGCAACTGGTCAAAAAAACGCGATCAGGAAATTTCCAATGCCTACGCCGTGGCAATTTCTTTGCAAAATCAAGGACGTTTTGATGAAAGCATGAAAATTCTGCAAAATCTGGCCGGAAGATCCGGCTTGTACGCGGATATTGCCAAGTTGCAAATTGCCAATGTTTATTTTGAGCAAAACAAACCGCAAGAAGGTATTAAGGTATTGGAGCAATTGGTATCCGAACGCGGTGTCAGCCGGCAGATGAAAGATATCGCCGCTTTGAAATTGGCCGCCTACAAACTGGACAACAATGCTCCGGCGCAAGAAGTTGAAAGTTTGCTGAAGCCGCTGACCGAAAACAATAACGGCAGCTACAATGTGGCCAGAGAGTTGCTGGCAATGTTGTATATACGCGACGGCAACATGGATAAAGCTAAAGCTGAATATGAGATGATTATCGCCTCAGCAACCAGCTCCGACGCGCTTAAATCTCGCGCTCAAGACATGGTTACCATAATCAACGACCACAACAAATAGCGGAGAGATGTTAATGCGTTGCGATTTTTATCGAAAAATGGCTCTGTGCGCCGCGATTATGGCTGTTTCGGGCTGTGGATTTTTTGGCAAAGCTCCTCTGAATATTGACGGCGAGAGGATAAATGTGATTAGGGAAGATGCCTCTTTGGCACCGGATTATGCCCCAGGCGAGCTAAAGATAAAGTTGCCAGCGCCCTACACCAATCCCAAATGGACGCAAAATGGCGGAAACTCCATGCATTTGATGGGACACTTGGAGGCAAAATCAAAATTAAAAAAACTATGGAGCAAAGGTTTTGGCGAGGGAAGCTCTAAGCGCGATTATTTGATTGCATCGCCGGTTTCGGCTTATGGGGTTGTGTTTGCAGTTGATACCGAAGGCTTGGTTACGGCGCGAAGACTTGATGACGGCCGCCAGATTTGGAAAAAACGTCTGAAACCGCAAAACAAGTCTGAACGCGGATCGTCCTTGAAAGGCGCCGGAATCGCCGAGTTTAACAAAAA
The DNA here is from genome assembly GCA_934248075.1 of uncultured Alphaproteobacteria bacterium. Classification (GTDB taxonomy): domain Bacteria; phylum Pseudomonadota; class Alphaproteobacteria; order RF32; family CAG-239; genus CAZU01. Next base: position 2,861 of record CAKQKH010000018.1, on the reverse strand, counting down.
AATATACGCAACAACTGGATTTGGCAGTGTATTTTGTTTGGATATGACCAACGGAGACACCATCTGGCGCAAAGATTTGGGTATGCCAATAAGAATTGCGCCGACGGCAAACTCCGGACGAGTGTTGGTTCAAAGTTTTGACAATACTCTGACCGCTTTGGACGCGGACAACGGTGAAGTATTGTGGAAAAATCAGACCGAAACAGAGGCCACAACCTTGGTTGGCGGCGCGGCTCCGGCGTATAGTCCGGAAAGCGATGTAGTCATTGCCGCTTTTTCCAACGGCGAATTGCAGGCTTTTAAGGCCAGCACCGGCACGCCGCTGTGGACGGATCTGTTAGTATCGCACAAGCGCACCAATTCTTTGGCGGAAATCACATCTATCAAAGCCGGTCCGGTAATTGATGGCAATAAGGTTTTTGCAGTTGGCTACAACAGCGTATTGGCCGCGATTGATTTGCGCACCGGCGCCCGCATTTGGGAGCGAGAGATGGGCAGTACCGGCCAGCCTTGGATTTCCGGCGACTATTTGTATGTTTTGACCAATGATTTTGATCTTTTGGCTATCAACAAGCAAAACGGCAAGATTGTTTGGAACACCGAAATTCCCAAAGGAGATAATAGTGATGCCAAAAACGGAGCGTTTGGCAGTGGTCCGATTTTGGTGGACAATCGGTTGCTGATTGCCACATCGAACGGCTATATCTTTTCAGTTTCTCCATATACGGGCGAGATTTTGAGCTATGTTTCAACCGATGAGGGTATTGAATTGTCACCAATAGTGGCGGAAGGGATTACCGTCTTTGCTACCAATGACGCAGAAATGATTGCTTATAGATAGGACAAGAAATGGTTTTGAGGATTGCAATTATCGGACGCCCCAATGTTGGTAAGTCCACTTTGTTTAATCGTTTGGTTGGACGCAAAGTGGCAATTGTGCATGACAAACCCGGCGTTACCCGTGACCGAAGAGAAGCCCCCGCCAAACTAAACGATCTGAGTTTGAGCGTGATAGACACAGCCGGATATGAATATTCTAAAGAAGATTCTTTAGAAAAACGAATGTGGCAGCAAACCAGTCGAGCAATTGCCGAAGCTGATGCCGCTTTGTTTTTGTTTGACGCTCGCGACGGATTGCAGCCTTATGACGAACATTTGGCCGCTTTGGTTCGTCAGAGCGGCAAACCGGTGATTCTTCTGGCCAATAAATGCGAAGGAAAATTGCAGGAAGATAGCATTCATGAGGCCTACAAGTTGGGATTAGGCGAGCCGATTCCGTTTTCAGCAGAGCATGGTTTGGGATTGTTAGACTTATACGATGCCTTAAAAGCCGAAGAAAAAAAACTTCCGGCTCCGGAAATTGCCACCGAAGAGAGCGCTAACGAAACAGAGCAACGGCCAATTCAGTTGGCAATTGTCGGACGCCCTAATGTCGGCAAATCTACTTTGGTTAATGCGCTGTTGAATGACGAGCGAATGTTGACCGGACCTGAAGCCGGAGTTACTCGCGATGCCATTGCCACTCAGTGGGTTTATATGGGTCGTAAGATTAATCTGGTAGATACTGCCGGCCTGCGACGTCAATCAAGAGTATCGGATTCTTTGGAAAAAATGTCTGCCGCCAGCACCAAACATGCTGCTTTTATGGCTCAGGTTGTAGTTTTGGTGCTTGATGCCGATGCCGTGTTGGATAAGCAAGATTTGACTATCGCACGTCAGGTTTTGGAAGAAGGACGCGCTCTGGTAATTGCGGTTAACAAGTGGGATATTGCCAATCGAAAGGAAGCTTTGCAAAAACTGAATGATCGGCTTCAGACTTCTTTGGCGCAAGCAGACGGTGTGCCGACAGTAACCATTTCAGCACTCAAAAAAGAAAATTTGGATAAACTGATGCGAGCGGTATTCAAGGTCTATGATCGCTGGAATTTGCGAATTCCGACCGCGCCGCTGAATCAGTGGTTTGCCGATATGATAGACCGCTATCCGCCGCCGCTGGGCAAAAACAAACGACGGATTAAGCTGCGCTATATAACTCAGGCCAAAACCCGCCCCCCATCATTTTACATCTTCTCAAGCAATCCGGAGGGATTGCCGGACACTTATTTGGGATATCTGACCAAGCAGTTGCGGGAGAATTTTGATATGCGGGGAATCCCAATCAGAATTACGGTGCGCAAAACCGGCAACCCTTATGCGGACAAAGCCAAAAAGAAATAAATTTAGCCACGCGCCATAAAGATATTCGCTGAATTTGAAATGCATGAGTTTACAGCGCATACTGTCATTTGGGCGAGCGTTTGATGCAGGTCCGTCTTGTTTCTTGATAAAAATGGATTGCTTCTCACGGCTATCGCCGTTCGCGCAATGACCCGCGACGGCGGTGCCGAGCCGCACCGGTGAGCCACCGGTGGCATAAGCAAGAATTTACTCGCTTACTCGCCGTTGGCTCGGCGCTCGAGATAGAGTCGGACTTGTCGTCCGGTGTCATTCCGGCGGACGCCGGAATCCAGTGAAAAAACATGTCATGCCTCGATTGCGGAACGCAATCGTCAGGGCATCTTCCGTACTGACATTTAAAAAGCTCGGAAGACCGCTTGACCTCGGGCGAGAATACTCGCCTCTCGGAGCGGTGACAGTCTTTATTCTATCTCACCCCCATCTAAATCGTCTAACTTGGTAGGTTCACTATCGTTCACCAACCGCGTGTCGGTCACTTGTTTACTAGTTTCGCTGTGTTTGCTTACGCTGCACTGGCTCAACAAGTAAACTTACGTCGCTTGCGGTAAAAACAGTCAGTACTTTGACTGTTTTTATCCTCGCGCCCCGTCAAGGGGGAAGACTTATAAGGCACTATCTTTTAA
>CAKQKH010000017.1 GCA_934248075.1 uncultured Alphaproteobacteria bacterium | reverse complement strand
TACCACAAGACATTATGGTATATTGACGATAAAAGCCAAGCCGTTCCCGCAGTTTTCAACAAGATATTTTGCAAAATAGCTACAAAAAAGCCGCTCATTTGAGCGGCTTAGCATAAAACATAAAAGCTTATTTACCGAAAACGGCATCTTTAAGACGTTTGAGAGTCGCCTGCGCCGCCGGACGAGCCTTGGCGGCTCCTTGCGCTAAGAACTCCTCAACTTCATTGTAATGCGCCATGTAGTAATTATATTTTTCTCTAGCCTCACGAATCTCGGCAATGGCAGCATCCAAAAGCATATTTTTGATGTGTCCGTATCCTAATTTGCCATTGCGCAAGCCGTCCGCCATCTCAGCAACCTGCTCGGGCTTGGCCAGAGCTTTATATACCTGATATACCAAAATTTCATCAGGATCTTTGGGTTCTTCCATTGGGCGCGAATCGGTCTTAATGGAAAAAATTGCTTTTTTAATCGCGGCATCATCTTCAAAAATCGGAATCACGTTGCCGTAAGACTTGCTCATCTTTCGACCGTCAATACCAGGAACAACCGCGACATTATCATCAGCATAATAGGTCGGCAGATGTAACAATTCTTTATTATAATGCGCATTGATGGCGCCGGCAATATCGCGGGCAATCTCCACATGCTGAATTTGATCTTTGCCGACCGGCACAATATCGGTGTTATAGGCCAAAATGTCTGCCGCCATAAGGGTTGGATATGTATATAACCCCATATTAATACCGTCATCATCAGGCTTGCCGGCTTCACGGTTCTTATCTACCGCCGCTTTGTATGCGTGCGCCTTGTTCATAAAACCTTTGGGCGTGTAGGCGTATAGAATTGTGGTAATCTCCGGAATCTCCGGAATATCTGATTGGCGGTAAAAAATGGTTTGCGCCGGATCCATACCGCAAGCAAGATAAATACAGGCAATCTCGCGCATTTTTTGATTCAAAACCGCAGGATCTTTCTCAGCATTGATAGCGTGATAGTCAGCAATAAACATATAGTGCTTTCCGCCCTGCTCCAAGGCTTTTTGCCCCATAGCGATGGCCGGCTTTATTGCCCCTAAATAGTTGCCCAAATGGGGGGTTCCGGTGGGTTTGACACCGGTTAGAATGGTCTTGTTTGCAAACATTTTAGTGTTTATCCTTATTTTTTTATTGAATTTATTTGCAAAAAAGCTACTCTGTTTTTCAGCTTAAATCAATTACTTTTTTAGGAATAAAACAATGCTGGATATTAAATTTATTATCGACAACCAAGAATATGTTAAAGAAAGTCTGGGCAAAAAAGGATTTGCCGCAGAAAATGTCGATAAATTAATATCAACCTATTTGGAGATGAACAAACTTAAAACATCATCTCAGGCAATGGCTGAAGAAAAGAACAAACTCAGCAACTCGATTAAGTCTGCCTCTGCCGAAGAACGGCCGGCAATCATTGCCAAAAGCAAAGCTTTGGGTGAGGAGCTAAAAAAAGAACAAGACGAACTGTCTAAGATTGAGGCTGATTTTGAGCTGCAAATGCTCAAAATGCCCAACTACCCGAGCAAAGATTGCCCGATTGGCCCTGATGAAAGCGGCAATGTGGTTATCCGCAAAATCGGAACTCCGCGCCAGTTTGACTTTACTCCGCGCGACCACATAGAATTGATGGATATTAACGATTGGTCAGAAATGGATCGGATTGCTAAGGTTTCAGGATCTCGTACTTATGCCATTAAGAACGATTTGGCAAAATTGGAGCTGGCAATTCATATGATGGTGCTGGACAAGCTGCGCGATAACGGATTTACGGTTATTAACGTTCCGGCGCTGTCTAAGGAAAAACCACTTTACGGACAGGGATATTTGCCATTTTCTCGCGATGAAATCTATTATATGCCGGCCGATGATTTGTATCTGTCTGGCACGGCTGAATTGATTCTGAACTCTTTGCGCGCCGATGAAATCATACCCGAAAACGAGCTGCCAATTTTGTATGCCGGATTTTCGCCGTGTTTCCGCCGCGAGGCCGGAGCGGCCGGCAAAGACACCAGAGGTTTGGTTCGCGTTCACCAATTTATGAAAACCGAACAGTTCGTTATTTGTAAAAATGATTTGGCCGAGAGCGAAAAATGGCATCAAAAATTGCTGGCCATTTCCGAAGAAATCTTGCAGGATTTGGAGTTGCCTTATCAGGTTCTGGATATTTGCACCGGCGACATGGGCGCTCCCAAATATCGTCAATATGATTTGGAGGCCTGGGTGCCGAGCCAAAACTGCTATCGGGAAACCCACTCTTGCTCCAATATTACTGATTGGCAGGCTCGCCGCACCAATTTGCGCTATCGCGACAATGCCGACGGCAAGGTTAAATTTGCTCACACTCTGAACAATACCGGTATTGCCACTCCGCGCGCTTTGGTTCCGTTTATAGAGAATCATCAGAACGCCGACGGAAGCGTTAACATTCCGGCAAAATTGCAGCCGTATATGGGCGGGAAAAAGGTTATCGGCAAAGGCAAATAGTCTTTGCTCTCGCATAGGTTTGAAAGCTCTGTCTTTGAAATGGCAGGGCTTTTTTGTTGCAAATATTAGTTGCAATAATAAAAAAATATATTACCTTAAAAGAAGAGGTGATGGCCGGGCTTTGTGAAGGAAGTTATTACCAGCAATAACCGCCAGATGATATTTTATCATCGGACTCGCACCGACCATCGCAGGAAGCTTTTGCTTTGGTCTTGGCGTTCTGAGCCTCAAAAAAAGAAACATCAGAACGGTGTTGACAGAGCTTTAGGCGGTATCAACACCGCCGCTGATAAAATATCGGGACCTTCACATCCCAGATCGACTTGCGACCTGTCCTGTATGCTATATCAACATCTTTAAGATTTCAAGCGCTATTTCTTAGAAAAATATTTATCGAAAATTCTTAAATGGCACTTGCAACCATTTAGCTATCTTACTATAATGCCGCTGTGCGTGAAATCTGGATAAAGGAATATAGCCATGCTACCAACAAGGGCTAAACTTCAGTATGTATTGTTTGACTGGGACGGAACACTTGCTAATAACGCGGCCGTTGTTAATTATGCCGTTGAGCAGGTTTTGTCTGAATATGACCTGCCCGACTGGGAGCATATAAAAGCAAAGCGAGATCCTAAATTGTCGCTGTGGGACAACTTTGCCAATTTCTTTGGCGACAAAGCTGCCGAGGCCTATGACAGATATTTGCAAATTTATAAAAAAGCAACCCCAAATATGCTGCAAACTTTTGCCGGAGCGCAGGAAGTTTTAGACTTTTTGCGAGAAGACGGAATCGATGTCATGATTATGACCAATAAAGACCGCCGCTTGTTGGATATTGAATTGCCGCTATTATATAATCCCGATATATTCTCGCGAATTGTCTGCGGGCATGAGGCTCCGCGCGACAAACCATATCCCGAACACATTGTTTATACAATGCGAGGACTGCTAACTCCAATGGAGATTAACCCAGAGGTTGTTTGGATGGTGGGAGACAGCAACCAAGACAGCGACTGCGCCTTGGCGGCAAATGCTCTGGCGGTCAGAGTTAATCAGCCCTTATTTGGCAGCCAAGCAGAACCAGATAGCCGCAATATTCAATATTTTGCCGATTTTGGGTCATTCTTAACAGCTTTGCAAAGGAACTGATCTTATGTTTGACAAATTTGATCCCGCACAATTGCCGCGCTATGTTTTTTTGGCGGCCATAATTTTGGCCTTGATTGTGCTAAATTTGTACTTTGTTCACAAATATGTTTCCTCAAACTCAGACACAATCAACGACTATGCCTTACGCGACGAGGATATTAATCCGGTGCGGGAATCGGCTGTGGCGGGATTGTTTTATCCGGCTGATTATTATCAGCTGGAAGATACTGTGAACGGGTATCTGAAAACCGTAGGCTCCGCTATGTCCAAACGCCCGCATATGATTATTGTTCCTCACGCCGGATATATGTATTCGGCCAAAGTTGCGGCCAGCGCTTATCAGCGTTTGCTGCCTTTTGCAAAAACAATAAAAAAAGTGGTGCTAATCGGGCCGGCGCATAGAGTGGCGGTTAAGGGAGCAGCTTTGTCTTCCGCGGCCAACTTTAAGACCCCGCTTGGAATGGTGCCGACTGACAAAGACATTATTGCCAAACTGGCAACTCAGCCCCTGTTTTGCTACAATGACAAAGCTCACAAACACGAACATTCTCTGGAAGTGCAACTGCCGTTTTTGCAAAAAATTCTGAAAAACTTTACAATTGTTCCAATATTATATGGGCAATCTGATCCGCAAAAACTGGCGGAAGCTTTGCAACCTTTGCTCAAAAGAGAAGATACTTTATTGGTGTTTTCGGCAGATTTATCTCATTATCTGAGCGATGACGACGCCAAATTGCTGGACGGAACCACCGCCAAAATGGTGGCCGCAGGACAGCCGTTGGCGGATCACCAATCCTGTGGAGCAACAGGAATTAACACCGCTATGATTTTGGCCAAAAAATTGGGGCTGCACCCGCAACTTTTGGATATGGCCAATTCTGCGGACGTATCCGGAGATACCGACAGCGTGGTCGGCTATGCGGCTTGGATTTTTGCTCAAAAAGAATCTGCAAACAAGCCTAAACTCAGCCCACTGGAGCAAGAAGTTGAAAATTTGAATAATTTTGCTCGCCATAATCGGGAAGATCTGCAAAAAATTGTGACGCAAGCCTTGAATTATGCCACCCAAGACAAGCATTATCAGCCCTCAAGAACCGAGTATCCAGATGTTTTGTTTGACAAAGGCGCGGCTTTTGTAACGCTTACACGCAATGGCGAACTGCGCGGCTGCATCGGCTCTCTTCTGCCCAACCGAGCCATTGCTCTGGATTTGGCTGAAAATGCCTATGCCGCGGCCAATGAAGACAGCCGTTTTGCACCGCTAAGCGCAGAAGAATTAAAAGACACCAAATATTCAATATCGTTGCTGAGCGGCTATGAGCGCATTAGATTCACAAGTCAGGACGACTTGTTGGAACAAATTATACCCGAGATTGACGGTTTGGTGCTGCGCGACGGAGATCGTCAGGGATTGTTTTTGCCGTCGGTATGGAAACAATTGCCTAATAAAAAAGATTTTCTTAATAATTTGAAGATAAAAGCAGGGCTAAGCCCCTCTTATTGGTCACCCAAAGTTAAAATTTTTAGATTCCGTACCGTGGAGATAAATGATGAAATATAAAATTGCCATAACCGAAGAACAGCTTGACGATATTTTTGCCAACAAAATGCGCGAGGTTAAACTGATTGACGAGACTTTTCCGGCCTATCAGGAACTGCCGGAGGGGGATAAAAAAGCTCTAAAATATTTGGTGCGCGCCTGCAAAATGATGAATGACGTGGCCATGGAGCAAGACCACCCCCTCAATTTAGAGGTTAAAAAAGAACTGGAAACTGAAGCTCCGCGCAATTCTCATGCCGCCAAAGCTTTGCGCTTGTTTGAAACTTTGGGCGGTGTCAGCGGACATAACGGAATTGATTTGGAGCCGGTTGATATTATTGCCGGCCAAACACTGCTCAAAGGCAAAAACTTTTATCCGCAAGATTTGAGCGCGGAAGAATTGCAAAAAATTCTGAAAAACATGCTCAAATCAGGTCGCAAAGAAGAAGTTAAAAAACTTCTTTCGGCTCGAACCATGGTGCGCCGCGATGGCAAGGGCGGACTAAAAAGCATTGACTATACAGAATATTTTGCCGAACAGTTCTCTAAAATTGCCAACGAACTGGAGTTGGCGGCACATTATTCGACCAATGAGGCTTTCAATGACTTTTTGGGCTGGCAGGCGCAAGCATTGCTTCAGAACAATGAAGATATGGATATGCTCGCCGATAAACACTGGGCCGTATTGCAGGATACACCGTTGGAATTTACTATCAGCCGCGAAAATTATAATGATGAACTAACTTCAACGGTGTTTGATGACGAGGAATTAAAAATGTTGTTGTCTGAGGCCGGAATCGAGCCTATTGCCAAAGACACCCTCGGCGCTCGTTGCGGATTGGTTAATAAAAAAGGCACCGATTTGTTGCTTACGTTTAAGGAACAAATGAAAACTTTGGCCAACATGATGCCGGAAGCTGAAAAATATCACCAAAGCATTACTGAAGGCACTACCCTAAAACAAACCATGGTTGATGTCGATCTGGTTGTTTTGGGTGGAGACTATGCGCAATGCCGCGGCCATATTACCACGGCCGAAAATTTGCCAAACGATGACAAATTGGCAGTAAAAACCGGCGGCGGCAGACGCAATGTTTATCACCGCCAGGTGCGAATGAGCTTTGATCAGGCTCACGACAAACGCTTGCTTGAGGCTTTGATTGCGCCGGAGTTTCATAAGTATTATGACCATGAGGCCGATCATATTTTTGTCATCGGGCATGAAAACGGACACTCTCTCGGGCCAGATAGTTATTATAAAGACGCATTGGGCGCTTATCGCCACATTATTGAAGAAAATAAAGCCGATATTGTATCAATAGCGATGATGCCGGAATATGTGAAAAGCGGGGTTATTGACGAACTGATGCTCAAAAAAATCTATACGACATGGATTATACGCTTTTTATCAAAATCCAAACCGATTGAAAGCCACCGTGTCGGAGATTTGATTCATTTTAACTTTTTGCTTGAGCATGGAGCAATTAACATAAACAGTGATCGCAAACTAGAAATAGATTTCGCTAAAATCCCGCAGGTGGTTCACAAATTATTGAAAGAAACTATTGAAATTCAGCTTTCGCGCTCTCCGCAAAAAGCTAAAGCATGGATTGATCAATACACTAGATGGGAAGATTTGCAGCAGTATATTGCCAATACGTTGCAAAGCTTGGGAATTAAAAACTATATTGAAATTAAGGTATATTTCTAATGTATTACAGCCTATTTGAAATTTTTTCCATCGGCGTGGGACCGTCCAGCTCGCATACGGTAGGACCGATGCGCGCAGCCAAGAGATATTTGGACAATCTTAAAGCCAACGGCGATTTTGCCAAAGTTAATCATATTGAAGTTACGCTGTACGGATCTTTGGCGCTGACCGGTGTCGGCCACGGCACGGTTAAAGCCATTGTTTATGGGTTGATGGGATTGGAAGCTGAAGCCATTGATCCTGAAAAACCATATGTTGTGGCAGTAGAACGCGATAAAATTTTGCACCTTGGACAGGAAAAAGCGCTGCCGTTTGACATCAGCAAAGATATTGTATTTGCCAAAGACACTTTTTTGAAAGAACACTCAAATGGCATGAAATTTGCCGCCTTTGACAATCTTAACCAGCCCCTGCTGGAAGAAATATACTTTTCAATCGGCGGCGGAACCATTGCTCGTCAGGACGAAATAAACAAGCGGGTATCCCGAGAGCCTTATAATGTTCCTCATCAGTTTGATACTTGCAGAGAACTTTTGGAATGCGGCGATAAATATAATCTGAGCATATCCGACATTGTGTTGCAAAACGAGGTTTCTTTACGCAATGAAAAAGATGTGAAAGCATATATTCTGAAAATTTATCAGCTTATGCAAAACTCGATTGAACACGGCATAAAAGCTCATGGAACTTTGCCGGGTGGGCTTAATATCCAAAGAAAAGCGGCGGATATATTTGCGTCTTTGCAAGAAAAGTTTGTTAATAATGACATGGACTCCCTGATGATTGTTGATTGGATCAATTTGTGGGGATTTGCCGTGGCTGAAGAAAATGCCGCCGGCGGAAGAATTGTAACTGCTCCCACAATGGGATCGGCCGGAATTCTACCAGCGGTGTTGCGTTATTATGAACGCTTTGCCGTTCACAAGTCGCCTTTCACGGTGGAAGAAGGAATTGTGCGCTTTTTGACCACCGCCTGCGCAATTTGCAGCCTGTACAGAACCAACGCCTCCATCTCTGGCGCAGAAGTCGGCTGTCAGGGAGAGGTCGGCGTGGCATGCTCTATGGCCGCGGCAGGATTGGCGGCAGCCATGGGCGGAACTAATCGTCAGGTTGAAAATGCGGCGGAAATCGCCATGGAACACAATTTGGGGCTGACTTGCGATCCGGTTGGCGGATTGGTTCAGGTTCCATGCATTGAACGCAACGCCATGGGAGCAGTAAAGGCAGTCAATGCCGCCAGACTGGGATTGCGCAACAAGGGAGAACACGTTGTCAGCCTAGACAGCGTGATTAAGACCATGTATTCAACCGGCATTGACATGAGCAACCGCTACAAAGAAACCTCTCTCGGCGGACTTGCGGTTAATGTTGCCACCTGCTAAATTTATAAGAATCGTCTAACTAACTTTCACTGTCTTCCGGTAAACTAGCCGGAAGACAGTGAGTTGTGGCACAAAAATTTGCAAGTTTGCCAAACGAGCGATTTTTTAGAATTATCGCTCAGTTTTCAACAAAAAAACGATTGCATCCATTTTGTGAGAAAGTACGATAAATAACTTGCTAAATATTACAAAAAAGCTACAATTTCGGTATTAATCAATTTGCTTTGAGAGAGGATGCGATGTTGGCTAAATTGTTTAAGGGCGAGCTTTCATTGGCCGAGACTTTTTGGAAATTTGGCGTTGGAGGGTTGATTGTTTTAAAATTAGCGGTGCAAGGTTTTGGCTTTTTGCTAAACCAGCATTTGCAAGGCCGAACAATTTATAATTTTTTCTTTTATCACTTTAACCCTATCACATCTTCAAAACTTAGTATTTTATGGACTTTGTGCTATGTGTCCGGGGTTCTGGTTTTGGCGGCATATTCTTGGAACATTATGGTTGCGGTGTGGCGTAGCGCCAAAAATTATGACAAAAGCCCGATATTGGCATTTTTGGCACGCGTTGGCATTATCGCCATGGTTATGTTTATCTGGAGCTCGGTTTTGCTCAAAGTTATAATGTAAAAGGAATTACAAATGAAAATATTGCTATTGTTGACTGTTCTGCTCGGGGTCGGGGCGTGTGTTGCGGGAAACATTCCTCCAGAGCGCCAAGCCCTCTATGATTCCAATAAGCCTGACTGCAACACAACTCCCGAAAAATGCGTTCAAGGTTATCCGTGGTAAGAAAAAAGCCGCTAATATTAAGCGGCTTTAAAATTACAAAATTCGAAGCTTTTAGGCAGCTCCGTTCTCATCTGCCAGAATACCTTTAACCAAAATAAAACCAGGGGTGCGACCGTTAAAAGCATTGTTCTTCTTGGCAATATCTGCTGTTTCACTATCAACAACCGTTGCCCTTGGCCGAGAACCGCGAGGCTTGTTGGAACGAGATTTAAGATTTTGCTGAGCGCTAATCTGAGCTTCTTGCTCTTTGGCCTTATCAACTTTAATTTCTTCCGGCGCCTTAAGAATTTTTGACAATATATCCTGTGTTTCTTTGGAACGACGATTGGTATAAACAATATTTTGCTTATCCGCCGGAAGCATATCCAAAATCTTTTCCAAATTAGGCAGCTGTTTGTTTTTCTTAATCAAATTTATGTCATCAACAACCAAAATATCAGTCTTTGACAAATCAACTTTGCCGGCGGCGGCAACATCAACCAATAAATCCGGAGAGGCCACAATAACGTTGGCCTCGCTGGCAATGTCTTCATCTTCTTGAGCGTTCTCATTAATCTCATGATATTTGTTGAAAATTGCCAACTGATCAGAAATCACAACCGAACATTCTGAATTTGGCGTAATGATTAAAATGGTCTGCATTTTTTTGTGGCTGATAATATCCAAAATCGGCAAAACATAAGACATTGTTTTGCCACAACCCTGCGGAGCAATGGTAAAGACATCTCTCCCCTCAAGAATAGAGGGAATAACATCTGCCTGAACAGTGGTCGGCTCTTTGATGCCAATTTCTTCAATAGCTTTAATGGTTTGTTCGCTCAAACCCAAATCTGCAAAATTCATTATTTTGACTTCTTCTTTAATGGTTAACGATGTGGTGATAGTAAAAATTTTATGCCTTGAAGTCAACACAAATTTAATCACCTATCCCACTGACCCGTTGATATGCCATGGCTTGCTTGACAACATGATAACGCTGTTCATCTTGTATGGAGGTAACCCTATCGATAAAATTTTGATGATATTTTTCAGGAATCCGCAACAATTTCAGCTTAGTTTCCCAATAGCGCCCCATTTTGGCGGCATCACCCGTTAAATAGCAACCCACATCATTCAGATGATTATTTTCCGCGCCGCTAATTATACGGTCAACAATTTCTGTTCGCATTGTAATCAAATCTATATCACCAGCGTGTTCGTTGCGATAGCGATACAAGCCCGGCAATAAACCATTGCAAAGATAATACGGACAATTAAAACCTTTGGTATTGTTCAGATTAACCCGCGGCCCATCAATAAAAGGCTGCAAATCAATAATGAACAATCGTTGATCGTTGGCAGAATATAAAATATTTCCCAAATTAGTAAACAAACCGCCGCCAACATCAATAGTGTGCTTTTTGGCCGAAAGATAATGCAGGTCATTGTACAAAATATCCATGGCTTTATTCGGAACTTCCAATATTTTCTGTGTCATAACCTTGGTTTTAATCAACGCTTCTTCCGAATTAAGCTTCATGCCGCCGGAGCGCTCAATTTCATATGAAAATCCGGGAACATATCTGTTGATGGTTATTAAAGGAGCGGCATCTTCTGCCTCAGACGGATGCCTAAAATAAGCCACAGTCTGAGCGAAATTACGACCGCCAAAAATGTCCGGTTGCATAATCAACTGTGAATCACTTAAATACTGAAATACTTTATCATTAGGCAGCTCTATTGATTGCCGCACTGTAAAATGCGGGTTGGTATGCACCTTAAAAACCCGTGCCTCCTGCCCTTCTCCCAATGGCGGCTCGCTAACCGCAAATATTATTTCTTCGTTGCTGGGCAATGTTGGTAATACCATAGCATCCTCCGTTATATAAAAGTATATAATGCATAGCCCAGTATCGCCAATATTTCAAGCCAAAATTTGACAAAAATTAAATTTTTTTACAAAAAAAAACACCCTACGTTGGGTGCTTTTGTGTTTTTATGTGCTATTTCCGGTTAGACGCGGCCGTACACGTCCTCATAACGAACAATGTCATTTTCATCAAGATTATCACCAATTTGGACTTCGATAAACTCGACTTCGGAACTGCTGTCATTTTGAATACGATGCTTGGTTTCAACAGGAATAAAAACATTTTCACCGGCAGTTTTGGTGAGGAGAGAATCGCCCAAAGTGATAACCGCGGTGCCTTTTACCAAAATCCAGTGTTCACTGCGATGATGATGCGACTGCAAAGACAACTTGCCGCCGGGGATAACCTTAATCCGCTTAACGCAAAAATCAGCCTCAGAATCCAAGACTTCCCACGTTCCCCAAGGACGATTATCATGATCGCCGCGTTTGTAATTATTTGCCATTTTTATTCCTTTTTTAATTAAGTTTTTACTTGATGTAAGTCAATATAGAGGCTATAAGTATTTTCGCAAGGCAAATTTACAGATTGGTGGAAAAAATGAAATCACCGGCCATTAGTCAGGCTATGGATATATTGCGCTCACTGCAACAAATTACCGAGACGAATATTCCAATTTCTGACAAACTTGACAAGATTGTTACGATGATTGTGCAACAAACCGGAACCGATGCCGGCACTTGCTATATTGCCGTTGATGATAACTATCTGGAGCTTTTTGCAGCTTGCGGCTTTAAGCCAAACATAGTCCACAAGATATCACTGCGGGTTGGTGAAGGACTGGTTGGCGAAGTGGCTCAAAACGTTAGATCGGTTACTATTGCCGATGTTTGGAAAAATCCGCAGTTCTCTTACAAACCAGGAATGGGCGAAGAAGCCTACAAGTCGTTTATCGGCGTGCCTATTATCCGGTGGAATCGAGCCATTGGGGTATTGACCCTGCAAAATCGTAACAGCACTGAATACTCACGGCAACAGAGAGAAATTCTGGAAACCGTGGCCATGTTTTTGAGCGAGCTGGTGTCTTCTGATGAAATGAATGACTTTAAGCAGGAGCTTATCAGGGCGCGCGGCAAAAGCGGCAAAGAAAAATATAAGGGCATATCATTAAGTAAAGGCTATGGAATCGGGCAAGCGGTTGTTCACCGCCGCCGGCAGGCTGTAACCAAAATTTTGGCCGAAGATAAAGAACAAGAGCTGCGCAAGCTGGAAATTGCTCAAGCCCAAATGAGCCGTGATTTAGATGAAAAATTTGCTTCCGCCAAGCTTGGAATCGGCGAACACGTGGATATTCTTGACGCCTATCGAATGTTTGCGCAAGACAAGGGCTGGTATAAAAAAATTGCCGACAATGTGAACAGTGGTTTGACCGCGGAAGCCGCTGTCGAACGCGCTTATGAAGATATGTGGAACCGATTGTCCGGCACATCTGACAGCTATATGAAAGAACGCCTGCACGACCTGCGAGACGTGGCCGATCGATTGCTTGGTTATCTGAGCGGAGATCGCACCGATATTAAAGCTTTGGACGCCAAAGATATAATTGTGGTTGCCATGACCATGGGGCCGGCGGATCTAATGGATTATGACTATAATAAGATTCGCGGTTTGATTATAGAGGACGGCACCCCCACCATGCATGTGGCAATCGTCGCCAAAGCCATGGGGATTCCTGTTGTATCTAAAATCAGAGGCATTTATAACGAAATTAAGACCGGCGAGACGCTGGCTGTAGATGGAAACGACGGTTATGTTTATATCCGCCCGAGCGATCCGGTAAAACAAAAATTTGCCGCCAAAATTGCCGAAAAAGAAAAATTGCAAGCTAAATTGGCCGAGCTGAAAAAACTTCCGGCCAAAACCAAAGACGGCACCAGAGTCAAGTTGTATCTTAATGTGGGGCTGGCTTTTGATCTTGATTATATTGAAACCACCAACTGCGACGGTATCGGTCTGTATAGAACAGAAATTCCGTTTATGACGGCAGATATTATGCCAGATGTGGAAACTCAAACCAAATATTATCAGGAATTGATGGATCGAGCCGGCAATAAAAAGGTGGTGTTCCGCAGTCTTGATGTCGGCTCTGATAAACTGTTGCCCTATTGGAGTTATAGCGGCGAGGAAAATCCGGCTATCGGTTGGCGCTCAATTAGAATCACGCTTGACCGTCGGGCTATTTTGCGTCAACAGATCCGCGCGTTTTTGCGAGCCGCCGCAGGTAAAGAGTTGAACGTTATGTTTCCGATGATTACCACTTTGTCAGAATTTGAAGAAGCTAAAGAAACTTTGATGATTGTGCTGGAAAAAGAAAAACGTCGCGGCGCTCCGGTTCCTAAAAAAGTCAATGTCGGCTTAATGATTGAAGTTCCGGCGATTGTTATGCAACTGGACGCGATTTTGCCCAAAACAGATTTTATATCTATCGGCACCAATGATTTGGCTCAGTTTGTTTTTGCTTGCGATCGGGGCAACCCGCGATTGACCGATCGTTATGATGTGTTGTCATCGCCATTCTTAAAAATGATGCAAGAAATTATATCCAAGGCCAACGCAGCCGGCGTATTTTGTTCTGTTTGCGGAGAAATGGCGTCTAACCCGATTGAGGCTTTGGCTCTTTTGGGATTGGGTTTTCGCCACCTTTCTATGTCCGGTTCCGCTCTGGGCAAAGTCAAAAGCATGGTTAGATCGGTGAACCTTGATGATATTGAAGATTACATTGAAACTTTGCTAAAATCCAACCGTCGCACCCTGCGTCCACAATTAATTTCTTATGCCAATGATCACGGTATTGAAATTTATTAAAAAGTATGTAACAATCAGCGCAAAATTCGAGTCTTGATTTTAATTGAGGAAAAAATCGTGAAAAAAACTATAAATACCCCGGAAACAACTCCAGAAGAAGAGACCGTCGTAGAAGTTGCCGATATTGAGGAACCCAAAGAGCAAAAAAAAGCTGTTAACAAAGTTGGCAGTCTGCTCAAAGAGATGAGGCTGCAAAAAGGATTGCGCCTGTCTGAGGTCGCCAAGCGCCTGTGTATTCGCAAAACCTATTTGGAAGCTATTGAAGAAAGCAATTACGAAAATATTCCCCCCTTTCCGTACGGAATCGGATTTATTCGCTCTTATGCCGACCATCTGGGATTAAACAGCGGCAATATCGTTGAGCTGTACAAAGAGGAAACTAACACTAATCAAGATAAAGATATTTTTGTTTTGGAACCACAAAGCGAAGCCACTGTTCCCAACCGCAAATATCTTCTTGTCAGCTTGTTGGCAATTATTTTAATTTATGCGATTTGGCACTTGTACAACAGCCGCCAATATGAAGAGGAGCCTCTGACCGAGGCCGCAGTCGTTGAGGATAACGTAAGCGAATCCATGCCCTTGGTAGTTGAGGATTTTGCAGTAACTCCCGAAACGACGGAAACAGAAACTTTAATCCCGACCGAGACGGAAACAGCGGTTAACACGCCGGCGCAGGTTACCATAACCGAGGCATCTTTTACAGAGCCAACTCCGGCAGTGGCAGAACCAGAGCCGGAAAAAGGCGTGGTGGTTAAAATCACTAAAGAAACTTGGATTGAAGTGAAAGACGCAAAAAAATTGTACATCAGCAAGGTCTTGCAGCCGGGTAGCGAATATGTTGTTCCCGAGGGAGGAAAAGGAATGATTCTTTCCGTGGGCAAAATAGACGGCGCCGAGGTGTATGTTGACGGCAAACTGACACAGGTTGCCAAACCTAACAAAAAAACCAATATTCCGCTGGATCCGTTTATTGCGGCCCAACACTAGCGTTGGAAAAAAAGAACAGAGAAAATAGCTGACGACACGGACAGCTGTTTTCTCTTTTTTGTATGAATTTTAACCAACAAGGAAAACTAAATGAATTTTGCAGAAAAATTAGCTAATGTTGTAAATCGCTATCAAGAAGTTGAGGCACTGATTGCCGAACCTAATTTGTCCTCAGACGAGCTGATTAAAATGAATAAAGAATTGGCGGCGCTGTCACCAGTGGTTGAGGCTATTAACAAGTTTAACAAAGCCGAACACGACATGGTGGACGCTAAGGCCATGATGGACGACAGCTCACTTGACAAAGAAATGCGTGATTTGGCAGAGGCGGAATATTATGAAATAAAAGAAAATATGCCGGCCTTGGAAAAGGAAATCAAAATTTTACTTATTCCCAAAGACGCCGAAGATGAAAAAAACGCCATTTTGGAAGTTCGCGCCGGAACCGGCGGTGATGAAGCGGCCTTGTTTGCCGGAGTTCTGTTTGAGATGTATCAGCACTACGCGCAGCTGCAAGGCTGGAAATTTGAAATTATGGACGTGAGCGAGAACGAGATTGGCGGCTATAAAGAGGCTACCGCGTCAATCAGCGGCAAAGATGTGTTTTCTAAGCTCAAGTTTGAATCCGGAGCTCATCGGGTACAACGAGTTCCGGTTACCGAATCTCAAGGGCGGGTGCATACATCAGCGGCAACAGTGGCTGTTTTGCCGGAGGTTGAAGAAGTTGACATATATATTAATCCGGCGGATATCAAAATGGAAGCTTATCGCTCATCAGGAGCCGGCGGTCAAAAAGTTAACAAAACCAGCTCGGCCGTGCGGATTACGCATATTCCCACCGGAATTGTTGTTGAATCTCAAGAAGAACGCTCTCAGTTCAAAAATCGCGACAACGCCATGCGCAAATTGCGCGCCAAATTATACAACGCTCAAAAAGAAGCGGCTGACGCGGCTTATTCTGAAAAGCGCAAGCTTCAGGTGGGAAGCGGAGACCGCTCTGAGCGCATTCGTACCTATAACTACCCGCAGGGAAGAGTTACCGACCACCGTATAAACCTGACTTTGTATAAATTGGACGAAGTTGTAAGCGGCGATGCTTTGGGCGAGATTATTGATGCCTTGATAGCTGAAGATCAGGCTCAGAAACTGGCCGAGCTTGATTAAGCGCAGTTTTTACGCGAGCAACAACAAATCAGTGCAATAACCCGCATATTTTCGTTGTCTGCAAAGATGAATCCGTTTATCATATCTAAAGTTTAGAGGATTCAATAGATGGCTGAGCCTAAATTTATACATTTGCGAGTGCATACAGCTTATTCGCTATCGGAAGGCGCGATGAAGGTGCCGGCATTGGTGCATAAGCTTCATGATTTGGGCGTTCCGGCAATTGCCGTAACGGATACAGCCAATATGTTTGGCGGTAAGGCGTTTTCAAAATATGCCGCCGATGAGGGAATCAAACCGATTTTGGGTTGCCAATTTTATTTGCGCAATCCTGATGCCGACGATGTGCTAAAATCCAAAGGACGAATTATAGAGCCGGATAAAATCGTGTTGCTGGTAATGAATGCCGAAGGCTATGCCAACATTATGCATTTGATGAAAGCCTCTTATCTGGATAATCCGCAAAGCAATGAAAAACCTCAAATTAAAATATCTGATTTGGAAAAATATAATGCCGGATTAATTGCTCTGACCGGTGGTGTTGAGGGGCAGATCGGCCGCCTTATTTTGGAACGGCGCCTCGAAGAAGCCAAAAACTGCACAATTAAATTGCAACAACTGTTTGGCGACCGCTTATATATGGAAATATCAAGAATCGGACTGGATACAGAGCGACAGACCGAAGATACCTTTATTGATTGGGCATATAAATATAATATTCCGCTGGTGGCCACCAATGAAGCATTTTTCTTTGACGTGGATATGTATGAGGCGCATGATGCGCTGGTTTGTATTGCCGCCGCCGAATATGTCGCCAATGATAATCGTAAAAAATTCTCCCCCAACAATCGCCTGCGTTCAGAGGCCGAGATGGTGGAGTTGTTTGCCGATTTGCCGGAAGCATTGGAAAGCACAGTTAATATTGCCAAGCGTTGTTGCTATCTGTCTGAAAAAGTTAATCCCTTGCTTCCGATTTTTGAGTGTCCGGGCGGATTGAGTCAAGATGACTACATTGATCAGGAAGCCAGAAAAGGTCTTGATGCGCGAATGCGTAAGCATGTGTATTTTGAGGGCATGACTGCGGAGCAAAAAGAAGAACTTGATAAAAAATATTATGCCCGTTTGGAATATGAGCTTAGCGTTATCAAAAAAATGGGATTCCCCGGATATTTTCTTATCGTTGCCGATTTTATCCAGTGGTCAAAAGGACACGGCGTTCCTGTCGGACCGGGGCGTGGTTCGGGCGCGGGTTCAATTGTGGCGTGGTCATTGCGAATTACCGATTTGGATCCGATTAAACTGGATTTGCTTTTTGAGCGCTTTTTGAATCCGGAACGCGTTAACATGCCCGATTTTGACGTGGACTTTTGTCAGGAAAATCGCGGCAAAACTATTGAATATGTGCAGAACAAATATGGCTTTGATCATGTGGCCCAAATTATTACCTATGGAAAACTGCAATCAAAAGCGGTGATTCGCGACGTGGCGCGCGTGTTGCAGATGCCCTACTCACAAGCCGACCGAATTTCAAAAATGATTCCACCCGGGGTTCAGGGCAAAAACCCAACTTTACAAGAAGCTTTGGATCAGGTTCCCGAGCTGGAAGAAATGCGCCAAAACGACCCGCAAGTCAACAAACTGTTTGACATCGCCATGAAGCTTGAGGGGCTATATCGCCATTCCGGAGTGCATGCCGCCGGCGTGGTTATCGGCGACCGCCCGTTAGAGTTGCTGGTGCCGTTATACAAAGATCCGCGAGCCGATATGCCGGTTACCCAATATGACATGAAATTTGTAGAAGAAACCGGACTGATTAAATTTGACTTTTTGGGGCTAAAAACTCTTACGGTGATTAAGCGCGCAGTTGATTGGGTGAAAAAAACTCGCGGCGTTGATTTGGATATGGAAAATGTGCCGCTTGACGACCGTGAAACATATGAAATGTTGCAACGCGGAGACACCACCGCCGTATTTCAGTTTGAATCCGCCGGCATGAAAGACGTACATAAACAAATTAAACCCGACCGCTTTGAAGACCTTATCGCGATTGTGTCTTTGTACCGACCGGGGCCGATGGATAATATCCCCACCTATATCAAGCGCAAGCACGGAGAAGAGGAAATAACTTATCTGCACCCAGCTTTGGCGCCTATTCTTGATGAAACCTACGGAATTATGGTATATCAAGAGCAAGTTATGAAAATTGCTCAGGTATTGGGCGGTTATACTTTGGGCGGCGCGGATAAACTGCGTAAAGTTATGGGTAAAAAAATGCGCGATGAGATTCCCAAACAGCGCAAAATGTTTACCGAAGGCGCGGTTAAGAATGGTATTGCCGAAGACATTGCCACCAAAATTTTTGATCAAATGGAAAAGTTTGCCTCGTACGGATTTAACAAATCTCATGCGGCGGCGTATTCCTTGGTGTCTTATCAAACGGCGTTTCTTAAGGCTCATTATACGGTTGAGTTTATGTGCGCCATTATGTCTTTGGATATTACCAACGTTGACAAGCTATTCTTCTATAAGGAAGAAGGCAAAAAAATGGGGTTTAAGGTTCTGCCGCCGGATATTAATAAATCTGACGCTGACTTTGCGGTTGAAGACGGAAACATTCGCTATGCTCTGGGCGCAATTAAAAGTGTAGGCGCAGCCAATATGGAGGCAATAGAAAAAGAACGCAAAGCGCATGGACCATTTAAGGATATATCCGACTTTATTCATAGAATTGACGCCAAACAAATAAACCGGCGCCAACTTGAGCAGTTGATTAAGGCTGGAGCTTTTGACAGTATTGATAAAAATCGCGGCAAGCTGTTTGCCAATATTGATACGATTATATCCCATATCGGAGCCGCAACGGAACTCAAAACAAGCTCACAATCTTCTTTGTTTGGCGCCGAAGAACTACAAGCCAAGATCAAGCTGGCAGACAAACCAGACTGGCCGGAACTGGAAAGGCTACAATTAGAAGCTGAAGCCATTGGTTTCTATTTGTCAGCACACCCGCTGGACAGCTATGCCAAAGGCATGGAACGGCTGGGCGTAAAAAAATGCAGCGAAGTATTTCAGGGAATTAGGGTTGGCGATGTTATTCGCGCCAAATTAGCCGGTTGCGTCAATTCTTTCCAAAAACGAATCTCTAAAAACGGTAACAAATATGCCTTTTTGGAGATATCCGACGGCAGCAGCAATTTTGAGGGTTTGCTGTTTTCTGAAGGATTGGCTCGATACGAAGATATAATCAAATCCGGACAACCCTTGCTGGTTAGCGTCACTATCGACAAGCAGGAAGAAGAAGGCCGCCCCAAAGTTATGATTAATTTGGTCGAAACGCTGGATAAGGCTATCGCTGATGTGGCAAACGGCTTGGAAATAAGCATTAATGACACTTCAGTCGTAGCTCCCCTGAGGCAAATTTTGAGCCGAGATAGAAATGGCAAAAACAAAATATATATTAAACCTGACGATAATAATTGGGATATACGCATCATTCTGCCCGGAGGCTATGCCTTGTACGGAGATGTATTGAGCCAAATTCGCGCCCTGCCCGGCATATCCATGGTGAAGGAAATATAAAATGACAGAAAATAAATCTTGGTGGAGCAATCTTATTTTGGCCCCGAAAAACGGCACCATTCGTTTTCCGTTTATGCAAATTGTTTTTGGGCCATATATGTTGTTTATAGATAAATTCAAGGTTTTTGCCTATATAGGCGGCGCTTATGCCTTGCTTATAAGCTTGATTTATGTGCTGGGCGGACAATCATTATTCTGCTCATACAAAAATTTTGCCGCGTCACAAATGTGCGCTTATGATTCTTTTTTGAGTATCGGTTCCCGATTGATAGTCTTTGCAATCATCAGCTGTTATTGCGTGCGTTATTTTAAAGCGGTATGGATGCAGCAACCTCTAACTTTTCGCGCTATGTTTGCTCCTCAAAAAACGGACTTATACGGTTTGGCCGCGTTGGCGCTTTTGATTCTTCTGAACGCAATAGCCATGCTTTCGTGGTATTTGTTGTCAATCCGCGAGCCTAATCCGGATTGGCGCATAGAGCTGACATACTTTGGAATTGTGGCCACAGGTTTTCTGGTGCCATTTGTATTACTGCGCTTTTATTGCGTGCTGGCATATGTTTGGCAAGGCGAAAAATTGCCGTCACTTTGGCAAATTTGGCAAGTTACGCGGGGTAATAATTTGCGTTTGCTGATAGCCGTTGCTTTGTGCTTTCTTCTGGTATTGTTTGGGCTGTCGGCTATATTGAAAAATTTGAATTTCATGGTTGAAAGCGGCAGTTTTTGCGCGGTTTTGGCCGGAGAATTTATATATAACGCGGCCGAATTAGTTTTAATCAGCTGCTTTGTTAATTTTTGCGGAATTCAAAAATTCTTTTTGACTGAGAGGAACAAAGATGAAAAAAACAATCTTGATTAAATTGCCGTTTATTGAGACCATATGCCGCAGTTTTATGTATGTTTTGTGCAACTGGAAATTGTATAGTAAGGTTGCATCTTTTGGACTGGTGGTTTTGATATTTGAGATGGCCGGTGGTTTTCCGGTATTGTGTTCGCTAAGTGATGGCAACTGTCAGGAAAATATATGGCAGACAGTTTCAAGTCTTTTGATTCTGCTGGTTTCGGTAGGAATTATCGTCAACTACTGCCGAGCAATTATTTTAAAAGCGCCAACAGATTTTATTTCTGCCGGATTTTGGAAACGTAGCCTTAAATATATATTGGCAACTCTGCTTTTGGGGTTGGTGATTGTTGTGCCTTTTTTATTGCTGGGCATAATTTACGGAATTGTCTTGTCTTTTGCCAAAACTGTAAGCCCTTTGAGCGGAGCAGATTATATTGTGATGTTTGTTGCGCTTATTGCTTGGTGTGTATATTTAGCTCCGATATTTTTGGTGTTTGCGGCGATTACGGTTGACGATAAAACCGTTACGATAAAAGAAGCTTTTCGTCTGACCAAGGGCAACTTTAACAAAATCTTTTGGGGACAATCAGTAATGATGATTCCGGGGGCAATTTTGCTTTATATATTGGCTTTCGCCTATAATGGAATTGGAGGCGAAGGTTTTGTGATCAATACGATTTTTACAATTTTGGTGTTGGCGTTGTCTTTTTTGGATTCATGCCTAAAGGCTTCTTTCTTTGCCCACATTTATCAATATTTTATTTTTTATAAGAACAAAAAAGCAAAATCTGCAAAATAAGCAAAACCACGCCTGAGGCGGGGTTAATTTTAATTCTTAGAAATTTCCTTAAACCGATATTCTTTGCCGTCAGATGTCAAAAGAATTAAATCGGTGCCGTCAATGCGATAAGAAGATATTTGCGGTAGAATCTGCAAATATTTGCTTTCGGCCTCCATTTCTTCACGCGGCCCCATCATCATGGTTACTCCGGTTTCGCCCAAAGACAGCTTATCGCCCCTGACTTTGTAAAAACCAAAATAGTTATTTACCACCTCGCCATAAAAACGCGGCTCATCGGCGGCAAAGCCCAAAGTAATCACAGCATTGTTCCAGGCATTCTGCATTTGATAATTTTTGCCAATAAAACCGGCGTTTTCCTCAGTTCCGGCAGAACAAGCCCCTAGCAACATCAGCAAATTTAAAACTGCAAATATTTTTCTCATTTTTAATATCCTTATTCATCTTCGTTATCTTTGACACGTTCTATATCCGCACCAACCGATTTTAGCTTCTCTTCCAGCTTTTCATAACCGCGGTCAAGATGATAAACACGATTGACAATGGTTTCGCCTTCTGCAACAAGTCCGGCCAAAATCAGGGCAAAAGATGCGCGCAAGTCTGTTGCCATCACCGGCGCGCCGGAAAGTTTTTTTACTCCGCGGACAATTGCCGAGGCGTGGCCATGAACGTTGATATTAGCGCCCATACGCAGCAGTTCCGGCACGTGCATAAAGCGGTTTTCAAAAATGGTTTCAGTCACCATGGCGGCGCCCTCGGCAGTGAGCATCAAAGCCAAAAACTGCGCCTGCAAATCAGTCGGAAAACCGGGGTATGGCTCGGTCATAATATCCTGCCCCACCAGATGACACCCTTTGGCATCTATCAGCACCCCGTGTTCGGTTTCCGCCACACGCACACCCATATCTTTCAGCACTTGCAACGGCCGGCGCAAGGTTGCGGCCTGAGCGTTTATCAGCTCGATTTTGCCGCGGGTGATAGCGGCGGCAACGGCATATGAGCCGGCCTCAATTCGGTCAGGAATAACCTTATGAGTGGCGCCGTGGAGTTTGTCCACCCCTTCAATTGTCAGCACCGCTGTGCCAATGCCCTCAATTTTGGCACCCATGGCATTTAGAAGCTCAGCTAAATCGCCAATCTCCGGTTCTTTGGCGGCGTTTTCCAAAACCGTGCGTCCCTCAGCCAAAACCGCAGCCATCAAAACATTGCAGGTGGCACCGACCGATACCCCCGGAAAAATAATGTGCGCGCCTTTAAGCCGACCTTTAACATCAGCAAAAATATAACCGTTTTTAATCTCAATATGCGCGCCCATTTGCTCCAAGGCTGCCAGATGGATATCCATCGGACGCGCGCCGATAGCACAACCTCCGGGCAGAGACAGTTCGCACTTTCCGTAACGAGCCAGCAACGGCCCCAACACATAGTAAGAAGCACGCATTTTACGCACATAGTCATAAGGCGCAACAAGGCTGGTGGCTTCTTTAGTACGATAGGAATAAGTCTTGGTTGGGTGACCATCGACGAAATCATCAAACTCGTCAATCTTGGTGCCAAGCTGTTCCAGCAAGGCATTCATCGCCCGAATATCCGAGAGCATGGGCATGTTGGTCAGAGTAACGGTTTCATCTGTTAACAAGCTGGCGCAAATCAGCGGCAACGCGGCGTTTTTGGCTCCACTAATATAAATTTTGCCCTCCAACGGCTTGCCACCGTGAATCTTAATTCTATCCATTTTGCTTCTCCTTTGCAGCTTGTTCACGTTGTTCCTGCTGACGCTTGCGCTTGGCCAGATTCTTCTGAAGCGCTTTAGCCTCTCGGTCAAAACGCAGCTCTTGACGAGATTTTTGTTTTTTTATGGTCTTTTCTGCAGTCATTTAATTACCCTCAATCGGTTATTTTTCAAGGCTTAGCATAATAAGATTAAAAAAAATATAAAAAAATGCAAATCAGGACTTGATTTTTATAAAATGTTTGGGTATGTTACCTCTCGCATGATGAAATATATCATGCCGCTGTAGCTCAGTGGTAGAGCACGTCATTGGTAATGACGGGGTCGCAAGTCCGATTCTTGCCAGCGGCACCATTAAAAAAGCCTCCCTCGCTGAGGCTTTTTTAATGGTTGCTATGTTGGTGAAGGATTGGGCTTGCAAAGCAACGTCCGGTGACCGAGCCGGCCGAAGTTCGGCGAGGGAAAGCGAGCAGTCTTTGGATTGCGAGGCCGTAAGGCTGCGGTGTGCAACGCTACCGCACAAGCTTGTTAGCGGCACCATTTGATAAAAAGCACCTTTTGAGGTGCTTTTTTTGTTGGTATGATTGCTTCTCACAAAGTCCGATTATTTCGTTCTTTAAAACAGCGACTTTTCATCAATTATCGGATTTTTAAGATTTATTTTAAATTTTTGAATTATATTGCAAGCATGATAGAAGATTATATAAATAATGAATTCTGCAATCCGTTTGATGAAAAACCGCGAAATTTCTTTATGAAATTAGAACATTGCGGAAGGTATCTTTATGCCTTGGATAACATCACGGGCAAGGATGTTATTGCGGATATCTCTTGTGCCACAGGTTATGGTAGCGATCTCTTGGCTCAGAAAGCAAAATTCGTTATCGGTGCGGATATTAACGATAGATACTTAAAAGAAGCAAATAAAAATTATAAACGTAAAAACCTTAAATTCCTCAAAACAGATTTAAATAATAACATAGATTTATCTGCTTATAATATATCTACTATTATCAGTTTTGAAACAATAGAACACACCCATAATCCTTTTGCGGTTATCAAAAAATTTTATAATATTCTGCCTTACGGCGGCAGGCTGATTTTATCTTTTCCGAATTCTAAAAATGAAACGCTTGATGAAAACGGAAAAAACTTAGACCCATTCCATTTGTCAGTGATAGAATATGAAAAAATGCTGAATTATTTGAGTGATATGGGATTCGAAATTAATCGCATATTGGGGCAAAGTTTTATTAACAGGCTTATTGCTCAAGTGCTCAAAATAGAAGAAGATTTAAGTGTAAATTTAGAAAATTTATATAATTATTCTCCAAAAAACATTTTACAACAAAGCAAACTTTTAGCATATCCTAATGATGTAGATATTGAGAAAAGTTATTCATTTGTTTTTGATTTGATTAAAAAGTAGCTCAAGCTTATATCCCAACTTCTTGTATTCATCATAAAAATTAGTCCGATACTCGCATAGTAGCGCGCACCATAACCAAAAGCCTCCCTCGCGGCGGCTTTTTTAATGGTGCTTAGTTGGCGGAGGGTTGGACTTGCGAAGCAATGTCCGGTGACCGAGCCGGCCGAAGTTCGGCGAGGGAAAGCGAGCAGTCTTTGGACTGCGAGGCCGTAAGGCTGCGGTGTGCAACGCCACCGCACAAGCTTGCCAGCGGCAATTTTTTAAACTAATTCACCACCAAACAGCTTTTTGCAGTCCGATAAAATCAATTTCAAAATCTCTTTTTCGTGCCAAGAATCGGACTTTTTAGAAAATAGAATATGAACCTTGTGGATTTCTACTGAAGTTTTTTGAACAAATAAAACCTCTACTAAATTTGCAGAGGTTTTATAAAATTATTGACTATTTTCTGTCTTATTTCTCAATTATACTCTTTAATATCTATATCAGTAGTATACCCATCTACTCGTTCTCGACAAATAGCCTTTTCTCTTTTGTCCTTAATGCTACCACATAAAGAAGATTTATTTTGTATAATTGCTTTACAAGTTCTTCGTATATCTTTATCTCCAATACCATTGCATAAAGAAGCCCGATTTTGTATAAGTGCTCTACAAGCTTGCCGTGCATCTTTATTTTTTATAGTGGAACAATTTGAAGAAAATACTGAATTAGCAAGTAATAAACTCACAATCACCATTACAAAAAAAATAAATTTATTCGTTAAGCACTTACGAACCATTTTCATTGTGTTATGATATCCTTATTATAGCGGCTATTTACTTTAAAACTACAATGGGCTTAGGTGAACGTCTGAACTTATTATTTCTTTTCTATTATTAAATACACATTCTCCTTCATATTCAATAACTTTTCCTTTGTTGTTCTTTGCTTGAAACCAGATGGTGATTTTTACACTGTCTTTATTATTTGTACGTTCGGCCATCCAATATCCCATTACATCATGTTTATACCCATTAGAATATTGGCTATTGTTTTTTATTCTGTTTTCACAAAGCGGGACATATCTTTCCTCTTGTCTTTCATCACAAGTTGAGCTTGCTATATGCGGCCACGAGGAAATACTCTCGTCTGTAATCTTATAATTACGCATTGCCATTTCTGTTACTGAAAGAGTATAACAGTCACACCATTCGTTTCTGTCATACTGATCGTTTTTCCATGAACGCTCATTTGTCCATATCGAATTTTTGCAATTTTCTTCTACTTTAGAAAGCTCTGCTAAAAAATTTTTTATAGAAGTATATTCAACAAATTCAACGGTCGATGGAATTTTATCTGATACATATCCAAATCTTCCGTCAACAGCTATTTTATGCCATCCATTTTTGTATCCAAAATATGGAAATATTTCTCCATATAAAACACGATTATCTATAATTTTGCCATTAGGCTCAGCTCTAACATTAATATAATCCTTTTTTATTCGTAAATATTGTATTGTCTTTGGGTTATATATAGTTGTAGAGGGTGTCGAATCCGGTAAAACTATGTTCCACAGAATTATTGCAACTATACAGATTACAAAAAATGTAATTATGTTGAATCTTTTTTTAGATTGATTAAATTCATCAATATTTATACCACAATGAACACATTTTTTAGCAGAATCGCTTATTTTCTTTTTACATTTAGGACACTTAATTAAACACTGAGCTTTTTTTTCATCTTTTAAAAATGGATAACCACACTCAGGACAAATGTCTTTTGCTAATGAGACATCTGCTTTGCAATCGGGGCATTTTTTGTATAACTTGGTACCACATGAAATACAATATTTTGCTTTAATATTATTATCTGCTTTGCATTTATGACATGTTATTATTAATATCGAACCGCATTCCGGACAAAATTTTTGGTTTTTATCTAATTCTGCTCCACAATTATAACATTTATTTTCCAAACTATTCGATATATTTTTTTCTGTGTTAGCTTCTACACGACCACCACATTTAACACACCTATATCCTGGACGGAAACGAGGAAAAAAGGCCACTAAAATCAGCCATACAAAAAACCATAAACCGAATGTAACTATCGCCAAAAAGATATGGACAAGACAACCGCCCGGATTATTTTGTGCCGATACATTTTCTTTACACGCCTCACACCAACCTTGTATAATGCTCATAAAAAGTTCCTTTCATAATTAACCCTTAAAGAAAAACAAAGGAAAGACACTAAACTAATCTAAGAAAATGTAACAGTTTAACATTACAAGTAAATGTATTTTCAGAAAATAATAACATTGCGCCCCTTAATATTTCCCAACATGCTTGTTTTGTTATAAAAATCACAAAAATTCAAATTTATTTCAGTTTTTCAAACCATTTATCTGATTTAGTTTTAGTGTTTTCTTTCCAAAGTTGTTCAAAACGAACAATATATTTATTAATTATATTTAGATTCCCTTCTAGGAATAAACAATTTTCACTATTCTTATTACTGGCTGGGTTTGTCCAGTTAAATGATCCTGTTGAGGCAATTTTTTGGTCATAAACAGCAAATTTATTATGCTCAATTTTATGTCTGCTATTTACACGTATGTTAATACCACCCTTATATAAATCAATGACTTTCGATGATTTCGAAGAGGCTTGTAACTTATCAGTTAAGATTCTTAATTTAACACCTCGATGATGTGCTTTTTTCAGCGCCTCAACAATTTTATCATTATTTATAGAATATATAGCGGCATCTATAGTTTCTTTAGAATTGTCTATAAACTCTACAATAGTTTTTTCACACTGCTTTGATGGTGTAAATTTAACATCAATCCTTGCAAAACAAGGAAAGGATAAAAAAATTAATAGGATAATAACAAATAAAACCTTTTTCATATTAGGTATTATGACTAAATAAATTTAGCTGTCAACA
>CAKQKH010000016.1 GCA_934248075.1 uncultured Alphaproteobacteria bacterium | reverse complement strand
GCAATCCCAACAACGCAATCGCGGTATTTGTAAATGGTCAGAAAGAACAAAACCGCTAACATAATTTTTTAGAGCTGTCAGAATGACACGACGGATATTTTTAGGCAGAAATAAAATTTGCTCGCTGTGAGAACGCACAATTTTTTAAATTGATGTGAAAGTATGATTTGTGCTGATTGTCGTGATTCTAGGTTTGTGGCTCATTAATAACACCCCTAACTATTCATAATATATATTATGCGACAAATTTGTGTTATCCTATTCTCTTAAAAATGCAATAAAATCAATCATTTTTAAGATTATGCTTGTTCAGGAATAATCAAAACGCCATATATTTTTCATAAAACCCTGTAAAGCGGTATATTTTAGATATATATACGCAAAAAGATTAATATTCAATTAAATATTTTTGCGAGGTTATAAAAATGACAACGAAAAATGATGTTTTATTGGTATGTTATCATATGCAACGAACGTTAAATGCCAGCCAGCAAGAGCTTGAGAAAAAAATTAACGAGCTTGAAGAAACGCAACTTCAAAGGCGGCATTTCATTGTGGATAACCGTAAACAATGGTTTAGAAAAATTGTTAATTATGTAACCAACGGCCTAACCTATTTACAAGCTGTTCAACTACTATGTGAAGAAGAATTAATGGATTTTTCAGAAATTCGTAAAGTTTTGGCGGCTTTTAACGGTGAGAGAAAGGTTATACAAAGCTATGCTCTAATATTTGCTATAAAAAAGCTCAGAAAAGCAGGATTTTCGCTAAGAAAAACGGCGAACATTCTAGAAATATCAACATCAACAATTAATCAACTGCAAAAACAACTTGATTAATTGTTGTGTATATGTAACATATATATTACCTAACATAGGAGGAACTAATGAAAAAAATATTGTTAATCGCGGCGATTTTTTGCCTTTGCTCATGCTCAACTGTAACTATTCGTAACAGCGAAAAAATGCCACCTGTCCGCCCTAGTGAGATCATAAGTAACAAATTTTTCATAGGCGGTATCGGGCAAGAAAATATTATTGGGCCAAAAGACAGTTGCGAGGCGCGCGGCTATACAGTAAAGACATATTATAGTTTTTTAGACGGTGTTATTGCTATCGTCACATTCGGTATATACACCCCCTCGACTACTGAAATTTATTGCGAACGGGCGGCAAAATAACTGTTGATAACTTCCACTGCCGGCATACAAAAAGCCTTTTCCGGAAGAAGAGGCTTTTTGTTGTTTTTCAATGACTTAATCTTGTCAAGTTTTTTTATTCCAAATTGACACCAGCACGGGCGCAAATGCGTTTAAATGTATCTTCAGCCTCAATGCTTGGAGTTCGATACCAACGGACGGGGCGCGCGGCTGCGGCATTGTTTATGGCTGTATCGAGGGAGTGTTGAAAGTCTTCCCATGTTGTTTTTGGAGACACTAAGTACTGTTTGACAAGCGAACGAGCTTTTGTTATAGTAGCTTTCATTTTAGTTTCCTTTCATTTAAATTTTAACTAATTATAAAAAAAACGGCTGATAATTTCAACCGCTTTTTTGTTTTACTTGAAAATATCAAGACACTGGCTTAAAAGGTCTTTTTTTTGCCGCCTAGAGCGTTTTGAGTTTTTTTTAACGGTTGATAGCTTATAAACCCTTTTAACGCTCCCTGCCCGTTTTTTCCGTCTTCTCGTTGCCATTTTAACCCCCTATCAGTTGTTGTAAAACGTTAATGATAGCTTCAGGAGTGGATAGCGTGCCAGCCAATACTCCGGCAATCGCGGTTGCGACACCCGCCCAGAAGCATTTATTTTTTAATTTCTCAATCGTTTTTTGCCACATAGTTCCAAATCCTGTAAAGTTTCAATATCTCTCTCGATAAGCGCGCACCGTTTATCGAATTTGCTGTATAATAATAAAACCGCAATAAGTGTAGGCGAATTGCCTAATAGCTGTATGAATAAGTCCGGCATAGTCCTACCTCGCTTTTTTGAAGATGTAGAGCGCGGCAATACCAGCCGCCACCATGAGCGTTTTATCCCACCAGCTGAAACTTGGTGTTTTGTCCGTTGTTTGAGCAATTTTATCATCGGTTTCTTTTTCGTAAATAATACCGCTAACTAACCCGCTCAACCCTGATAGAACTATCCATATAATAGGCATTTTGACTACCTCCTAAGCGTAAAACGTATGATTGCCGATACTAGCAACCACTTGCATTTTGTTAACCCATGACGGCGCTTTAGATAGACTACCAAGCGCCAAATAATTAGTTGCTCCGTTGGTGATGTCCGGGAGCGCGCCGGCATAAGCTAGGCCGGCCAGATTCTTGGCAACCGCAAAACTACCGTCAGAATCGTTCACAGCTAACATAGGCGCATAATTCGGGTCTGACTTGTTCCAAACGCTGAATTGGCTTTTTTTAGTGCAAACTTCCTTAGGCGTTGCCCCCCACCAGCCGCCGGCTTTAACCCTATTCATGATGACGTTTAATACGGCTTGCATACCGGTTGAACCCTCGCCGCGCGCCTCACCCCATGCAGTACGCGCCATATAGTCAATTTGTTCATCTTTATCTGTCATGATCACCTTGCCGCCCCTATAAACTAAATAGCCACCTATTAATGTTACTAACAATATGCCGATACGGTTACTCATTTACTTAATCTTTCGGATATTTAGTCTTGATTTCGCTGATTTTTTCTTGCCAGATATTTGTGCCGTTAACCCTATCCCAATATATCATATCCAATTGCTCGCCAAAATCAGGATAGGCCGCGCGGCGCAATTCCTGATATGTCGGCTCTGGAGCTTGCGGCGCACGACCGGCAATATACCATTTCTCATCGTATGCTTTTTCAACATCGAGCAAAACCATACCAAGAGATTT
Organism: uncultured Alphaproteobacteria bacterium; assembly: GCA_934248075.1. GTDB lineage: Bacteria > Pseudomonadota > Alphaproteobacteria > RF32 > CAG-239 > CAZU01. The sequence continues at coordinate 26,873 of CAKQKH010000016.1, read as the reverse complement.
ATAAAAATCTGTATTTGTGCCAATACCGACCTCACAAAGTCCGGTTTGCGAATCGACTATTTTTGCGAATTTAAGCATTGACAACTCCTTTTAGCGGATAAAGTGTTATTGACGTCCATCTGCTTGGCGTGACTACTCTGTATTCATCATTTTTATTAACAAAGACATAACTGGATACACCTGCAGCGCTATTTAGTGAAACTTTTGAAGAAAAAGCAGTTACATCATTTATAAATAATCTTTCGCCGCCGTTACCCCAAATATTTTGCTCCCCAATCAGCACCCCTGTAAATGGTATCGGCTTATTTGTTGTTGTTATTTCCAAGCTGATTCCCGCACTATAATCAGGTATAACACCCCAAATAGTAGCGGCATTATTTAAGCTACTATTAAACATTAGTTAAAACTCCCTATTGTCACGGTTTGCGTATCTGTGCCGTAAACAGTTAACGCTGTGCTTAATGAATATTCAAAAGAACCTTGAGGCTGTAATTGTAAGCCGTCCGTACCGCCAATATAAACAACATCGTTGCCTGTATTTTGGATTATTATTTTTTGAGCCGGCGCAATTTCAATTTGTCCGGTACTGTCAAAAGTTTGTTTCTGAACGTTAAAAAAGTTGTATTGTGCTGGCTCTGTGCGTACGTTGCCGGTAACAGTTAAGCGGCTATCGTCAAAATAACCAATCCCCGCCCCTATTTTTAAGGTAATGCCTTGATTTTTCGGCGCAAAAATTTGCGCGTACGGAATGACGGAGTTAAATTTAATACCTAAGCCGCTTTCAAAGTTAGTGCGGCCGGTATTAGTTGACCATGCAACCTCAAACGCACTCGTTGCCGATAGACAGCGAAAATAGTTAAACGGATTGTTAAGCGTATAAACGCCGCCAGCCTTTAATGTGATTTCAAATTCACGGTATGACGATTGCTGTTGCCCGTTGTTTATTGGCAACACGGTTACGCCGCCGTTTAAGGTATCGGTCAGCCGTTCTATTTTTTCGATAACTTCGTTGATATCTGCCATTTATATCCCTTTCAGAATTTTAGGAGCTAAAATAATAGCCAACAATCCCACGCCAATCATTAACACCGGCTTTAACTGCTGAATTATGCCGGTGCTTTCGGAGTAAGCCGATTGATAGCCTTTTGCCACTTGTTCGATTGATTTTCCGGCTAAGTTTGAGTTGCCAGTAGTCGCGGCATTAGCCATTGACTGAACGGCCGCTAAAAAGCCACCTAAATCTTCACCGGCCAAACCGTAAATAGTCTGGTCGCCTGCTGATTGAAAGTTGCCGGTTGCCAAATCGCCAAGGGTTTGAGATACCGTGGTTGTGTAGTTGGTTGTTGTACTGCTCGAACGTGATTTCGAGCCGCCAAATAAACCCATTATAACCCCCTTTTAATCAGTTTTAACGCAATAAAGGCAAAGCCGGCAAGGGCTAGCGTTTTAACTAGCCCTAAACCTTGTTTGCCTGATGTGTTGGATATAAAATTGCTGCCGATTTTTCCGCCGGTTGCGGTTGATGTCGCGGCGCTTGATACGTCAGCATCACCTTGAAAAGTAGCCATTTTACCCCCTTACATCAATTTTTTAACACCAAGCCCAACGGCTAACAGTCCAAGCGTACCGCCAACAATCCACAAAATTGAAGTGGTCGAGATTTCAACATCACCGATTTTGATAATGCCGTTATCGCGGGTTTGTTCGGCCTGTTGTTTAAGAACATCATTAGCGCCCTTAAGATACGCGGCCTCATCGCTTGAATTATTGCCGGTAAAGGCTTGGTAAACGTCACCCGCGCCTTTTCCTATATCAGTTGCCGCGCCAATTAAATCGTTATACCAAGCCATGCTTTACCTCCCTATGCAGTGCGGATAGTGTCAAGAGCCAATAAACCGTTAGAGTTTACCAGATTTTGAACGCTTGCCGGGCAGTTGTGAACTTTGACAACCGGCATATCATAAGAGCCAGAGGTTGGCGCAGTTGTAAACGTTGTACGCACTGACAACTCAGAAGTTACGTCTTGAACCATTAGGCCGCTATTGGCTGTGCCGTCAGTGTAGGAATGAATGAACGCACCATCAATAACGCCGTAGCCGTCAAGGTTATTCATTGCGTTGTTGGTTGACAAACTGATTGCGCGCGCAACGTTAACGTTGTTGACCAAGGTTTCACCCTGAGAGATTACGCCGCCGCCATTGTAGGCAATAGCCAACAAAAACAAATCGTTGGCGTTTTTCGGCAAAGTGTTAACCTGCGATTGTCCAACGGCCGCAAATGACTGGACATTGTTATTGAATTGAACATAGCTGTCATTCCAATCAGCCTCAACCTGTTTACGGATTGAATACAAGTTAACATCAGTAACGCCGGTAATAGTTGCATTAGAATAAACTTGAACAACCAGCGAGCTGATTTTTTTGTTTGGATCAGTACTGCCGGATTTGCCACAACGCCAAGCGAACTCATCGCGCATAATGCCGGCCTGATACAGCAGGCGGCCGATGTTCAATGAGAATACGTTAGTCAAAGTTGTTTGATTAACGCGTGTTCCCAAAAATGTGAACAAGTCAACAAGCTGGGTTAACTTTACATCAACCGCGTTCATGCCGTTAATCAGCACAACAACGCGGCTGATAGCGGCTTTACAGGCGGCCAAAGTTGCCGGCGCGCCGCTGTTAGTAAATTCGATAATCAAGTCGCGGATTACGTCATAGCAGTTAACGTTAAACGGAATCATTGAACTAGCCGTAACGGCTTTGGATTCCTCAAAGTTTCTAATAGGTGTCTGCATTGCTGAAACTCCCAAAATTATTTAGACGACAATTTATTTGACGCGTAATTATAAATCACGATGCCGGCAACAACTGCCAAAGCCATTTTTACCATAGATCTCATTGTGTTTACCTTTCGTTTATGGAAGAAGAATATTACGGGTAAACCTTACGGAAGTTTTTTTATTTTTGCAAAAAAGCAAAACGGCGGAAATCCGCCGTTTTTTTCTACGTAACGTACGTAACTTTTTTTAGAGGTGTGTTAAAGTTTGGCCGCCTGATTTGTAGATATATTGATAATTGCCCAAATTCCGCAGGGTTTCGCGGTATTCCTTGCCCAAAGCCCTGGCGGCAACATCAATATCGCTAGGCTCAGCGTGCCTGAACCAATAAACCCCGGAGCAATTACCCCGAAAGCAAATATCGACTTGGTGAGGCCGCTGACTTATGCCGATTAGGTTAATGCCATAATGACGGCCGCGGCGGCAAAGGTAAGCAAAACCGTTTTGTGGATCTCGCTGGGTGATGCCGGACGGGAAAGCAATATCCAACTCGTCAACGAATAGCGTTATTTGCCCTTGATGTTTTCCGGCTTTATATCCGCTTTGTACTTCAAGTAAAAAATAACATAAATCGTTTAACTCTTTGATTTCATTCCCGAAAGTCGGGATAAAATCAAATCTAAACCCTTTGCAAAAATCCCGCTTAAGCGCGGTTTTTAGCACATCAATTTTACCAAATACGCCGGTAACACCGGCGGAGCTTGCTAGCTCCGCCAGCGGGTCAAAATAAATCAACCGGCTAAGATTAGCGGTTAATTCTCTGGCTTTGGTTGTTTTTCCGCAACCTGACGCCCCAAAAATCCCCACCCTTTGCGCTTGCCGGACGATTGCGCCGCTTTTTGTTTGATTTTTTCGTTTAACCATATCTTTGCCTTTTGTAAGTAGTTAATGCCTGTCCAATTAAGCAATATTGCGTTTGTTTCAACGGTTGCCCACAAGCTGACAATCGCCAAATCGCCGAATAGATGCGCGTTTTTATCAATTAAGAACCGCAAAAACCGGTATTTTTGCGCCAGTTCATAAACCCTTTGCGCGGCAATAGCTTGGCCGCGTTCATGAATGTTACCGAAAGCATCGGCGGCCACTTCCGGGGATTTGAGAAAAGTTAAAAAATCGTTAAAACATTTATTAAACTCATCTTGCGTATAAAGCCAGCTATTCGTCATCGTCGGCGAGTAGTTCGGCGATCCAACCTCGGCCCCTTGTTCCGGTTGCTCGCTGTACTCCGGCACTGGCGGCAGGTTGTCCGTCTGTCCGTCCGTCAGTTGCGGCTCGTTCAATTCCGGTGTTGTTTCTTGGTTGTTGTTTCCATTGTACATCGTTTTTAATCTCCTTTTGTTTGATTGATGTTATAACGCCTATTTTGTCGGTTGTTACACTTTGTCCGGCCATTAGTAGCGGCAAATATTTTTTAGACATTTTGCCGTTAAATTTAACCACGCATAGATTGTCGCAGTACATATAAAGCTTGTTATTTTTATCAAAGCGTAAATCCTGCAATGGCTCGCCGCACACCGGACAGGTTATGCGGCCGATTGTGTTATTTTTCATTTTTATTTTTTCCTTTCTAAAAAATCTATGGTTTCCGCCAGTGCGCGGCGGTCTTGCTCGCTCAAAACACAATAATAGCGCTCTAAAATTGCCAATAGAAACCGCGTGTAAACTTCCATTATACAGCCTCCCTGTTTATGATTATTTCTCTAATGCTGTGCGTGCCACGTCGCATAAGTTGCACATCAAAACCAGCCGCGGCGGCGGCTTGCTTAAGCTCAGAAAATCTGATATGGTTTGTTAATTCGTTGTTAGAAAATGGCCGCAATTTATACTGATTACCAATTCTTAACAAATCAAAATCCACCCACCATTGAAAAATTTTTTTATTTAACAACTCAAAAAGCTGTATATCTTTTGCTCTAAAATGTGAGCTTGCCACTTGTACACCTTTTGCCGATTCCTGATTGGCTATTGACAGGCCGGCGGCAACGTCCGCCGGTTCTGATTGGTTTTCTGCCTTTTTAGGGGTGTCATTTAAACACCCTGTGCTGTTTTGGCTGTTAAAATAAATATTAGTATTTAAATCTTTATCTATATGCGGGGTGTCATTTAAACACCTATGGGTGTCATTTAAACACCCTTTAGGGGTATCATTTAAACACCCTTTAGGGGTGTCATTTAAACACCCCTTTGGGCTGCCGGCAGCCCCCCTATTGGCTGACAGCGTACAGCCTTTCTCAATCGTCAATGTAATGTCGTTTGAGCGGCTGAAAACTCCACGATGCTGGATAGTTAAAAAGCCTTTTTGTTCTAATGTTTTTATAGCTTTTATTATTGCTGATTTGCTTGTTCGGCACGATTCGGCTAACTTTGAGTAGCCGATATATGTGTGACCATCTTCAAACGAATATCGTATTAGATTGGCTAATATTTTAAGCTGCGCCGGTGTAATATCGGCGTCCAGTAGCTCTGTTGGTAGTTTTATAAAGGACATAGGGGTAATCCTTGCAAAGCAGTTAAAAGTATGTTAAACTAACTATTGCAGGGGTTTATAATATTATATATTATGCGACAAAAGTTGATGGAGCGAGATGCGCGCGGAAGTGTCTCTCTCCTCTTTTTGAGCGCTGATTTCCGCGGGGTTTGAGGCTTTTGACAAAATTCGTATATAGATGCTTGGAAAATTATTTATCTGATTATATTGTTGCTTGATAAAACTGGATTGCTTCTCACGGCTAATCGCCGTTCGCGCAATGACCTGCACGGCGGGTGGCGGTGCGAAGCCGCACCGGTGAGCCACCGGTGGCATAAGCAAGAATTTACTCGCTTGCTCGCCGTTGGCTCGGCGCTCGGCCAAGCAAGCGCTTGGAGGCATTAGCAAGAATATACTCGCAACTCACCTTGTTCGTTGCTCGGAATTGTGCACGATTTTGCCCTCTGCTCCGTCATTGCGAGTGTGAGCGTTAGTGAACCGAAGCAATCCATCTTCTTGTTTTCTAATAAAACTGGATTGCTTCTCACGGCTGATTGCCGTTCGCGCAATGACATTGGTTATTGTCTTTACTGGATTCCGGCTTTCGCCAGAATGACAGTATTGTGGTTGAAATTTGGCACAATCCCGAGCCTCGAACGCAGTGAGCGGCGAGTATATTCTTGCTTATCGCGGTGCGCGTTCGCACCGGTTGGCTCGGCAGCGCTTATTTATTAACCAGCAGTTTTACAAAATTCATCAGAAAAACAATGGCTAAAAATGTTGTGGCGCGGGCGGCGATAACCAAAGCCCCTGCTCCATGGCCAACAATGACAAATTGAATGATAAAAGCCGCGGCGATGGCACAGCCCAGCATAATCAGCCAGTAGTTTTTATTGCCCAAGAAAATAAAAGCGCAGACCGCCGCGCTGACTGACAGCACATTCTGTCCGGCAAAAGCCAAACATTGGGCGGTAAACGATTTTATGGCGCTGATATTCATAATATAACCGGCGGCAATAATGATAGCGGCGATTGCTAAGATGCTGAAATAACTCTTTGTTTTGCTCATGTTTTTAGTCCTTTCTGATTATAAAGCCGAGGCTTTGATTAAAAGTTTGGTGTATTCTGCTTGTGGGTTGTCAAAAATCTGTCGGCAATCGGCTTGCTCGATGATTTTGCCGTCTTTCATGACCGCAACTTCATCAGAAACCGCCTGAATTGCCTGCATGTTGTGTGAAATAAACAGATATGACAGCTGCTTTTGCTGCTGAATTCGACGCAACAAGGCGAGAATTTGCGCTTGAATTGTTACGTCCAGAGCGGAAGTCGGCTCATCTAGCACCAAAACCCGAGGTTCCAGAATCAGCGCTCTGGCAATGGCTATGCGTTGGCGCTGGCCGCCGGAAAACTCATGCGGATAGCGGTTAATCGCCTCTGAAGACAATCCGACTTCTCGTAACACATGTATAATGCGTTCTTGTTTTTGAGCTTTGGACAACTGCGGAAAATGAATATCCAACCCCTCCCCGACTATTTGTCCGATATTCATGCGCGGATTCAAAGAGTTATAAGGGTCTTGGAATACAATCTGCACCTGCTTGTGCCAGTTTTTCGGGGAAATTTCTGTGGCTGGACGGTCAAACAGCCGAATATCTCCGCTGAATTTTATCAGGCGGCACAATACCTGACCGAGAGTGGTTTTGCCGGAGCCGGATTCCCCGACAATCCCCAGAGTTTGACCAGATTTCAAGCTCAGAGAAACATTGTCAACGGCATTTAGCCACTCGGTGGTTTGACCCCAAAAATTTTTGCGCAGCGGATATCTGACCTGAATATTTGACATTTCAACCGCTACATCAGAATGAGAATTATTATTTTTATTCAATATGTTGTGAGAGTTAATTAATTTTTTAGTGTAATTATGTTGCGGGTTACTGAAAATATCTTGGCAGCTGCCCTGCTCGACAATCTTGCCATGCTGCATGACAATGACTTTGTCAGCGATGCGATTGACCAGATGCAGATCATGACTGATGAAAATGATGGACATTTGCATTTGGCGGCGCAACTTTAGCAAAAGCTCAATTATTTGCTCCTGAATCGTCACATCCAGGGCTGTGGTCGGTTCATCGGCAATCAAAATATCCGGATGATTGGCAATGGCCATGGCAATCATCACGCGTTGACGCTGGCCGCCGGAAAGCTCATGCGGATAGGCTTTCATGCGGCGTCTGGCGTTGGGAATTCCGGTTAGCTTGAGCAGGCGCAGAACTTCGCCTGAGGCTTGGCGAGATGTCAGATTTTGGTGCAAAATCAGAGTCTCGGCAATTTGATGTCCGATGGTGTGAAGCGGGTTTAGCGATGACATCGGCTCCTGAAAAATAAAACCGATTTTTCCGCCGCGAAATTGACGAATATCAGGATTATTAAGCAGCTCGGTTTGGGCAAATTTAATGGAAGAGCCTTGCGGGTGATAAGCGCGAGGATACGGCAACAAACCCAAAATAGACAGGGCTGTTAAGGATTTGCCGGAGCCGGATTCTCCGACAATTCCCAATATCTCGCCTTTATCCAACGAAAACGAGACTTTTTTAACCGCGCAAAAATCTTTTTGATCTGATTTGTGAAAACAAACGCTCAGATTTTTGACTTCTAATAGAGACATCAGCGTTTTCTCCTGGTGTCAAAAACATCACGAATCCCCTCGCCGATAAAAATCAGCATGGTCAAAAGTCCGGATAAGACAACAAAAATAGACAGCCCGATCCACGGCGCTTGCAGGTTATCTTTGCCCTGACGAACCAGATCCCCCAGCGACGGATATTCATGCGGTAAGCCCAAACCCAGAAAATCCAGCGCAGTCAGCGCCACAATCGCTTCTGACAAAATAAAGGGAATAAAAGTAATGCTGGCCACAACGGCATTGGGAAGAATATGGCGAAAGATAATGCGCAGATTGCCGACCCCCAAAGCTCGAGCGGCCTTTACAAACTCAAAATTGCGAGCGCGTAAAAATTCGGCTCTGACCACGCCGGTGAGGCTCATCCAGGTGAAGGCCAGCATAATTATCAGCAGGCTCCAAAAAGTGGGAGTGAAGATGCTGGCAATGATAATCAGGACAAATAATTGCGGCAATGATTCCCAAATTTCCAACAACCGCTGAAAAATAAGGTCAATTTTTCCGCCAAAATAGCCTTGCACCGCGCCGCTGACGATACCAAGGCAGGAGCTGGCCAGAGTTAATAAAAAGGCAAAAACCACCGAAATCCGCAGTCCGTAAATTATACGCACCAGTATATCCCGCCCCTCCTCATCTGTGCCAAGCCAGTGTCGGCCGGACGGAGCCGACGGAGTTGGCGTGGATAGATCGTAGTCTATGGTATTGAATGAAAACGGCAACGGAGGAAAGACAATATATCCATGGCTTTCGATTTGATCTTTGATGTAATGATCACGATAATCGGCCGGCGTGGGAAAATCGCCGCCAAATGTCTGTTCGCTATAAGTTTTGAACAGCGGAAAATAAAACTGTCCTTTGTACTTTACCAACAGCGGTTGATCATTGGCGATAAACTCACCCAATAAAGTTATCGTGAACATAAACGCAAAAATCAGCAATGACCAAAAAGCTCTGCGGTTTTGGCAAAAAGTCAGCCAACGCAAGCGGCTCAGAGAAAAATCGGCAGATTTAAGATGCGCTTGTCTCACTGCGTGAACCTATTTTTTGGCCTTGCGAGGTTGCAAATCATTCGACACGGCCGGCGGCACAGTATCATTGGCGGTGTTGTCTATAACTTTTACGGCCACGCTGACTTGACTGCCTTTTTTGGCCGACGGGGTTGTCGGAGTTGTTTTTTGAGTTTTGGCTTTTAGTTCTTTTTTGAGTTGCTCAGGTTTGGGCAATGGCTCAGTCTTGGGCGCCGCGGCTTGCTCTCTGGCGGCTTCACTCAGAGTTTGCGGTTTGGTTTCCGGCGCGTTTTCTTCAACTTTCTCGGCTATCGGAACCTCTTTGATCTCTTTTTCCGGAACAATCTCCGGTTCGTCAGGAAGTTTTTCCAGCGGGATAATCTCTTTTCCGATAAGGTTGGAAACCTGATTGTGGTTAGCCCAGTTTTCATACCAGATTTTGAATTGAGCGCGGGCTTTTTCAATTTTGGCATTAGCGATTTTTTGGGCGGCGGCGCTTTGCAAAATATCCTGTCGAAGTTGGTTGGTGATGCTGAAATCCTCCAGTTCATGACAGTCTTTTTTGTATAGGTAGCTGCGCAAAATGGCCGGCGCGGTGCAAAGTTTGTAGTCTATGTCGGCCTGATTTTTGAGCGGATCATAAATGGCCATGCCGGCTTGACGGTTGTTTTGCAAAGATTTGTAGATATCTTTGTCCAGCCCCGGAATATTTGGAAACGGCGGGTTTAGCCCCTGAATCATCACAACGGTGTTTTTGAGCCGATTATTCTTTTGCAATGTTTGCATAAAGTTTTCCAATTTGCCATACAGACAGTCAGTCTGCTCGGCAAAAGAGGCGCGGCGAACCATAAGAGCCGTATCTTTGTCGTCGGCGCTAACCCAACGAGACAGAGGTTTGAGGTTGCAAAGAGAATCATATATAAACAAGTCGCCAGGGAGGTTCAAAACCGCAAAATAGGCATTGTTACCTTTGTCGGAAACAATGTCATCGGCAATCAAATCTAAGGTTTTGAAAGAATCCAGAGCGGCGAGTTGAGAGGTGGCAAAGTGCAACGGCGCAATCTCTCGCTCAATGGCCGAGGTCAGTCCCAATATCGGGTTGATGCTGGGGATTATGCCGGTGCTTTCAATCCATTCGGAAGCCAGCAAAGCAACTTTTTGCGCCGTGGTTAAGTGCAGGTTCTTAAGACTGACGGGCAAGCCGACTTTTTCAACACAGCGGTTGACCGACAAGCGATTGTTTATTGAACAAAGCTCAATGCCGTGGTTTTGATATACGCGGATATTATAATCGTTTTTATGAAAAGTATCAAAAACCCGATTGGCGCGCAGATAAATCCGCTCGTTGCCGAGGTGTTTGAAATTCCAATAGCCGTCAAGCAAAACATCGGAGAGCAAAATATCATCGGCTTTGGTTTGGTTGGGGTTCAGACTGTTGGCCAGATTCATCAACGGCTGGTTGCTCTGCTCAATGTAGGCGTTGGGATAATAGGTGAAATTATTTTGCATATAAAATCCCAAAAGATTATCGGCAGCTTGTTTGATGTCATGATTTTTGCCGCCCTCATTAAGAGCTTGCAATTTGTAGTAAGAGGGCGAATCAGGCAAAGCGATGAATATAAAATTACGGCCGTTGGCGTAGGTGGTTTCATCATCAAGCGCCGGTTTGGTGTCAAAATAGCGAGACAGCGGATTAAAATAAGCCTCGCTGAGCAGTCCGCCGCAAATCAGCAGGATTGTGCCTAAAAAATACATCTGATTGGAGCGGCGGGCAAAAGTCAGGAATAAAAAGACGGCTATAAACACGCTTGCGGCCAGCACATAATGCGAATATTCGGTCATAATGTTGCCAAACGTGTCGGAGGCAAAAGACGGAAGATAGGCAGATAAAATCGAGTGAGGGTCAAAATTGGCAAATTGGTTTAAAATAGCCAGCAACAAACCGCCGGCGCCGACGCTCACCGCGAAATTCTGCAATGTCAGCGAAAAAGACAAGATAAAAATCAGCGCAAAAGAAACCATGGCAATGGCGCAATATATCCAAGCCGCCTCAAACACCAGAGATTGGTCGGCGGTAAACAGGTTGTAGCTGCCAGCCTCGGCAAACAAGGTGAAGTCCAAAGCGACAAATGCCGTCAGCAACAAACTTTTGACCAGCAAATCCACCAGATATTCGCGAAAACGCCGTTTGGGTGCTTTGGCATTTTTTTGGTTGCGGGCAATGTTTTGAGCCGAAGACTGGCGCGGATCATTCAAAAAAATATCTTCCATGGTAAAGCCTTTTTTGCATATATAATCTTTAAGTTAATTTATATAAACACAGTTATTGTGATTTTTAAAGCAAAAATCCTCAGAGTTTGCACAACTTCTGAGGATTTTGCGAATGAATTCGAAACTATTATCTTGAGTAGAACTCGATAACCAGATTCGGTTCCATCAAAGAAGCAAAAGGAACATCGTCAAATTTAGGAACGAATGCATATTTGGCGCTGAACTTTTTGCTGTCAACTTCCAAGTAACCGGGGAAATCACGGCTGGAAGCTTCCATAGCGGCGATAACCATCGGCATCTGTTTGGCTTTGGTGGTAACTTCAATAACATCACCAGCTTTAACCATATAAGAAGGAATGTTAACCTTTTTGCCGTTTACCAAAACATGGCCGTGGTTTACAAACTGACGAGAGGCGAAAATGGTGGGAACAAATTTGGCTTTGTAAACCAAGTTGTCCAGACGAGATTCCAAAATACCAATCAGGTTTTCGGCCGCATCGCCGGAGCGACGAATAGCCTCAACATAGTATTTGTGGAACTGTTTCTCAGAAATGTTACCATAATAGGTTTTCAATTTCTGTTTAGCATAAAGCTGAGTGCCATAGTCAGTAGGCTTTTTGTGGCGCTGACCGTGTTGACCTGGAGCATATTCTCTTTTGGCAACGGAGCTGTTGGGAGCGCCCCAAATCACGCCATATTGGCGTTCTTTTTTCTTCTTTGCAGAAATGATACTTTTCATTATAATGAATCCTTATATTTTTGTTTAGGTTATTGTCCCGGTAGTTTTGGCTTATTGCTGCCAAACGAGGCGGTTTTTCCGTCTTCATTCCCGGAAGTGGTTGCAATCTATAATAATATTTCAGATAAATCAAGAGTTTTTTGCATAATTTTGTAGATTTTTAAAACGTAAAACGTTAAGATAGCTGGTAATTTGAGAAGAGATACGGCACTATGTCTTATGAATTGATGTTTCAAAACGCGGTTGAGTTGCACGAGGCCGGCCGGCTGGATGAAGCCGAGGCGGTGTATCGGCAGATATTGGAAACTGCTCCGGAGCAGCCAGACGTGTTGAATTTGTTGGGGTTGGTGGCTCAGGCCAAAGGCGCGCAAAATGAGGCCTGCAGCCTGTTTATGCAGGCAATCAGGCACAAACCGCAAGAGGTGTCTTTTTATTATAATCTGGCTTTTTCGTTCAAACTGGCCGGCAAACCGGCAGAAGCGCTGGAAAACTTTCGCAAGGTTGCGGAATTGGCGCCCAACGTCAAAGAAACCTACAATGAAATCGCTTTATTGCAGCAACAAAGCGGACAGTTGGAAAATGCTCGCCAAAATTGGGCTTATGCTCTGCGGCTGGATCCGTCATATACAGAGGCAAAGGCCAATCTGGCCATGAGCTATGCTCAAGAAAACGCCCCCAAGGCCATTGTTGAGCTTGAAAAAATCGCGGCGGAAAACACAAACGAGGCGCTGACTTTTTATTATCTGACCAAACTCTATATGCAACGCGAAATGTATGAAAAAGCGTGGAGTTCGGCCGTCAAGGCCAAAGAATTAGCGCCGACATCAGACGAAGTGAGGGTGTTGCTGGCCCTGCTCTCCTGTCATGATAAGCAACCGGAAAATGCCAAGATTTATTTTGCCAAAGCCGAGCTTTTAAATCCGAATAATCTGGCGGCGTTGATGGGGTTGGCGGATTTGTACAGTCAGGAAAACAATTTTGCCGAGGCCGAGCCGCGTTACAGACGAGTGATTGAACTTGATGCCAAGAATTTTGACGCCCACAATAATTATGCCGAGATGCTGCAACGCCAGGGACGTCTGAGCGAGGCTTTGGAAGAATATCGGGCGGCGGTCATAATTAATCCTGCCGGCGCTGAAGTCAGCAATAATTTGGGGCTGATTTTGCGAGATTTGGGCGAGTATGACGAGGCTTTGGGGTTGTTGTTTAATGCCTTTGCCAGACAACCTGAGCGAGAGGAAATTGCGGTTAATTTGAGCGAGACGCTGATTATGCTGGCGCGCCAAGACGCGGATAAGGCGGTCAAAATTGCCGAGAACTGGCTCAAACAGGCGCCGCGCAATGTTTTTGCCAAACATACCGCCGCGGCACTAAAAGGAGAAAATGTTGAGAATAATCAAATTTATAGCGAAAAGTTGTTTGACAATTTTGCTGATAATTATGAGCTGGTTGTCAAAAATCTGGGCTATGCAGCTCCACTGGCTGTGCGAAGAATTGCGGGAGATGTTGAAGGTACCGTTGCGGATTTGGGGTGTGGCACGGGGCTGGTGGCGGAGGCTCTTAAGACTCCTCAAAATCAGTTCATCGGAGTAGATGTCAGCCAAAAAATGCTTGATGCCGCGGCGGCTAAAGGGCTGTATAAAGAGCTGGTTAAAGCCGATGCGGTAGATTTTTTGCAAGAGCGCCGAGACTTTGATTGGGCAGTTTTGGCAGATGTATGCGGCTATATCGGCGACTTATCTCACCTTATAAAATTATTGCAAAACAAAAAGATAGTGTTTTCTATTGAAGTTTTAGATAAAAATAGCGACTATCAGTTAATGACCGACGGCCGCTATAAACACAATCCGTTATATGTTGAAAAACTGTTGCGTGAAAACGGATTTGAGGATATAACTAAAGAAGAATTGATATTGCGAACCGAAAACGGCGAGCCGGTAAAAGGAATGATTTTTAAGGGAGAATAATCATGGCTGACGAGTTGATTGACATTTATGACAGTGAAATGAATTTGTTGGGAACAGCCATGAAAACTCAGGCGGATCAGGAGAGTTTTTGGCGCAAGATTGTTCATTGCTGGGTGATCGACGGTGATAAAGTCTGGCTGCAACTGCGCGGCAAAAATCGTCTGGTTTACCCTGCTCTCTTAGATATCTCAATTTCCGGACACTTGATGACCGGCGAAACCGCCAAACAAGCGGCAATCCGCAGTTTTGAGGACAATTTGGGACTTTTGGTTGCCGAATCTGACTTTGAAAAATTATTTACCTATCGTTTGGTGGAAAGTTATAAAGGCAGAGAATTTAGAGCCTTTTGCCCGACATATGCTTTGCATGCTAAGAAACAATTAGATGCCGTGAAATTGCAGTCTGCCGAAGTTGACGGTATTTTTGAAGCCAAAATCACTGATTTGATAGATTTATTTAATGGCGATGCCGATAAGATCAAAATTAGCGGCTATACTCGTAGCGGCCACAAAAAATCTGAACGCGGTGTCAGCATCAAAGATTTTGCGCCTCATGGCGAGAGCTATTATCTGAAAGTGTTCACAACTCTTGAGCGTTTAATCGGCTAAAATATGTTTTAAGACAATATTCTCGCAGGATTCCGCTTTTCGCCGAAATGGCGTTGAAAACTGTTCATAAAACAACCGCCTTTGCTCTAAAGGAACAAAGGCGGCGACTTTATAAAGGAGAGTTGTTTAGACTTTAGAAAGAATATTTTATACCGGCTGTAACCTCAGCGGCATGATTCAAATCACGAGAACCAATGTAACCATAGCGCCCGATTACGCGAGCGGCAATGTTATCGGTGATTTTGTATTGAGCGCCGCCGCCGATACGGTAACCGACTTTGCTCTTGGTGGTCTTGTTTTTGTGTTTTAGTTCGGTGTCATAAACAGCCGCGCCAAGAGTGCCGACCAGACTGAATTTTTGGGCGCATCCCAATGGCATATAACCATAGGCGTCCAGACCATAAGCGTTGAATTTAAACTTTTTGGTGCCGCCGCCCTGGCTGTCTTTGAGGTGAGCCTTACGAGAACCGCCAAATTGATAAAAAGCCTCCAAACTGGCGTATTCGGTCATCTCCATACCAAGGTTTATCTTGGCGGAGTTATAGTTCTCTCGGGCGTATTTGGCCGCGCTTTTGAGGTCCAAATTAGTGTAAGCATAATCGGCGCCAACGTACGGATCAAAATCTTTCCACATTTTGGCGTTGGCAGAAGTTGCAATTACGCAGGCAACACTTGCAAGTAATAATGTTTTCTTCATTGTTTTAAAACTCCATTTATAAACAGGTTTTAGTGTAAACTGACGTCCTCTTGCTAAACTGCACTACAACAGTTTATGAGAAGTAGATAATCTTGGCAGAAAAGATTTAAAGGGGGCTGTATAAAAAAATCTAGATATTTTGGATTACTTCTTATTTTTTAAGCCTTTATTTACATGGATATGTTAGTTTTTTGGCAATATTTTAATGAAAGGATTAGGCCATGAGTTTCATCTGTCCGGATAAATCTTGCCGCAAATGCCCTCGCCTGCTGGAGTTTAGAGCGCAGAACGAGCGCAAATTTCCGAGCTATTATAACGGTCCGGTGCCGTCTTTTGGAAGTTTGGAAGCCGAGATATTGGTAGTGGGAATGGCTCCGGGACTCAATGGCGCAAACCAAACCGCGCGGCCTTTTACCAATGATTACGCCGGCGACGTGCTTTATCCGATCCTCAAAAGCAACGGTTTGGCCGCGGGAGAATATCAGCGGCGTAAAGATGACGGATTTGAGCTGATAAATGTGAGAGTTACCAACGCCGTGCGTTGCGTGCCGCCGCAAAACAAAGTGATTGGACAGGAAGTTAAAAATTGTGGCGAGTATTTGCGACAAGAATTGGCGGACATGCCTAATCTGAAGGTGATTTTGACCTTGGGCGTGGTGGCGCACAACGCGGTGTTGTCAATTTTGGGGTATCGGCAGTCGGCTCACAAATTTGCTCACGGAGCAACGCATGTGCTGGAAAAACATGGTCTTTTGCTGCTGGATTCATACCATACCTCGCGTTATAACATCAATACTGGCGTGCTGACGGTTCAGATGTTTGACGAGGTGGTGAAAAAGCTCAAAAAAATGTTGCTGACAGCTAGTTGCTGATGCCGGCAAAACCCATAAAAGCCATTGATAATAAACCGGCCGTAATCAGAGCAATCGGCGTGCCTTGCAGAGCGGCGGGAATTTTGCTGTATGCCAAGCGCTCTCTGATGCCGGCAAATATAACTATCGCCAACGTGAAACCAATGGCGCTGGACAAGGCATAACAAACTCCGGCCAGCAAGGTGTAGTTTCTCTGAATAGTTAGAATTGCCACGCCTAAAACCGCGCAGTTGGTGGTTATCAGCGGCAAAAAGATGCCCAGAGCCTGATACAACGCCGGAGAAACTTTTTTGAGGATAATCTCCACCATTTGCACCAAAGCGGCAATCACCAATATAAAGGTTACCGTAATCATAAAATCCAGATGATACGGTTGCAAAAAAGTATAATAAATCAAAAAGGTAACAATTGTCGAAAGCGTGATGACAAACATTACCGCAAAACCCATGCCGGCGGCCGTAGATATTTTTTTGGACACGCCCAAAAACGGGCAAATGCCCAAAAATTGCGACAAAACAATGTTGTTAACAAATACGGCGGTAATAAAAATCATAAGATATGCCATGGTTTATGCCCTCCGCAATTTGTTGAAAATGATGATGAGACCGGCCAGCGCCAAAAAGGCTCCCGGCGGCATGATAAACAGCAACATCGGCGAAATGTTGTCGCCGGCAAAAGCATAGCCAAAGATTGAGCCATTGCCCAATATCTCGCGAATGGCGCCGAGCAGAGTTAGAGCTATGGTAAAGCCGATGCCCATGCCGACGGCGTCTAAAATCGATTGCCATAAATTGTGCTTAGAGGCAAAAGCCTCTGCCCGACCCAAAATTATGCAGTTGACCACAATCAGAGGAATATATATGCCCAGAGCGGCGTGCAAAGCGGGCAAATATGCCGCCATTAACAGCTCCAGCACGGTTACAATGGCGGCTATAACCACAATATAAGCCGGAATCCGCACTTGCGCCGGAATCAGATTTTTGAGCAGAGAAATTGCAGAGTTGGAAAGAAGCAGCGCGAACAAAGTCGCCAGTCCCATACCCAAACCATTGAGAGCCGAGGTGGTAACGCCCAAAGTAGGACACATGCCCAAAAGCATGACAAAAGTGGGGTTTTCGCGAATAATGCCTCGAGTGAGATTTTCATAACTGGTTTTGTTCATCTTATTTGCCCGCATTAAAGTTGTTATAGGCGTCAACCGCGCGCTGAATGGCGTCTATCACCGCGCGAGACGTGATAGTGGCCGCGGTAATGCCGTCAATTTCGCCGCCGTCTTTTTTGACCTTAAAAATGTGCTTGTTGGGGTTAAAACCGTCAAACTGAGCCTTAAACTTGGGTTCGTCGGCTTTGGAGCCAAGCCCGGGCGTCTCATGATGATCGGTGATTTTGAAACTTTTGATTGCTCCGTCAATATAAAAGCCGACAATCATCTCCAGTTTGCCGCCAAAACCGTTGTAGGAATAAGTTTTAATGGCGAAAGAATTGATAACGCCGTCTTTGCGCGCCGGAAAAAACTCCAATTTATGCTTTTTATCGGGAGTGGAGATAATGGTTTTTTCGGAGAAAGGATTGTTGTCAAACTCATCCACCACTTGCGATATTGCTTCAAGCTCCTGATTGTCTTTGGCTTTTGCAATCGGTTCTTTGGTCAGTTCATAAACGCCTGCCATTACAAAAGCCGCCACCACGGCAATGGTTGTCAGAGAAGCCAGCATTTTTAAGAAAGTTTTGTGATTCATGGCTATCTCCTCTGTCCGTAATAACGGGGCTGAACATATTTATCAATCAGCGGCACCAAAGAGTTCATAATCAAAATGGCAAAAGACACGCCCTCGGGATAAGCGCTGCACAGGCGAATTATCACAGTCAGCAAACCGCAGCCGATAGCAAAAATTATCTGCCCTTGGCGGGTCATCGGCGAGGTGGCGTAATCGGTGGCCATAAAAGCGGCGCCAAGGATTAAGCCGCCGGAGAGCAAATGGATCAGCGGGTTGAAGCGCATATCGCCGGTGGCCAGCCACAAAACCGCGGTAACAACCAGCACGGTGCCGATATAATAGACCGGAATATGCCATGTTATAACTCTTCGCCACAGCAAATAGGCTAATCCCAACAGCAAAGCCAACGCCGAAACTTCGCCCAAGCAACCGCCGATATCGCCAACCAGCATCTGCCAATAAGTCGGAAGATGAGATTTTAGATAATCCAGCGGAGTGTTGGCGTCTAAGTGTTTAATAATACCCAAAGTGGTGGCGCCAGTCTGGACATCGGTTGCAAACAAATTTAAAAATTCCGGTTTCGGCCACATAGTCATCTGCATCGGAAACGAGATAAACAGGAAAACACGGCCGACCAAAGCCGGATTAAAAATGTTTTTGCCCAAACCGCCATAACACAATTTTCCGATCACAATCGCGACAAACGCGCCGATCAAAATCATCCATAACGGCATGGAACTGGGCAGATTATAAGCCAAAAGCAAGCCGGTAACGATGGCCGAGTAATCGGTGACGGTGTTGCCTTGCTTAAACCAGTAACGGTTAGCCAGATATTCACAAGCCACACAGGCGGCAACCGAGGTTAGTATAACCGCCAGAGCATTGATGCCAAAGAACAATATCGCCGCAAGCGCCGCCGGCATCAGGGCGATGATAACATCGCGCATGATAGAGCGAGTGTCCTGACGGGTTTGCATATGGGGAGCAGTCGAGATTTTGAGCATAGTTATTTCTTCTTTTTTAGTTCCATTTTAGCCAATTTGCAATAATCCAACAGCGGAATATGAGCCGGACAGGTATAGGCGCAGCAACCGCATTCTATACAATCCAACACATGAAATTCCTTAGTTTCTTCCAGATGATTGGCATGCATGAGCCGCCCGATCATATAAGGTTGCAGCCCAATCGGGCAAACTTGAGTGCATTTGCCGCAACGAATACATTCGGATTCAGGTTGTTTGCTGAAACCATTATCCGAAAGCAGCAAAATTCCGGAAGTAATTTTGGTGATGGGGGCGTTAACATTAAAAGCCGAAGTACCCATCATCGGCCCGCCAAACACAACTTGCGAGGTTTCGGGGGTGATGCCGCCGGCTTTGTCAATCAGAAAAGACGCCGGTGTCCCTACCCGCACCAAATAGTTGGCCGGATGCAAACAGGCATCGCCGCTGACAGTAACCACCCGCTCAAACAGAGGTTTGTTTTTCATCACCGCCTCATAAATGGCAAAAACCGTGCCGACGTTTTGCACCAGACAACCGACATCGCCCGGAAGCTTGCCGGAAGGAACCTCGCGGCCGGTAATGGCGGTAATCAGCTGCTTTTCGCCGCCCTGAGGATATTTGGTGGCGCATGGTTGAACATTTACGCCAACATAGGTTTTGGTGATTTTGGTGAGAACTTCTATGGCATGGGGCTTGTTTTCATCTATGGCGATAATCGCGTTTTGAATCCCCAGCAGTTTGTTGATAATCTTGGCGCCGATGACAATCTGCTCGGCTTTTTCGACCATAAGGCGGTCATCGGCAGTCAAAAACGGTTCGCACTCTATTCCATTGAGGATTAACGTATCTATTTTTTTGCCCTCGGGAACCGAGGTTTTAATCGGGGTCGGATATCCGGCGCCGCCCATGCCGACAATGCCGGCTTCACGAATTTTGGCGACGATTTCCTGATTAGAAAGAGTAATCTCATTGTTAATAGTTTCACTACGGTCAATAGACGGCTCAAATTCATCGCCTTCCACCTTGATAGTGATCATGTCTTCCACATAGCCGAACTCGCCTTCCACCGCCTCGATTTTCAGCACCTCACCCGAGACGGAAGAATGAACATCAGCGGAAACAACGCCGTCGGCATCGGCCAACAGCGTGCCAACCTTGACTTTATCTCCGGGTTTAACCAAAATTTTGGCAGGCGCGCCGATATGTTGCTTGACCGGAATATACACGATTTCAGGAAGTCCGGCAAAAATAATCGGAGAATCAGTGGTGATTTTGTGTTTGTCAGGGTGAATGCCGCCAAGCGGAAAGGTTTTAAGTTTGCTCATGCTTTTTCTCCGTTGCGGTGATAGATGATAGCGCCGGTCGGACACGCGCCTTGCAACTGCTCGCCAAATTCGGCGGCGGAAACAGTGTCCGGAATATAAGACAGATTGTTTTCCACTTTGATATCAGAACTTATTTTGGCGCATTTCATGCAGCCAATGCAGGCGGCCTTGCAGTTTTTGCGGGCAACGGCGCCTTTTTGAGTGTTGCGGCAGGCAACATAAACCATTTGTCCGTTATCGCCGCGGCTGCGAATTTCAAACAATCCGCGCGGACAAATTCGCACACAAGCGCCGCAAGAAGTGCATTTGTCATAGTCAACCACCGGAATACCGGTAAGCGGATCAAGCGAAAGAGCGCCAAATTTGCAAACCGAGACGCAATCACCCAAACGCAGGCAGCCATTGGGGCAACCGGTTTGTCCAACCGAAATGCGGGCGGCGACTCTACAACTGCAAATTCCGTCAAAATTAACTTTTTGCGGCGCATTTTGGCAACTGCCATTGCAACGCAAAACCGCGGCGGTAGGCTTTTTTTCAGCAATTTCACGTCCCATAATGGCGGCAACTTTGCTCATAACCTCTGCTCCGCCGACCGGACAATATAATTCCGCAAATCCGGCATCATCAGCCGCCGCGCAGGAAACCGCAAAGTCATGACAGCCGGCGCGTCCGCAGCCGCCGCAGTTGGCCTGAGGCAAAACCGCCTCAATCTCGGCAACGCGGGCATCTTCGCTAACGGCGAATTTGCGAGAAACCAAATACAGCACAACCGTGGCAATCAAAGCTGTGCAGCCAAGTATCAAAACGCTCAAAAAAACAGTGTCTTCCATGGTGTTCCTAGTCGGTTATTTTGGATATGGTAAAACGGAATTTTCCGGCTAATCTTTTCTTGCTCAAGAATAGCCAAAAATAATAAGGAATCAAGATAATAATCGCAGATATGCCGCTGATAATTTCCGAACATTTGCAAATATCGGCAATCACCAACGCGGCAACCATTAAAATAAGCGGCAAAATATAGGCTAAAAACACCGCTTTCAGGGCAAAAGTTTGCGCCATGCCGACAATCACCTCTTCGCCGGATTGATAATCTCGGGCATGAGGAGTGGCGATATCGACAATCTTATTTTGGCAGTTCATAAGGCCGCAGCCGTGGCGGGCATCGCAATTATGACAGGCCGAATAGCGAGTGATTTTGACCTGCACCAATCCGGTTTTGACCTTAATCACGGTTCCATAATGGTTAATCTGTTTCATGGTCGGCTCCTATCAACTCTTTGGCTCGGTTGGAAACCCGCATGGCAAATTGCCCTTCCGGCGTATGCAGAAACATAATTGCCGGTAGATTCAGCCGGTTAGCAAAGCGCAAACCGGATTTGGCGCCCATGGCCATAATGGCGGTCGCATAGGCATCGGCATCGATACAGCTCGGCGCAAAAACCGTTACTGAAGCCAGTTCATTGGCGAGCGGGCGGCCGGTCTGCGGCGATATGGTATGAGAAAAAGTCTGCCCGTCCTGCTCAATAAAGTTGCGATAGTCTCCGGAGGTGGCAACCGCGTAATCGGAAAGCTCAAGCGTCAGCGCATTGGCGCGGCTGTTTTGCAGCGGCACGCCGATACCTATGCTCCACAGTCCGCCGTTATCGTTTTTGGTTCCCGATAACCTCACCTCGCCGCCGATTTCTACAATATAATCCTTAAAACCGGCGTCTTCTATGGTTTGCGCGACCAAATCCACGGCGTAGCCTTTGGCAATGGCGGATAGATTAAGTTCGGTGCGAGAATCGCTTTTGATTACGCTCGCAAAGTCCGAACTGAATTTGAGGCGGTTAAACTTGCTGTAAGCCAAAACCTGAGCCAGTTGCGCATCGGTTGGCTTCAGAAACTGATGATGCGGACCGAATCCCCATAAGTCAATCAACGGCGCAATAGCCGGATCAAAGGCGCCGCCGCTTTCACGATTGATCTTTTGAGCATGGCGCAAAACTTCGGCCAACGGCGCTGACAAAACAAATTTTTCCCCTTTTGGGGTCCGGTTGAGCCGGCTTAGCTCCGAATCCGGACGAAAAACCGACATGGCGGTGTCAACATCTTGCAAAACCTGTTTAATCTTGGCCGGCAAGGTATTATCTTTAAGCGGGGTGCGAATCTTGACCCGATAATAAGTATTGAAGATATTACCGTCAAATTCCTGATAATCAGAAAAAGAACCGCGCAAATACAACGGTAGAACAATCAACAGAGCCAGTATTAAAATATATCTAAAAATACGCATATTTATCTTTATAAAACAGAAGTTAGTTTTTACATTAGCAAAAAACAGGTGTAAACTAATGGCGGGTTTAACCTTGGGGGATTATACAATGCAAGAAAGACTTAAAGCAATAGCTAATAAAATAAGCGCACAATATAATGAAACCAATATCTGCGCCAAAGTCAAATGTTTTAGAGACTGGGTTGAGCGCAGCGGGCGCAAACTGGCCAAAATCGGCGTCTCGGCCAATATGGTGAGCATCAGCGGATTTGTCATCGGCCTGCTGGCGATAAACTTTTTGGCGATGAATATGTATTTTTGGGCGTTGTTGTGCATTTTGGCCAATCGTTTGGGAGACGCTTTGGACGGCGCAGTTGCCAAAGTTAAGGGAAAAACCGCATTCGGCGTGTTTTTAGATGCCTGCCTTGACTATATTTTTTACGCCGGAATTATTTTGGGTTTTGCTCTGGCAAATGCCAACAACGCTGTCGCCGCGGCGTTTTTGCTGTTTGGATTTACCGCATCGGCCTGCGCAATGCTGGCTTATTCCACCATCGCCTACGGACAAAAATCCGGCGCCGATGAGGCTTTGAGCGAATCTCCGTTTTACTTGGGCGGTCTGGCGCAAGGAGCCGAAACCATAATCGTGCTGGTGGTTTTGTGTCTGATTCCGGGGTGGTTTGTGCCGGCGGCAGGTGTTTTGGGCTGTTGGTGTTTGGCCAAGAGTTTGTTGGTTATCTCAACCGCGTATTATAATTTTGTAATTGCGGACAAAGGCAAAAAATAATGCTCAAAAAATTTGCGACGGCGATACTCATCAGTTTGGTTTGGGCGTTTGGCGCGCAAGCCGTGGTCATGGAGCAAGAGACTGACAAAGTCAAAGTCAGTCTGCATACTCAGTATGATGAGGTTAATCCGGCGCAAAATTTGGGGATTTTGCTTAAATTTCAGCTGCGTGACGGTTGGCATATTTTCAGCCAAAACACCGGAGAATTCGGCATGCCGACCAAAGTCGAATGCTCTTTACCGCAAGGCGCCAAGCTTTTGGCATCGGGTTGGAGCCGCGATGAAGAATTTATCAGTGAAGATATCGTGCAACGGGGTTTTGGCGATACGGCCTATTATCAAGCAGTCATTCAACCGGCAGCCGACAGCGCGAACTTTGATTTAACTGTCAAAATCAAGTGGCTGGCCTGCCGCGAAGAATGTGTGCCGGAACAAAAGATATTTACCATAAAACTGCCAATCAGTGATAAAACGCAGGCTGCAACGATAGATTGGCAGACAGAACTGGCCGCCGCCGAACCATGGTTTGCGCCTCAAAAAAATACGCCGCGCCCCGATGACATCGTTTGGATTTTGCTGTTTGCTTTTGCCGGCGGCGTGATTATGAACGCCATGCCCTGCGTTTTTCCGATTTTGGCAATCAAAGTCATTGCCTTGGCGCAAAGCTCTTATAATCGGCGCAAAAATCGGCTGGAGGCGTTGTTTTACACTCTTGGTGTGGTTTTGTGTTTTATGACGGTGGCAACCATTTTGTTGTGGCTGCGGCTGCAAGGCGAGCATATCGGCTGGGGATTTCAACTGCAATCGCCATGGTTTGTGGGAATTATGGCGGCGGTGTTCGGGCTGATCGGGTTATTGCTTTTAGATATTATCACTTTTAAGAATCCTCTGGCCAACCAAATCGGCAAAATGAGTTTTTCCGGCCAACTGCTGAATTCCTTTATGACCGGACTGCTGGCGGTCTTGGTGGCCAGTCCGTGCACGGCTCCGTTTATGGGCATAGCTATCGGCTATACCTTGAGCGCGCCGATTTATATGTATTATCCGGTGTTTTTGGCATTGAGCCTCGGATACGCCCTGCCCTTTGCTCTGGCGGATATGTTTCCTAAGGCAATTCACAAGATATTGCCGCGTCCGGGAAAATGGATGCTGATCTTGAAACGATTTTTTGCGTTGCCAGTGTTTTTGACCATGATTTGGCTGCTTTGGGTGTTGCACGGCCAGTTGACGCCGCAAAATCAGAATGGCGCGACATGGCACAAATATTCGCCAGAATCAGTCGCCGCCGCCGTGGAACAACATCAACCGGTGCTGATTGATTTTACCGCCAAATGGTGTCTAACTTGTCTGCTGAACAAGCGCAGCACCTTGGATACGGCCGAGTTTGCCGCTTTGGCGCGGCAACATCAGCTGTTGCTGTTGCGGGCAGACTGGACCAACAACGACCCGCAAATCGGACAAGCGCTGGAATATTATGGCCGCAACTCCATTCCTTTGTATGTTTATTATGACGGCAAATCAGCGGAATATAAGCTCCTGCCCCAACTTTTGACTCCGGATATTATCCGCGCGCAGCTGGATTTTTAGTTACTCGGCCCGGCATAGATAAAGATATACGCTTGATAGTTAGCAGGGACGACGTGTGAACCATCGTAAATAATATTTGATTGGCTGGCGTCAAAATTAATATACACAGAATTTGCGCCTTTTGAGTGTCCTTTACCATAATTATCGCCTTTGGCTGATATACTGAAAGCCCCAGAGGTATCTCCACTATAACTATACTCTGGTCCTTGTAAACCTACTTTACCGGTAATCTTCGGCAACCGTTCGTATTCAGGAATATTTATACTGGCATGTCCAGTGTTAGATCCTTTATAATTGAGAGCATTACTATAATAGCTAGATGTCGAAGAATCTGAGAATTTATAGGCGCCGGGACGGCCAGACACAGGTTTATTAATCCATGCACCTTTCAAAAAGAAACCACGATAGTCCGGAATAGCATAGTATCCTGAAGTACAGTTACTGGAGGAATAATTACTATCAGTTCTTGAGGTATATTTGTGGCAAAAATTAGTACCAATCAGATTTTTCAATTTAGGATATTGTGAAGTTTTGAATTCTCGTCCGTCACAAAGCAGCCAGCCATCATGATCGTAGGAGACTAAGGAATACTTCAGATCTCCGACAAGTGGTTCAACGGAGATGCAGGCGACCTTGGTGGTGTCAAACGGACATTTTACATATTTGCCGCCTTTACAGCTGGAGGTGCTTTGAGTATAACCCAACTCAGAGCAACTGGGTGCCGGAGTGCAGGTGTCTGCCGCTGAGGCCGAAATCGCGCAACTCAAGACCGCGGCAGAAGTTATGGTTATCAGTTTCATTTTTTATCTCCTAATAGAGGCCATTGGGCAAAGCTTGATCAAGAATGGGAGCAATAGCTTCGGTTACAAGTTTTGTTCGCCGTCTCGGCTGCAAGCTCCGCCCAATGAGGTTATTTTTATTTCCAAAAACAGCGCAAAGCTCCGTTACACCAATAAGTATCAAGGTTTACATAGCCGGTCAGACAACTGACTAACCGATAATGAATTGTGGTATCGCCGCAACCCTTAACACAAGTTTCATATTGCGCATTGTTTGGGGCTTCAGTGAGCGTGTAATCAGAGCAATCTTTGGGAGTGCAGACAGTGCCGATTTCACATTTGCTGGGGCAGTCAGCCCAATATTTGTCACAACCATAATCCGAGGTGTTGTCCGGCAAAGAATCACAAGCCTCAACACACTCATTACATTTGGCCGAACAATTGGCACATGGAGTCTTGCAGCCATAAGTGCAAGTCAAATTCTGACAGTGCTTACTTTGGCATGGATCAGAGACTGCGGTCTCACATTTGGCCGGACAATCGCTCCAATATTGAGCGCACCCATAATCAGAATCATCAACATCAGTTCGGTTATGACAGTTGTCGGTATAAGGAATTTCACACTTACTGGCACAATCATCCCAAGTCTTTTTACAACCATAATCAATATCATTGGTGATATTCAATCGCAAACTGCAGGGATCGACACAATTTTGATAACACCAGCCGACGCCTGAGAAAAATTGTTTTTTGGAACAAAACAGTCCGGTTGTTGTTGCCGGAGATACCCAACCTGCCGGACAGACAATGTTTGTATCATAACCACGACTGCCAGCGTTGCGATCCATATTCTTGCCTAAGAAATCAGGCAGCCAATAAATTTTGGCCGCCGCTACTGAGGTCGCCGCAATAAGAATAATTATTGTCAGCAGTAATCTGCGCATATCCCAAGCTCCTGCTAGTTTACTTATGAATAATTTTAACAAAGCTTTGGCGCGGTGTCAATGCCTTATTACACTATGTTGACAAACTGTCGAAGCCGGCCGGTGCGAACGCGCACAGCGATTAGCAAGAATTTGCTCGCCCGCACGGCGGGTGGCTCGGCGCTCGGGATTGTGCGCTTAAAAAAAAATAGCTGTCATCGCTCCGAGGGGCGAGCATTCTCGCCCGAGGTCAAGCGATCTACCAAACTGATAATACAATCTAACAGCACGGTAGATGCCTGGACTTTGCGGAAGAATGCTTCCGCAAAGAGGCATGACAGAGTCTTTTTTAT
>CAKQKH010000015.1 GCA_934248075.1 uncultured Alphaproteobacteria bacterium | reverse complement strand
GCAATATGGGATATGATTATAAAAATGAAGCGGAAAAAAGCGGCGAGCAATACACTGAGATTTTAAATCAATATGATACGCTGGTTAAGGATTCATCGTACAAGGGCGTGAATTTACTTAAAGATGAAAAACTGAACGTGCGGTTTAATGAAAAAGGCGACGCCGATTTGAATGTTAATGGCAAAGATATGTCAGCCGGTGCGCTGGGCTTGAATAAAATTGATTGGCAGAATCAAGGCGATATCGCTCATAGCCTCAAAGAAATTGCCGGCGCTTTGAAAAGTATTAGAGCTTTTACGGCGGAGTTGGGGAATAATTACAGTATTATTACCAATCGGCAGGAATTCACCGAGAATCTGATAAATATTCTGACCGAGGGCGCTGACAAGCTAACCCTAGCGGACATGAACGAAGAATCCGCTAATATGTTATCTTTGCAAACCAGACAACAATTGGCGATTAATTCCCTTTCTTTAGCCAGCCAGGCGGCGCAGGCTGTGCTGAAGCTGTTTTAGAGGCGAGGTCGTATAACAGCACATCTAGAGCAATTTGCGCAGGACGGCGACATCCTCATTTACTATCTTGTAAACTCCGGTGTCGCCGCCTTTCAAATCACTCTATCTGCACTATTATCCGCCCTCGCTGAAGATAGTGCAAGTAGGCGAGGCCGTCTAGCGGTTTTCTAGAGCAATTTTACGGTGACGTAAAATGCTCACGTACTGGTCGTGTACGCTCCGCTTTTCCGCACCTAGAAATTACTCTATAAATTCCACTATCCGCCCTCGCTGGAGATAGTGCTGGTTATTATAGTGTCTGTTAAAAGATAGTGCCTTATAAGTCTTCCCCCTTGACGGGGCGCGAGGATAAAAACAGTCAAAGTACTGACTGTTTTTGCCGCAAGCGACGTAAGTTTACTTGTTGAGCTAGCGCAGCGTAAGCAAACGCAGCGAAACTAGTAAACAAGTGACCGACACGCGGTTGGTGAGCCATTATAGGCGAACCTACCAAGTTAGACGATTTAGTTGGGGGTGAGATAGAATAAAGATTGTCACCGCTCCGAGAGGCGAGTATTCTCGCCCGAGGTCAAGCGGTCTTCAGTGCTGTCAATCGATATTATCAGTTCGGTAGATGCCTGGACTTTGCGGAAGAATGCTTCCGCAAAGAGGCATGACATAATCTTTGCCACCCCCACCCAGCCTCCCCCGTCAAGGGGGAGGAGTCTGACCGAGCAGAGGTGCAAATCTGGCACAATCCCGAGCAACGAACAAGGTGAGTTGCGAGTATATTCTTGAGAATGCCCGTGCCGGCTCGGCACTGTCATTCTGGCGAAAGCCAGAATCCAGTATTAATGGACTCTGCGTTTCTCTCAGAGTGATAATGCTGGGGTTGTATTACGTTGCCAATAAAAATAGTTCCTCTTTTGTGGTTAAAAGAGGAACTATAAGTTGTGGAATGTTGACAATGTTTAAGCGGCACATTCCTTGAGAATTTGACAACAATAATCTCTGAGTTCGGGATCTTCCATCAGAGTTAAGCGAAGATTGGATTTTTCCAATTCTTTATTGGTGCCGCAGTCAAAACGCTCAATGTCGCAAATGGCTCCGGTTAGTTTGATGCCACGTTTGGCGGCTAATCCCATGGCGTCTGCTAAGTTAATCTCGCCGTTAGTTCCTTTGCTGACTTCCGGCAAAATATTCATGATTTCATTAGGCAGAATGTAGGGGCCTAAGCTGCCGAAGTTAGAAGGAATATTGTCTTTAGCCGGTTTTTCAATCTTGCCGGTGGCGTGGACGACGTTGCCCTCTTGGACAGCTCCTTCCAACACGCCGTAGCGAACAATTTCTTCGTCAGGGAAAATCTGAACATGGTCAACCATGCCGCCATAACGACTGTGAACATCAAGCAACTGCGCCAAAATTCCTTTGCCGCCGTGAGTGTTGACGTAAACATCATCTGCCCACATGACAATAAAATCTCTGTCGCCAACCAATTCTTTGGCCATTAGAACCGCGTGGCCGTTACCTTTGGGTTCTTTTTGTTCGGCAAAAGAAAATTTCATGCCGGCGGGAATGATGTCTTGAACAATTTTAAGTAGATCAAGCTTGCCTTTTTCTCTAAGGTGATTTTCAAGCCAGGGATATGGAGAAAAGTGTTTTTCAAATAATCCTTTGCAAGATTGGTCGCTATAAATAAATATAACTTCTTTAATGCCGATTTCTTTGCAGGAATCTATGGCGTATTGAATAATCGGTTTGCTGTGCAGAGTTAAAAAACCTTTGTGCAGAGCTTTGGTGGAAGGAAGATTGCGAGTGGATAATCCGGCTACCGGAATTATACAAACTTCAGGCTTCTTGTACATATTTAAAAAACTCCAAATAATAGTTGTGATTTATGCCTGCAAATATATAATACAAAAATCAATTCGACAAGCCTAATTAGTCTTTGCTCTACCTTTTTTTACCACGTTAATGTTGCTGCTGGGGCTTTGCTTAGGCAACTTGATCTTGGGTTTGGAGAAGTCTAACACCTTGACTTCCTGATCTTGAGCAAGCTCTTCCGCTTTTTCAATTTCTTCGATATCTCGGCGAATGGTTACGGTGCGGCCGCTTTTCTTGATGCTGATTGAGCCAGTGTTTTCCTCCAATTTGCGCTGGATTTCTTCTTCGCGCAATTTGTTGGCATACGCGGTTTCTTGCGCAGAGATTTTCTTATCAGTGTAGTCTTTGTACTCATCAAGGCTTTGCTGTAAGTTTTGCAAATCCAGCTCAAGAGCATCGCGCAGATTTTGAAGCTCACTCCTGTATTGCTCGACCTGGTCAAGCTCGGAAGAATTTTTAATTAGGTTTATCTTGTCTAACAGCTCTTTGTCCTGATGCTCAAAGGCGGCGATTTTATCTTCAATAAAATTTTGCCAGCCGCTGATGTTGTTGTCTTCTTCCAGCTTGAAGTCAGTTATAATCGCCGATAATCTGGCGTTGAAGGCTTCTCGCTCGGAATTGTACTGAAAACTTAGCATCTTGGAGCGGTTATAGCCTTCAATAATCTGATTGTATATGGTTTTGATGTTTTTTTGGATATCAGCTAGTGCGGCATCATTAATTTTGCTGCGCAAATTTTCAACATCAGCGGTAGCTTGTTGGTTGACTGCGGACAGCTCTTTGATGGTGTCTTCACTGGTGGTGCCGGTGGTTGACAAGGACAAGTTGCCAGCTAAAGTGGATTTTAGCTCGGCTAATTGTTGGCTTATATTTGCAAAAACAGCGCGAGAATCATTGTCAAATGCAGTCTGTTTTTTGTGTTCAATATCCGGTTCGAGACTGGTGTCAATGTCTGCGATCAGAGCTTCCGACATTTTCTTTTGCTCATCAATTTGTGATTGCAAACGGTTTTGATAGGCGTCAACCGCGGCTTTAATGTCGGCTTCTTTTTTGTCTTGGCGGCTCTTGTAAAGATTAAATAAGGCGCTGACATCGACGTCTAAAATGGGGGCATTGATTGGGCCTTTAAGAGAAAAACTAAAACCGGGTAAATATTGCGGTTCGGAGTATTTGACATCAAACAACGTGTTCATGGTCCATTCAACAAGATCGCCGTCGCCGCTCAGATTGACGGGGTTGTCCTTGTTGTCAAAGAGAGATTTGCTAAGCTTGAACTTGCCGTTTGCGACGTTGAAATGTCCGGAAATCTTATCAAATTCGGTGTTGCCGGAAGTTAAATTTTCTCTGACGAAATTTGATAACCCGTCTGAGGTTTCGCGTGAAATAATGTCCTGATGAATTGCCGCGAGATTCCAACCTTTGACGGCGACATTGTTGAAACTGATATCGCCTTCAGCCTTTAAGCCGGAGATGAAATCGTATTGGCTGGCGGCGCTACTGTCAAAATTGAAAGATGCGGCAAATTTTCCGCCGGTAAGGGCATAAATATTGCCGCCGGAGATGATATGAGCAGTATCCGCGTCAATAACTTTGAAGTTGCCTGAAAGCGAAGATTTATCATTGCTATCTAATTTGACGGCCGCTTCCGCCTTGCCTCCCAAGTAGTCGGCCGCAAAATTTGAGACTTCAAATATGCCCTGTTTGGCAACAAGATTGGCGATGACATTTGAGAAATTGTGGTTTTGGTATGATAGCTCTTGAAATTTAAATTTTCCGTTTAGGTCAAAATTATGATAAAAGCCATAGTCAATTTTGTTTTTTGACCACAGTGGGCGTTGCAAAAATTCGGCGACAGAATCGGATTGGATATCAATCAGGGGCTGATTGGCGGCGTTTTCACCTCGTTGCAAAAAACGCTCCAGTTCTAGTTTGTTAACTTCGAGATCAGTTGTGATTTGGGGACGCTTGTCGGCGTTTTCTTCATATCCAAGACGGCCGTTAAAGGTGTTAAAGCCAATGTTGAAAGCCAGCGGTTGAGCATCAAATTGCTGCTCCGAACCATTAAAGCCGGTTTTGAGGTTGAAGATGCCTAGAGATTGAGCGGCAGGAGTGTATGAAAAACCAAGCTCTGTAAGCATTTTGTTAAAGTCAGGGTGCTTGATTTCCAGATCACCGCTGAAAGAGGTGTTTTCCGGCAACCGATTGACTTGGCCATTGTAGTTAATGACAAGGTCTTCAAAATTTATGGCGGTGTTGGTGGCAAAATGGTTGATGTCTCCGGTAATGGCGCCAATAACCTTAAGATCATTAAGCTTTTTGTAATCAAGGTTAGGGGCTTTGAACTCCATTTTGTTAATTAAGGCGGCGATGTTGTTAGTCTGAATGTTGTAGTTCAGATTATCAAAAATCGGAGATTTGCCAAAGCCGCTTAAGTTGCCCGATAATTCAATTTTGGCGTTGGCAACGCTACCGATTTGTAACTTGCCGATTTCTAATTTGCCGTCCAGCAGGCTGCCTTGAAAAGTAACTTTTTCAAAGGGCATTTTTTCATAAATGCCAACGTCCATGTTGGCGGTTAATTGTAAATCAAAATCATTTAGAAAACCAAGCTTGGAAAAGCGATACGCCATGCGCTGCGCCCAGTTTTTATCATGCTCTTCAGCCGGCAAGGAGCTTATGTAGTTGTCAAAGTTAATCATATCGGTGTTGAGAAGCAACAAAATGTCATTGCGTGACCCGCGTTTGATGCCGGCCTCACCGGAAAGAGAGCTTTTGTCTAGCGTGAACTTAAACGGAGATATTTGAATCCGTTGCAAAGTGCCGGATAATTTGGCATTGCCGATGGCTTTGCGATAAGTTGAAGCGGTGCTTACTTGCGGCGCTAAATCCAGCCAGGTTAGCGTTTTTAAAAAATCATTGGAGTTAAGCGATGTATCTAAGTTGTAAAAAGGTTGGTTTTCAAACGCAGATATCGTGCCTTTGAGGTTGATGTCTGTATCGCCTGGCAAAGTGGCGTTGATATTGTTGATGGTCATAATATTTTCAACCATATCAAAACTGGCTTCAAAATTTTTGATTTGTTGATTTTTGTATGAGGTGCGAACGGATTTTATATCTGCCAAAATATCAAAGTCTAACTCAGGATTGTATATGGTTTCGGCTTGAGCGTGGTCTTTGATGAAGTTTTGCGCAGTTTCCGCCAGCGGAGTTAAATCAAGATCCGTGAAATTGAAAGCAAGGTCTATTCTGGGTTTGATGCCGCCGTTGCCGAAGCCGTCATTAAACGGCATTTGCAAATTGCCGGCGCCTTGCGTGCTGCCGTATTTTATCACAATGTTGGATAGATTCAACTGTTGGGGAGTAATGTTAATATCGGAGGTTATGGCTATGGGGTAGTTGAAATGCGAAGCAAAGGGAACGCTTTTAATGTTGGCATTCCAAAAATCATTGAGTTTTTTGGAATCAATAATTATGTTGCCGTTGGCCACCTTGTTAGCGAGGGTGAAACTACCATCAAAGCGAACATAACTTTCTGAAGTGGGGTGGGTTACAACTAAATTGAGAGTAGTTGCAAAGCTATCGGACAATTGTCCAAGAGAAATAGCAAAACCTTCGGGAATGTTGTCTTTGGTATAATTTCCTTCTATGCGATATGGTCCCATTACGCTTTGGGCGACAATCTCGCCATTTAGGTTTTCAAGCTTAAAACCAGTGTCGTGAAGCTGATCTTCAAAATTTAGGGTGGCGCTGCCAATGCTGACGCTGTTTAAGGCAAAGTGAGATTCCTCAATGGCGCGGCGCTGTTCGGGATCGAGTTCTGACTGCCAATTAAGTTTGCCGTCGGGCAAAATTTCTACATTAATTTGCGGGTTGCGCAATTCCATGCGCTGAATATCGAATCTTCCTTGGAGCAAAGGCATAAGCGACAATCTGGCCACGAGATCGCGAATCTCCACCAAAGGTTTGTCCTTATCTCCGCCGGTAGGGTTGAGGATTTTAATGTCAGCGGCATTAAGATAAGGGGTGGGAAATATCTTAAAAGAAATCGGGCCGGCAAAGACTATTTGTTTTCCGGTTGCTTCATTAAACTGTTGCGCAATAATGTTTTTGTGTTTGTTCCAATCAATGGTATTGATATAAAATGTAGTTCCGGCAGCGACGGCAACTAACAACACCAGCAAAATCAGCAACAGTTTTTTCACGGGATATTCTCCTTATGTTTGCACGGGCAGCAAATAATCTTTGCTTTTCCGATAAAGCTTCCTTATGATACTATTATAATCAATAAAACTTTTAACTTACAAAGGCAAGATATGAATAATACCCAGAAACTTTTTACTTTGGCAGTCGAGGCTGCTAAAAACGCCTATTGTCCGTATTCTAAATTTGCCGTTGGGGCGGCGATAAGGGCTGATGATGATAAAATTTACAATGGTTGTAATGTTGAAAATATTTCTTATCCGGTGGGAACTTGCGCGGAAGCAGGCGCAATCGCGGCGATGATTGCCGGCGGCGGTCGTAAAATTAAGGAAATGTTGATCTATGCCGA
The DNA here is from genome assembly GCA_934248075.1 of uncultured Alphaproteobacteria bacterium. GTDB lineage: Bacteria > Pseudomonadota > Alphaproteobacteria > RF32 > CAG-239 > CAZU01. The sequence continues at coordinate 25,795 of CAKQKH010000015.1, read as the reverse complement.
CAGCAAACAGTTGATATCGCCTTGCGGGGCTTGTCGTCAAAGAATCAGCGAGTTTGCCGAGGCAAATGTTGTTGTATATTTGGCGAATGCCAAAGGAATCCAAAAATCGGTTACTGTTGCCGAGTTGTTGCCATGTGGTTTTGCGGAGTTTTAGAAAATGAGCGAGATTGCGATAAAAATTGCTGAACAAATTAAAAGTAAATTGAAAATGCCGGTTCCGAGGATAGCGATTATTCTTGGAAGCGGTTTGGGTGGTTTGGCTGATGAAATTAGAGAGCCGCAGTGTATTGATTATGCAGAAATCGAGGGCTTTCCGATTAGTACTGTTCCGGGGCATCAGGGAAGATTAATCGCCGGATATCTTGAGGGAAAAAGGGTTTTGTGCATGCAAGGTCGGGTTCATTTGTATGAAGGGTACCAGCCATCGGCGATTGCCAATATTATTAAGGCATTTAAATGGTTGGGAATCGAAAGTTTGGTTGTTACCAATGCCGCCGGATCGCTGCGTGTTGAACACAAACCAGGCGAATTGATGCTGATTGATGATCATATCAATATGAGCGGGTATAATCCTTTGATTGGCCCCAATGATGAACGTTTTGGGCCGAGATTTCCAAATATGAATAATGTTTATACGGAAGAATATCGGCAGTTGGCTATGAAAGTGGCAAAAGAAAAAGGTATTACTTTGCATCATGGCGTTTATTGCATGTTGTCAGGGCCGAATTTTGAAACGCCGGCGGAGGTGAAAATGTGTCGGGTGTTGGGAGCCGATGCCAATGGAATGTCAACAGTGCCGGAAACAATGACTGCGGCTTATTGCGGAATTAAGGTGTTGGGGATATCCGCCCTAACTAACTATTGTACGGGAATCGAAGGAGGCGCGCCAACTCATGCCGAGACTTTGGCTACGGCCGCCATGGCTTCCGAGAGCTTGATTTTATTGGTAAAAACCTTTATTGGAGAATTGTAATGGATAATATTCGCGCAGCAGAGATTTTAATTAAATCGCTAGATTTGACATCATTGAATCATGATGATACTCCGGAAACCATAACCGATTTGTGTCAGAGAGCCTCTACAAAATATGGAAACGCGGCGGCAGTGTGCATTTATCCGGAATATATTCCGGTGGCTCTGGCCGAAGCGCCTAAAGGAGTGAAAATTGCCACGGTGGTTAACTTTCCTGAGGGCGGCAATAATATAAAAGCCGTGGAAAAAGAAATAAACAAGGCAATTAAGCTTGGCGCCGATGAAATTGACGCGGTTTTGCCGTATAAGGATTTATTGGCGGGAAATGTGGCCTTGTGTCAGGATTTTTTGAAAATGTGCCGACAAGCAACTGCGGATAAGACTTTGAAAATAATTATCGAAAGCGGTGAACTCAAATCTACTTCTATGATAAAAAAAGCTGCGCAATTATGTATTGACGCTAAGGCTGATTTTGTTAAGACGTCAACCGGTAAAACCAAAATATCGGCAACTCCGGAGGCGGCCAACGCTATTTTGGAGGTGATTAGGGCAAATGGCGGAAATGTTGGTTTTAAGGCTAGTGGGGGCATAAAAACTACGGAAGACGCAAAAAAATATCTGACCTTGGCAAATGCCATTTTGGATCCGGCTTGGGTAACTCCGGCACGGTTTCGAATCGGCGCAAGTTCAGTACTCAATGATTTGTTAAAAACTTTGGAACAAGGATATTAAGATGCTGCCACAAGAAATTATTCGTCATAAACGCAATCATCAAGAGCTGACAAAAGCGGAAATTGATTTCTTTATTAAAGGAGTTACTGAGGGAAGCATAGTTGACGCGCAGACCGCGGCATTGACAATGGCGGTGTTTTTAAATGGCATGACTGTGGCCGAAACAACGGCTCTGACTCAGGCCATGAGAGATTCCGGTGATGTGTTGAGCTGGCCGGAACTTGAGGCTCCGGTGGTAGATAAGCATTCTTCCGGCGGTGTGGGAGATAAAGTGAGCCTGATGTTGGCGCCGATGCTGGCGGCCTGTGGCGTCTTTGTGCCGATGATATCCGGCCGCGGGCTTGGACACACCGGCGGTACGCTGGACAAATTTGATTCTATTCCGGGGTATCAAACAGTGCCGAGCAACGAACTCTTTAAGAAAGTTGTGAAAGAAGTTGGTTGCGCGATTATTGGACAGACCGGAAGCTTAGCGCCGGCAGATAAAAAAATTTATGCTCTGCGTGATGTTTGCGCAACCGTTGAGTCGGTGGAGTTGATAACGGCCTCCATTCTTTCTAAAAAGTTGGCGGCGGGCTTGGATTGCTTGGTAATGGATTTGAAATGCGGCAATGGCGCTTTTATGGAAAATTTGGAACGAGGGCAACAATTGGCTCGTTCAATTGTTAATGTTGCCAATCAGGCCGGTTGCAAAACCAAAGCGGTGCTGACCGATATGAATCAGGTATTGGGGTTGGCTGCAGGTAACGCGGTTGAAGTGAAAGAAGCGGTTGAGTATCTTAAAGGCGAGAGTGTTAATCCGCGTTTGCATAAAATTACATTAGAATTATGCGCCGAACTGCTGGTTTTGAGCAAGACGGCAACTACTATTGATGAGGCTAAAGTTAAATTGCAGAAAGTTTTGGATAACGGTAAGGCCTTGGAAAAATTTGCTCAGATGGTGTCTGCGTTAGGCGGGCCGAATGATTTTTGTGAGAATCCGGATAAGTATTTGCCCAAAGCGGCAATTGTGCGTCCGGTTTTTGCGGAGAAAGAAGGTTATGTAATCGGACAGGACACCCGAGGTATCGGGCTGAGCATTATTGAACTTAAGGGCGGGCGTATTACTCCGGAACAAAAACTTGATTATGCCACCGGATATTCGAATTTTTGTCAGTTGGGCGATAAGGTCGATACACAAAAGCCGTTGGCGGTGGTGCATGCGCAAACCGAAGAACAATTTGTTGCGGCGCAAGATAATTTGCGTAAGCTGGTAACTATTGGCGATGTTCCGATTGCACAACAGCCGGAAATAATTGAAAAAATCGGATAAATAATAAAAAAACGCTCTGTTAAAGAGCGTTTTTTTATGGATATTACGGAAGCAGGGGCGACCAAGCCGGATCAGAGCCGTCAGCCGGCGTAATAATTTGACGCTCGTTGTAACCGGTGAGGTCAATAGAGTAGAGCTTGACTGGTGCTGAACTGCGGCGTCCGCCCTTGTCTTGACGGAAGTACATTAAGACACGGCCGTTGGGAGACCAGGTCGGGCCTTCAACCAAATAACCGCTGGCCAACAGGCGTTCACCACTGCCGTCTGGGTACATAACGCCAATATAAAACTGTCCGCCGGCCATTTTGGTAAACGCAATATAGTCGCCGCGCGGAGACCAGACTGGTGTTGCGTAGCGGCCGGAGCCAAAACTAATGCGATGCGCATCGCTACCGTCAGCGTTCATGATGTATAGCTGTTGGTTGCCGCCGCGGTCAGAGTTGAACACAATCTGACTGCCGTCAGGAGAATAACTGGGCGAAGTGTCAATGGCGCCGCCCCAAGTTAATTGTTTGCTGGTGCGGGTTCTAAGATCCATTTCATAAATATTGGTTTTGCCGTTGGAGGCATAACTCAACAGAACTTTTGAACTGTCAGGAGAAAAACGCGGAGCAAAAGTCATGCCGGGGAAATTGCCCAATAACATTTGCTTGCCGGTCTCGATGTCCAAGAGGTAAACTCGCGGAGAATCCCCACTGTATGACATATAGGTGATTTTTTGCAAATTAGGAGAAAAACGCGGAGTAAGAGCCAAAGAGGCGCCGGAAGTTAAAAATTTATGGTTTTCGCCATCTTGATCCATAATGGCCAAACGTTTGATGCGGCGGGTGGCAGGGCCGGTTTCAGAAACATAGACAATGCGGGTGTCGAAATATCCTTTTTCGCCGGTAAGGCGCTCATAAATAGCATCGGCCATAACATGAGCAACGCGGCGCCAGTTGTCTTTGGTGGTGGTAAATGATTGTCCTTTCATTTGATTTTCGGCATAAACGTCCCACAGACGGAATTCAATGCGTAAATTGTTATCGGCCAGTTCTTGCACTGAACTCTGAACCAAAGCTTGAGCATTGATAGCTTTCCAGTCAATGAAAGTCGGTTCTTCATCCATGGAGCTGAATTCTTGAATGTAGCTATGGCTGTTGATGATTTTGAACAAACCGGAGCGCTCCAAGTCGGCAATAACAACTTCGCGAATCTGCGAGGCATAGCGTCCGACCCAAAAACCATTGTGAATCATCTCCGGAAAAGCAATCGGCATCGGGTCACGCATGGCGCCGGTTACGTCAATTTGCAATTCGGCACGGGCGGGGGTGGTGACAAAAAGACCGCATAAAACCAGTAAAATATATTTTATTTTCATATTTTTTCTCACATTATAACAGAATCCTCAGTTATTCAGATAGTAAACAGATTTTATTAAAATTCAATTAGCATAAAATAAAAGTAGGTTGGATAACCAACTTGACAGTTGTGTGGAATTGGCTAAACTCAGCAGTATGGATATACAAGAATTTAAATTGCAAATCAAGCCGCGTACGGCGATATTGGGTTTTGATTATGGCGACAAACGAATTGGCGTGGCGGTGTCGGATTTGATGCGTATGGTTGCAACATCGCAGAAAACAATCTTTCGTACCAATCTTAAGGAAGATATTGCTCAAATTTCTAAGATTGCTGAAGAACACGAAGTCGGCGGGATTGTCTATGGTTTGCCGCTACAAATGAATGGTGAGGAAGGGGAAACCGCCGCCAAAGTTCGTCAGTTTGCCAATGAGGTTTATAAACGTGTTCCGTTGCCATATACGTTTTGGGACGAGCGGTTGTCTTCCAGAGCGATGGAAAGTTTTTTGATAAAGCAGTTAGATATGTCCAGAGCTAAACGCAAACAAATATTGGACAGCTCATCGGCCTCATATATACTTCAGGGTTTTTTGGACGCAATCGGCAGATAGAATTGGTTAGTGAACACTATGAGGTTCAAGATCGTTTTGTCGGGCGACCACAAAAGCAAATTCACGGTTGTCAGTGGCGGCAATGCGTTCACCGGCTGAGTCATAAATCAGCCACATCGGTTTTCCGTCATGAATATCTTTTTTAATAAAGGCAGAATGTTCATCATTCCATAATTGCAAGTCTTCGGCTTCTACCAGATTTATTTCTTTTTTTAACATAATTTTCTCGTCTTATTTATGATTTGGCAATATTTTAGTATTAATATTGTTAAATATTAACTAACATTTTGAGGAATATTGATAATGTTTGTGAGCTTAAACCGCAAGATTATATATAGTATATTGCTTTTATTCCTAGTTACATCACTGGTTTTTGTTTATACTTTTTATCTGATTTATGGAAATAAAATTCAGGAAGAACAGCTGTATAGCATTCAGCGAAATCAGCAATATGTTGATCTTTTGTATCGAAACATTAATATTGCCAAAAGTTTTAGAGAAATTTTGGTTCAATATCCAAACATAAAAGTCAGCGAATCAATTCGCAATGCTGTGGCTTTGAAGGGATCAGAAGAGGCGCGCTTGGAACAACTGGCGCATGAGCAAAAGCGAATTGCCGAAATCAGTAAAAGTTTTGATCAACGCTATCGCACTATTAGAGAAAGTCTGAAGATATTTGGTATAAGCTCAAGTTTGCTTGTTTTGGCGATTATTTTTCTGGGGTTGATGATTACGCGCTGGATATTGAATCCGATTAATAGAATTGCCGCGGTTTCGGCGGAAGTTTCAAAAGGTAATTTGGCAGTGAGAATCGCCGCAGATCGGAAGACTAAATTTACCGATGAGCTTGATTATTTGATTGAGACGTTTAATCGAATGTTAGATAATCTGCAAAATGTTATTTCGGAAATCAGAGATAAAGAAGCTTTTCAGCAGGCATTAATTGACAGTATTCCCGATGGAATCAGAGTTATAGATAAAAATTATAATATTGTTGCGGCAAATAAAGCTTATTATAGACAAGTCGGTTCTGCGCAAAAGTCCTGTCAGAAATGTTATGCGGCATCACAAAAAAGCGCGGTTCCTTGTCCGCCGGAAACTATCCATTGTCCGCTGAGAGAAATATTGCACAATAACAAAAACAATGTAAAAGTTGTGCAACAGTTTTGCGCTTTTCCGCAACGGCATTTGTCAATTAATGCGGCGCCGTTGCTGTATAATAATAAACGGCAATTTATCGTTGAATCTATTCGTGATTTGAGTGAGGATATCAATTTTTCACATCAACAAAAGTTGTCTTCTCTGGGCTTCTTGTCAACTTCAATCGCTCATGAAATTAAAAATCATCTTGGGGCTTTGCGCATGATTTTGGAGCGATTGCTGGATAAGTTCTACGCTGATAAAGATGATGATTCTGAAGAGAAAAAGAGTCTGATGATGATTTACAACGAGCTTGTGAGCTGTATGGACGTTCCAGAACGGTTGCTGAAACTGACAAGGACAACCACTGAAAAATCACAATCAATAAATGTGGTAAGTAGTATTAAAGATGTGGTGAGTCTTTTGGATTTTGAGGTTAAAAGCAAAGGAATTATAATTGAATTTATTCCGCCGGCAGAAGAAATTATCATAAAAGGTAATGACGCTGATTTTAAGATGGTGGTGATTAATATTATACTGAACGCGGTTAAGGCTATGGATTCCAATGGCGTTTTAACTATAAGCATAAAGCAAGACAAAGGAAAGCGGATTAATATAAGTTTTGCCGATAATGGAATTGGAATTGCCGCGGAAAATCTTAATCGTATTTTTGATCCGTTCTTTTCCGAAGGACACGATACATCTAAGAAAGGCACAGGGTTGGGGTTGGCTATTGCCAAATCTATTGTGGAAAAAAGCGGGGGTAAAATAAGTGTGAGCAGTACGCTGGGGGCCGGAAGCTGCTTTACGTTATCATTTCCGCCAATAAAAAAGGTTGCAAAAAAATAAATCCAGGTTTATTAATAGCACAACGTTGTTAAATAAAGGAATTTTTTTATGAGTAAAGAAGAATTGTTGGAACTGAGCGGAGAAGTGATTGAAAAACTTCCTAACGCAATGTTTCGCGTGAAGTTGGAAAACGGAGTTGAAATTTTGGCGCACACAGCCGGTAAGATGCGTAAGTTCCGTATTCGGGTTATGGTCGGAGATAAGGTGGATATAGAAATGACGCCTTATGATTTGACTAAAGGGCGTATTACTTTCCGTCATAAAGACTAAAATAAAAAGGCTATCTTGAAGATAGCCTTTTTTGTGGTTATTTCTGAAATTCTTGTTTGAGCGTTCGATCAAACATAGATTTGATAGTTGCTTTAATATCAGCTTTTTCATAAACAACGTGGTATAATGCCTGACAAATTGGCATATCAATATTGTCACGGTCGGCAATTTCTTTGACGGCTTTCAGGGTGGCTACACCTTCAGCTAATTTGCCAAAGTTTTCTCCACGGGCAAATTTTTCGCCAAACATACGATTGTGGCTGTGTTTGGAGAATAATGTCGCCTCATAATCGCCCAAATGCGATAGACCATAGGCGGTTTGCGGATTGCCGCCAAAATGCTTGATAAAGCGGCCTACTTCCACCGGCGCTCTGGCCATGAGCGCGCCTTTAAGCCCATACCACTCCAATCCGTCCAAAATGCCGGCGGCAATACCGATAACATTTTTGAGGGCGGCGCCGATCTGGTTACCAATGAGGTCGGCTCCGTAGTAGAAGCGGATAAGCTCACTTGATAACATTTTGATCAGGCGGTCTTTGGTGGTTTCTTCATCACTATCAATTACGGCGCAAGAAGGAACACCTTTCATATAATCTTGAACGTGGCCGGGGCCGCCAAGAGTACCAATATGAATATTTTGTTTGATTTCTTGGCGCATAACCTCAAGCATGGTGGTGGCGCCGGGTTCTTCAAGGCCTTTCATTGCCAACAAAAAAGTTTTGTTATCAAGATCATAAGCGGCTAATTCTTTGCATAAACCGCGAAAATATTGGCAGCCGATAGAAATTATGATGGTGTCATTCTTGAGAACTGCCGGAAGATTATCGTGCAGAACCATATTATCTGATAGAGATAAATAAGAATTTTTGCGAGTGTCTCGCAGTTCAATGAAGTTTGGCGAGGTTGGAATGTCATACATGTCCAAGTCATAACCACAATAATTGGCTGCGTACCAACCAAGAAATGTACCCCAACGGCCACAGCCTATAAGTGAAATATTAGTCATAAAAAAATCCTTAAAGTTTGTTTATATACATATGAGTAAAGCATAATGCCACATTTGGCAACAAGATAATGGGAAAGTATGCACGGAAAATTACAAAGCGCCCTTTTTAGCACGCTGGCGAGTAACAATAGCCCCAATATGATCAAACTCTTCAAATGAGTGATAAGCGTAGTCCAAGCTTTTTTTATCACAGTCATAAAAAACCTGATTGGCTAAAGACTGAATAGCCGTATCAATACGTTTGAAAGCATTATTATAATCGTTACTGAAGTTGTTTTTGGCCTTTTTTTTGACGATGTCATGATAAGCGGCAATAACTTTAGCCGTTTCGTCAGCAGAATTGGCATAGCCGCGCTCCTCAAAGTCACGCATGATGCGTGCTGTGGTTTGATAGAAGCACTTGTTGGTCAATATACTCTTCTGCTTTTTGTTATTACTATCAATTATCATTTTCAGACATCCATAGCTTTTTATAAAAAGTTTTGTAGCATATAATCTGCGGTTATGCAAGAGTTTTTGAACTCTTTTTATGACTAACATATTAGCTTATTTAGTTTAACAGTTAGTTAATTTAAAGGGGGTTGTTAATTTTTGCATTTTTTAGAAAAAACTTGTTGCAAAAAACATTTGAATAATATAGTTTAAGCTCAGTTCTGCGGATAGGTGGCCGAGTGGTCGAAGGCGCACGATTGGAAATCGTGTGTACCTCTAAAGGGTACCGAGGGTTCGAATCCCTCCCTATCCGCCAATAAAACATAAAGCCCACCCTTGCGGTGGGTTTTGTGTTTTAGTTTGTGGAGTGTTGGAATTTGAACCCTCGGAAAAAGGGTTCGACTACCAGCGAAAGGCAGACGGAAGTATGCCGGCGCTTTTTTTTGAAAAAAGCGTGAGCGCCTGTGCAACTCAAGCGAAAGCGCAGAGTAATCCCTCCCTATCCGCCATTTTGATTAAAAAGACGCTTGGATTAAGCGTCTTTTTTTGTATCCGGCGGAAACAGGGGTTTCTGGATTGATAGTCGGTTTTAAAAGCAACTTTTGATAAGTTGGGAACAAAAAGATGACTTGTCAGGACTGATAGCGCCAGGCGACGGCTTTTAATGTATCTAAGAAGGTTTGATCTTGCATAAATTCAAAGTTGTCAGGCAAAATATGGTCTATCAGATGATTAATATCGGGGTCTTTTTTGACATATTGCGGCAGAAAGTGTCGGCAAAACGCATAAGCTGAGGCTTGGGTCGTATTGTCATTTTCAGTATCATATCCGATAGCGGCCAATAGCGATTTGGGATTGTTTTCTTTTGTCTTGGCGGCATCTGCGAGTGAATACCACAAGCCAATGCCATGTTGAGATAGCTCTTGCCATGGAAAAGCCAGTCCGGGATCCGGTTTGCGGGTCGGGGCGATATCAGAATGTCCGACTATGTTGCGAGCCGGTATATGATGGCGCTGAATAATCTTTTGACACAAAAGAATAAGCGTTTGAATTTGTGTCGGCGCGTAAGGTTCTTGCCCTAAAGTTGGCGAGGCGATTTCAATACCAATTGAACGAGAATTTAGGCTGGTATCACCATTATGCCAAAAACCTTTGCCGGCATGCCAGGCGCGTTTTTCTTCAGGAACACATTGAATAATGTCGCCATGCTCATCTATGATATAGTGGACACTCAACTTTAGTTCGTTCAGCAAGCAGACCATCTGCCGGCCAGTTTGAGCTGAGCAATGGATAACCAACATATCAATCGGAGTGTTGCGCTCATCAAAATAAACAGATTCTTCGTGTTTCATTTGCCGTTCCGTGTTTTTATGATTTCCTGATAGGCAAAATTTATTTTTGCCATTTTGGCGGTTGCCGCCGCAATTTCAGCTGCGCTGGCACCTTTGGCTTGTTGTCTGTCCGGATGATAACGAATGATAAGCTCTTTCCAGCGGGCTTTGATTTCTGCGTCGGTTGCTGAGTATAGCAATCCCAGTTCGTCATAATAATCTTGAATTATTGAGTTTTGAGCTTTGGGAGTGTATATTCCTTTGATTACCTCAAAATTGCCATTAGGCAGGCCGATGATTTGCGCTATTTTGCTGATAATATCGTATTCTTCGGCGGTGATATTGCCGTCAGCGGCAGCTATTTTGAATAAATTATCAATGATGTTTTCTTGGAGTTCAATATTGTCCGCGCTGATTCCGGCCAGTTGTTGGGCATATTTTTCGTAGCCTTTGGCGCTTTTCTTGGCCTCGTTGAAGAGCTTGGCTACCTTGGAGGTTTCTTCTTCTTTTACGACAAACAGTTTTTTGAAAGTGCGGACTTCGTTTTCGCTGACTTGGCCGTCGGCTTTGGCGACTTTGGCCGCCAGTCCGGCCATGGACAAGATAAACGACACATGGCGGGCTTCTTTAGAATGACGCCATAATTTTAAGGGATTAATGCCTTTCCAAAAACGACGAATTGTCTCAATGGGAATAAGTGTGGCGTTTTCCATGCGATAATAATCTGCAAAAAAGCCGATAACAACACCACAAAACAATATAATGCGGCTTTGGCATATGAAGCCGATGACGGCGCCGGCGATTTTGCCCCAGTGATTATCCCAAAAATGGTCAAACTTTTTGCGCCAACGCTTGGCATGGTGGCTGTCAGGAGTGTCAAAAATGAAGTGGCCGGCAATAAACAGAATAATTAGTCCGTCAAATCCCCAAAGGATTCCACCTAGCAACATTCCCCAGATTTTGCCCCAGAAATGACCATCTAATCGATTGTAAAAACGATAATATTTATAGGGCAAGAGAATGCGTATGTTGTCATCGATGATGCTGAGCCGGCGCTCCAACGAAACAATCAGGTGGGTGCGATCAATCAGCATATGTCCCAAAAACATACCGGCAAAGAAGCCTTCCGCACCAAAAAGGCGGAGGCCGATGAGAGCAAGAGTAAATTTACCAAAAGGAGACATTGATAACTTCTGATTGTTGCGACAATGCTATAATTATAATCGGATTAAGCTAAAATAAAAGCTTTATCGTCAAGTTATAAAACGATGGCGCTCAATTCTACCGGAAAATCCTTGGGCTGTTTTATTAATCCTAAGTGAGTGTTGCGGCGGAAACTGAAGTAACCGTTGGTTTGGTCATATGTATCAATGCCGGAAGCGCAAATATCAGTGACGCCACAATGTTTGAGCTTGTCCACGCAGTATGCCTCAAGATTAAAGTGCCAATGCCCACTGCGGCCTGATGAAAAATATTGGGGTTGGTTGATAGTGTGGTAAAATTGGTCGTCAACTTCGTATGATTTTTGGGCAATACACGGCCCTACTGCGGCGGCTATGTTCTCTAATCTGGCGCCTTTGGCAATCATTAAATCTATGGTGTGTTCGATTACACCGCCAAAAGCACCGCGCCAACCAGCGTGGGCGGCTCCGATAATACCGTGGCGGTAATCTGCCAAAAGGACGGGCGCACAATCGGCAGTGCGGATGCAGAGGATAATGTCCGGTTGGTCGGTTACGGCTCCGTCAGCCGTGATTTGCCATGGTTTGGCTTGGGCGGTGTATTCAACATGCGCGGAAACACCTTGCTTGAGCATGTGCAGGTTTTGGGGTTCTAGGTTAAATCTGGCAGCGGCTTTAATAAGGTTCTTTTGCACATTTTCAGGAGAATCGCAACTGTTGATGCTAACGTTCATGCTTTGATAAATGCCGGTGGAAAAACCGCCTTCGGCGCCAAAAAAACAATGTTTGTCAGCAGGTAAATTAGGGGCGAGCCAGCTCATTTATTCTTCCTGTAAAAAAGATTTGCCATAAGCAAAAGGTTCAAGAGAAAAATATTCGGCAATAGTTTGGGCAATGTCGGCAAAAGTCTGACGTTGTCCGATGTTCGCCGGTTTGACTTTTTTGCCGAACATGAGTACCGGAACTTGTTCGCGGGTGTGGTCAGTTCCTGTCCAAGTCGGATCATTGCCGTGATCGGCCGTAACAAAAACAATATCGTCATCTTGCAACATGGGGGCGATTTCAGGCAAACGGCGATCAAAATATTCCAGTGCGCGAGCATAGCCTTTTACATCGCGACGATGGCCGTAAAACATGTCAAAATCAACAAAGTTGGTGAAAATCAAACTATTGTCTGGAGCGTTTTGGACTTCTGACAAGGTGGTGTTCCACAGCTCCTCCAAACCGCTGGCCAAAACTTTTTTAGTTACTCCGCATCCGGCATAAATATCGCTAATTTTGCCAATGGCAATTACATTATGTCCGCTGTCTTTTAGTTTATCTAACAAAGTTGGAGCAAATGGTTTTACAGAGTAGTCATGGCGGTTTTTAGTTCTGATAAATTCGCCGCTTTTTTCTCCTTCAAAAGGTCGGGCAATGATACGGGCAATGCGATATGGTTTAACAGCCTCAAAGGCAACGGCGCAGAGATCGTACAATTTTTGCAAGCCAAAATACTTTTCATGAGCGGCAATTTGCAGGCAACTGTCGGCAGAAGTGTAAAAAATGGGTTTGCCAGTTTTGATATGCTCCTCGCCAAGCTCTTGAATAATTTCGGTTCCCGAAGCCGCCTTGTTGCCCAAGATTCCGCTGATTGCGGATTTGGCGCAAATTTCATTAATCATCTCAGCCGGAAAAGACGGGTAAGTTTTGGGAAAATATCCCCATTCTTGCAAAACCGGAACGCCGGCCATTTCCCAGTGGCCGGAGGTGGTGTCTTTGGCTTTGCCCAATTCTTTGGCATGACCGTATTTGCTGGGAAGATTTAGTTTGGCAAGATCTTGAATGCCATATTCGGCCTGATGACCAACCGCCTCCTGAGCGGCTTTGCCCAAGCCGAGACTAAGTAAGTTGGGAACGTTTAAGCCTAGATTTTGTTTGGCGATATGACCAAAAGTGTCAGCTCCTTCATCGCCAAACATACAGGCGTCGGGAGCTCCGCCAATGCCAAACGAATCCATCATTAAGATTATTGCCCGCGCCATGATATCCTCCTTGCTGGAATTGATTATTAAAAACATAATACCAATCAAGGACGGGCGGTCAAGTCTAATCTGCCGGTTGGCGATTTATTTTTATTGATCCCCTATTCTTAAGGCCTCTATAAAAGCGCTTTGCGGAACTTCTACTTTGCCGAATTGGCGCATACGCAGCTTGCCTTTCTTTTGTTTGTCAAGCAATTTGCGTTTGCGGGTTACGTCGCCGCCATAGCATTTGGCGGTTACATCTTTGCGCAGAGCAGAAATTGTTTCGCGAGCAACAACTCGACCACCAATGGCCGCTTGAATCGGAATCTTGAATAAGTGCCGCGGAATTAGGTCTTTGAGGCGCTCGCAAATTTGGCGTCCGCGAGGTTCGGCCTCGCTGCGGTGGCACAAGAACGCGAGAGCGTCAACCGGCTCTTCATTAATGAGAATTTGCACTTTGACCAAATCGGCTTCCTGATAGCCAATAAGCTCGTAGTCAAAACTGGCATAGCCGCTGGTTATCGATTTGAGGCGGTCATAGAAATCGAATACAATTTCGTTAAGAGGAATTTTATATATTATCATAGCTCGGGAGCCGACATATGTCAGTTCAGACTGCTCGCCGCGTCTTTCGGTGCAGAGTTTTAGAACGGCGCCTAAATAATTGTCCGGCACTAAAATGGTTGCTCGAACCATGGGTTCTTCAATGGCGCGGATAAGGCTGGGATCCGGCATATCCGCAGGATTGTGCAAAGTGAGATCTTCACCATTGGTCAAGTGAAGCTTGTAGGCAACGGACGGAGCGGTGGTGATAAGATCAAGATCAAATTCTCGGCCAAGGCGCTCTTGGATAATTTCCATATGCAAAAGCCCCAAAAAACCACAACGAAAACCCAGACCCAAAGCGGCAGAGTTTTCATTTTGGTAGTCTATACTGGCATCATTCAACTTAAGTTTGGCCAGAGCGTCTTTTAATAATTCATATTGGCTGGAATCAACCGGAAAAATTGAGCAGAAGACGACAGGGATAGATGGCTTGAAGCCTTTAAGCGGCGCCAGACAAGGTCGTTTGTTGTCGGTGATGGTGTCGCCGATATGGCAATCGCCAACGCTTTTGATGCTGGCGGTAATGAAACCGACTTCTCCGGGATATAAAGCGTCAACATCGGTCATTTTGGGTGAAAAAACGCCGACTTTCTCAACCTGATAAACAGCATTGTTGGACATCATCCTGATTTGCTGTTTTTTGCGCAAAATACCATCGTGAATGCGGACTAAAATGATAACTCCGAGATAGCTGTCATACCAACTGTCAATCAACAAAGCTTTTAATGGGGCGTCTTCATCACCTTGCGGAGCGGGAAGACGATGTACAATCGCCTCCAATAGTTCAGGTACGCCTAAACCGGTCTTGCCGGAAGCTTCAATTGCGTCGGAGGCGTCAATTCCGATGACATCTTCAATTTGAGTTTTTACTCTGTCCGGGTCGGCAGATGGTAAATCAATTTTATTTAAAACCGGTACGATTTCATGGTTGTTATCAATAGCCAGATATACATTGGCCAGAGTTTGAGCCTCGACACCTTGGGTGGCATCAACTACTAAAACCGAGCCTTCACATGAGGCCAAAGAGCGGGAAACTTCATATGAAAAATCGACGTGTCCGGGAGTGTCAATCAAATTGAGCTGATAAGTTTTGCCGTCTTGGGCTTTATAATTGAGACGCACGGTTTGCGCTTTGATAGTTATACCGCGCTCTTTTTCAATGTCCATATTGTCTAAGACTTGCTCCGTCATCTCACGTTTTTCCAATCCGCCGCAAGCTTCAATAAGACGATCTGCTAAAGTGGATTTGCCGTGATCAATATGGGCAATGATGGCAAAGTTACGAATAAGTTCCAGATTGTGTTCTTTCATTTTCTTATCAATTTTTATGTTAATATTATTTTGAAAATAGCCGAATTTTTTAATAACGCAACTAATATTTATCTAGAGATTGACTAGAAAACGGATTTGAGGCATAATCGGTATATAGAACGTAGGTATTATTGGGAGTTGATGCGATGAGAAAGATGATTGATATTGATTTTGGTTCAACTCGCTATGACGAGCTGGTCGAGCTACGCTATAAAATTCTTTTGGAGCCGTTGGGGCTGAAGTTTCTGGATTCACATCGCCAAAAAGAAATGAATTATTTGCATATTGGTTGCGTTGAATGTCTAGATGATAAACTTGTGGGCGGGCTGATGCTGGCTCCCGTGGACAATGAAACAGTGAGATTGTTGCAGGTGGCGGTTGACACCAAATATCAGAGAGAGGGCGTGGGACGCGCAATGGTGCAATACGCGGAGGAACGAGCGCGCGATGCCGGATATAAAAAGATTTTTATTAATGCCAGATTAACCGCAATTCATTTTTATGAAAAAATAGGTTTTCATCAGGAGGGAGATATTTTTGAAGATCAGGGGTTGACGTTTGCCAAAATGGTTAAAGATTTGTAGTCTTTCTTATCGTAAAAAAAGCCGCTCTACCGAGCGGCTTTTTTAGGTTTAGTCATAGTCATTAAGAAGTGCAAATATCTCAACCGGTCGATTTATCTTGCGTAATTTGTCGCAAAGATTTTCATCTTTAAGAATCCGAGACAATTTGGCCAGAGCGGTCAAGTGATCTGCCCCGTTGCCTTCCGGAGAGAGCAGGGCAAAAGCGATGTCAATGGGTTTGCCATCGACAGCATCAAAGTCCAGAGGAGACGTTGGTTTGGCAAATATAGCACAAACCTTGTCCAGCTCTTCGAATCGTCCGTGCGGCAGAGCAGTTCCGCCGCCAAAACCGGTAGAGCCAAGATTTTCACGTTCCAAGAAGGTATCAAAAATGGTTCTTTCATCAAGCCCCGTGATCTCGGCTGCTGAAGCCGCCAGGTCTTGTAAAAACTCACGTTTGCTACCAGACTTAAGGTTGGTGAAAACGCTCTTTTCGGTCATAATGTCAGAGATATTCATTGTAACCTCAAATTAATCTTCTGTTTTTGGTTCAACCCAGCCGATATTGCCGTCTTTGCGGCGGTAAACCATGTTGAACTTGCCGCTGGCAGCGTTTTTGAACATGAGAGCAACTTCATCATTCAAGTCCATAAACATAACTGCTTCAGAAACGGTGCATACCGGAATGTTGGCTTCCAGCTCGGCGATGGTCAACGGAGCATCGTCAATGTCAATTTCTTCAGCGTCTTCATTAATTGAGAATACGGCCTCATTGGCAATCTCGGCCAAGCCGGTTTTGCCTTTGTGGTCATTGAGTTTGGTCTTGTGACGGCGCAGGCGGGTAGCAATATGCTCGTTTGCGTCATCAAAGGCGGAATAAGGATCGCCGGCAGTTCCGGTACCTTTCAAGATGATGTTTTTAGCAGGATGAACCGTAACTTCGGCATTGAAGTTATCTTTAACTTTGGTAAAAACAACGCTACAGCTGATGGGCGCCGGGAAATATTTGTTAACGGCGTTCAAAATATTTTCTTCTACATGGTTGCGGAGTCTGTCTCCAATATCAACCTGATTGCCTGATAATGTTATTTTCATAATTCTTCCTTGCAAAAATATAATTAAAACTTTTTGGGATATATCTGTATTCGGATAAACAGTATAACCCAATTGTGAAATGAAATACAGCCTTATTTTAATAAAGTCAACATTTTATTGGGATGAAATTTTGCTCTTTTGCAATCGTTTGCGCTCCGCCGAGGAAGGAATCTCTAGGCTTTCACGATATTTTGCCACGGTTCGTCTAGCTATCTTGATGCCTTCTTGCGCCAGAAGCTCAGCGATTTTGTCATCAGAGAGGATATTGCCGGCTTGTTCTTGGGCGATCAGCTGTTTAATTTTGTGCTTTATGGTCATGGTGGACATATCGTCGTTGCCGGTGTAGCTTCCGGCCGCGGCCGAGAAAAAGAATTTCAGCTCAAACAGACCGATGGGAGTCTGCATATATTTATTGGCGGTAACGCGGCTGACGGTGCTTTCGTGCATTTCTAAATTATAGGCGATGTCTTTGAGACTCATGGGTTTAAGCTTTTCGATGCCATAATCAAAAAAATCTTTTTGGGTGCGAACAATTTCTTCACTGACGCGTAAAATACTGGAGGCGCGTTGGTGCATGGCACGAATTAAAAAATTGGCGGCGCTTAAATTTTCTTTAAGATAGCGCTTGGCAGATTTATCTTTGCCGAGAATTTGGCTGTAATATTGGTGATTAATTAAAACCCGCGGCAGAGTCATGGAATTCAGCTCAACGCGGTAATCACCATTTTTGAGCCGACGAACAAAAACATCGGGAATGACGTATGAGGTGATGTCATGATCCCAATCAGCGGCAGGTTTGGGGTTGAGCGATTTTATGTCTGCGATAATGGAAGCCAAATCATCATTGTCTATGCGGCAGATTTGTTTGAGTTCATTGAGCTTGCCCTCCGCTAAAAGCGGCAAATTATCTAAAAATTGGGCAATAACCGGATCAAAACGGTTACGGTCTTTTAGTTGGATTGTCAGGCATTCGCGCAAATTTTCGGCAAAGATGCCAGATGGCTCAAATCCTTTTAAATCCGATAAAACGCGATTTATGCGGCAATCTGATGTTTTCAATGCCTGAGCTAATTCGGCAATGTTGCCACGAAAATAGCCGGCTCGGTCGAGGTTTTCACATAAACGGCGGGCTATGATTTTGTCCGCAGCAGTTGTAAATTTGATGTTTATCTGCTCTTCCAGAAAACTATAGAGAGATTTTCCCGCGGCCAGACGCTGTTCGCAATAATCAAAATCCGGCTCTCCCGAATGATTGTCTTTATTTTTGTTGTAATCAGCCCAAGAATAATCTTCCGCAAGGTCATATCCTTCTCGATCGCTGGCATAATCGTCATCAAAACTGGAATCGTAATCAATGTCAGGCTTAAACTCTTCATCTACTGTCGAAGGCGCATCATTAAGGTTGTCTATTGACGGAGCATGATCATCGGGCTGTTCATTGAGGCGGTCAGTTTCTTTTTCTAAGAGCGGATTGCGGGAAAGTTCTTGCTCTACTAGTTCGTTCAGTTCAACGTTGTTTAGTTGAAGCAGATTAATGGCTTGCCGCAATTCAGGGGTCATAAGCAGCGATTGAGTTTGTTTGATTTCAAGCCGTGGAGTTATGGCCATCGCTTATAATCCCTATCGACTACATTGAAAAATTATCGCCGAGGTACACTTTACGAACTTCTTTGTTGGCAACAATCTCATCGGGGGTGCCTTCCATAAGCACCGTGCCACCATGCAATATATAGGCGCGGTCAGTAATATCAAGAGTTTCGCGCACATTGTGATCGGTAATCAAAACGCCTAATCCGCGGTGTTTCAGCTGTGACACCAAATTGCGAATCTCACCAACGGCAATGGGGTCAATACCGGCAAGAGGTTCATCAAGCAGGATATAATGAGGCTGGCTGGCCAAAGCGCGGGCAATTTCCAGTCGGCGTCGCTCACCACCGGATAAGGCAATGGCCGGAGATTTGCGTAAGTGAGCAATCGAAAATTCGCTTAAAAGCTCTTCAAGCATGTTTTCTCGCTTGCTTTCATCATCAATTACAATCTCTAAAATCGCTTTGATGTTGTCTTCAACACTGAGAGAACGAAAAATAGATGCTTCTTGCGGCAAATAACCAATACCCATGCGGGCGCGACGATACATCGGCAAAGCGGTGATATCTTGCCCGTCAATATGAACATCGCCGTAATCAGGGGTGATAAGGCCGGTAACGCAATAAAAGCAGGTGGTCTTGCCGGCTCCGTTCGGCCCAAGCAAGCCAACGGCTTCACCGCGGCGGACATTTAATGATACATTGCGTAACACCGGACGATTTTTATATTTTTTGCCAATGTTGAAAACTTCCAGTTTTGATTCGGGATTGTAGGGCGTAATCATGGTTATTTCTTTTCTTTGAAGACACCTTGAACTCGTTTTTTGCCGTTGCCGGCCAACAGTTTGCTGATGCCTGTGTTGAGGTTGGTTTCGGCCTTGTCGCCGCGAAGCAGGTTGCCATTTTGATTGATGATAATGTTATCAAAAAGTTTTACTAAACCACTCTTGGGCATATAAGTGCCGCGATCTGCAGTTACAGTGGCGTCTTTGGTTACAATTTTAACATTGTCGGCAATATCGACTTTGTTAAGAGTTAGCGCAGATGATTGTTCGGAGCTTTTTTCAAAATATGCAACCATTTTATCGGAATAAATTTTATTGCCGGATTTATCTATGCCTTCAACATCACCGACGGCTACGGCTTTTTGCTCGGACGGATAATAGGTGATGCTTTGACGAGCTGATATGGTCTCATTTTCGGTTTTGATTTTTGCCGGACTGCCAATTAACACGGCGCGGTCATTATCTAAGTTATAGTCCAAACTGTTGCCGAAAGCATCAGCCTTGGCTGAGTGCATGCGGACATTGCCTTGGGCTTCCACGCGATTAATCCTGCTTTTGGCGGTGGCCGTGGCGTTTTGATAGTAGGCAATCAACGTGTCGGCCTTGATATTCATATCGTTACGCGAGGCAACCGCATTGCCAACAGCCACCATTTTTTGTTCCTTTTGGTGCCATTCGACTTTTTGGTCGGCGGTGATGTCAATATTGCCGGCAAAAGCCTGAGTAACAAAAAAACAACATGAAATTATGATAGCGAGCAGTTTCATTTAGCAAAACTTTCTTCTTTGATGTTGATGTTATTATGGCCGGTGAAAGTTAAAATATCATTTTTTGATGAATATTCAAATCCTTCTGCTTGCAGAGTTCCGAAGAAGCCCTGACCGGACACCGGTTTGTTGCCATATCCGCGCGCGGAATTAAAATCAAAAAAAGCCGAAGCTGTGTTAATCGTCATGCCTTCACTGTAAAACAGTTCCACGTTGTCGTTCAGTTCCAACAGATTGGTGTTTTGGTTGAAGTATCCGTATGGCGCTTTGATACTGACCCAGCGATCGGTGGCGGTGGGAAGTATTCCCTCGGGATTGGTTAATTTAATGAGCTTTGATCCGGGTTCGGTTTCATCAATGTTGCTGGCAACAAAATTGTTAACCCTGTTGTCTTTGTCTGTAATGTAAAAAACGGTGTTTTCAATATGCAGTTTTTCAAGCTCGCCTTGTTTGGGGCGGGTAATGTCCAGCCTAAAATCGCGGGGGTTGGTTTTGAAATAGGGAAACAACAGTAACAATGCCAGTAATATAGCCGCCGCTGAAGGCAAGGCCAATTTGGCCAGTTTGACAAAACGAGAATGCTGATTCAAAACAGACCTGCTGTTGGCAGCAGGCTGTTGAGAATCGGCGTTAAAATAATTATCCAGTTTTTTGAGGTCAAACAAGGTTTAGGCAACTCCAGCGCGCAAACAATCATGAATGTGAATAATGCCGATCGGCTTTTTGTCTTGCAATACAAACAGCTGAGTAATGCCGCGGCCGGTAGTGTTCATGGTCTTAAGCGCCTCAGCAGCAAGAACGTCCGGCTCAATGGTTTTAGGATTACGCGTCATGACGGTTGTGACTTTGTTCTTTAGAATATCAGGCGCCAGGAAACGACGTAAATCACCATCTGTAATGATACCGGTCAACTCGCCTTTGTCGTTTACGATACCTACGCAGCCGAGCATTTTTGAACTCATAACCAACAAGGCTTCCTGCATGCTGGTTTGTTCATTAACCAAAGGCATTTCATCGCCAGTATGCATAAGGTCGGATACTTTTTGCAAAATGGCGCCGAGTTTTCCACCAGGGTGGCGGCGTTTGTAGTCGGTTTTGGTAAAGCCTTTGCGCTCAATAAGTCCGATCGCCAAAATATCGCCGTAAACCAAAGTCGCGGTGGTGGAAGACGTGGGAGCCAGACCCAAGGGGCATGCCTCGCCGTTATCCGGCAATCTGAGAAGAATGTCGCCGGCTTTTCCAAGAGTGCTTTCCGGATTTTTGGTCATGGCAATCAAAGGAATACCATAGCGTTTGCAATAAACCAAAATATCAGATAATTCGCGAGATTCGCCACCATTAGAAATTGCCAGAACCACATCGTCTTCGGTGAGCATACCGAGGTCGCCATGGCTGGCTTCAGCAGGGTGAATAAAGAATGACGGAGTACCGGTGGAGGCGAGAGTGGCGGCAATTTTGCGTCCGATGTGTCCAGATTTGCCCATGCCGGTAATAATCACGCGACCCTTAACTTGCTCCATGATGTCAAGAGCGGCGCTGAGTGAGTTATCCAAAGAATTTTCAAGCGTGCGCAAAGCCTCAACCTCGCGGTCGATGGTTTGTTTGGCGCAGGCAATATCTTCTTCATTAGTCATAATTTAGTAGTCTCCATAGTTAAACACATGGTGAAATCCTAGAATTTTATTTTAAAAAGGCAAGATTTTTTTGCGGGTTATGCAAGAAATAGGCCAAATGTTGACAATAAGCATATGTTGTAGTAGAAACACTGCCACTATGGAAAAACGTTCAAAAATTTTGATTTATGACGATGCCGGATGCGCTTGCACCTTTGATTTGGTGCGAATATTGGGCAACTATTTCGGGCCTAAAGGCGTGATGGTCAAAAGGACAACGGCTGACGATATTGTTAAAAATAACGCGCTAAACGAGCAAGTGCTGGCTTTGTTTATACCCGGCGGGGCGGCAACTCCTTATATGAATAAGTTGCGAGTGCTGGGAAATGAAAAAATCCGTAATTATGTTGAAAACGGCGGTATCTATTTTGGGATTTGCGCCGGCGCATATTATGCCAGCAGAAAAGTCAGTTTTGAACAAGATGTTCCTGATTTGGCGATTGAGCAGTCATGCGGTTTGGATCTTATTGATGCTCACGCGGTCGGAACCCTGAAAAATGATTTCGGGCTTGATCCATATTATCGGCCAACCGTAGGCAATGCGGCCGTTACCACAATCCGTTGGCTGGAAGATGGCGAGGAGCATGGCGTGTTCTATCATGGAGGTCCGAAATTTGAGCAGGTTAAAGGGGCGGAAGTTTTGGCTGTATATGCGGAAGCGGAGGGGAACCCGCCGGCTATAGTGGCTCGTCAGTATGGTAAAGGCATGGCCATAGTTTCGGGGGTGCATTTTGAAGACGACGCAATCAGTTTGAAGTCGATGATGCGCTGTCATGCCAAATTTTTGGAAAAGGCTCAGATGAATCTTGCTAAGATGAGCAGTTATGAACTTGATAGGCAGCGGCTTACGGATAAATTGATGCAAAAGCTGTTGAAACATCGCTAGACTCAAATTGACTCAAAAGGGCAATGCGGGCGAAATCAAAATGCGAATCGTAATGCTGATGCACGCTTAAAGGTAAATAAAAGCTTAAGGGTTTTTAGACTCAAAAAGTGAAAATTTTTATAATTAAATGCTTGACTTTTAGTGCCTCTGAGTCTATGGTGCGACGACTCAATAAAGAAGGTTGAGGCATTTGTTGTGCCTCGTTACACGGCTTTAGAGAGTAATTTGTAAACAAAATTAAATACTTAAGGAAATTTGTGATGCCTACAATTAATCAGTTAATTCGTAAATCACGAACACCCAAAGTGAAGAGAAACAAAGTTCCGGCTTTGAAAGCTTGTCCACAAAAACGCGGTGTTTGTACAAGGGTTTATACTACAACCCCGAAAAAACCGAACTCCGCTTTGCGTAAGGTGGCTCGCGTTCGTCTGACAAACGGCTTTGAAGTAATCAGTTATATCCCTGGTGAAGGTCATAATCTTCAAGAACACTCAGTGGTACTGATTAAAGGCGGCCGTGTAAAAGACTTACCTGGTGTTCGTTATCATATCATTCGTGGTACCTTGGATACTCAGGGTATTTCAAAACGTCGTCAGCGTCGTTCGCTGTACGGTGCTAAGAGACCGAAATAAGGAGTAGAAGAGATGTCACGTCGTCATACTGCTGAAAAAAGAATCGTACTGCCTGACGCTAAATTCGGCGACAAGGTAGTTGCTAAATTTATTAATAATGTTATGGAGCATGGTAAAAAAGCCGTAGCCGAGAAAATCGTATATTCTGCTTTTGATATCATTGCTGCCAAATCTAAACAGGATGCTTTGAAAGTTTTCGCTGAAGCTATCGAGAATGTTAAGCCCTTGGTTGAAGTTAAGTCTCGCCGCGTAGGTGGTGCTACTTATCAGGTTCCGATGGAAGTCCGTCCGGATCGTCGTCAGGCTTTGGCAATTCGCTGGATTATTGAAGCCGCCAACAAGCGTTCAGAATCCACAATGACTGAAAAGTTGGCCAACGAGCTGTTAGACGCTCTGGCTAACAAGGGTTCTGCCGTTAAGAAGCGCGAAGACACTCATAGAATGGCTGAAGCCAACAAGGCTTTCTCCCATTATAAATTTTAATGTAGCTAAAGGATAAATACAATGGCTCGTACACATAAACTGGAAATGTATAGAAACATCGGTATTATGGCGCACATTGATGCTGGTAAAACCACCACCAGTGAGCGTATCCTTTACTACACCGGTCAGAATCACAAAATCGGCGAAGTTCATGACGGTGCCGCTACCATGGACTGGATGGAGCAGGAACAGGAGCGTGGTATTACCATTACTTCTGCTGCTACAACCTGTTTTTGGAAAGGTTACCGTATTAACCTGATTGATACGCCGGGTCACGTTGACTTCACAGTTGAGGTTGAACGTTCGCTTCGCGTATTGGATGGTGCCATCACTGTATTTGACTCGGTTGCCGGCGTTGAGCCGCAGTCTGAGACCGTTTGGAGACAGGCGGATAAATACAATGTGCCGAGAATTTGCTTCTGCAATAAGATGGATCGTATTGGTGCAAATTTCTATCGCTGCTTGGATATGATTAAAGATCGCTTAGGCGCTCGCCCGTTGGCACTGCAGTTGCCGATCGGTTCAGAAGCTAATTTCCGCGGCGTGGTTGATTTGCTGAATATGAATGCCATTATCTATACCGGTGATACAGCTGATTCTCCGATTGAAATTCAGGAGATCCCTGCTGATCTTAAGGCAAAAGCTGATGAATATCACCATGAGCTGGTTGAGACTGCCGTTGAGCAGGATGAACAGGCTATGGAAGACTATTTGGAAGGCAAGGAAATTCCGGTAGAAACCCTGAAAAAATGCATCCGCAAGGGTACACTGGCTCAGGATTTTGTTCCGGTATTCTGTGGTACTGCTTTCAAAAACAAGGGCGTTCAGCCTTTGTTGGATGCTGTTATTGATTATTTGCCGTCTCCGGTTGATATTCCGGCGATTAGAGGTGTTAAACCCGGTACTGATGTCGAAGTTGACAGAAAACCGGATGATAATGAGCCTTTAGCTGCATTGGCTTTCAAAATTATGAATGACCCGTTTGTTGGTTCTTTGACCTTTACCCGTATCTATTCAGGTACAATGACCGCCGGTTCTTATATTTATAACTCGGTTAAAGATAAGAAAGAGCGTGTTGGTCGTATGCTGTTGATGCACTCTAACAAGCGTGAAGACCTTAAAGAGGCTCATGCCGGTGATATTGTGGCATTGGCTGGCTTGAAAGATACCACTACCGGTGATACCTTGTGCGATCAGGCTAATCCGATTGTACTTGAAAACATGGTGTTCCCGGATCCGGTTATTGAATTGGCGGTTGAGCCGAAGACCAAAGCCGATGTTGAAAAAATGGGCTTGGCTTTGTCTCGTTTGGCTATGGAAGACCCGTCATTTAAGGTTTCTTCTGATCCGGACAGCGGACAGACCATTATTCGCGGTATGGGTGAATTGCACTTGGAGATCATTGTTGACCGTCTTAAACGCGAGTTTAAGGTTGATTGTAATGTCGGTGATCCGCAAGTTGCTTACCGTGAAACCATTACCAAACCTTGTGATATTGAATATACTCACAAGAAACAGTCTGGTGGTGCCGGTCAGTTTGCTAAGGTTAAAATTAAATTTGAACCGATTGAGGGTTATACTGGGTTTGAATTTGAAAACACTGTTGTCGGCGGTAATGTTCCTAAAGAATATATCCCCGGCGTTGAAAAAGGTTTGCGCAGCGCTATGGATGCCGGTGTTATTGCCGGATATCCGGTTACCGGTGTTAAGTGCAACCTTTATGATGGTGCTTATCACGAAGTTGACTCTAACGTTATGTGCTTTGAAATTGCTGCTCGCGCCGCTTTCCGTGAAGGTATGCGTCAGGCCAATCCGAAGTTGTTGGAGCCGATTATGAAAGTTGAAGTCGTTACTCCTGAAGAATATATGGGTGATATTATTGGCGACTTGAACTCTCGTCGTGGTTTGGTAAACGGCATGGATCAGCGTGCAAATGCTCGTGTGATTGACGCACAAGTTCCTCTGGCTAACATGTTTGGCTATGTAAATACTTTGCGTTCTTTGTCACAAGGCCGCGCCCAGTTTACTATGGAGTTCCATCATTATGCTGAGGTTCCTAAGGATATTGCCGATAAGGTGAAAGCCAAAAACGCATAATTTTAATTTTTTGATTTAACTTATAAAACTAAATTTTATTGGAGTAATAAAATGGCAAAAGAGAAGTTTGAGCGGACGAAGCCGCACTGCAACATCGGAACGATTGGTCACGTAGATCATGGTAAGAC
>CAKQKH010000014.1 GCA_934248075.1 uncultured Alphaproteobacteria bacterium | reverse complement strand
TCCAAGCCGCTCCCGAGTACAGAAAAGATATTCTCGAAACAATGAAAACTGTACTGCAATCAGATAAAAATGACTATAATAGCATTGATCAGGCCTACGAATCTCTGAGTGATATGTTCCAAGCCGCTCCCGAGTACAGAAAAGATATTCTCGAAACAATGAAAACTGTACTGCAATCAGATAAAAATGACTATCATACCCTTGATCAAGCCTATGAATTTCTGAATGATATGTTCCAAGCCGCTCCCGAGTACAGAAAAGATATTTTCGAAACAATGAAAACCGGACTGCAATCAGACAAAAATAAAAATGGTTACCTTGAACGGGCCTACAAATCTCTGAGTGATATGTTCCAAGCCGCTCCCGAGTACAGAAAAGATATTCTCGAAACCATGAAAACTGTACTGCAACCAGGTAAAAATGACTATAATAGCCTTGATCAGGCCTACGAATCTCTTAGTGATATGTTCCAAGCCGCTCCCGAGTACAGAAAAGATATTCTCGAGACAATGAAAACTGTACTGCAATCAAATAAAAATTACGATTATAGCCTTGAAAAAGCCTACAAATCTCTGAGTGATATGTTCCAAGCCGCTCCCGAGTACAGAAAAGATATTCTCGAGACAATGAAAACCGGGCTACATTCAGATAAAAATGGCAGTAATAGCCTTGAAAAAGCCTACAAATCTCTGAGTGATATGTTCCAAGCCGCGCCCGAGTACGGAAAAGATATTCTCGAAACAATTAAAACCGGACTGCAATCAGATAAAAATAATGATGATAGCCTTGCACAAGCCTACGACGCCATTAAACAGATTGCGGAAACTAATGCTGATCTTCACCAAGAAATCTTAAATACAATAATTTCGTTATCATTTGCGGATAAAGATAAAATTAACTTGGCAAGCATTTGCCTGCAAAATGTTGAGGCTAAGAATCTTGATAATGTTAAAGCTCAATATAACAATCAAGAGTCACTGTTGCAAGCCGCTTACAATATCCGCTCTTGTGACCAAACTGAAAAAACATGCCTTATAAACAACTTTTCTATTTCTCAGCTTATAAAATTTGATAGCAATACATATAAAAAAGCCAAAAACGCCATTTTGCATTTTGAATATTTATCACAAAAAAGCACTGAAACCAACAACGGGGAACCTCTGAGCAAAGAGCAATTGTTGCGACAGAACCAAGATTGGCTGATTCCCAATGCCGCGGCTTTAAGTTTGGTCTATGGCAATGATTTTCAAAATTATTTGCAAAAGATTGCGGTTTATAACAAATATTTGCAAGCCCGCAAAGCTGAAATCGGAACTGAAAAAGATGCCAAACGACTGGCCGAGCGGGAAGCTAAAGCCGCTAAATTGACCACAAATTTGCGCATTAACGCCTCGAAAATCCAACTCGATTCTAAAAAAGTCGATGAATTAAATCAAAGGTTGGAACAGCTTAAAACCAACGGAACCCAAACCGAAATTATTGAGGCGCAAAAAGCCTATGATGAAGCCAGAACAGCCCTCACCGCCGATCAGCGGAAACAAGGCTCTTTGGCCGGCACCCTAAAAAGCGTGGTCGGCTATGTCGATTATGCGAATATGCAGCCAATTTCTGCCGAGAAAGCTACTGCCTGGATGCTTAATGGCAGCAAAATGCAAGATATACAGGAAATTCGTAAATGTGCCGATAAACATATGTTTGGCGAAACTCCTGAGCATGATAAATTTATCCGTTTCGATATGCCAAACGTTAAAACCGAATATAATGAAGAAACCGGCCAATGTATTCGTACCGGACAAAAAAATACTGATGATTTGAGCATGGTATTGCAGCGGTATGATATGTTAAAAGAACATATCGCCAACAAAAAATTTGTTGAGATAGCGGCAATGGCCAAAGCGCTCAAATGGGCCGGACGCGATCAGGAGTTTTGCTTGGCTAATGCTGAATTTCTGAGCAGCCAACAGAAATATAACGAGGCCGAAAGCATTTACCTCCAAGGCAAAGTTACGCCATCAGCTTTTGCGGATAAAGAGATGGTTTATTCCACCGACGGCACATGGCGGTGCTTTGTGGCGTCCAAAGATGATCCTCGGCCAATTTGCGCCGGCGGCAACTTTGGCTCCAAACGCGCCAGTTGTTGCCAGAGTTATGGTAGTGTCGGCAGCAAATGCGCAGTTGACAGTGTTATCAACCCCGATTCCGGCTGTTTGATATTTGAAAAACAGGATAAATCCGGCAATTGGGAGATGCTGGGTTGCTCATGGTTTTACCGCACCCAAAACCAAGATATGAAAAATTTGACCTTTGATAATGTTGAAATCAACAATTCGGTTAATAAGCAAGATGCCGAACAAACCCAAGAAGTGTTTTCCAAAATGGTGGATCAGTTTAAGAATGACAATTACCGCCAGATTACTATTGGCAGCAGTCCGGATTTGATGTTAGACAGCAGCAAATATAACCTTGCAAACAATAAAGCTCCTTTGCCTGACGGATATTCAGGATATTCCGATGCCGCCACACAATGGCTTTTGTACGACAACCCGCAGGCCACGCCGGAAAAACTGCCGGAACTCCTAATCCGCGGTTATAGCGAAAAATACAAACATGGAGCAGAACAAGTTGCTCAACAGTGTTTTCCCGACAGCGACAAAGAACTATCCGTTCCGAAAAATAATCCGCAAGGTATGGTCTTAACAGACCGCCAAGGTAAAGTCTGCGGTTATTGTTTGTGGGATGAAACCGAAAAACATATTTATGATATGGCCGTATTGCCGGAATACCGCAAAGACAAAAATGCGTCATCGGCCAAACTGCTGGCTGAAGTAATTAAATATATCAAACGCGACGGTGGTGAATGGTCTGCCGATTTGCGCGACAAAACTACACTGCGTTATATGAAAGCCATGCAGCAACGCGGATTAGTCGCCATGGAGAAGAAAGGCATAGACCACACTATGAGCGATGGAAGCCAGGTTGTTACTGTGTCATTTAAGCCGATTACTCTCCAACAGGACAAAACCAATACTTCTCAACAAACCATAAGCGCAAACAAAGGGGGGCGGGCATAGATCCCTCCCCCTAATAAAGCGCCATATTATCCTAACCTCTTACACCTTTATGGTGGTGCTTTTTTATTTTGCACAATCTCCGGCGAGGTTGGATAGCCAATTCACTTCATATCCGCCAACGCTTCCTTATAAAAATCCAATATCAGTCTTACCCGAGGCACGTCTTTGATTCTGGTTTTGGCCATTAGATAATACATTATTTGAGTTTTGCACACCAAGTTATCAAGACACACCAACCCCTCGTCCTTAAAACGCAACGGCATTATTCCGATTCCCGCTCCATTGCGAACCAAATCAACTATGGAGGCGCTGTTGGAAGAAATCATATTCATATTGGGCGAACGCACCAGAACTTGCTTAAAATCGTCATCGTAAATTTTGGTGTTGCGCCTAAGCACCAGACGATGATTGTCAGCCATATCATTAAGATTTATTGGATAACCGTGCTTAGACAAATATTGCGATGATGCAAAATAACCGCACTGCATTTTGCGCTTATATATCAGAGCAAAATCATTAGCATGACAAATTGGTTCTCGCGCAATGTAAATATCACAATCTATACTGTCTTTTTCAATATCAAGCATTGAAATCATTTCCAGCCCCAAAGACGAATGTTCTTCAAAAAATCCGGCCATTGTAACCGGCACAATTGTCGGAGCCACGCTAACATCAATGCCAACCTTAACCAAACCGGAAATGTCGTTGCGATTTTCTTTCTCTATCTCAAACTGATCCCATATTTCCGAAACCTCATGCATACTGTCAACAACCATTTGTCCAGCATATGTGAGGGCGCATTTCTTTCCCTGACCGCAAACCAACTTATGGCCCAAACTTTTCTCCAGCCATTTAATTTGCTTGTTTAAGGTTTCAACCGATATACATTGTTCTTCGGCGGCTTTCTTCTTTCCGGCACAACGCATAATCGCCATCAATGCCATATAGGCCTCCAAATTATGTAAATCTCTTGCATCAAGCATAACCCTTGTCCTTATCAGGTTGTTTTTAACATTTCTTTCAAATACTCACTCACCAGTTTTACACCTTTATCGCGATATCTGGCTTTTTTTGCCACAATATAAGCCCTTGCGTTTGTGCTGCACGGAATGTTGTCCAAACAAACCAGACCATAGCGAACAAATGACAGCGGCAACAAACCAATGCCTATGTCGTTTTCCACACCGTCCTTAACCATAAAAGCCGCGTCCGAAATATAAGACTTGTGCTTGGCTTTTTCCATAATTTCATCGCCGTGTTTTAGCCATTTTGCCGTGTCATACTTAAATATCATATGATGATTTTCCAGCATATCGTCCATATCAAGCGGATATACGGTTTTGCTCAAATATTTACCGGTAGCAAAAAAGCCAAAACTGATATTTTTAGAATACACCAATTCCCAATCGTCGCCCGTGGGCAAAGACGAAACCAAAGCAATGTCATAGTCATATCCGCTGATATCAACGTTTTTATCCACCGACGACGACAAAACCGTAAGTCGCTTGTGCCTCTTCAAAAACCCCCACAAATCAGACGAAATAATGCTGGAACGAATATTGCGGTTCCACAACAAATGGATTTCTCCCTCCAGCTCATCACGCTCGGAAGCCACCGCATAAATATGTTGCAAAACACGCTCTATGCCAACGGCATAGCCGGCTATTTTCTTTCCGCGAGATGTCAGCTGAGAACAATTATTAACCATGCACAACAATTCTGTTCCGCATTCTTCTTCCAACTGTTCAATATATTTATTCAGCGTGTCTATCGAAACACCCATCTTTTGAGCGGCATCTCGTTTGCCGGCACATTGTTCCACAGCATAAAGATATGCGACAGCGCGTAGTTCTGATAATACATTTCTTCCAAACATAGTGTATCCCTTCACCGTTACCTATGTTTATAGAACCTACACCTATAATAACAACTTTTAATATTATATCAAGCAATAATTACCTATTTTCAATATACTAACATTTTTAAGTTGCTAATCTGTGCATGATATAATATAACATCGGCGGAAGGAAATTTACATGAAAGTAGAAATTTTTGATTTTGCGCTCCCCAAAGAGCTGATTGCCAACCAGCCTGTTCATCCGCGAGACACCTCGCGTCTTTTAGACTTGTCAATAGACGGACAAATCACTGACCGCCATTTTTATGACTTGCCCGATTTGCTTGAAGCCGGCGATGTTTTGGTTTTTAATGACACCAAAGTAATTCCCGCCCGCCTATATGGAGCCAGAGGAGAAGCATTGGTTGAACTGACTCTCTATCACCCTGTTGACGGAATTCGTTGGATGGCATTTATCAAAAACTCCAAACGTCTCAAAGCGGGAGATATAATCAATTTTTATACGGACAAAATCTCCCCCGCAGAATCAGATTTTTCGGCCTCAGTTATAGAAAAACAAGGTGAAGACGGCGTTTTAATCTCATTTAATTGTTCTCCCGACAAACTGGCACCCAAACTGGAGCAATATGGTTTTATGCCGTTGCCGCCATATATCAAACGCAACCGCCCTTCGGCTGATTCCATATGGTACAAATTTAATGATCGCGAAAACTATCAAACCGTATATGCCAAACACGAAGGCGCTGTCGCAGCTCCCACCGCCGGATTGCATTTTACACCGGAAGTATTGCAAAAATTGCGCGATAAAGGAATCAAAGAAGTGTTTTTGACCCTTCATGTCGGCGCCGGAACATTTTTGCCGGTGAAGACCGAAAATACCGAAGACCACAAAATGCACGCCGAATATGGCATAATCACTTCTGACGCGGCGAATATCATTAATCAAGCCAAACAAGACGGCCGTCGGGTTATTGCAGTCGGCACAACCTCATTGCGCCTGCTGGAAAGCGCCACCGACAACAACGGAGTATTGCACCCCTTTGCCGCCGAAACTTCTATATTCATTACCCCGGGCTACAAATTCAAAATGATTGATATGCTCATCACCAATTTTCACTTGCCCAAATCCACCTTATTTATGCTGGTTTGCGCCGTAGCCGGCACTGAGCGCATGCAACAGGCCTACGCTCACGCCATAAACAACGGATATCGTTTTTATTCTTATGGTGACAGTTCAATCATCAAATGCGTAAATAAAATTTAACTTTTGCCGGTTATAATACTCGCACTTTTAGGAGTTGCGATGAAAAAACTGGCCAGAATCGAAAAAACACTTCCGTTAATCGGCAACATGTTATTGCCGGCGTTTATGTTTGCCTGCGCGCTTTTTAGTTTTTACATCAACGGCTCATACTCTGATTTCACCATCACCGCCCTGCACTCAGGCCTATATCTGACCGGACTGACCGGATTTTTAGTCTTGTTATATTTTAACCGCAGCAAGCCGATTTTTATGTTTTTATTGATTGTCCTGTCTTATATTCTCATCAATTATCTAAAGCGTTTATACGGAGCCGAATATTGTCAGACCGCGGCTTATCTCAGTCTCAGCACGCTTATTCCGCTCAACATGCTGCTGTTCTACTTTTTTCCGGCAAGATCTTTTTTCAACAAAAAAAATCTTTGGCTGTTGCTGGCTGTTTTTGCGCAATATTCCGTAGTTGAATTATCTGCTCGCCACAATTTTAGTTTTGGCTTTTTTTCCTCCGCTGTACCCACCATAAACATCGCGGCGCTGGGAGCGTTTACGCTG
Source organism: uncultured Alphaproteobacteria bacterium (assembly GCA_934248075.1). Lineage (GTDB taxonomy): Bacteria > Pseudomonadota > Alphaproteobacteria > RF32 > CAG-239 > CAZU01. The sequence continues at coordinate 26,923 of CAKQKH010000014.1, read as the reverse complement.
CTGCTGCTCATCACGCTTACCAATGCCGTGCGCAGCGGGGCAATCTATGACTATAACTGTTTTTTTGCTTATTTCAGCTTACTTTTGGCATTTTATTATTCAGATTCCGCTTCCGGTCTCTGTGTGTTCTGCACCACTGCCGCGTTGTGTCTTCTTTCTTCATTAATTCAAAACATCTACAATGAGGCGCACAAAGACACGCTCACCGGACTCGACAGCCGCAAATCATACATTATCCACTCCAAAAACTTTCCCTTAAAATATAGCATTGGTATTGTCAGCATTGATGATTATGACAAACTCGGCATCAACTTTGGACGACGCATCCAAAATATTTTAACCAAATTAATCGCCACTCAAATCATCAATTTGGAAAAAGATGAAAACATATACCGCTACAACGCTGATGAATTTGTAATTGTTTACAAAAACATGGATAAAAACGAGAGTTTTGAGCGCTTAGAAATTATCCGTCGCGCCGTTGCCTCGGCTTTGTTTGAGTTCAGCCCGCGCCGCAAGCCGATCAAGCTGACCGTGTCAGCCGGAGTATCCGAAAAAAAACGCAGCGATGCCAACTCGTTTGAAGTTCTGGTTCGCGCTAACAAAATTTTGCAAAAAACTAGAAGTTTCAGCCACAACGTAACCTCAAAAGCCTAACTTTTGCAACAACTCCGCGCCAACACGACCACGCCGCCTACAATCAGCGGCACTGACAATATTTGCCCCATAGTGCAACCGCCAAAGAAAAAACCTAATTGCGCATCTGGTTCTCTGAACTGCTCCAAGAAAATTCTGAAACAACCGTACAAAATTATAAACAATGCGGATATCACCCCATGTTTCCGCCGAATTGTTGGCAACTTCCACAACAAATTAAGCACCACAAACATCAACACGCCTTCGGACAATCCCTCATAAAGCTGCGACGGATGTCTGGGCAAATACCCTCCGGCCGGAAAACGCACCGCCCACGATACTGTCGTTACTCTCCCCCACAGCTCATCGTTTACAAAATTTGCCAACCGTCCCAAAAAAATTCCTATCGGCGCATACAACACCACCAAATCCGTCAACGCCAAAAAACCATATTTAATTTTGCGAGAAAAAAGCCAAACCGCCGCGATTACACCGGCCACGCCTCCATGAAAAGACATTCCGCCCTTCCAGATTTCCAGCAGATGCCATGGTTTAAGCCACATTTCCGCACCGCCATAAAATATCGCGTACCCCAAACGCCCGCCCAAAATAATCCCCACGGTCAGATAAAACATCAGATCTTCAATCTGCTCGGAAGATAATCCTAATTTATTTACGCGCGCATTACGGTTAATCAGCCACCAGCCCAGCAAGATTCCCAATAAATATGCCATAGAATACCATCTTATTGCCAAAGGCCCGATACTAAATATAATCGGTGATATATCCGGAAAACTTAAACCTGTCATCTGCCTGTCCTTCACGTTACTTTTTGGTTAAAGAATAATTAATTGCGCAAAATATATCCACATCTAAAAAAAATTTTTTCCACAGACTCCAGCCAACACATTGTTTTTACGAACTTTTGCAAAATCAAACTTATCCACAGCTGTGAATTAAGTGGAAAACTGCGACTCGGGGATTGAAATTTGCGACTCGGCATTGCAAGCTGGTTTCATGATTAATTTTGTATCGGAGCAAAACAGAAATGGAACCGGCAAAGAACTTGGCCCCCGCCTATAATCCCATAGATATGGTAGAAAATATTTTTGCCAATCGGTCTTTTGAGTTGGAACGGCGCAATCCCAACGAGGTTGTCGTTGAAATTCAGGGCAAATGGAACAATATGTTGCTGTTTTTTGCTTGGGAGCCAAGTATGAATTGCCTGCATTTTTCTTGCCTTATGGACATTGAAAACAAGCAGGAAGATCGCAGCAAAATATTTGAACTATTGGCGCTTATAAACGAAGAACTTTGGGTTGGACACTTTTCTTATTGGACCGAACAGAATACTCCCGTGTTCAAACATTCTTTGTTCCTGAACAATGAAGACGAATTTTTTGAGCCAAAAGTCGCGCAAATGATTGACATCGCAATCAAAGAATGTGAACGCATGTACCCCGTTTTTAAGGTTGTGCTGACCAAAGGCATGAACCCCAAACAAGCGCTTTATCCCATGTTGATGGAAACTGCCGGCCAAGCCTAAAGCTCTGCAAATAAAAAAAGGTATTCCTCTTAACTGAAGAACACCTTTTCATATACTACAACAGCAGCATTGCAATATCTGCCACCGTCTGACAGTCACGCAGTTGTGTAAAACCTACGTGAATGCCCTTTTTCTCTAACTCCATTTCTAGACTTATATAATCTAGCATATCGAAGTTTAATTCATCTTTTAGGTTTGTATCCAAGGATACAAAAAACTTTTTCCCAACACGCGCTTTCACAATGTCGAGAACAATTTTTTCTATTTTAAGCATATAAGCATAAGTATTAATAATTAATATCACTTGCACCATAACAAATTCACAGCAATTGTGCAAGTTTTTTGTCAATTATTACAAATTTATTTCTGGCGTTGTTTTTTCCAGCTGCTCACATTGCGGTTATGTTCATTAAGCGATGCCGCAAAATTATGCCCTCCGGCGCCATCTGCCACAAAATACAGATAATTGCTTATTTCCGGATGCGCCGTTGCCGCTAAAGCCGCTCGCCCCGGATTACAAATAGGTGCCGGCGGCAAACCATAATACTTATATGTGTTATAAGGATTATCAATTAATAAATCTTTTTTAGTTAAAGCTCGCTCCAGCTCTGTCTTTCCACCGGTCAAAGCATAAATGACTGTTGGATCCGTCTGCAAGCGCATTCCTTTGCGTAAACGATTCACAAACACCGACGCTACCAACGGACGCTCCTCCTCCACGCCGGTTTCTTTCTCCACAATTGAGGCCAGTGTCAAAAGCTCCCGCTCATTTTTAACCGGCACGGTTGCATCTCGATTCTCCCATATTTCTGACAATGCCGAATTCATGGCCTCTTCTGCTTGCTTAATCAAGCTATCTCGACTATCACCACGAAAAAAGCTATAAGTCTCGGGCAACAAACTTCCTTCCGCCGGTTTTTTAGTAATTTCGCCGCTCAAAAATTCATTATTGCGAATAATTTCAAGCATTTGCGCGGTTGTCAGCCCCTCAGGCAAAGTCAGCTTCCGATACAACACTTCGCCTCTTGCCATTTGCGATAACACATCTGCCATAGAAACATGCGCAACAAACAAATATTCTCCGGCCTTAAGATTCTTGTCCAAACCCTTAAGACGCGCGGCAATTTTGAACAACCACGGATAGCGTATAACACCGGCGCCGGCAAGCTGATGCGCTACTTGTCCGGAACCAGCGCCGCGGCTTATCAACACCGGCGTATCCACAGCCAAATCGCCAGCAACATAAACTGCTTGTTTCAGCCACGCCGCAACAAGCAGTGTTATGACAATTGCCATCAGCAACAGTTTTTTCATCAAAGCAATCCGCTATTTATAGCGCTTAAAGATAATAGATGAGTTCGTACCGCCAAAACCAAACGAGTTGGACATAACCGCATTAATTTCTCGTTTTTTGGCTTTTAGCGGAACCAAATCAAAATCAGCTAACTCTTCTTCCGGATTCTCCAGATTCAATGTCGGCGGACAAATCTGATCCCGCAAAGCCAAAATCGAATATACCGCCTCAACCGCGCCTGCCGCTCCCAGCAAATGCCCAATTGAAGATTTTGTAGATGACATTGAAACCTGCTTAATTCCCTCGTCGCCAAACAAACGCTTAACCGCCATAGCCTCACCGACATCACCGGCCGGAGTAGAGGTTCCGTGAGCGTTAATATAGCCTATGTCGCTAAGTTGCACGCCATTTTCAGCCGCATGCTCGGCAGCCATTTTCATCGCCCGATAAGCGCCGTCGCCAGACGGAGCCGTAATATGATAAGCGTCACCGCTCATACCATAACCAACAACTTCAGCATAAATCTTGGCGCCTCTGGCTTTGGCATGTTCAAGCTCTTCCAGTACCACCGCACCGGCGCCCTCGCCCATCACAAAACCACTGCGATTTTTATCCCATGGCCGCGATGCTTTCTCTGGTTCATCATTAAAATCAGAGGTTATGGCCTTCATTCTGGCAAAACCCGAAAGCCCCAAAACATTAATTGCCGATTCCGCGCCGCCGGCCAACATCAAATCCGCGTCTCCGCGGGCAATCATAGCCGCCGCGTCGCCAATTGCGTGCGTACCGGTAGAACAAGCTGTAACACAAGCATGATTCGGCCCCTTAAGCCCGAATTTGATTGAAAGATTACCGGAAATCAGATTGATTAGGCATGCCGGAATAAAGAACGGAGAAATCCGCTTCATACCATTTTCATTAAACGAAACAGAATTGTCATAAATTGTCTGCAAACCGCCGATTCCAGAACCCATCATCACGCCGGCGCGATATTTATCCTCTTCGCTTGCCGTTTCCGGATTCCACCCTGAATCCAACATTGCGTCTGTACCGGCCGCCAAACCGTACAAAATAAACTTATCATTTTTTTTCTGATCTTTAGGAGGCAAAACCGTATCAGGATTAAATTCGCCCTCGCCGTCGCCCCATGGCACTTGCCCAGCGATTGTAACCGGAATATCCTTCAAATCGATATCCGTAATTTTCTTGATACCGGACTTTCCGGCCAAGATACTTTTCCAGTTATTCTCAACGCCGCGTCCCAAAGGAGACAACACGCCCAAACCGGTAACAACAACTCTTCTCATCAGTTCACCTCTTTAGAATCATTTGGCACATAACAATGAAACTCGCTTTAAGGTAGGAGCGAGTTTCACAATTTTCCAAAGTCATACAGACTTAAGCATTCTTAGAAAGATAGTCGATAGCATCTTTAACGGTAAGAATTTTTTCAGCGGCTTCATCCGGAATTTCACAACCGAATTCTTCTTCGAAAGCCATAACCAACTCTACTGTATCCAAGCTATCAGCGCCCAGATCATCGATGAAGCTGGCGTTCTCGGTAACTTTAGATTCTTCAACGCCAAGATGTTCGGCAACGATTTTCTTAACGCGGTTTGCTGTATCAGTCATATGATAAACCTCAAATAAATTAAACCAAATTAATCGGACCACAACGACCCGTGATTGACTAGTTAGCACAATTTTATACCATTTGACAAGCATTATTTTCAAAAAACACACAAAACAGGCAAATACCCCTTGCTTTAAGGCGCAAAAAACTTATACTTTATGAGCAGCTTAAAAGTGGATAAAATCATGACTAACATTATAGAAGTTAAGCAACTTACCAAAAAATTCAAGATTCAAAAAAACGCCGGCACGCTCAAAAGTTTTTTTCACCCTGAATACAAAAGCATAACTGCCGTTGACAAGATAAGCTTTAATATTGCCAAAGGTGAGCGTGTAGCCTTTATCGGTCCCAATGGCGCCGGCAAATCTACCACCATAAAAATGCTATCTTCAATCTTATATCCCACTTCTGGCTCAGCGTTGGTAAACGGGTTAATTCCTTGGAATAACCGGCAAGAATTGAGTTCTGAAATCGGCACTGTTTTTGGGCAACGCTCACAATTATGGTATAATCTTCCGGTACAAGATAGTTTTGCCCTGATTGGAAAGATATACAATATACCCGGCATTTCGTTCAAACGTCGCTTGGCCAAACTGGTAAAACTGTTTGAAATCAGAGATTTGCTAACCCACCCCACCCGCTCGCTCTCTTTAGGACAAAGAATGCGTTGCGAAATTGTCGCCTCATTGCTGCACAAACCGCAGGTATTGTTCTTAGACGAGCCGACTATCGGACTTGATGTTACCGCCAAAGAAATTATTCGCAATCTCATCAAAAAACAAGCGCTGGAAGAAGAGACCACCCTGCTTCTAACCTCTCATGACACTGATGACATGGAAAAAGTCTGCGAAAGAGTTATCATTATCAACAAAGGAAAAATCATTTTTGACGATTCTATCTCCACGCTTAAAGATTCGTTTTTAAATAAAAAATACATCGAAATCACTACTGACGCCGGCGACAAGATTCGCACTGAAGTCAACACCAAAACAACACCGGTCAAAAAAGCCGTTGATGAACTGATAAACCAATATCATGTTACCGACATGACAGTAGAAAACCCGCCCATGGAAGAAATTATCAAGGAGATATACCGCCGTGAATAAATATCTGGCTTTATTTCTCATCTCTTTCAAACAAGCCTGGAGCAAAAAAGCGAATTTATCAGGCTTGTTGTTCTTTTTGTTCATCTTGCTCTTCATCTACAATCGTCTTTGGGAAGTTATCGCCGCCGATAACTCAGAAAACGGCCTTAACCACATATTCATATGGTATTTGCTGTTTGCCGAAATGATTATTCTTTCCAGTCCCAAAATAGATCGTATTTTGTTTGATGACATTTGTTCCGGCACCATGGCATATTACATCAACAAGCCGGTATCATTCTTTTTTATGCGCTATGCCGAAGCAGTCGGCAATATGAGTGTTTCTTATCTGATTATGGGCGGTTTTGGCACGCTTACCACTCTAATTTTAACCGGACGTCCCCCTTTTGAGTGGTGGCAGTTTCCGATTATTTTTTGCGCCTGCTTTTTGTCATCATGCATCAACATATTGCTTTACACGGCGATCGGTTTGTGCAGCCTTTGGCTTTCCAGCATTCGAACACTCAGCATGGCCATCGAGCGTCTGGCCTTTATCTTAGGCGGTGCAATTTTTCCCTTAAGTATCTACCCCGATTGGTTTGTGGGCATTGCCAAGTGGACTCCGTTCTACTCGTTTTATTATCTGACAATTAAACTGGTTTATGACTTTTCATGGAGCAATTTAACCAATGCTATGGCTCTCAACTGTTTTTGGGTATTTCTGATGAGTATTTTTGCATATTTCGCATATCAAAAACTAACCAAAAGGGTCAATGTTTATGGCGGATAAATTTATCAATTTATGCAAACTGTTTTTATTCATTCAAAAAAGCAACCTTAAAACTGCTTTTTTGAACAAAGCCGATGCTTTTATAAATGTTTTAATGATGACAATCAACAACTTGTCTTTCATTTTCATGTGGTGGGTAATTTTTCAAAACAAAGGCTCTGTCAACGGCTGGCACTTTGGCGATATGGCGCTGCTGTTTGCGGTTATGAACAACGCTTTTGCCACATTTGCCTTATTTGCTCGCGGAGTGCAGACTTTGCCGGAATATATTGATAACGGAAATTTGGACAATTACCTGATATCCCCTCGCAGCAGTCTGTTTCTAATTTCCACTTCAGAATCCACTTTTGCCAACTGGGGAGATTATGTTACCGGATTTCTGGCATATTTCATGTCTGGCTACATCAGCATAAAAAGCTTTTGCATAATGTTGCTATGCTCATTTTTAGCCTTTGTGCTAATTTACGGTTTCAGGCTATTAGTATCCTGTCTGGCGTTTTTTGTGAGTGATTCGCAACGCCTAGGAGACAACATCACAATGTCATTACTCACATTTGCCAGCCAGCCGGCATCTATTTTTACCGGATGGTACAAATTGGTGTTTTTAACCATAATTCCCGCCGGACTGATTTCCCTATATCCGGTTGAGCTTATCCGCAATTTTAATTTTGGCGATTTTATTATTTTGAGTTGCGGTGCATTTGCTTTTTTGGGCTTAGGAGTTTGGGCATATCAGCGCGGGCTTCGTCATTATGGTTCCGGCAATCGATTCGGCATAAGATAATTTCTGATTTATATTGACAAACATACACCAAATTCATAATCTAGAAATGGTTATCCAATTTTTCAATGAGGTCTTTTTATGAAAAAAATTTTTTATATTGTGCTGGTCATCGTTGCTTTGCTGATTATTGGCCAGTTTGTTAAGCAAGAAGTTGCAACACCTGCTACGGAAGAAGTCGTTGTTGTAGAAGAAGGAACTATTGCCAACGATGTAGTCAGCGATGGTGAAGTTGTTGAGGAAGAAGCTGAAGATGTTGTTGAAACCAACCCTGAAGCCACTTCTGATGAAGATGAAACCGTTGTTGAAGAAGACAACGGAGTTGAGGGCGAAACCGTAATCAACGAGACCCCCGCAGAGACTCCTGCTGTTGCCAAAGAAGACAAAGTTCAAGAATAACAAAACGCAACAATTTGTTATTAAAAGGCTGCTCAAAAGCAGCCTTTTTCTATTGTATTTTTTTAAAAAACGCTTATATATATCGCGGATTTAAAAATTGAAAAGAATGACCAAAAGAAATAGCTCAAAACTAAAGAGAGGCTGGAGAATGGGTTAGATAAAGGTATTTGAAAGGCGAGGAAAATTTTAGTGTACAAAGTAGTACATGAATTTTCCGAGACCTGCGCAAATACCTTTAGATAAGCCGTTATACAACCTCTAAAACATGAAAGGAGCATGAAACACCTTATTTCATGCTCAAAACTAAAGAGAGGCTGGAGAATGGGTTAGATAAAGGCATTTGAAAGGCGAGGAAAATTTTAGTGTACAAAGTAGTACATGAATTTTCCGAGACCTGCACAAATACCTTTAGATAAGCCGTTATACAACCTCTAAAAGGAGAAAAGATGAAGGTAGGTATAATAGGAGCCGGCCAGGTCGGCAGCGCAACAGCTTTCGCATTGATTATGCGTGGTGTTGCCAGAAAAGTTGTTTTAATTGATGCTAACGAAAAAAGAGCTGAAGCTGAAGCGATGGACATTGCTCACGCTACTCCGTTTGCTTATGCAAACAAGGTTAAGGCCGGAAATTATTCTGACTTGGCCGGATGCGAAGTTGTAATCATTACAGCCGGAGCCAATCAAAAGCCGGGAGAAACCAGAATTGATCTGCTCGGACGCAATGTGAAAATTTTTGAAAGCATCATTCCGCAAGTTATTGCCAATGCTCCTGAAACTACTCTGCTTATTGCATCTAATCCGGTTGATATTATGACCGAAGTTGCTCTTAAGCTTTCTGGTTTCCCCAGAGAACGCGTCATCGGTTCCGGCACGGTATTGGACACCTCGCGTTTCCGTACTTTGCTGGGCTACCACTTAGGCATATCTCCCAAATCAGTTCACGCTAATGTTTTGGGCGAACACGGCGATAGCGAGGTTTTGATTTGGTCCAATGGCGACGGCGGCACTGTTCAGATTGAAGAACTGGCGCGCATGGTTGACAGACCTCTAACCCCCAATGTTAAAGCGGAAATTAATGATTGCGTTCGTAATGCTGCTTATAAAATTATTGAAGGTAAAGGCGCCACATTTTATGGTATTGCCGGCGCTTTGTGCCGCATTTGTCAGGCGATTACCACCAATGAATATGCCATTTTGACTGTTTCTTCTCACCATGATGAAGTTGAGGGTATTCCCGATGTTTGCCTTTCTATGCCAACAGTTGTAGGCAAGCGCGGCATTCATAGCGTTATTTATCCGCGTCTGTCCGAAAACGAACATCGCGATGTCAAATTCAGCGCAGAGAAGATTAAGCAATTTTCAGAAGAAGCGCTGGCACAAATCAGCTCTGATAAAAAATAAGTTATTATTTATCAAGCAAAAAGGCTCTCCAAACAGAGAGCCTTTTCTTTTGAGTTCTGTCTAAATATTAGAACAAAACTTTTACATGAGCGCCGGCGGTGTAATCATAATGAATATCATCAGCGCCGTTACCGCCGAGGAAGTATTCACCAAACATACCCAAAGCCACATTTTCTCTTACATAGTAATCAACTTCGGCTTCGGCATACCATTGGTTGGTATTTTTACCATCGGTGTTAAAGTCATAACGAACACCGGCATCAACAGCCCAGTCACCATCATATTTGTGAACACCGGCCTTAACCGACTGATCCAAATAGCGATCGGCAACATCAACATCACCCGAAAGATTGTAAGCAACATAAGGTGTCAAACCGTCACCCATGTCATAACCCAACTTAACGGTGCCGTCCAAAACCTTAACCCAGCGATCATTGTGATCGGTTCTGGCCTTGAAATTTTTATGGCCATAGAAATCTTTCGGATTTAAGGTCGTGTACTCAGCGGCAACCTGAGCCAAAACATTGCCCTCTCTCATATTGTAGCTGGCACCAACATTATATTCAAAGTTGTGGTCATTATTAAATTCATGATTAGTATCAAAAAAGTTGGTAACAGCACCCCATACGGCCAACTGATCAGTTACGCCATAGGTCAGCTTTTCACCCAAAACGGTTTGTTTATCAGCAGCAACGCCATGCTTATACGATGTACGATTATGAGCTACGGCAGTATCAGAAGTAAACGCTCCTTCATCAGGAGTATAGAACGGATTAGTCAAATCAGCAGCCATAGCCGAACCGGCAAACATAACAGCAGCAGATGCAAGTAACATAGTCTTAAGTTTCATGAATACTCTCCTTATGTTGATAAAATTTCCGGAGCCAATACCTGGGGGCATCTGCTCCAGATACCAAAGAGTGTATTCAATATTTATTAATAAATCAATAACTTATATTTTGAGGTCTGATAATCCCAGAAGTTTCTTGCATTTTCAGGGTATTGATTTTATATTAACGACAAATATACAAATGAAAGAATACCATGGTCAAAGTTATCACTCTCGGCTGCCGAATGAATGCCTATGAATCGGAGATTCTCAAAGAGAAACTAGCCGAGCATAAAGATTTAATAATCATAAACACCTGCGCCGTTACCGCCGAGGCCGAGCGCCAGTGTCGCCAAACCATTCGCAAACTCAAAAGAGAGAATCCGCAAGCCCGAATTGTTGTTACCGGTTGCGCGGCGCAAATTTCTCCGCAAAAATTTGCCGATATGCCGGAAGTAAACTTAGTTCTTGGCAACAAAGAAAAAGCCGAAATAATCAAATACATTTCTGCCCCCATAACAGAAAAAACCATTGTCGGCGATATTTTTGACTATGATAATTATGACCACTTTTTAATCACCGGATTTGAAGGGCGGCAAAGAGCTTTTGTGCAAGTTCAGCAAGGTTGCAACCATCGTTGCACATATTGCATTGTTCCCTATGCCCGCGGTGCCAATCGCTCGGTTCCGGCCGCCGAAGTAATCAAACAAATCAAAGAACTTATGGCTCAAGGATTCAAAGAAATTTGTCTTACCGGCGTAGATGTCTGTTCTTACGAACCATCATTCAGCGGACTGATCAAACAAATTCTTCAGGAAATTCCGGATCTGCCGGCACTACAATTCGGCTCGCTTGATCCGGCCGCCATTGATGATGAATTTATTGAGCTGGTAAAAAATCATACCAATATCACCCCCCACTTTCATTTTTCGATTCAATCTGGGGATAATTTGGTATTAAAACGCATGCACCGCCGGCATTCCCGAGAAGATGTCATCAACCTTTGCGCCAAGTTGCGTAATGCTCGAGCGGGTTCAACCTTTGGCGCCGATTTTATTTGCGGTTTTCCAACAGAAACTGATGAGCAATTTCAAAACACCGTCAAACTCGTGCGGGAAGCCGGAATCAACAAATTGCATGTATTTCCGTATTCAGAACGTCCGGGAACACCGGCGGCGCTAATGCCTCAGATACCGGTAGAAGTTCGCAAAGAACGTGCTCGTTTATTGCGCCTTGAAGGAGAAATTATTGATGACTAACTGGCTGTCTAAATTAAGTTTTGGCCTCAAAAAATCATCGACGCCTCTAACTTCCGGATTAAAAGGAATTTTCAGCACTAAAAAATTAGATTCCGCAACTCTGGAAGATTTGGAGGAACTATTGATTTGTGCCGATATGGGAACTCTTGCCGCCACTAAAATAATCAAAGATTTTTCCGCGCAAAAAATTGATAAAAACGCTGACGATCAAGAAATACGCCGATATTTATCAGCCTCACTGCAAAATATTTTGGCGCCATGCGAACAAAAATTCACCCTAAACAATCATCACCCGACCGTGATTATGATGGTTGGAGTTAACGGAGCCGGCAAAACCACCACCATTGGCAAACTGGCCGCCAGATTTAAAGACAAAAAAATTTCTCTGATTGCCGCCGATACGTTTCGCGCCGCGGCTGTGGAGCAACTGAGCGTGTGGGGACAACGCAACAATGTTCGGGTTTTCTGCGGTCCGCACGGATGTGATGCCGCCGGTTTGTGCTTTGATGGTTTGCAAGAAGCTATCAGACAAAATGACGACCTTGTCTTTATTGACACAGCAGGCCGGTTGCAAAACAAAACCAATCTGATTGAAGAATTGCAAAAAATTGTGCGAGTAATCAAAAAAGTGTTGCCCGATGCGCCTCATCATACTTTGCTCTGTTTAGATGCGACCACCGGACAAAACGCGCTTGATCAAGTAAAAGTATTCCAAAAGACGGTTAATATTAACGGCCTGATAATCAACAAGCTTGATGGCACTGCCAAAGGCGGAATTTTAGCAGCAATCGCCACCGAATGCCCTACTCCGGTATATTTTATCGGAATTGGCGAAGGTATTGAAGATTTGCAAAAATTTAACGCTAAAGAATATAGCCAAAGCCTGCTAGAATTAAGATAAAACCATTATATTTTCACGGTCTTATCAACTGTCGGCAAAGCTTTCAAACTATCCGCCAACATATTTTCGGATATCTGCAAATCATACTCCAGCTGTAATCCGGCAAAATATCCGGGAGTCAAATTAAAAAAATGACAAAGCCTAATATCAGTGTCTGGAGTAATCCTTCGCTTTCCTGATAATATTTCATAGATTCTGGTCCAGGTAGTTTGCAGATACAAAGACAATTCAATCGGAGAAATTCCATAAACAGCGCAAAGCCTCTTAATTTCGCTTACCCCTTTGTTTTCCAATTCAACCATTGACCTATCCTTTTCACATTATCAATTTAATTAAGGCAACCATTATCCTCTGGCATAAGACATAATTCTGCACAAAGTGTATAATTACATGCCCAAAACACCTAAATGCCCGAAACACCTAAATGCCCGAAACACCTAAATGCCCGAAACACCTAAATGCCAAAACACCTAAATGCCAAAACACCTAAATGCCAAAACACCTAAATGCCAAAACACCTAAATGCCAAAACACCTAAAACATCGCATTGATTTAACTAATATTATCGCCTATCGATAAACGATAATAAATTGTACATTAAATTTTTTACAATGTCAAACAAAACAATGAATAGAAACAAGGATTAAATCAATAAGAATCACATACAAAAAACTCCAACATTCCGCTTGATAATCCATATGCAAAATATCTTCCACATAGTTCAATATCCTCTTAACAACTCAATCAAAAGCATATAAAATCACCAATATTTGAGGTCACACAAATGGAAGATTTATTGTCATACGCATACGGCGAACCCAAACAAACTCCAGAATTCAGCGTTAGTGAAATTTCCGCTGAAATCAAGCGTTTTGTTGAAACAGCTTTTGCCAAAGTACGAATTAAAGGAGAAATTTTCGGAGCCAAACGCGCGGATTCCGGACACTGGTATTTATCTCTAAAAGATGAAAACGCCGCCCTATCAGCTGTTATATGGAAAGGCGTTGCCCTTCGCTTGCCGTTCAAGCCTGAAGATGGGCTTGAGGTTATCGCCACAGGTAAAATTACCACATTTGCCGGAAAGTCATCTTATCAACTTGTCATAGAAGATATGGAAGTTGCCGGCGCCGGAGCATTGCTTAAGCTTTTGGAAGAGCGCAAAAAGCAATTTGCCGCCGAAGGTTTATTTGACGCCTCTCACAAAAAGCCGATTCCCTTTTTGCCGCAAACCATTGGCGTTGTAACATCGGCCAGCGGAGCTGTCATCAGAGACATCATTCACCGTGTGCGCGATCGTTTTCCTTCTCATATTTTGCTTTGGCCAACTCCGGTTCAGGGCGAAGGCGCCGCCGAAAAAGTGGCCGCTGCAATTAGAGCATTTAACGCGTTGCCATCATCTGGTCAGCTTTGTCGCCCTGATGTTTTAATTGTCGCGCGCGGCGGCGGCAGTTTGGAAGATTTATGGCCCTTTAATGAAGAATGTGTAATCCGTGCCGTATATGAATCTGAAATCCCGATAATTTCCGCAGTTGGCCACGAGACCGACACCATGCTTATAGATTACGTTGCCGACAAACGAGCCCCCACCCCGACCGGCGCCGCCGAATTTGCCGTTCCCGTCAAAAATGAATTATCAGCTCAATTACACACTTTGAACGCGCGTTTACTAAACGGAACCAACCGCTACTTTAGCGAGCGCAAAACTGCTTTGCAAGGTTTGTCGCGGGGCATTCCAAACCTTGAGCAAATTCTTCACGAAGTAACCCAAAAATTTGATGACCGCTGGGAAAGATTGAACATATCGTTCAAAAACTTGCTAAAAACCAAATCTGACAAATTAGAACTCTGCGGCCTGAAACCATATTATGTTAAAAATATTTTTGAAAAAAAACAAGAATATCTAAACAATTTGCTTACTCGTCTGCAATCAGTGTCCGTCGATTCGGTGCTAAAACGTGGCTTTGCCTGGGTCAAAAACCAAGATGGACAGACCCTATATACCGCATCAGCGGCACGACAATCCGATAAGATAGAAATTCGCTTTTATGATGGTAGCATCAAAACTGATATATCTAAATCAACCAAACCAAAAACTACAAAAACAGGAAAAGAAAATGCATTGCAAACCGATTTGTTTAATTTTTAGCTGCTTATTGTTTGCTTCAACTTCTCACGCTGTAGAACTCTGCGGCAAAGCTGTCCAAGGTGAAATTTTGGTCGGACACGCCCAAGGTGCAACATCTGTAATTTTTAATAATCACAACATTCCGGTAGCTGCAGACGGAACTTTTTTGCTGGCTCTTGGCCGAGATGAAGCCAGCCAGGCTCATCTTAAGGTGCAAGATTCCGATTCTATGCATGAATACAAATTTGCAATATCTCCTTACGCATGGGATATCCAAAACATCAAAGGGATTCCACCGCGCAAAGTAACGCCGTCAGACGCCGATCTACGCGACATTGAATTTGAGCAAAAAGTAGTTCGCGCCGCTCTGCAAACCCAAAGCGACCAACCATATTGGCAAAAAGGATTCATCATGCCCCTTAACGGCCGCGTCAGTGGCAATTTTGGCGGCCAAAGAATCATGAACGGAGTCAAAAAAAATCCTCACGCAGGTATGGATATTGCGGCCAAAGCCGGAACTGAGGTTAAAGCGCCAGCAGCTGGAACTGTAACCTTGGCCCAACCGAATCTGTTTTATTCTGGCAATGTCGTGATTTTAGATCACGGCCATGGTTTGCACACCATCTACGCACACCTCCAGCAAATTAATGTAAAACGTGGCGACACCGTGCAACAAGGCGATATTCTTGGGCTGGTTGGGCAAACCGGACGAGCTACCGGACCGCATTTACATTGGGGTGCCTCCGCCAATGGAACCAAATTCAACCCGCCGTCACTATTAAATATAAACAAAGCTGATGATTTTTGTTTTATTTTATAAACTAATATTGTAAGATTCATTTTGTTTATACGCTTACGAGGTGCAATATGATTGAAAATACACATAAACAAATTGTTTGGGATTCCATTGTTTGTTTAATTGTTGATGATGATAAATTTTCGCGCACATTTACCAAAACCGCGCTTTATCAAATTGGAATCAAAAACACTAAGGAAGCGACTTCAACCGAAGAAGCAATTGAACTTCTGCATAGTTTTAAAATTGATGTAATCCTTTTAGACCAGCAAATGCCTGGACAAAATGGGCTTGAATTGGCTAAAGTTATAAAATCCGGTTCTCTTGACGGCAATAAAAGCACCCCCATCATTATGATTACGGTTGACACCAAAGAAAAAACCGTACTTGAGGCCAAAGATCTCGGAATTCAGGAATATCTTGTAAAACCGATTTCTCCATTAGCCCTAAAAAAACGTATTTGCACCGCATTTGGCATCAAACAAGAAAGAGTATAATAAGTGACTGATTTACATTTAATATTGCTCTCAACCCTGCAAGGGCTGACAGAATTTTTGCCGGTTAGTTCTTCCGGACACCTAATACTTTTCTCCAAATTCACCACTTTTCCAGACCAAGGCATAGCTCTAGATGTTGCGGTTCATGTCGGCTCCATTTTAGCTGTAATGATTTATTTTTCAGAGACTATCTGGTCAATAATCAAAGGCTTATTCAAGACCAAATTTATTCCGACTTTCAGCAATGATGGCGCCAAAATCTTTTGGCTGGTTGTTGTCGGCACTTTGCCAATTATTGTTGTCGGCTACCTGCTTAAAGAAACCGGAATGGAATGGGTCAGAAACACCAAATTAATCGGCTGGACTATTCTAGGATACGGATTACTTCTTTATGTCGCCGACAAATGGGGAATGACGATTCGAGAAATCAGACATTTAGGCGTAATTGACGCCTTTCTTATCGGCTGTGCGCAATGTCTGGCGCTCATTCCGGGAACTAGCCGCTCCGGCATCACCATCACCATGGCCAGATTCTTAAGCATGGAAAGACGAGAAGCCGCCAAATTTTCTATGTTGCTATCTATTCCGGCAATTATCGCCGCCGCCGCGCTGGTTGCGTTTGAGCTGTATCAACAACAAAATCTTAATGAGCTAATATACAGTATTGATGGCATAACATATTCTTTTATCGCCTCAATTATTGCTATTTACATTGTTATGTGGTGGCTCAAAAAATCAACCTTTTTACCATTTGTAATTTACCGATTGATTTTAGGCTCGGTTTTGCTTATGGATTCTTACGGATATTTAAATAAGTTTCTTGACTAATAAAATTTTTAAGGATATATAGAGTTCTGTTAATTTGAAACTTATGCCCTGGTGGCGGAATTGGTAGACGCGCATGCTTCAGGTGCATGTTGGCTCAGCCAGTGGAAGTTCAAGTCTTCTCCAGGGCACCAAAAGAATCTCTCTTCGGAGAGATTTTTTTATGCTCCAAACGGTTAAAGTTCATCGTCAAAGTTAAGGCATAGTAAAAAATTATAAAAAATCTGTCATCAGTTCATTTGTTTTTTTGTTAACACAAGTTATCTGACAACAATGTCCTTGTTCCCTCAATTTTAGAAGACAAACCTTTTCCATAATTTTTCTTGCCTTTAGTCATATCATATGATAGCAAATATTTATGTTACACCACAATGGAGCGACAAAATGTTACGCAATATCGGCAAACTCATACGCAACTTCATATATTCATTAATTATCTCTCTGATTAGTCCTCGTACACACCCTAAAAAACACTACGTTTCCATATGCGCTATTTTTAAAAATGAAGCGCCATATCTGCGTGAATGGATAGAATTTTACAAAATCATCGGAGTTGATCATTTTTATCTTTACAACAATTTTTCCTCTGACGACTACCAAAAGATCTTAAAGCCATACATTGCCGCCGGCTTGATCACCCTAACTGATTGGCCGCATCCGTATGGTCAAATGTCCGCCTACAAGCACTGTCTTGATACCTACAAAGATGAGACCAATTGGCTTGGCTTTGTTGATCTTGATGAGTTTATTGTTCCCAACCGCTATAATGACATAAAAGAATGGCTGCAAAAGCACCAAAAAAAGCCATCTGCCTTTGTGTATTGGAAATTTTTCTCTTCAGCCGGCAATTTGACCGAAAAAAGCAGTCTGGTTACCGAAACCTACACCATTGCCTCACATTTCATCCACACTCAAAAAACATTTTTCAACACTGATTGGTACGGATACGTCCAAAACTTTCACATTGCGCACATTATCAAGCTAAAATACTTTGGCGTATATGTTCCTGATCACCCCTTAATCTATTATGGTTTTTGCAAAAATGTTGATGAGCTGGATATCCAAATGAATCATTATTACTGCAAAAGCTACGAATATCAGTTGCACAAAAAGATCCCCGGCGGCGACGTTTTTAAAAATCGCTCATATAGCTTCGACCAGTTTTTTTACTTTGAAAAAATCTGCTCTTGGCCGGATTATCACATCTTTACTTACCTTATAAAACTAAAGCTAGCCTTAGAGGAATCATCAAAATAACCTTAGCTGATTCTTTTTGCTGGTAATTTTCAAAAAAATAAATTATAATAGCAACATAATCAGCAAAGGAGGATTCCCTATGGAGTATATTGATACCACAATGGAAAGCCTTAAAATCCAACATGCCGAGCTCGATTCCGCCATTCGGGAGGAAGAAAGCCATGTCTGGAAAAACATGATTCGAATTGAGCAACTCAAGAAGGAGAAGCTTCGTAAAAAGGACGAAATGCTCAGAAGAATTTTGCAAGCACAGTAGTCTCTCTTCTCAAAAAAGACGGCCTCATTACACCAGATGAGGCCGTTATTTATTTTTGAGAAAAAGAGACGCGCGTAGAATGCTGGCTCAACAATCTTTGCACATAGCGCCCCTGATATAAATTGATTCCCAACGAGTTTCCAACTTCAATAGCCCTAGGATCATCAATGCGGCACAAAATCATTTTAGCTCTTTCGGCCTTATTAACATAATCCATAAAATGCCTGTCTTCATGTATAATATCCAAAAAGCTCGGGTGCCAAACTATTTTCATCAAATCACAATTCAAATTTGTCCGATTCAGATACTTCAACTTATCTACCGTGATACCATCAATACAAACCTTATAGCCTCTGGCCTGAGCAAACGTTCGCGCCAAAATAAAAGATTTAATATCGCTAAAAATATCAACCAACTGCAACTCCAAAATAATACTCGAGCGCATTGATACATTAATATTGTCATCAAACGCCAAAAAATCATCTGACAAAATCGTTGAAACATTTATGTTTACACTAAAGTTACCAATCAGCGCGCCATCATCGTGACGATTGATTGTTTCCAGTACACGTTTGTCCAGCGTTTCGCTCAAAGACAAAAACAGCCACGGATTAGACGTTAAATCCACATCTGGCAACAACATTTCACGCAAATCCGGAATAGAAACATAAACTTCCTCAAACACTCTTTGCGGAACAGACCTTCCAATTATCGCGCATATGGATTGCCGCCGGATAAAACTGGAGAAATCGGCCACCGACAAAATCTTTTGCACTTTGGCCAACATCTCCGGCGTCAGCCCGCGCTTGGCTTTTTTAGTACTTGTATTAAAAATTGACACCGGCACCAGCTTTGGCGTCTTAAATTCGGGCATTACTTCCGGCGCGTCTTGCACAATTCGGTTTATCAGTTTACGCAAATCATCTTTTTGTTCCGGCATAATCAATATTTTGGCAAAACCAGCTTGTTCCAAGTCATCAGCATTCGCCAGCAATGGATCATCATGAAACAAAAAACGCACTTTAATCAACGCCGACAATATCTCATCATGACAATTTTTATTATACACCACCAACAAGTCGTCATTATGCAATCCAAACATCTGCGTTTTTGCATCAGCCGACACTGAAGTGAATGTATCCTGCAAAGCCTGACGATTAACCAATTTCAGATTCTGATTCTGCAGACTGTGCATACTCAAATACAACACTTCGCAGGTTTCGCCTTCCAACTCCAATTTTTTGAGATGCTCAAACACCGACAAATCTTTGCGCGCCGCCTTGTATTCCATTGATTCCTCAATCGCCATTTTTTTGCCCCAGCATTTTTTCCAAAAATTCTTTATGCGCGCATTCATCTCTAAAACTTCCGGCAATCAACCGCCGACGTTTCAGACAGTCTTCGGCGCTGCATATCTGACCGGCAGGACATTGAGACTTAATGACTGCCACCTCCAATTTATCTATATACGGCCCCTGAAAATTCCTAATTCCGTAACCGATTCCCCACCGAAAAGCGCTTTCGTCGGTGCATTTGGCCAAAATAACATTTTCTTCGCCCATTTCTCTGATAACCTGTTGCAACTCCGCATTTGCCGCATCGTCTCGCATCAACGGATCCCAAAAAATTTTAATCATATCCGGTTGCAGGCGCACAACATTAAGCATGTGCAACATATCCAACGACACGGCGTCAATCAATATTTTGTGTCCACCGCGGTGCAGAACTTCTCTGGCCTCAAAATATAAATTCAGACTATTCAAAACATCCATAATCTGAACCTCTGCCACAATCTTTTGTTCTTCTCCCAAAAAATGCTTGGCAAAATTAACAAATTCATCAGAAAACACCGATGACAGATTTAAGTTCAGCCCTATTTGTTGCGGCCAATTTTTAATATCCGCAAACATAAAAGAAGATATCGTTTTCTTGTCGAGAGCTTGGGTCAAATACAAAAACAACCACTTGTTAGCCGTCAAATCAATATCGGCATCATATTGGCGGCTCAAATCCTTAACCGCAACAAAAAATTCCTGAAACAACAATTTAAAATTATTTGCGTCTTCAACTCTTATCACACTCTGGTGTTTAACCAACTCAGATATGTTAATATTATTAAGTTGCTCCACCACACCATCAATTTGTGAGGCCTCCACCGGATACTTATAAGCGGTCAGGTCTGGCAGTCTGGCCTCCTCCATCATATTTTCAATATGCTGATAAAATTCTGTAAAATCGTCAGGAAACTCATATAAATGCGCAAATTCCCCGCTGTCTGGAGCAAACAAAATTGGATCAGACAACAATCCTAAACGCAATTTTTTGATTGCGACTTCCACCAACATCGGATCAATGCTTCGCCCCAAAATTGCCAAATCGCCGTTGCTCAAGATAAACGACGCGCCAGAAACCGCCCCCACCAAATCATCAAACAATTTGGCAATGATTTTAACCAGCGACGGATGACGATTTTTTGGTTTAAGTTTAGAGACATTCACATACAAAACCGCATACATAGACTGATTGCGGGCAATCCGATTTAAGGATTCCAACAAATATCTTTCTGCTGCAAATTTACCTGCTTTCGCCATTTGTTTTCCGCGCCTTTTATTTATTCTATCTGCATTATCATAATCTCGGTTTAGATGAAGAGCAAGTAAATATCGCCGGTTTTCCAAGCCTTAATTAATCATCATTTTGCAGAATTAAACAAACTAAATATTGCCTTTTTTATACTGCCCTTATATAATCTAACCAAATCAATCGCATACGGAGGGAATATGACATCGACAATCAAGATTTGCATGGGCAGTTCCTGCTTTGCCCGCGGCAACTCCAAAAATTTACAAACCATTCAAAACTTCATTGAAAGCAAACACTTAGATACGGAACTCCAACTCACGGGGCTGCGCTGCTGTGATAACTGCTCCAAAGGCCCCAACATCACCATAGATGATGTTGAATACCATAACATTGATAACGGCACCTTGCTGGATATCCTCAACAAACATTTCCCCACCAAATAAGAGTAAAACATGTCTGATCGCGATTTTCCCATCTTTACCGTAGAAACTGATTGCCAAGATTGCTACAAATGCGTACGCCGTTGCCCTGTTAAAGCCATTAAAATTGAAAATGATTCGGCGATGATTGTTCCCGACTTATGCGTTGCTTGCGGAATTTGCTATAAAGTTTGCCCCGCCAAGGCTAAACAGCCGCGCCCTGATTTGGCTCGCGCCAAATATTTAGTGTCATCAAACAAAGAAATATATGTTTCTTTGGCGCCATCTTGGATTACCGAGTTTCCCGAATATACCGCCGAACAGTTGATTGCGGCCATCAGACGCCTTGGCATTCGCGGCGTTAGCGAGACCGCTCTTGGCGCTCAAGAAGTTACCAGTCAAACGGTTGAGTTGCTCAAGACCTCGGCGGCCAAAGGCGAAAAACGCCTGTTTATATCCACCGCTTGTCCGGCGATAGTCGAATATATAGAAAAATATATGCCGCAACTCACCTCGTGTCTGACGCCTATTTCCTCTCCCTTGCTGGCTCACTGCCGCATGCTAAAAAACAAATTTGGCTCGCAAATAGAAACAATTTTCATCGGCCCCTGCATTGCTAAAAAATTTGAGGCCGACCGTCATCCCGACTTATTGAGCTTGTCTCTCAGTTTCACCGATTTGCGCCAATGGCTGAAAGACGAAAACATTGATCCGACTCAGCTTACCCCCGGCGTTTTTGACGTATTTGCCCTAGACAAAGCCGAGGAAGGCACCGCCTATCCGATAGAGGGCGGAATGCTTGAAACTATCAAAGCCTACAATCTGGACAGCAATATATACACCTCTCAGATTACCGGCATATACAGCATTCAAGATGAACTCACTCGTCTTGACCCTGATGACATAGATCGCCCGACATTTTTAGAATGCTTGGCCTGTTACGGCGGGTGCGTATCCGGCCCTTGCACAACCGACAAAAAACCAGGCTTGCAAAAACGCATGGAAATCCTTGATAAAACTGTTTTCAATGAAAACTCCGGCAAACGCAAACCCTCATGCAACATTAATCTCAGTTACCAATCTAACCCCAATCCTTATAGCGACCATACTTTTGATGAGGCCGAAATTCGCGGAGTTCTTGCCAAGATTGGTAAATTTTCAGTTGAAGATGAGCTCAACTGCGGCGGTTGCGGATACGACACCTGCCGCAACTTTGCCCGCGCCCTGCTGGAAGGCAAAGCCGAACCTAATATGTGCG
This sequence comes from uncultured Alphaproteobacteria bacterium, assembly GCA_934248075.1. Taxonomy (GTDB): domain Bacteria; phylum Pseudomonadota; class Alphaproteobacteria; order RF32; family CAG-239; genus CAZU01. The sequence goes on along the minus strand of CAKQKH010000014.1, from coordinate 4,354 downwards.
TATCTCATATGAAACATCGAGCCTTGCGCAAAGCCAATGCTCTTATCCGTTGTATTCCGTCGCCGATTGTTATTGCCGACGCCAAACTTAATATCGTGGAATATAACGATGAATTTCGCGACATGTTTTGGAATGAAGAAGATCACGCTGACATATATGACTACAACGATCTGCGCGGCGCCAATTTGCGTGATTTTATCAGCTTTACCAATCTGTTTTCGGCATCATTGGAGTTGGAGCAGGATATTCATAAAGAGCATGTCCGCCAAGATGACAAAATGTATGATGTTGTAGTCTTTAATATTGATAAAAAACAAAGTGTTGGCGGCATTATTGAAGATGTTACCAACACCGAGATGCACAAAGAGCAAATTGCCGCCAGAGCCCGCGAGGTAATTCACAAAAATTTGGCCACCGTTCAGCAAATTGCCTGTACTTTGGGTGAGCATATGGCTGAAACCGAGGTTTTGTTAAGATCAATTGCCAAAGACTACGCTTCTGATGACAATGACGAAACCAAGCTCAAAATCCGCACCAACTCCACTGAAAGATAAATGTGCCATGAACGATTCGCTATATATTGAAATAGGCACGGCACAACAGCAAAAATTTGGTGAAGATTGCTTTGGTGACACTATTTATTCTAAAAAAATTCCCAAGGAACGCCGCATAATTTCCATTCTTTCTGACGGATTGGGCAGCGGCGTCAAAGCCAACATTTTATCCTCCATGACCACTCGCATGGCTATGACTTTTGTTGAAAGCGACATGGAGCTGATGCATTCCTCAGAAATCATGATGGAAGCTTTGCCTATTTGTCAAATACGCAAAATAAGCTATGCCACATTTTCGGTGGTTGACACCCAACTTGACGGCAAAACCCGAATTTTTGAAATGGACAACCCGCCGTTTATGCTTATTCGTGATGGCAAAGCCGTTAATGTGCGTTACCGAGAAATATCATCGGAAAAATGGAAAGATCGCACAATCAACATTTCGCAGATAACCAATCAAGAAGAAGATCGCATTATCTTAATCTCCGACGGCGTCAGTCAGGCCGGACTTGGCAATCGTCTGTATCCGCTTGGTTGGCAACGCCAGGGATGCATAAATTTTGCTCTGGAGCGGATTCGCAAAAACCCTCATATATCGGCTCACGATCTGGCGCGAGATATTGTCAATGAAGCCATATCTAAAGAAGTCGGCGGCCACGCTGGCGATGATATCAGTTGCGTTGTCTTATATTTTCGCAAACCGCGCAAATTATTGATTTTAACCGGCCCGCCCTTTGATGAGAGTCGTGATAAAGAATTTGCGGAAATGGTATCTGATTATGACGGCAAAACCGCCATTTGCGGCGGAACAACCGCCAACATTGTAGAACGCGAACTTTGCCTCAAGTGCGAGATTGATAAAACCTCGCTTGATGACAAGATTCCGATGTGTTCGACCATGGAAGGCGTAGATTTGGTCACGGAAGGAATTTTAACCTTGACTGATGTGTATCGTATGCTAAAAGAAGGCATTGATACCGACAAAAACAACGGCGCAACCCGTCTGGCCAAACTGATTCTTGATAGTGATAAAATTGATTTTGTAGTTGGCACCAAAATCAACATCGCTCATCAAGATCCCAATTTGCCTATGGAACTGGAAATTCGCCGCAACATCGTCAAAAAGATTTTCCGGCTGTTGCAGGATAAATACTTAAAAGAAATTAGTGTCAAATACATATAGAAAAGGACCTGATCATGAATAAAATTAAAGTTAGAATCTGTGTGGGAACGTCTTGCTTTGTTATGGGTTCTGCGCAAATCCAATCCCTTGAGTTTAATGCTCCCGCCGACATCGCCGATAAAATCGAAATCATTGAAGAGCGCTGCATGAATCTTTGCAAAGATCTATCCCGCCAGCGCAACCATGGCCCTTTCGTTTATGTTAATGACGAGCTGATAGAAGAAGCCACTTACGAAAAAGTTGTTTCAAAAATCAGAGAGAAAATCAACGGATAGGTTGAACAGAATAAAAATTTGGCTGCGGTTAATATAAACGTAGCCGTTTAATAAGAAGGACTTTTAATAAAAATGCTGATACCAAAGAATAATGCCAACCTAATGCGAACAAAGATATTGATTAAGCTGGCACAAAGCTATTTGGAAGACAAATTCAAAGATGCCGATCGAATTCCGCTGGAGCTTCGCCCCAAAGACGGAGAAGTCAGCCGTTGCTGCGTTTACAAGGATCGTGCCGTACTCAAATATCGCTGCATGGCCGGTTTGGGTCATTGTCCCGAAGATGAAACTGATGAATTAACCAGCCTACGCGAATATGGCGAACAAGCTCTGGAAAGAGAACACGCCGCTCCCAACCGCCTGTCGGTTATTGATATTGCCTGCTCGGCCTGCATAAAATCACAATACGTCATCACCAATGTTTGCCGCGGGTGTTTTGCCCAACCTTGTCGGTTAAATTGCCCCAAACAAGCTATCAGCATCGTCAACGGCAAAGCGCACATTGACCACGATTTATGTGTAAATTGCGGCAAATGCTATGAAGTATGCCCATATCATTCAGTAGTCAAGATTCCGGTTCCTTGTGAAGAAGCTTGTCCGGTCGGAGCCATCAGCAAAGACGAAAAAGGCAAAGAGCATATTGACCGTGAAAAATGCATTTCTTGCGGCAAATGTCTGGCCTCTTGTCCGTTTGGCGCCGTCGTTGAACGCTCGCAAATGATTGATGTTATGAAAAAGATTAAAGAGACCGACAAAAAAGTTGTCGCCATGCTGGCTCCGGCAATTTCCGGACAATTCCCCGGCTCACTAAATAGTTTGGTTGGCGCTCTCAAGCAATTTGGCTTTAGCGATGTTATTGAAGTCGCTGTTGGAGCAGATATTACAACTCAAAAAGAGGCGGCAGAATTTATTGAGCGAATGGAAGAAGGCAAACCTTTTATGACCACTTCTTGTTGTCCAGCTTATTTCCGTGCCGCTCAAATACATTTGCCGGAAATTCAGCCATTTGTATCCAACACCAAAACTCCGATGTATTATACTGCGGAATTGGTAAAACAAGATATGCCCGACTGCATTGCCGTATTTGTCGGTCCCTGTCTGGCCAAACGCGCAGAAGCGGAATGGGACAAAAACGTTGACTATGTTCTGACCTTTGAAGAACTTGGCGCTATGTTGGTTGCCGCCGGCATTAATGTTGATGAATGCGCAGAACAACCATTCACCAAGATTTCACACGCTCAGGGTCGTCAATTTCCGGTTACCGGTGGTGTTGCCGGTGCAGTTGCCAGTTTGGTTGGAGATAAATTTGAGATTAAACCGGAAACCATTGACGGTTTGACCAAAGAGAACATCAAACTGCTCAAGCGTTATGCCGCCAAAGGCTGTGAAAACAATATGCTAGAGGTTATGTGTTGCGAAGGCGGATGCGTATCCGGCCCTGGCTGCATCGCCTTGTCTAAGAAAGCGGCTCGCGCGGTTGACACATATGCCAAAACCGGTGAAGAGCTCACTTTTGATAGCAAAATTGGAGAATAAAATCTCTCCACATCAAACCCAAGCCGCCTTATCAGGCGGCTTTTTTAAAGACTCTGTCATGCCTCGATTGCGGAACGCAATCGTCATGGCATCTTCCGTACTGACATTTTAAAAGCTCGGAAGACCGCTTGACCTCGGACGAGAATACTCGCCTCTCGGAGCGGTGACAGTCTTTATTCTATCTCACCCCCATCTAAATCTTCCCCCGTCGATGGGGAAGACTTATAAGGCAATATCTCTTTCCTTCCCCTTGACGGGGAAGGATTAAGGTAGGGGTGAGAAAATAGCAAATTAGAAAAGCTTGAGGACGGCTTGACTAGCTTGGCTGGCTAGAGATAAGGAATTAATCGCTAACTGTTGTCTGGTTTGCAAAGAAAGCATATTAGCGGATTCTTCGTTCATATCCGCAAGGGTTAGCTTATCCGCGCCTTCAGTTAAAATATTTATCAAATTCTCGGTGAATTCCTGACGATTGGTAATGATACTATAATTGTTTCCTAACTCCGCAGTAAAAGCTCGGATACTTTTCAAAGCGCCGGCAATTTCTTTCAAACTTTGAGCAATATCGCCTTGATTTTGCCAATCAACCGTATTCAACCCCAGCGCGCCGGCCGACATATCCTTACCATTAACATTCAAATCAGCGTTGCCCTTTTCATTAAACCGCACGTTCAAATTTTCATTTTTGAGCAGATTTACGCCCTTGTAACTGCTGTCTTTGATTATCGAATCATATTGATTTAAAATCTCAGTGTATTGCTCGCCGCTTTTTTCCGCTTCATTTTTATAATCATATCCCATATTGC
>CAKQKH010000013.1 GCA_934248075.1 uncultured Alphaproteobacteria bacterium | reverse complement strand
TGTACGCTCCGCTTTCATCACCCTAAAATCTTATTATACACGCACGCTATCCGCCCTCGCTGGAAATCGAAGGCGTATAACAGCACATCTAGAGCGATTTGCGCAGGACGGCGACATCCTCATTGCCGAAAAAGGTGCTTTTTTCTATTGCTTTTAAAAATGAGTTGTGCTACTCATTTGTTTATATAGTCTAATTATGTCTAATTTTTTAATTCTTTTATGAAATGAAAAAGAAAATAGATTCTGTCAGGTACGCCAATTATAATTTTGGCCAGCCTAATCTCGTCGATGTGATTGTTCCTGACAAATACAACACTCATGTTCAGCTCAATGCCGATGGTTTTATTGAGGCCTTGCGTCAGGGGCTGGTGTATAAGTACAAAATTGACAGGTGCTATATGCCGGAACTGCTGGATCAATTCCGCCGTATTACCAAGTTTGCCGCTAATCCGCAACAAGTGTTGGCAACGGTGATTCAGCTTGACGCGCTCACCTCCATGACGATGGATGCCAGATTTTCCATGAACCTGTGGGAGGCTTTTGCGGCCGCGTTTGAGAATTGGAATATGCCAAAACTCAAACCCAAGGATATCGGTACCGAGACCGCAATTATGCTTTCCAGTTCTGTGGGACTGCGGCTCAAGTATGCAAGCTGGTGGGAGCTCTATGACGGCAAGAGGCAAATCTGGAAGGGCGAAAAACTAAATGAGGAATTTTACCAGCTGCTGGTGAAATATAATCCGTCATTAGTCGCATTTTTTAGCAATGTAGATTTGCTGAAGTAAGAAATTAAAAGGTTGTAACTGATTGGTTACAACCTTTTTTTATGACTTTTAAAAATTTGGCACAACTTTTGCATATGTATTGGCAACTGGTTTTATTTATCCAAAACGATTGGGGAAAATATTATGGATAATATAAATTATATTGCTTTATCACGGCAAATGGCTTTGTGGAAACAGATGGATACGGTTTCCAACAATATGGCCAATATGAATACCGCCGGTTTTAAGCAAGACGATACTTTGTTCACCTCTTATTTGGTGCAGACTCCCGAGGCTCAGGGGATTGGTAGCGCGCCGCTTTATTTTACCGAAGATTACGGCACTTTTCAAAACTTTGCCGCCGGCGCGTTTGAAGAGACCGGCAATACCTTTGATGTGGCAATTCAGGGCGACGCGTTTTTCTGTTTGGAGACGCCGGCCGGCGAAATGTACACTCGTAAAGGGCAGTTTTCTTTGAACGCCGATGGCGCGTTGGTGACCAACGACGGAGCATTGGTATTATCAGAAAACAATGAACCATTGTTTTTTGCGCCGACGGAAAAAGATGTGATTATTACCGAGAGCGGCGATGTTATGACCGAAAACGGAGTTATCGGCCGTTTGAAACTTGCTCATTTTGCCGATAATCAAAAATTGCAAAAAGTGGCCGGAACGATGTTTGAAAATGTTGCCGGAAACGCTATGACCATTGGGGCTGACAATACTCGCTTGGCTCAGGGAAAAATTGAAAAATCAAATGTCAATCCGATTGAGGAAATGACCAAACTGATTAAGGTGCAGCGCTCATATGAATATGTTCAGCAAATGATTGACAATGAGCATGATCGCTTGTCCAACACAATTTCAACTTATGCGCAATTGGCGTAATTTTATAGGGGAGTAAAATTATGAGATCTTTACACATTGGAGCAACCGGAATGTTGGCGCAACAGACCAACGTTGACGTGATTGCCAACAATATCGCCAATATGAACACCACCGCTTATACCAAACGTAGGGCGGAATTTAATGATTTGTTGTATCAAAACATTATTCGTCCGGGGTCTTCTTCAACCGCAGACAACACTATTGTTCCGTCCGGTGTGCAGTTGGGATTGGGCGTTAGAACCGCGGCGGTATATAGAATTACCGAAGGCGGCGGTCTTACCAAGACTGACAATGATTTGGATTTGGCTATTCGCGGCCGCGGTTATTTTCAGATTGAGCTGCCCGAGGGCAAAGGTATCGCCTATACTCGCGACGGCGCGTTTCAGCGTAACGGCGATGGCGTGATTGTTACTCATGACGGTTATGTCGTGCAGCCGGAAATCACTATTCCCGATGACGCGGTGGAAATTTATGTGAATAACTCCGGCGAAGTGTGGATTAAGCAAGACGGCGAGACCGATGAAGTGAATGTCGGCCAGCTGGAGTTGGCCACGTTTGTAAACGAGGCCGGTTTGGAGGCTATGGGTAACAACCTCTTTACGGAAACAGCCGCTTCGGGTGCGCCGATTTTGGATAATCCTGACAAAGAGGGGTTTGGCTCAATTTTGCAAGGCTATCTTTCAACCTCAAATGTCAATCCGGTTACCGAGATTACTGAGTTGGTTTCGGCGCAACGCGCTTATGAAATGAACTCCAAAATCATCTCCACTTCGGATCAGATGCTCAACACTATCAATCAATTGAGGTAATGATGCTTAAACTTTGGGGAATCATATTGGCGGTACTGGCGCTGGCGTTGCCGGCAAAAGCGGCGGTTCTGCTGAGCGAAAGCGACTTTCTGTCAGCGCTGCAAAAAGAGTTGGTGGAACAGGGACATGATGAAAATCTGGAAATAGAATTTTTCGGTGGCCAGACTGCTTATGTTTTTGATGACGCTGAGCAAGCCAAGGTTATGATTTCTCATCTGAAGTTAAATGAGGAGCAGAGTAAGTTTACGGCGCAGGCGGAAATTTTTGCCGACGGCGAGGCTAAAGCCTCAACCCAGTTGATTGGAAAGTTTTATCCTTTGGGAGAAGCGTGGGTTCCGGCGGAAGATATTGCCAAAGGTGAAGAAATTACCATTGATAAGCTCAAAAAAGTTGCGGTTCGTCTCGGTCGGATTAAGGATACGATGGTGGTGGCTGAAGATAAATTAATCGGGCAGGCGGCCAAAAAAACTCTTAAAGTCGGCAAACTGATTAACGAGCGTGATATCGGAGCGGTTATTTTGATAAAAAAAGGCGCAACTGTTACATCGATATATCGCAGCAAAGGTTTGCAGATTACCGCTCAGGCCATTGCTCTGAAAGACGGCGCCAAAGGGCAAGTTATTGAACTAGAAAACACCAAAAGCCACAAAAAAATATCCGGCAAAGTAATAAATGCCGAAACAGTAGAAGTAGAATAATAGTTTGGGGAGCTATTGATATGGATAACACTAATTTAATTATCAGACGAGGAGCCGCGGTATTGTTGATGGCTACATCGCTTTCGGGTTGCGGAATGTGGTCGCGGTTGCAGCAGGTTGGGTCCGAGCCGCCGCTTACGCCGATTGCAAATCCGGTTGAGAGCAAAAACTATGAGCCGGTGTCAATGCCGATGCCGCAGGCAAATAATGCCCAGCCGGCGCCGAATTCTTTGTGGAAACCGGGGTCAAGCGGGTTCTTTAAGGACCAACGGGCGTCTAAGGTCGGAGATATCATAACCGTTAAGGTATCCGCCAAAGACAACGCTTTGATGGAAAACGAAATGGAACAAAACCGTGATGACAACAAAGATTCAGTAGGAATTGGCTCTTTCTTTGGTTATGAAAGTTATTTGGGCAAAGTATTCCCCGACGCGGTTAATAAAGACAATCTGGTTAGCATCAACTCGAATCGAGAGATTTCCGGCGATGGCAAAATTGATCGTAAAGAAAAAATTGATATGACCATGGCGGCGACGGTTACTCAGGTTCTACCAAACGGCAATCTGGTGATTGAGGGAACTCAGGAGATACGCGTTAGCTACGAAGTGCGCCAGTTGATGGTCAGAGGTATTATTCGTCGCGCTGATATATCTTCAGACAACACCATTGAATCAAGTAAAATTGCCGAGCTTAGAGTTTCTTACGGCGGGCAAGGCGTTATCAGCGATGTTCAGCAACCCAGATATGGGCGGCAGATATTGGATATTGTCGCTCCGTTCTAGGAAAGGCTGTATAATAGCTCGTCTGCACTATTCTCCGGTCTTGCGGGAGATAGATAGTGTCGGAAATTTGAACCTTTTCTTATTATTATGTGCACATTTAAGAAAAAGTCTCCCCAATTTTTTCTTAAATTTGACAGTTCGAGTAATGAACTGTTTTTTCCCTAAAAAATCTGCTTCGGCATTTTCCCCAATCTCCGAGGCAGATTTTTAAGTGGATTAATCATTTTTTGTTATTTAAATAGCCGATTTAGTTGTTATATTGTGTATGTGTTAAATTTTTTATAAAAGGAAGCGAAATAAATGAACACCACTATTGATGAAATCAGAGATGCTGAAGACGAGGCTAAGATTTTAATGGGTTTTGCCCAGGCTCTTTCCAAAGCTTCAACCAGCGAAAATGATCAGATTAAACTGCTGACTCTTGATGAAAATTTGAAATTGTGGGTAGAGATAGAATCCTCGCTGAAAAGCGCAAAGAACTTGCTTCCCAAAGAAATTAAAGAAAATTTGATGAAGTTGTCTAAGTTTGTAGAAAGACTGACCTTGTCTAAGGGTGTTTCTATGTCTAAGACAGATTTTGATTGTCTGGCCAACATTAATATGCAGATTTCTGAGGGTTTGTTGGCGGTGGTCAGAAATTCTTTGGCCAAAGAAGAAGCTTTTTCCTTGTTGAAATGCGCTGTTGATTTGTCTTCGGCTCGTGAAAACAACGACTCTCAAGAGTTGGTAAATGCTTTGGACAACAATCTGCAACTTTGGGTATATATTAAAACTTTGGCCAAGGCCAAAGAAACCAAATTACCCGAAGAGACAAAGTCTAATCTGATTAAGCTGGCAGATTATGTGTCTTCCAAGACTTTGGAGGTTGGTAAGGATATCAAAAATATCAATGATAAAGTCATTGACAGTATGATTAACACCAATTTGCAAATTTCCGAAGGCCTGATCAGCTCTCAGAAAAGCGCTTAATTTAATTGAGTCCTAACTCGGTGCCGCCCGTAAAATCGGGCGGTATTTTTTTGTGTATAACCCGCTTGGCGGTTGTAAAAATATATAAAAAACAATATAAATGCAGATGAATACGGAGAATTTGCATGCTTTTTTCTAAATTTGAAAGATTGGTTGCCAGACGATATTTGCGAGCCAAACGCAAAGAGGGGTTTATTTCGGTGATTACCGGTTTTGCTTTTACCGGTATTGCTCTGGGAGTGGCGACCTTGATTATCGTTATGTCGGTAATGAACGGTTTTCGTCATGAACTTTTGGGCAGAATTTTGGGAATTAACGGGCATATAGGCATTATGTCGCCGCTGGGGTATCCTTTTAATAATTATCAGGAAGCCGTAAAAGATTTGGCGGAAATTGAGCATGTGCAAATTGTGATACCGATGATTGAGAATCAGTTGCTGGTTTCTGCCGGAAAATCAGCCGAAGGCGCGATGGTTAGAGGTATTTCCGCGGAGGATATTCAGAAAAAAAAGGTGTTGCGCGAAGCTTTCAAAAAAGTTGATATGCATGATTTTCGGGGCGATAATGTGGTTATGGGTATTCGTTTGGCTACCAAAATGGGAGTGGTGCCGGGGGATAAAATCACTCTGATTTCACCCAATGGCAAGGTTACCGCTTTCGGCTCGGTGCCACGGATGAAATCATATCAGGTGATTGGCACTTTTGAGGCCGGAATGTATGAATATGACTCCAACTTTATTTTTATGCCGCTGGAGGCCGCTCAGGTGTATTTTGGCCTGAAAGGCGCGGTTACTCATATTGATGTAACCATAGATGATGAAAAACTTTTGGCTCCGGTGCGCCGCGGAATTGAACGCAGTGTGAGCGGAGACGGCGCCTATGTTTATGACTGGAAACAGACCAACGCGGCTTTTTTCAATGCCATTGATGTTGAGCGCAATGTTATGTTTATCATCTTGACGCTGATTATTTTGGTTGCGGCGTTTAATATTATCACCGGTCTGATTATGCTGGTGAAAGACAAAGGACGTGATGTGGCGGTGTTGCGCACTATGGGCGCCACCAAGGGCATGATTATGCGTATATTCTTTATGGATGGCGCTTTTATCGGTTTTGTAGGCACAGCTTTGGGATTGGTTTTAGGATTATTGTTCTGTCACAATATTGAGGCTATTCGTCAGGGACTGCAAACCATAATGGGACGAGATTTGTTTTCAGCCGAAATATATTTCTTATCCAAATTGCCGGCTAAGGTTGATAATTTGGAAGTCTTGACGGTGGTGGTTATATCGTTGCTGCTTTCTTTTTTGGCGACATTGTATCCGGCATATCGAGCCGCAAAAATGGATCCGGTGGAGGCTTTGCGCTATGAGTAATCAAACTTTGACTCTGGAACTGAAAAATCTGTATCGCTCGTTTAAGCAGGGCGGGCAGACGGTGGAAGTTTTGCGCGGGATTAATCTTAATGTTGCCAAAGGCGAAATCGTGGCGCTGATTGGCCCCAGTGGCGCCGGCAAATCTACTTTGTTGCAAATCGCCGGTCTGCTTGAGCAACCGACCAAGGGCGAGATATATTTGGACGGCAACAAATGTTCCAAATTGAATGATGCCGTGCGCACGTCTTTGCGGCGAGATTATTTGGGATTTGTTTATCAATATCACAATCTGCTTCCGGATTTTGACGCGGTGGAAAATGTGATGATGCCATTGTTGATTGCCGGTGTGCGAACAGACTTGGCCAGGGAAAGAGCCGAGCAATTGCTCAAACGCTTAGGGCTGGCCAAAAGATTAAAACATCGTCCGGCAGAGCTTTCGGGCGGGGAACAGCAAAGAGTGGCAATCGCTCGCGCGCTGGCCAATAATCCGAAATTGCTTTTGGCAGACGAGCCGACCGGTAATCTGGACCCCAAAACGGCGGAAACCGTATTTGCGGAATTGATAAATATTGTAAAAGAGACGGGGCTTTCGGCTCTGGTGGCCACACACAATATGGAGCTGGCGCAGCAGATGGATCGGGTGGTGCAACTGCGAGACGGCGCGCTGGGCGATGTTGTTGGCGGCGGCGTGGTTAGTCGAAATTTTTATTAGGTTTATCAATCAAAAAATTGTGGTGGCGCAGTTCCAAAAAGAATTTAGTTCTCAAGGGAAGAAAACGCTTGCATTTGCAAAGAATTGGTTGTATAAACTCAGCCTAATCGGGTGGTGCGGGCTAATTGGCATGCCTGACGACTCGTTATAATTCCAATATTTTTTGAAATTTGAAAGGGATTAAAATGCCTAAATTAAAAACTAAAAGTGCGGCTAAAAAACGCTTTAGCGTTACCGGCACCGGCAAATTGAAAAGAAACTTTGCCTTCAAGAGACACTTGCTTTTCAACAAAGGTACAAAGATGAAAAGACAGGCTCGCGGCACTCTGCTGTTGGCTGATGTTGATGTTAAACTCGTCAAGAAATTTTTACCGTATTTGTAAGGGGAAGCAAAAATGTCACGTATTAAAAGAGGTGTTACCGCTCACGCGCGTCACAAAAAAGTTCTCGCTATGGCTAAAGGCTATAGAGGACGTAACAATAATGTGTTCAGAGTAGCTGTTGAAAAAGTTGAAAAGGCTTTGCAATATGCTTACCGCGACAGAAGAGCCAAAAAGAGAAATTTCCGTGCTTTGTGGATTCAGCGTATCAATGCTGCAACCCGCTTGCATGATTTGACCTATTCCCGATTTATGAACGGGCTCACCAAAGCTGGTATTGAGCTTGATCGTAAGGTATTGGCCGATATCGCTGTTAAAGAGCCCGAAACTTTCGCTAAACTGGTTGACCAGGTTAAGGCTTCTTTAAGCAAGTAATTGTTGAAAACAGCATAAAATTTAGAGAGTCTGCTTGAGCAATCAGGACAGGCTCTCTTGTATTTTAAATATGGTGGAAAAATGGAAAATATAGATAATCTCAAGACAGATACTTTGGCGGCAATTGCCAAAGCTGCTGATTTGAAAGCCCTAGACGAAATTCGGGTTTCGGTGTTGGGCAAAAAAGGCGCGGTTACCGAACTTATGAAAAGTCTGGCAACAATGTCGGTTGAAGAAAAAAAAGAAATGGGCAAAAATCTCAATATTTTGAAATCTGAGATTGAAAAAGCTCTTGAAGCGCGCAGAGATGAGCTGGCAAAGGCGGAATTAAACGCAAAATTGGCCGGCGAGACCATAGATGTTACATTGCCGATACGGCCGGAGCATCAGGGACGGATTCATCCGGTTTCTAAGATTTATGAAGAAGTGGTTGCCATTTTCGGACAAATGGGTTTTGATGTTGTTGACGGTCCGGATATTGAGGACCAGTTCCATAATTTTAACGCCTTAAATACTCCGGCGAACCATCCGGCGCGTCAGATGCAGGATACTTTCTATATTCCTAATCCCGAAAGCACGAATTTTGATGACAGTTATGTTGTACGCACTCAGACTTCGGCGGTGCAAATCCGCACTATGGAAAAGCGCCGTCCGCCGATCCGCATTATTGCTCCGGGGCGCACGTATCGTTCGGATTATGATGCCACTCACACCCCAATGTTCCACCAGGTTGAGGGTTTGGTGATTGACAAGAAGACCACATTTGCCAACCTAAAAGGTTGTTTGTACGATTTTGTAAAAGCGTTTTTTGAGCTTGATGAACTTCCGGTGCGCTATCGTCCTTCTTATTTTCCGTTTACGGAGCCGTCTGCGGAAATGGATATCGGCTGCAAAAAAAGCAAAACAGAGCTTAAAATCGGTGCCGGCGATGATTGGCTGGAGATTTTGGGGTGCGGCATGGTGCATCCGAATGTTTTGCGCTCCGGCGGTATAGATCCAGACGAATATCAGGGATTTGCCTTTGGCGTAGGGTTGGATCGTTTGGCGATGCTGAAATACGGCATTCCGGATTTACGAACATTTTTTGAATCTGATATTCGCTGGTTGAAACATTATGGATTTGTGCCGTTGGATACAGCATCAATGACCGGCGGTTTGAGTAATAACGGAGGATCTGCACGATGAAATTTACATTATCTTGGCTGAAAGAGCATTTGGATACCACAGCCAGTGTTGAAGAAATTTCTGAAACTTTAACCAAAATCGGATTGGAAGTTGAAGAAGTTATCAATCCGGCCAAAGGGTTGGCTGATTTTGTTACCGCAAAGGTTGAAGATGTGCAAGACCACCCAGATTCGGATCATTTGCATATTTTAAGAGTAAATGACGGTAAGCAGGTTTTGCAGGTTGTGTGCGGCGCGCCAAATGTGCGGTTGGGCATGGTTGGCGTTTTGGCTCATGTCGGGGTTATGATACCGGCATTTGGTGAAAAAATAGAGGTCGGCAAAATTCGCGGTGTTGAGAGCTTTGGCATGATGTGTTCCGAGACAGAGCTTGGCGTAGGAGACGACCATAGTGGAATTATCTCTTTGCCGACGGATACGCCGATCGGAGTTTCGGTTACGCAGGTTCTGAATGTTGATCCGGTGTTTGATATCGCCATAACTCCAAATCACGCTGAATGTTTGGGAGTGTATGGAGTTGCCAGAGATTTGGCCGCGGCCGGCTTGGGAACATTGAAACCGATGAAAATTTTAAAACAAAACAGCGGGTTCAAGAGTCCGATTAATGTAAAAATTGAAGATTTTGCCGCTTGTCCGACTTATGTCGGCCGCTATATTCGCGGTGTGAATAATCGGGCCGAGACGCCGAAATGGATGAAAGATCGCTTGACCGCTATTGGTTTGCGCTCGATTTCTCCGCTGGTTGATATTACTAACTACATCAACTATGATTTGGCGCGGCCGTTACATGTTTTTGACGCTGATAAAATTAAAGGCGATATTTGCGTGCGGATGGCGCGTGAGGGCGAAAAATTCACCTCTCTGGAGGATAAAGAATATTCTCTGGACGCTCAGGCATTGGGAATTTGCGATGATGAAGGGATTCAGTGTCTGGCCGGTATTATGGGCGGCGCTGAAAAAGGCTGTTTGGCTGATACTCAGAACGTGTTTTTGGAATGCGCGTTGTTTGAGCCGGTTTGCATTGCCCGCACCGGTCGCAAGTTTCAGATTGATTCTGATTCGCGCTATCGTTATGAGCGTTGGGTTGATCCAATGTCTAATATCAGCGGGTCGGATTATGCAACTCAGTTGATTTTGCAGATTTGCGGCGGCGAGGCGTCTGAGCAGGTGATTGCCGGCGCGGAAAATTATGAGCGCAAGACAGCTTATCTGCGGCCGGAGCGCATGAAAAACTTTGCCGGTGTTGAAGTTTCTAAAGATAAGATTATGGAGATTTTAGGCAAACTTGGTTTTGAGGTTGTTGATGAGGGCGAGCGAGTTAAGGCGATTGTTCCGACCTGGCGCGGCGATATTGAGGGCGAGCATGATTTGGTTGAAGAAATCGTGCGAATGATTGGGCTGGACGCAATTCCGGCTGAGCCGTTGCCTCATGATAATTTTCCTAAACCGGTGTTGACTCCGGAGCAGCGTCGCGTGGTCAGTGTAAAACACGAGTTGGCCGACCGCGGAATGCTGGAAACGATTACTTGGAGTTTTACGGATTCCAAGTTGTGCGATGCGTTTTTGGCCGGCAAAGAAAAAATTGCTCTTTGCAATCCGATTACTACTGAGCTTGACATTATGCGTCCGTCGGTATTGCCCAACCTGTTGTTGGGGCTGAAAGGCAATATTGCCCGCGGATATTCCAATGTGGCGATTTTTGAGGTCGGACCGGCGTTTTATGGGCGTAAACCCGGCGAGCAAAATATAATTGCCGGCGGTATTCGTTCTGGCAACACAGATAAGAAAAATTGGTATGGCGAAGAGCGAGCTTATGATGTGTTTGATGCCAAGGCCGACGCGTTGGCGGCTATTGCCGCGGCAAATGGTCCGTTTGACAATGCGCAAGTCTCAACAGATGCTCCCGCTTATTATCACCCCGGCCGCAGCGGTTCTTTGCGTTTGGGCAAAAATGTTTTGGCGTATTTTGGCGAGTTGCACCCCAGCGTGCTTAAGACATTTGGTATCAAGCAGCGCGTGGTGGGTTTTGAAGTGATTTTGGATAATATTCCGTTGCCGCGCGGCGGCGCAGACAAAGCTCGCAAAAAGCTGGATTTGTCGCCATTCCAGCCGGTTGATAAAGACATGGCCTTTGTGGTCGATAAGACCGTTAAAGCCGCAGATGTGATTGCGACGGCCAAAACCGCTGACAGAGTGCATATCTCAGATGTGCGCATCTTTGATGTCTATGAGGGCGAGAATCTTCCCGAAGGCAAAAAATCATTGGCCTTGGCGTTGACATTCCAACCGATTGAAAGCACCTTTAGCGATACAGATATTGAGATTCTGATGAATAAAGTCGAGCAGAGTCTGAAACAGAAGTGTGGGGCGGTGTTGCGTAAGGCGTAGGCGTCTGGGTAGGCGAGGGCGTCTAAGTAGGCGAGGGCGTCTAGTGGTTTTCTAGAGCAATTTTACA
Source organism: uncultured Alphaproteobacteria bacterium (assembly GCA_934248075.1). Classification (GTDB taxonomy): domain Bacteria; phylum Pseudomonadota; class Alphaproteobacteria; order RF32; family CAG-239; genus CAZU01. The sequence goes on along the minus strand of CAKQKH010000013.1, from coordinate 22,651 downwards.
GTGACGGAAAATGCTCACGTACTACTATGTACGCTCCGCTTTTCCGCACCTAGAAATTACTCTATAAATTCCACTATCCGCCCTCGCTGGAAATCGTGCAATTGGGCGAGGCTGTCTAACTGGTGTCTAATACAGATTTGTCGGGCTGATGAAATGCTCACGTACTACCTTGTACGCTCCGCTTTCATCACCCTAAAATCTTATTATACACGCACGTTATCCAACCTCGCTGGAGATAGTGCTGGGCAGTGCCTCCAAGCGCTTGCTTGGCGTTCGAGGAATGACAGTGAAAGTAAAAAAACAATAAATAAATTGTTATCAGGTTATCATTATCCATTCTGCGGCTGATTTTAAGCCTTTAGAGAATTTATTTATTAACTTTTAGGCGGCTTGGTTTAAGCAAAATCGATTTTAAGGCCGATTTTTTGCCCGTAGAGAGAAAAACGCCATTTTTATCTGGGCATAAGTTGGTAAAAACACTTACGGCTAAACTTCTTATCTGTTATATTATCGGCAGTTTGAATTTGAATAAAGGTGAAATAAAGTGACTGATGAAGCTTTGCCGGTGGTTGAAACCACCAAAGATATCTCTCCGGTAGAAATTTCGGAGGAAATGCGCCGCTCATATTTGGATTATGCCATGAGCGTTATTGTGTCTCGTGCGTTGCCAGATGTTCGCGACGGTCTTAAGCCGGTTCATCGCCGCATTATCTATTCGGCTTATGAAAACGGCTATGATTATAATCGTCCGTTCCGCAAATCGGCGCGTATTGTCGGTGATGTTTTAGGTAAATATCACCCCCATGGCGATTCATCAGTTTATGATGCGATGGTGCGTTTGGCTCAGCCATTCTCAATGCGGGTGCCTTTGATTGACGGCCAAGGTAACTTCGGTTCTATGGATGGCGACAGCGCCGCGGCCATGCGTTATACCGAAGCACGATTGGCCAAGGTTGCTCACGCGCTTATTGATGATATTGACAAAGACACCGTTGACTTTATGCCTAACTACGACGAGAGCCTGCAAGAGCCTTCGGTTTTGCCGGCTAGCTATCCGAATCTGTTGGTGAACGGCGCCAATGGTATTGCGGTTGGTATGGCAACCAATATTCCACCGCACAATTTGGGCGAAGTTATTGACGCTTGTTGCGCCTATATTGACAATCCGGAGATATCTATTGAAGAATTGATTAATATCGTTCCGGGGCCGGATTTTCCGACCGGAGGGTTGATCCTTGGTTATTCGGGCGCAAAATCAGCCTATCTGACCGGCCGCGGGTCTGTGGTTATGCGCGCCAAATGCACAATTGAGGAGTTGCACAAAGATAAGGAAGCAATCATTGTTCATGAGATTCCTTATCAGGTTAACAAAGCGGCGATGATTACTCGTATTGCCGAATTGGTTAAAGAGAAAAAACTTGAGGGTATCGGCGAAATTCGTGATGAGTCCGACCGCCACGGCGTGCGGGTGGTTATTGAAATCAAGCGTGATTTTCAGGCCGATGTGGTGTTAAACCAACTCTATAAATACACGCCGCTGCAAACCAGTTTTGGTATGAATATGCTGGCAATCCATAACGGCCGCCCGATGATGATGAATCTGCGCGAGATTATTGCCGCCTTTATTGAGTTTAGGGAAGAAATTATCCGTCGCCGCACGATTTTTAACCTGAACAAGGCTCGTGATCGGGCGCATGTTTTGGTTGGTTTGGCAATTGCGGTTGAAAATATTGATCCGGTGATTGAGCTTATCCGTACTTCACCAAGTCCGCAAGATGCGAAAGATGCCTTGTTGGCCAAAGCTTGGCCGGCCGGCGATGTGGAAACTTTGGTCAAATTGATTGATGAACCTGATCGCAAAGTCGAGAACGGAACTTATCGTTTGTCTGAGGCGCAGGCGCGGGCTATTTTGGATTTGAAACTGCAGCGTTTGACCGGTTTGGAGCGGGATAAAATTCATGAGGAATTGGTCAATTTGGGTGACGAGATTAAAGAATGTCTGTCTATCTTGTCCAGCCGCGAGAAACTTTATGGCATTATGCGCGATGAGTTGGTTGCCATTAAAGATGAATACTCAACTCCGCGTCGCTCTAAGATTGAGGATATTGAGTATGACACCGATATTGAATCCTTGATTCAGCGCGAAGATATGGTGGTTACGGTTACCGAGGCCGGATATATCAAACGCGTGCCGCTAAATGCCTATAAGGCGCAGAAACGCGGCGGCAAAGGCAAGTCCGGTATGACAACCAAAGAGGAGGATTTTGTTACTCGTTTGTTTGTGGCCAGTACTCATACTCCGGTATTGTTCTTCTCGTCGCTTGGTTATGTATATAAGATGAAGGTTTACAAACTGCCGCTGGGGTCTCCGACTTCTAAGGGCAAACCGTTTGTTAATCTGTTGCCGCTGGATCCGGGCGAAAACATTACTACGGTTATGAAACTGCCTGAAAACGAGGACGAGTGCCAGAATTTGTCAATTATGTTTGCCACCGCGCAGGGTAATGTTCGTCGCAACTCGCTGATGGATTTTGTTAATGTCCAGTCCAACGGCAAAATTGCGATGAAACTTGACGAGGGCGACAAACTGATTAACGTTCGTATCTGCCATGAGGACAATGATATTATGCTGGCGGCCAGAAGCGGCAAATGCATTCGTTTTCCGGTCACTGACGTACGCGTGTTTGTCGGTCGTAATTCTACCGGTGTTCGCGGCATCAAACTCGGCAAAGACGATGAGGTTATCTCTATGTCGGTGCTGAATCACAGTGACGCGACCTCTGAGGAGAGGGAAGAATTCTTCCGCTTGAAACGTATGGAGGCCGAGGGGCAGGAGCTTGATTTTAGCAATCTGAGCCAAGAATTTTATGAGCAAATGAAAGCAAATGAGCAGTTTATCCTTTCGGTTACCACCACCGGATACGGCAAACGGTCTTCTTCTTATGAATATCGCGTTACCGGCCGTGGCGGTCAGGGTATTGCCAATATGGAAATGTCCGCCCGCAATAAGGAAGTTGCAAGCTCGTTCCCGATTGAGGATAATAACCAGATTATGATGGTTACCGACGGCGGTAAGCTGATTCGGATGCCGGTGGCGGATATTCGGGTTGCCGGACGCAAAACTCAGGGCGTGATTCTCTTCCGTCTGGGAGATGACGAAAAAGTGGTTTCGGTTACCTGGCTTGATGCCGATGATGGCGATGACGAAGAGCTGGAAGACGAGACCGGTTCTGAAGTGTTGGGCGAGAGCGCGCCTGATGCCGATGATGATGCCGATGACGCGGTTGCCGAGCCGGAAATGACTGACGATCAGGAATAAGGTTGTTGGGTCTTTAATAAAAGTGCCGCAGATTAAACTGCGGCACTTTTTGATTGGAAAAAAATGAAAAATCAGTTAAGGAGATTGACAAACAGCTGGAGATGCGCTCTAAATTCTATGAGAAAATGTTATACGGCCATGTTATAGGAGAAAAATGATGCCTTTTTTGACAGTTTATTCCAACGGAGTTTGCACTAATCCGAATTTTGCGGCTGACGCGGCCAATGTGGTGGCTAAAGAGTTGGGCAAGCCATTGCAATATGTGGTGGTGAATGTTTTGATGAATCCGGCTATGGCTTTTAATGGCAGCGCCAAAAATAAGGGCGCTTTGATTGAGATGAAGTCTATCGGATTTCGGAATAAGCCTGCACTATGCAAAGTATTGACAGACCTGGCGGTCGCGGAGCTAAATGTTGAAAAAGAATATGTTAACGTCCAGTTCGTCGATATGCCAGCAGACACGGTGGCGGTCGGTGGTTCGCTATTGGGCTAGGCTTATTAACAGCCTGATATAATTTCTTGCTATCAAGACACAAAATCCTACAATTAGAATAATTTTTAATTGCAGGAGTGTTTTGATGTTGGCTTGGTTGATGCTTGGACTGGCGTGTTCGCTGTATATGGCAATGAATTGGCAGCTGCGTAAGTTTGGCGAAGTTACTTATGAGCAGATTTTGTTTCATATGAATATTTCTCTCGATGCTGAGAGTAAATTGCTGGCCAGTTTTTTGCAAAACACGGTGATGACCACGGCAATTGTTTTGGCGGTAGTTTATGGTGTGTCAAAGCTGAATTGGGGCAAATTGTCGGGCCTGAAAAATATTGTTGCCAAATATCGTAATTATCTTGCCGGCGGGTTGTTGCTTTGCAGTGGCGTATATGTGCTGGTAAAACTCAATATCGGAGAAATTATCGCTGATTATCAGGCGAGTTCGGTAGTGTCGGATTTTTATGAAAAATATTATCAGGATCCGGTCGCGGTATCGATGACGGCGCCCAAACAAAAAAGAAACTTGGTTTTGATATTTGTTGAATCGGCAGAGGCTACATTTTTGCGAAAAGAGTATCGCCAGAGCGATAACAAGGCGATTATGCCGGAGCTTTATGAGCTGGCAAAAAATAATCTGAACTTCAGCCATGATCAAGATATCGGCGGTTCTATACAGGTGGACGGTTCTCAATGGACGCAGGCCGGACTGGTGGCGCAGACTTGCGGAATTCCGCTTCATTTGCCGATAGCTAATCATAATAAATTTTTGCCTAAGCATGGTTATTTACCCAAAGCCTGGTGTCTGACGGATATATTGCGGCAGCAAGGGTATAATCAAACATTTTTGACCGGTATGGAAAAGTCTTATGCCGGTGTGAGCAAATTTTTTAAAAGCCATGGCCGTCCTAAGGTTTTGAGTTGGAAAAATTGGCAGAAGAAATATCGTTTGAATGATGACCATGACAAGATTAGAAAACGGATTTTACGCGATGAGGAGCTGTATGCCGAGACCAGAAATGAAATTAGTCGCTTGGCCAAAAAAGACAAGCCGTTCGCGGTGATTATGATGACTATGGACACTCACGGCGGCGATGAATATTTTGATGAACGGAACTGCCAAGTTACTTCAGGCGAGCGTTATGTAAATGTATATAATTGCGCCAGCAAAAAAATAGGCCGGTTTCTTGAATGGATACAACAACAGCCGTTTTATAAGGATACCACAGTTGTGATTGTTAATGACCATTTGGTGATGAACGACACTATCTTTAGCAAAAATACAGAACGCCGCAATTTGAATGTCTTTATTAATTCAGCGCTTCAAACTAAGCAAGAGAAGGGGCGAAAATTTATGCCGTTTGATATGTATCCGACAATCGTCGAGAGCTTAGGGATTAAGATTGACGGAGGCCGACTGGGGTTGGGAGTGTCTTTGTTCGGCAAACAGCCAACGTTGGCTGAGCAGGGGTTTGATACTTATGACAAATTTGATGATGAAACCAGCAAGCGCTCTTTGCTTTATGAATATTTGTTGTATGGGAAGCGCGCTGAGATTGATTAGTAGCGATTCAAACGCTCAGCCAGACTGCGGCTGTCAAAATTGTTTTTGAGTTTGGCGCGTAAGTTGCGGGAGGCATTAATACGGTTGAACAGATTTTCCTGTTCGGGAGTTTCTGGGCAAACCGAGGTGTCAATATCTTCATAAAGACAGGCGAGGTTATATGGGGTGAGGGGAATGGTAGTGGACTGCCCGCGATACTTGAGTTTTTGATATTCAAGTTTTATGCGGGTTGAAAACTCTTGCAATTTTTCTTGATCTTTCTTGGTGCATTTTTCGAATTTGTCAAATTCAAGAGAAATATTGTCATCGTTGTCTTTTAAGATAATCGGTGGTAAAATTTGTTGGGCATGCGGAGTTGCATCTTGGCGCAACATAAACAATTGTTGATGAGTAACCTGAGCTTTGTCAATGGCGGCATTGTCAAAATCTACAATCAAATTTGGTTTTTCTTTGGCAGTGTCGGTACTGCAAACAACACGAAAAATCTTTTCCATAGCTTCTCCTGATAACAATATCTTATAAATACCATAAATTTTGTCCAAAATCAAGAGAAAAGAAGGATATTAAAATGTTGACAAAATTTACAAAAGATATAGTCTCAAAGCGCTTTTTTATTAACTTTAAAAATTATTAATCATGGCTAACAAACATGTAAATGGAAAAGAGCCGATTATAATGTCGGCAGATGAGTATGAGCGTGAGGCTAAAGCTTGGGTCGCCAATAATGGTGAAATTAGAGAAGATCACCCTCATACTGGAGCTAATTATAATCATGGACATTGGACTGACAAAGGCGAACCAAATGTAGATTTTGTCTGCGTTAAAGCTGAAGAATATGAAAAGGCTAATGGCCATGATGATTCAGACGAATGTGCAAATGTAGATTGTGCCTCTGATGATGATTGTGATTCAAATTCTGATGATGACTGTGATTCTGATGAATAGTACAAAACAAAATCCCCCGGTGAACAAACTCACCAGGGGATTTTATTTTGGCTCCGACTATCTGATTCGAACAGATGACCGATCGGTTAACAGCCGATTGCTCTACCGCTGAGCTAAGTCGGAATAATACTTGGAGGCCGGTACCGGAATTGAACCGATGTACAAGGATTTGCAGTCCTCTGCATGAGCCACTCTGCCAACCGGCCGTTCGGTTACCGTCTCTCAATCGGTGTCTCTATATATACAGTAATTTTTTCCCACGTCAATAGATTTTTTTAAAAAATTTGTTTTTTTATCACAACTTTGTTATATGATGGCAAAAGTTGTTGAAATATTGAAAGGATGGTTGTTTATGAAAATTGCAATTGCCTCTGATCATGGCGGATTTGAACTCAAGCAAAAGCTGATTGAATACTATGCAAAACAAGGAGTTAGGCTTGAGGATTTGGGAACCCACACTGAGGAATCTTGCGATTATCCGCTGATCGCGCGCAAAATGACAGATGCAATATTGTCAGGGCAGGCGGATAACGGAATCCTGATTTGCGGAACGGGAATCGGAATCTCTATTGCCGCCAATCGGGTGAAGGGAATCCGCGCGGCGTTGCTGTATAATGAAGAAGTTGCGCATCTGGCTAGGGAGCATAATAATGCTAATATTGCGGTGTTTGGCGGCAGAATGCAAAAATTTGAAGACGTGGTGCGCTATTTGGACATATTTTTAAACGCGAGCTTTGAAGGCGGCAGACATTTGCGCCGAATTAATGAATTAGACGAATAGGAGTTTGTGATGGATTTTGAACAGGAATTAAAACAAGAAGATCCGGAGATCTTTGCCGCGATTGATGATGAACTTAAGCGCCAGCAGAATCAGATAGAGTTGATTGCCTCGGAAAATATTGTTTCTCGCGCTGTGCTGGAGGCGCAAGGATCTATTCTGACCAACAAATATGCCGAAGGATATCCCGGCCGCCGCTATTATCATGGTTGCGAGTTTGTTGACGTGGTGGAAAATTTGGCGATTGAAAGAGCCAAAAAATTGTTTAATTGCAAATTTGCCAATGTTCAGCCGCACTCAGGTAGTCAGGCCAATACCGGAGTCTATTTGGCATTGCTGCAACCGCATGACACCATCTTGGGTATGAGTTTGGATGCCGGCGGCCATTTGACCCACGGGGCAAAAGTCTCAATCTCCGGCAAATGGTTGAACGCGGTGGCTTATGGAGTACGCCAGAAAGACGGTTTGATTGATTATGAACAAGTTGAGCAGTTGGCTTTGGAGCATAATCCTAAATTAATTATTGCCGGCGGATCGGCGTATCCCAGACAAGTCGATTTTGCCAGATTTCGCGCTATTGCCGATAAGGTTGGAGCCTATCTGATGGTGGATATGGCGCATTTTGCGGGGTTGGTCGCCGGCGGCGTTCATCCTAATCCGTTGGAATGGGCTGATGTGGTTACCACAACCACGCACAAAACTTTGCGCGGGCCTCGCGGCGGAATGATTCTGACCAATAATGAAGAGTTGGCCAAAAAAATCAATTCTGCAATCTTCCCAGGAGCGCAGGGCGGGCCGTTGATGCACGTTATTGCCGCCAAAGCGGTTTGCTTTAAGGAGGATTTGACTCCAGAGTTTAAACAATATGCGGCGCAAGTGTTGAAAAACGCCAAGGTTTTGGGTGAAACACTCAAAAAACGCGGATTGGATTTAGTCTCCGGCGGCACGGACACTCATTTGCTGTTGGTGGATTTGCGCCCCAAAGGCGTGACCGGCGATGTGATTGCCACGGCTCTAGATAAGGCTCGTATTACCTGCAATAAAAATGCGATTCCTTTTGATCCGATGCCGCCAAAAATTACTTCGGGTATCCGAATCGGAACTCCGGCCGGAACAACCCGCGGTTTTAAGGAAGCGGAATTTGAACAGGTTGGAAACTGGATCGCCGATGTGGTAGATGCGGTTGCCGCCGGAAATGCCGATGAAGTGATTGCGCAAATCGCGCAAAAAGTTAAAGAACTTTGTCAGCGCTTTCCGATATATTAGGCAAAAAACAGAAAAACCGGTCAATGACCGGTTTTTTTGTTAGTAACTGTTTGGCTTGGTGACATATATGCCGCCGAGTGTCTCATCACCAAAACCACCTTTGCCCTTGGCATCAGTTTGGATCTGACTGGTCTGCCAAGGATAGATGTTCTTAACGGTCTTACCGTCAGCGGAGATCTTTTTCCACTGGTTGGAGCTCTTAGGCTTGCCCAGATAAAACCAAGATTTGTTGCCAATGTCGGATACGCGTGTGATTTTCTCATATCCTTTGGCAATCTCCTGACCGTATTGATTCAGAATGCCGCAAAGTCCTCCGTTTTGATAAAGGAAACCTTCCGGTATGACTTCAATTCTGGCCATGGGTCCGATAACAAGCTCTTTGAGCGGCACAATCACAACTTTGACAATGTTGTCTTCCTTGACTGTGAAGTATTCGTTGTCAACATGAACACCGACTGCTGGACCAAAGATTTTTTTGCCGTCAGAAGTGTAAATTGTGGTTTTGCCATCAACGGTGTTACCATAAATGGCGCCGTTTTTGTAGAATAGGTTAACATAAAGCGGCGGAACCACGGTTTTGTCTTTTTTGACATTCGGAGACAATTCTTGAAGTGATATAGCTTTGACACCATACAGCGTTTGTCCTTTGACATTGGCTGAATAGCTATAAAGCCCTTTGGAACCCTGAATCGGTGATACCGTTGGTTGATAGCAGCTTGTAATCATCCCGAAAACAAGCGCAAAAGCGATAATCTTTTTCATAATATACAAATTATAATCAACATTATCAGGGCTAACACCGATTTGTGAAAAAATCAAGACAAAATTTGTCTAAAAATTTTAGATGAAATCTTAATCTTTTCTCTTTATAATATTTCCGTTTGGTGGATAAGGAGCGCAAAATGCAAAATATAAGTTCGCAAAAATTGGTGGAAATCGTCGGTTCGGATTCAAAAGTTATTGACACCGTGATTAGCGATGTTGTCAGCGACAGCCGCGCGATTAAGAACGGTGATCTGTTTGTGGCTATCCGCGGCGAAAAAAACGACGGACACAATTATGTGGCGGAGGTGCTGCAAAAAGGCGCGGCTTTGGTTTTGGTTGACCATGTGGTGCCGGAGGTTTCGGCTGAAAGGCAAATCGTGGTGGCTGATACCGTTAAGGCTTATGGTCGAATTGGTGCTTACAATCGCTCATTGTTCAAGGGAGTGGTAATCGGCTTGACCGGCAGCGCCGGCAAAACCACAACCAAAGAAGAAATTAAGTATGCGTTGTCTCAGTTTGGCAAAGTTTATGCCACCAGCGGCAATTTTAACAATCAGATCGGGGTGCCGCTGACTTTGTGCAGAATGGATATGAGCGCCGATTATGCCGTGGTTGAAATGGGAATGAGCGCCAAAGGCGAGATTGAAGAGCTGGTTTCTTATGTGCGGCCGGATATTGCCATAGTTACCAATGTTTATCCGATGCACATTGAATTCTTTCCGAATTTTGAGGGGATTGCCGAGGCAAAGGCGGAAATTTTTAAGTCTCTAAAGCAAGGCGGAACGGCCATTATCAACGAGGATACCAATTTTGCTTCGTTACTGGAGAAACGCGCTTTGGAAAATGGCGCCAAAGTGGTGAGGTTTGGCAAAAATGATCATCCGGACGTTGAGCTGAAACTGCAGGACAATGGAGAACACAATTATTACAACGCATGGTGTGTTTTGACTCTTATCAAAGAGTTGGGGCTTGATGTTAAAGCCGCGGCTGAACATTTATCAGGGTTTGGCGCTTTGCCGGGACGGGGAGCCAAATATCAGCTGAAACTGCCGCAAGGTGGAACATATACTCTGATAGACGATAGTTATTCCGGACAGCCGGAAGCGATGAAAATTGCGATTGAAACGTTGAGCAGTCAGCCGACAAACAGGCGCAAGGTGGTGGTGTTGGGCAAAATGGCGGAGCTGGGCGACACCTCTCGGGCGCGCCACGCCGAAATCGGCAAAGTGGTGGCCGCCAGCACGGTTGACGTGGTGGTCGGGGTGTGTCCGGAGATGAAAGAGATGTTGGCGCAAGTTCCGGACAATAAAGAAAAACATTATTTTGAAAATAAAGACGGGTTAGATGAATTCCTGCTAAATAACCTCTTGCAAAATAATGATATTGTCCTTATAAAAGGAGCCAGATATTCTTCAAAGCTGTATCAGGTTGCAGAATCTTTGATTGATAAAGGAAAATAAGAGCATGAAATGTCCATTTTGCGGCAGTGACAACACTCAGGTTAAAGATTCACGCGATACTGATGACGGCTCAGCTATTCGGCGCCGGCGTGAATGCGGTGAGTGCGGTTCGCGGTTTACAACCTTTGAACGGGTGCAACTGCGAGATTTGATTGTGGTTAAGAAAAATGGTGAAAAAGCCATGTTTGACCGCGATAAATTGGCCAGATCAATTTATTTGGCCGTGCGCAAACGTCCGGTTAGTTCAGAGCGAGTGGAAAAAGTGGTAAACTCAATCCAACGGCGACTGGAGGCATCAGGAGAGGCCGAAATTTCATCAACGCAGATTGGCGAATATGTTATGGAGGCGCTTTCTACTTTGGATCATGTGGCATACATTCGCTTTGCCTCAGTGTATCGCGATTTTAAGGAAGTCAGCGATTTTGAAGATTTTGTTGAAACTATTGATCGGTTAGCCAAACCGCAGGGAGATAAGTAATGGCCAAGTTTATATCAGAAAAAATTAAAATGAAATCAGCCGCTCGGTTGGCGGCGGTGCAAGCTACTTATATGATTGAGTATGGACAGCTGTCGGTAGATGAGGTGATTAAGGACTTTATCAATGGTGAGGTGGGGCGCTATGTGATTGAAGACGACAGCACCGAATATGAGGAAAAAGAAGAACTGGTGGAAGTTGAGCAGATGGACACAACTTATTTTGCCGAACTGACTCGCGGTGTTCACAAAGAAAAAGAACAGCTGGAAAAATCTTTGGCTCATTATCTCAAGGAAGGCTGGTCTTTTGAACGGTTTGACGGTACTTTGCGCGCCTTGTTGCTGTGCGCGGCTTATGAATTGGCGCACACCACCGATGTCGATGCCGCGGTTATTGTTAAGGAATATGTTGATCTGGCATATGCTTTCTTTGCCAAGAGCGAGCCTAAGATGGTGAATGCTTTGCTGGATCAGATTGCCAAGCAGGTGCGTTAAAAAACGTCTAATGGCGCAAGCTTAATAAATTGTGAGTGTATAAATGGCCAAGTTGAAAATATATGAATATCCGCATCCGGTGTTAAAACAAAAAGCCGACAAAGTGGCTGAGGTTGATGACCAATTGCGAGAGTTGTTAGATGATATGTTGGAAACCATGTATGCGGCTAACGGCTGCGGTTTGGCGGCGCCGCAGATTGGTTTGTCGAAGCGTGTGGTGGTGATTGACATTGCTCACGAGGGCGAGGAGCCGGCGCCGTTGTATATGGTTAATCCGGAGATAATTTGGCATTCTGAAGACACGGAAACTTGTGAAGAAGGGTGCTTGTCACTACCGGAAATGCGAGCCGAAGTGGAGCGTCCGGCCAGTGTCAAAATCCGTTATTTAGATTATGACGGCAAGGAATGCGAGCTATTGGCCGAAGACTTTTTGGCGGTGGCGGCGCAGCATGAAATTGATCATTTGGACGGGGTTTTGTATATTGATCATTTGAGCCGGCTCAAACGCCAAATGGTGGTTAAAAAGCTTGAAAAAAGCCGCAAAGAAAGAAGATAAGGAATTTTGCCGAAATGAAAATTGTATTTATGGGAACGCCGGATTTTGCCTTGCCGACATTGAAAGCTTTGTGCGAGAATCACGAGGTTGTATGCGTATATTGCCAAGCGCCCAAAGAGGCCGGTCGCGGGCAAAAACTGCTCAAATCTCCGGTGCAGATTTTTGCAGAGGAGAGGGGAATAGAGGTGCGCACTCCCAAAAGCCTGCGTTCGGCTGAAGAACAAGAAAAATTTGCGGCGCTGAAAGCGGATATTTCGGTGGTGGCGGCCTACGGGCTGATTTTGCCCAAGGGAGTGATTGAGGCTTTTCCTTTGGGTTGTTTGAATGTGCATGGTTCTCTGTTGCCGCGGTGGCGGGGCGCCGCGCCGATTCAACGAGCAATCGAGGCCGGTGATAACAAAGGCGGAATCACCATTATGCAGGTGGTGGAGGCTTTGGACGCCGGAGCGATGTATAAAAAAGGCGAAATTGTGATTGATGAAAACACCACCGGCGGCAGTTTGCATGACGCCATGGCCGAACTCGGCGCCAAACTGATTGTGGAAGTTTTGGCGGATTTGCCGAATATTAAGCCGGAGCCGCAAGACGAGAGTTTGGTTACCTATGCGGCCAAGATTGACAAGGCTGAAGCTAAATTGGATTTTGGTCAGTCGGCAGAAGTTTTGGAACGAAAGATTAGGGCGTTTAATCCTTATCCGGCGTGTTATTTTGAGTATGAGGGCGAGAGATTTAAGATTTTGCGGGCAAAAGTGGCGGACGAGCGCGGCTGTGCCGGTGAGATTTTGGCGGGCGAGGGATTGAAGATTGCTTGCGCGGATAAGGCTTTGGCAGTAACTGAAATTCAGCGTCAGGGCAAAAAAGCCATGAAAATCGAGGAGCTGTTGCGCGGGTTTCGGTTTGCGGCCGGAACAATTTGCCAATAACGACCAAAAAACAGCAAACCCCGCAAATTAATTTGCGGGGTTTATTGCATTAACTTCTGAACATCTCACATAAACGAATGATGTTCAGATCCGAGTCTGTCAATTCGGTCAGCTTTTTTTCTTTCAGGCTTCGCCTTTCAATGATACGCTCGCACATACAAGCAATCATATAGTTGATGCCATTGGACTTGATGATATCTTCAAGCTCACAGAAAAGCTTGAAAGCCTTGTTGCTGACTTGCCAGTTTTTGAACAAACAAGCGACGAATTTAGCCTCCATTCGTCCGACAACCTTGGCACTTTCTCGAATAAACTCAAAGATTACATCTTTGATATCCTCCGGAATGGCGCCGTCGTTGTTACAGGAATCCACGACTATTTTTATCTGTTGGTCGTAGATTTTATCCATGTAAGCGAACCTCGGCTCTAAGGCTTGATACAGCTCATGGACGCTAACCGGAGCCTTGAGAGCGCGGCGGCAGTTCACATGTTTGATGCTCTGCTTGAGGTAGAGCAAATCCTCACTGTCAATAGCGCCCAAAGTGCCAATTTCATTCCCCAGCAAGGCAATGGTGATAGCACTGGGATTGGACTCCAGACGCTCATTTGCCAAGTAGTAGAATTTATTTTCTCTTTCTGCCAGCGCTTGAATCAGGTCAACCATCTTTTCAACCTGCTTGCGCTTGCTTTCATAGTCTTTGGAAAGCAGTGCGCGTTTGGCAATGGCCAGAGCCTGTTTGACGTTAACTTCCGGGTCGGCTACTTGTTCAAACAAGTTGCTAATGGTCAGGTGGAGTTTGACCCGTTTCATATCGGAGAGGCATTTTTTATGCCATTTCTGATACAAATCGTTTTCTGCAGAATTGATTTCTTCAAATTGCTTGACAAAATCCGGTGTCAGCTCGCTGCCATTTTGCAGTTTGTTGAAAAAGAACTTACGAGTGACCGGCTGAGCCGCGGCGAGAATTTTCTTCTCTTCAACACTTAATTTTTTCATAATATTTATTTTATTTAAATTAATAATTCGTTTTACAAATGTTGATGTTACTATATTTTGTCGTTGATGACAAGATTTTTTTGTCTAAAATCATAAAAAATAAAAAAATCCCTCCAGACCATCACGGCGTGGAGGGAAAAATGAGAGTGAAGTTTGGAATTACCAATATATGCTTTGGGTATATTCCTCAGCGGCTTTCAACAATGTGTTGAAGGCGCTTAATCTTCTGAGCTTGCGAGGTATCTGCCGATCTTCATTGCAGTCATCTCGTGTTTGCGCCCACTTGAGACGTTCGATCTCTTTATCACGCTGAGATGTGATGTAGGGAATGAGCGTCTTGATGAGCGCTTTCTCAAATCGAGAGTTGATGACATATTTGCCATTCTCGATTTTCAGCATTAGCCGGATTGCGTCCATCGGTACAAAGTTGCCGTCTTCCCACATCAATCCCCAAAAATGAGAATCTGTGTAGTAATCTCGGCCAATTTCGTAGATTGACTTACTGATCCAGTTGCAGCAAAAATCGTTGATTCTTTTGCTTTTGTCCGGATAGCGCAGGCCGACGGTTAAAAGGCGTCCGATTTTGGCTGGATACATGCTGTAAAATTTCTGCACATATTCCTCAAACTTGCCGTAATCGTAGGCGGTTAACTGAATTTCATCGGCGGAGCGATTGGCGATGTAGTTGTTGAGATTGCCACGCAACCTGTCAATCAACATCTGAATCTGCGCCTCGTAATAAGTTTGTTTCGGTCGAACAAAATTTTCCTTTGCGGTTCTGGTCAACGGTTTGTTGCCGCAGATTTTTTTGCTTTCTTTGTCTATCCATTTGTTGGAGTAGTACTCAAAAGCTTTTTGGTCGATCTGTTTGCTTTTGAACCAAGACCTCAGCTGATTTAGCTTTTGCTGAAGATCCATTCCTTGAAGCAGTCGATTTTGCTCCATGGTTAATTTTGGATTTTTTGCCATAAAAAGAATGATTAATAAAATTATATATACATTATTAGAATTGTGTTTCAGATATAACATTATTGTAAAAATTTTCAACTAATTTATTTTTTTTAAACTTTAATCTTGTATAATCGGAGTTAAATTGACGCATAAGGGGAAAGTTATGACGAGAATTATACAAGTTTCGGCGGCGGCGCTGTTGATTGGCGCGGGCGTATGGTTAATGTGGCAGCCGCATCAGGCGGAAAACGGTTACAAAATCCAAAAACTGGCTCAAGGCGAGATTACGCAAAAAATAACCGCATCAGGCATTATTAATCCGATATCAACCGTGAATATCGGCACGCAGGTTTCAGGCACAATTGCCGAGATATTTGTGGACTATAACTCTCCGGTAAAACAAGGGCAGCTGTTGGCGCAAATTGATCCGTCTTTGTTTCAGGCCACGGTTGACCAGCGTCAGGCGGCGTTGAATATCGCCAAAGCCGAGGTCAATGTGGTGAATAATGACATTATTTATTATAAAAAGCATTTGGAACGCATTAAAAAACTTAACAAATCGCAGTATTCGGCGGATAAGGAGTTAGAATCAGCGCAACGCGATTATGACAACTCCGTGGTGCAGAAGGCTCTAAAGCAAGCTCAGGTTTCTCAGGCCGAGGCCGCGCTGCAACAAGCGGAGATCGATTTGCGCTATACCAAAATCATCTCTCCGGTGGACGGCATTGTGGTGTCTAAAGAGGTGGAGGTCGGCCAGACCGTGGCGGCAAGTTTTCAGACACCGACTTTGTTTAATGTGGCTGAAGACTTGACCAAAATGCAGATTGAGGCCTCTGTGGTGGAGGCTGATATCGCCAAAGTGGAAGAGGGACAAACGGTTGAGTTTAGTGTGGACAGTTTTCCTGATGAGGTTTTTTATGGCATTGTAACACAGGTGCGCAATAATCCGATTACAACTTCAAATGTGGTTACTTATGAGGTGATTATTGAGATTGATAACCGCGAGCTTAAGCTCAAACCCGGTATGACCGCCAATGTGGAAATTATTACGGCGCAAAAAGAAAACGTGTTGTTGGCGCCCAATAAAGCGTTGCGGTTTTATATGACAGACGCCAACGGCGAGACCAAACGCTACAAAGACAAAGGCTTGTGGATTATAAAATCCGGACAGCCTCAGAGAGTGGCGGTTACAACCGGTGTTTCTGATGATGACTTTACCGAGGTTTCGGGCAAAGAGCTGAAAGTCGGCACTGAGGTGATTGTCGAAAACCAAAATAATGAGGCTAAAGCAAATGCCATGAGAATGAGGATGCCGCATTAATGTCATTGATTGAGCTGGAAAAAATTGTCAAATCTTATCCGCTCGGGGATATGCAACTGAAAATTCTTAAGGGAATTTCGCTAAAAATCGAGCAGGGAGAGTTTGTGGCGATAATGGGGCCGTCGGGGTCTGGAAAATCCACGTTGATGAATATATTGGGCTGTTTGGACAAGCCGACTTCCGGCCGCTATAAATTGGACGGCGAATGGGTGGAAAATTTGTCTTCCGACCAATTGGCGGATATTCGTAATCACAAAATCGGATTTGTATTTCAGGGGTTTAATCTGCTATCGCGCACATCGGCGCTGGAGAATGTGGAGTTGCCGATGGTTTATGCCAATGTGCCGGAGGCTGAGCGGGTAGAAAGAGCCAAAAAAGCCCTTCATAAAGTCGGGTTGGGAGAGCGAATGTATCACCAGCCAAACCAGCTTTCGGGCGGACAGCAACAACGCGTGGCGATTGCGCGGGCGATAGTCAATGAGGCGCCGATTATATTTGCCGATGAGCCAACCGGAAATCTGGACACCAAAATGAGCGTGGAAATTATGGATTTATTCACCAAACTGAACCGAGATTTGGGGCGAACGATAATTTTGGTGACCCACGAAGAGGATATCGCTCGTTATGCTCAGCGCGTGATTAAAATTGTTGATGGCGAGATTTATTCGGATACGGAGAAGCGGCGATGATTGATCTTAAAACTATTTTTAGCATTGCCATTCGCGCGATTAAGGCCAATAAAATGCGCTCTATTCTCACCAGTTTGGGGATTATCATCGGGGTGGCGGCGGTTATTGTTATGTTGGCTATTGGCAATGGCGCGCAAATCTCAATCCAAAGCGAGATGAAAACCATGGGATCCAACCTTATTATCGTGCGTTCGGGAGTGGCGACTTCCAGCGGCGCCAGAGGCGGACACGGCTCGCAACCAACCATGAAAGCCGCTGATGGTGATGCGATTCAGCAAAAGGTGGAAAAAATTCGTTTGGCGGCGCCGGTTTTGAGCGAGACGGCGCAAATTGTTTATGGCAATGCCAACTGGTCAACCGAAATTACCGGCACGGATAATCGAATGTTTGAAATTAAGGATTGGGATTTGGCTTATGGTCGATTGTTCAGCGAGGCAGATGTCAAGAACTCCAACAAAGTGGCGATTTTGGGGCAGACCGTGGTTAATGAATTGTTTGGCGATGTTGATCCCTTGGGGCGGACAATTCGCATTAAAGGCATGCCGTTTCAGGTAATCGGGGTGTTGGTCAGTCGCGGGCAGAGCGGTATGGGGCAGGATCAAGATGATTCGGTATATATTCCGGTTACCACCGCGCAAAAAAAGGTCATGGGCATAAGTTTTCCCGATCAGGTGCGGTTTGTAATGTTGCAGGCGGTTGATTCGCAAAGCACTTATACCGCGCAAGATGAGATTAAAGAGCTTTTGCGCCAACGTCATAATCTTGGTTCTAACAAAGATGATGATTTTGTGATTATGAACCTGACGCAGATGATGGAAATGATGGAAAATTCCACCAAAATCATGACCATTTTGTTGGGAGCGATCGCTTCAATTTCGCTGTTGGTCGGCGGCATAGGTATCATGAACATCATGCTGGTTTCGGTAACCGAGCGCACCAGAGAAATCGGCATTCGCATGGCAATCGGCGCCAAAGCCTGGGATATTCGCTGGCAATTTCTGATGGAATCTTTAGTGCTTTCATTGCTTGGCGGTTTGTTCGGAGTGGCAATCGGCCTAATTGGTTCTGAATTGGTTTCTATATTTTCATCTTTGACAGCGCAAGTATCCTTAGGTTATGTCTTGCTGCCTTTTTCTTTTGCCGGTCTGGTCGGTCTGTTTTTCGGTTTTTATCCGGCTTATAAGGCGTCGTTGCTGAATCCGATATTGGCGTTGAGGTATGAATAAGGTAAAAACGGATTACTTTTTAGAGTGAATGCGCGTCTTAATTTATCGCTCCACTATTAATTGCGCAAAAGTTTTTTTGAAGTATTTTTTGTGTATAAATACCAGACCGGATATTGCGGTATTGGCGTTACCGACTTATAGCAGATATTGCTATTGAGCGGTATTATAATTATGCAAGCAAATGCATGCGAGAATTTTAATAATTAAGGTTATTAAGAGAGAGCGTTTTTTTATTAAAAAAGGGTCGTCCACAGTTTGCCTTAGGCAAGCTGTTTAGATTTTCAGCGACGGCATTGCAGTTTTTGATTGGTCGTCTTCTGAGAATAACAATAACAATTCTTGGAAACTCAATATAAATAATGGCAATCGTAATAACAACAATAAGGATAACACCAATTACGTCAGGCCGTGTCAGCTTTTTTAATAAGGGATAAAAAAACAAGCTTGCAGTTTGTTGGGAAAGAGATGTGCAATATGAGCTTTTTGAACATACCCAATCGGGGCAGATTGCTCTTGAAGAGGTTTTTAGGGCTTATTATGAGTGTCGTCGTAACAAGCGTCGCACGGTTAACGCCATATCTTTTGAACTGGATTTTGAGCGGGAGTTGGTGCGCCTTTGGCGAGATATAAACTCCGGTGCATATAGAATCGGCCGCTCAATAGCATTTGTGGTCAAAAAACCGGTTCAGCGAGAGGTTTTTGCCGCTGATTTTCGAGACCGCATAGTTCATCATTTGGTTATTTCCAAAATAAATTCATTGTTTGAAGAATCGTTTATTGCGGATAGTTACAGCTGTCGCAGCGGCAAAGGCACTTTGCGCGGAGTTAAGGCTCTTCAAAAGAAAATAGAAGATTGCTCCTGTGGTTACACGCAAGATTGCTATATTCTCAAGTTAGATATCCGTTCTTTTTTTATGAGTATAGACAAGACGATTCTCTATCAGATGTTGCATGAATTTATTAATGCCAAATATCATTTACCAGACAAACTGATTCTTTTGCGCCTAATCAAACAGATTGTTTTTAATAATCCTGAGGATAATTGCGTTATAAAAGGCAAGCGTTCTGATTGGAATGGTTTGCCCTATTATAAGAGTTTGTTTTGGTCGGCGCGCCATTGCGGATTGCCGATAGGTAATCTGACATCGCAGATTTTTGCCAATTTTTATCTTAATCGTTTGGATAAGTATATTACCGAGGAGCTGGGTTTTCGGCATTATGTGCGCTATGTTGATGATTTTGTGCTGGTTCATCGGGATAAAGATGTTTTGCTTGCGGCTCGGCAAAAAATAGATTCTTTTTTACATTCTCAGCTCAAACTTCGTTTGCATCCGCTAAAGTTTTATTTGCAACATTATAGCAAGGGGGTGCGGTTTATCGGCGCAGTTCTAAAACCCAATCGGATTTATATCGGCAACCGGAGCAAAGGCAATTTATATGATAAAGTCCACAAAATGATTGCGCAAATGGCGCGTAGTCTAAAGAAGACGCTCAGCGGGCTGGGCGCGCTTATGGCTTGTGCCAATTCATATCTTGGGCTAATGCGTCATTATAACACCTATCGTCTGCGTTGCCGAATCTTAGATAAGATAGACAATACATTTCTGGGTGAGGCGTTAGAATTTGATCCTCATGCCTCCAAACTGGTTGTAAACAAGGTGTTTCGTCCATTGGAACAGAAAAAGAGTCAGATTCGCCAACAACGGCAGTCTCGGCGTCGCAACCAAAATTCATTAATCAAAAAACAAAAGAAAGGGATAAATAAAAATGGTAATGTATAACCAACTTCCGATTTATCGGGATTCATATTTATTGTTAACTGATATTTATCGAGTTACTACCAAATTTCCGCGCGATTACAAATATACGCTTGGACAAGATATGAAGCGAGACGCTTTGGCGCTTTTTAGAGATTTGTACGGAGCCAATGTCTCGGTTGAGAAACGCCAACAGCATCTTGATAATTTTCTGACATCTTTTGAGCTACTTAAGATAGAGATGCGCTTGTGTGTTGATCTGAATATATTGTCTGTCAGCAAGTTGGCGCAACTGAGTTTGCTTATGGATAGCATTGCCAGACAAGCGCAAGGCTGGCGCAAAAAACAGCAAAAAAAAGATTTTCCTGTGTAAAACTGCCAATATCGCTGGCATTTTGTCTGGTTTATAATAGAGTGCAAGTAGATGATTAACGAAAGTGGAGTTAGAGAAAATTGAGTGGCAACATCAGCCTCACCGCAAGTATGCGGAGCAATTTGTTGAGCCTGCAAAATATCAGCAGGACGGTTGGCGCTACCCAAAACAAACTTGCCACCGGCAACAAGGTTAATTCGGCAATCGACAATCCCAGTTCTTATTATACCGCGCGTTCCTTAAACAATCGCGCCAGCGACCTTGACGCGCTTCTTGACTCCATGGGGCAAGCAGTATCGACCATAAAAACCGCCACCACGGCGATAGGCACGGCGGCGGGTCTAGTGGAGCAGATGAGTTCTATCGCGCAGTCTGCCAGCGAGATTATGGGCGGCGAGGTTAATAAGATTGATTCCTCAATGAGCACATTGGAGATTCAGCAGATATTGAACAAAGGCGGAATTGTCTCTTTGCAGGAAGATATTATTCTTACCGACACGTTAGACATCAACATTTCCGGCACTACGATAGTTGGCAATGGTCATAGCATCACCTATGCCGGCAACTATGGTTTCAGCGATCCGACAATCAACGGCAAGTTGGTTAACAAGGTTGGCGACAGCGCTCTTAATATTGTGGCTGATGTCAAGATCAGCGGACTGACCATAAATTATTCAAACAGCGCGGCGCAAGGAGCGGCTATCAGCATAGCCGGCGCCAAAGCGGATATAGACAACCTGACAATCAACGGTACCACCACCGCCAATCGGCTGTATGGTATTCAGGTGCTAAATGACGGCAAATTGAGCTTAGACAGCGCGCAAAACATCAATTTGGGCGGTGATTACAGCCAAAAACTGGTTAACGGTAACCCCAATCTGTGGGCCGGGCGCTACAACACGGATATGATTGTCAAGCAGATTGGAAATGACGGCGCGGCGGCGTATATATGCAAGGAATATACTCCCGACGCCTCTTTGGCCGGCGACGCTGATTTTGGCAAGGGTCAATGGTATTTGCCTAGTATTGGCGAGCTAACCGATATGTATGGTTATGATTATGGCGCCATGGATATGAGCGTTGGCGGCGGCACCAGCGGAGCCAAAGGCGACAACAAGGATAAAATTAATCAAGCGCTAAAAACGCTGCAAAATCAAGGCGCTGACGCTAAAGTCTTAACCAATAGCTGGTATTGGTCGTCTTCTGAGGGTAGCAATTACGTTTCTTGGATACTCGGTATAATTGATGGCTATCGTAATGGCCACCTTAAGGATTACACCAATTACGTCAGGCCGTGTCAGCTTTTAGAAAATTGTTTTGACCCTTTAACCCTTTCCGCCGCAGGCGGTAAAAGCGGCGTGGCCGCGCCAAAAATCGGCGATGTTATGTACGCGGACAAAACCTGGGGCTCGGCTGATAATTATGACGGAAGCAAGAAAGCGGTCGGCATCATCTCTCACATTAGCGAAGACGGCGCCTCAGCCACTATAATCGCTCTCAAGGACATTGGTACCTCCAAATGGCAAAACAGCGCCTATCGGGACGAAAACGGCAATTGGCTTGGCGGTATCAACATCACCGAGATTAACGATTACTACTATACAACTCAATCGCGATTATTGTCGCACGCGATGAACAGCCGCGGCGACATCAGGGTCAGCAACCGCGAGGTGGAGGCGTTGGATGTCTCGGTCGGCGCATATACCAAGCAATTTGATACCGCGCTAAACGCCTATGATCAACTGATTTCAGACAGCGGCTATCAGGGAATAAATCTGCTTAAAGGCGATAATCTAAAAGTTACGTTCAATGAGACTGGCACAAGTTCTTATGAGATACAAGGCGCGGATATCAGTTCGGCGGCGCTGGGGCTTGGTTCGGCGCAGTGGGAGACCTTGGGCGATGTTAAAACCAGTATCGAACAGCTGAAATCGGTGGTGTTTACGCTGCGCAAAATGGATAGCGAATTGGGCAACAATTTTAGCATTATCCAGACCAGACAAGACTTTACCGAGCGATTGATAAATATTCTGACCGAGGGCGCGGATAAATTGACTCTAGCGGACATGAACGAAGAATCCGCTAATATGTTATCCTTGCAAACCAGACAACAGTTAGCTATCAACTCCCTGTCGCTGGCGTCGCAAGCGGCGCAGGCTGTGCTGAAGCTGTTTTAAACCCCACCTAGCCTCCCCTTATAATTAAGGGGAGGAATTATAAGGCAATATTTTACTGGATTCCGGCTTTCGCCGGAATGACAATGCGGAGCCGCCGTCGCGGGTCATTGCGCGAACGGCGATAGCCG
>CAKQKH010000012.1 GCA_934248075.1 uncultured Alphaproteobacteria bacterium | reverse complement strand
CGCATCTTGTATCACAAACAACAAAAAAAGCACCACCATAAAGGCGATGCTTTTTTGTTGGCTGCGCTACATGGATTGTCTTCGCCTTGCTGGCAAGGCTCATTCCACTGCGCTCATCAGCCTTTCGGCTGATCGGCATACTTCCGTCTGCCTTTCGCTTGTAGTCAAACCACTTTCTCGTGGTTCGCATCTTGTATCACAAACAACAAAAAAAGCACCACCATAAAGGCGATGCTTTTTTGTTGGCTGCGCTACATGGATTCGAACCACGATTAACGGAGTCAGAGTCCGCTGTCCTACCATTAGACGATAGCGCAATAGGTTTGCTGAAAGTGTGTATATACCAATCAAATTTAAAATGCAAATAAAATTTTTATAAAAAAGTCATATAAACTGATTTTTTTTGACAAAGCGAGGCGGTGTTGTTATAATTGTGCTAGTTTTTATTGTTAGGAGCGAGGCTATGAGAGTTATAGGTATTGAATCTTCCGGAGCAGGAACCAACAATCAAATCCGAGGAGTGATTCTTGAGGGAGCTGAAAAGGGTGAGAAAATTCCGGTAACTCGTGATGACTTGCTTAAGGCTCCTGACGGCACATTGCTGCATTCGGCTAATTATTCTTCGGCTAAAGAATATCGCGAAGCTATAACGCAAACAGTAGATAATTTTTGCGCACAATTAAAACAGAATAAAGAACAAACTCCGGATTTTGTGGTACTTCCATATGATCAAAGTAAAGGAACCATGGAAGTGTTGGGGTTGGAGGTTTTGTCTTCAGAACTCAAAAAAAGTTTTGCCAAGCAAGGGATTGCAGTTAAAACTATGGTGATTGCCAGCGCATTGCATGATTATGAAAATATTGATTTAATCCATGTCGGCAAGCATCAGTTGTCTGATGAAGATGAAGCTAAATTGGCGCAAGACGCCAAGTTGCGGGCCAAAGTTGTGGCGACTGAGGGAGTACCAAGCAATCTTTCTAAGGTGCGTATCGGTCAGGAAGCTAATTTGCCTCTCAAAAAGCAAGAGCTTGAACAATATCGCGGTAAGAAAAATGCTTTGATTTCTTTGGGTGGAAAAACCGATAACGGAGCAATCCAATTTACGCTGGAAGATGCCCATAATTTGATTAATTACGCCAAGCGTTTGAACCAGAAAGGCTATAATGTAATCTTTACCAATAGCCCGCGTACACCTAATGATGTTACTGATTATTTGTATGAAAAATGCCGTTCCCTGCATATGAATTTTTATAACTCCAAAAAGATTGCGCAAAATACCGAAGATGCGGCGAATTTCCGTATTTACGACGGCAAATATAAAGAAGAGTTTGCGCAACAGGCGGAAAAAATTGGCGGCAATATTTATCCGGCGGTTTTAGATGTTTGCGATTTTGTAGTTAATACTCACGATAGTTTTTCATATACTTCCGATGCTGCCGCTTTGGGTATAACCAGCGTGGTTTATACCGGTAACCAAATCGATTTTGCTCGTCGTCCGGATTGCAAAAAATTGTTTGAGCAGTGCAAAGAAGCAGGATATGTAATCCCGTTGGATACAGCTATGGATACTCTGGATCAGCATAAAGAACTTAAGACTAAACGTATGACCGGAGTTTCGGCTCAGTTGGTGAAGGCTATGCAAAAGCAAATTGTCGAGGCGAAAATTCATAAAAAACAAAAAGCTGAATTTGTACAGACCGCAAGATAAAAACTACAGAGTTATAAAATGCAAAAGCTGTTGATTTGGGATTTTGATGGTGTTATTGCCGATACGGAGCATGTGGCTATGAAGGCATGGCAGCAGGCTTTGCAATCATATGGTATAAATTTAAGTTTTAATGAGACTGTTCACTGTATTATGGGAATAGGGCAGAAACTTCAGCTTTTGAATTTACAAGTATATAATGATGTATTGACTGCCGCAGATATTGAACGGATTAACTGCGAAGTTAACCGTAAAATACAAGATGATCTCATGCTTACGGAAGGGATAGAAGATATTTTTAAGATGCATAATTTTGCTCAGTGTATTGCGACCGGAAATAGTCCGGAAGGAATCAAGGCCAGAGTGAAACCACTGCATCTTGAGCGTTATTTTAAGCCTAATCAGATATTTTCAGCCAGCTTTGTGAAGTATGGCAAACCGGAGCCGGATTTATTTTTGTATGCGGCTCGGCAAATGGGGTTTGCTCCTAAAGACTGTATTGTAATTGAAGATTCTTTGGCCGGATTAACGGCCGGGCTGCGTGCAAGTATGAAGGTTGTTGCTTATGTGGAACATTCTGTGTTGGATATTAATGCCTATATAAAAGAAGTCAAAAATATCGGCATTAAGCATATATTCAAAAATATGGCGGGTTTACGTAATTTTTTAGTTACCCAATCAGGAGAGGAAATTGCGCAGTAGCCGGCTTTGGATATTGTTGTTGTTATCTGGCTGCGTTTCATATTATGAAGGATATGAACAAAGTTATTATGCTCCGGCCAGCACATATTCTTATTATGATTCGCCATTGCGCCTGCGGGGTTTGAGCGAGCAGGATTTTTATATGTTGGACAATTATCCGCGAGATTATCTTAATGCGCAATTTTGGTCCGGTATGAGTAGCGTGGGGCGGTTTGCCATCCATAGCTTTTTTGAAAGTATTCCGCGATAAGTCTTGACAAATAAGCAGATGATTATACTTTTAAAATGGATTAATTGTGAGGATCTTTCAGCGTGAAGCTTGAAACAGAAATAAAAAACGGCGAGTTACAGCTCCGATTGAGCGGCGATTATATTGCATATAATGATGATGCCGCGGTTACACAGTTGTTTAAGGCGACTGCCAGTCCGAATGTTAAAAAGCTGGTAGTGGAGGGGGCGCAGTTGGGGCGTTGGGATTCCACTTTGGCGGTGATATTGTTTGAGCTGGTCAAAAAAACACGCTTGCGGCAGATTGAGTTTGCGCCGCAAAATATGCCGCAAAATTTGTTGCAGTTGGTGGAGTTGGCGCTTTCGGTTGACCGCAAACCGGAACAAAAACAAGTTGTGTCAGAGCCTTTTCTGGAGACCGTTGGCGGCAAGACATTGGCGGTGTTTGCGGCAATCAAAAAAGGGTTGCATTTTATCAGGCAAACCTTTGGTTCTGTGGGGCGCTTTTTTTCCGGTTTTGCGGTGATGCGCAGGGTTGACTGGCTGTTTGCTCTGGAAGACTGCAGTTATAAGGCGGTCGGCATTGTCTCTTTGGTTAGTTTTATGGTGGGGCTGATTTTGGCTTTTGTGGGTGCAATACAGCTCAAAACTTTTGGAGCGCAGATATATGTCGCAAGTTTGGTGGCAATCGGCATGACCAGAATTATGGGCGCGATTATGGTGGGAGTGGTTATGGCCGGTCGCACCGGCGCAGCTTATGCCGCCACTATTGGCACCATGCAGGTTAATGAGGAGATAGACGCGCTCAAAACCATGGGAATTCCGGTTACGGATTTTTTGGTGTTGCCGCGAATTATGGCTTTGACAATTACGATGCCGCTATTGGTGATTTTGGCTGATTTTATGGGAATTGTCGGCGGCGCGGCAGTGGGTGTCGGTATGCTGAATATTTCGGCGGAAGAATATTGGAACTATTCCATAAACGCGTTGGATATGGATAATTTTCTGGTCGGACTGTTTCATGGTTTGGTGTTTGGGGTGATTATTTCTATCTGCGGCTGTTATTACGGGATTTTTTGCGGGCGCAATGCCGACAGCGTGGGTAAAGCGACTACTCAGGCGGTGGTTTCGGCGATTGTGTGGATGATTGTGGCGACAGGCATAATTACTTGGATTTTTGAGGTGCTGGGCATATGAAACAGGGCGAACCGCAAATTGAGGTAAAAAATCTGACCATTGCTTATGGTGATTTTGTGCTGCTCAAAGATCTGAATTTTACCATTAACAAAGGCGATGTTTTTATCATCATGGGCGGCAGCGGTTGCGGCAAAAGCAGTCTTTTGCGAGTTTTGACCGGATTGGTGCCGATTGCCAAAGGTGAAGTGATTGTTGACGGGGTGGATTTTGCCAGAGCCAAACAAGCGGCAAGAGACAAGATTATGCAGCGTTGCGGCATTTTGTATCAGAGCGGGGCGCTGTTCAGTTCGATGACTTTGGCTGAAAATATTGCTCTGCCGCTGCAACAATACACAAACTATTCGCCAAAGTTGATTGATGAATTGGTGGAGCTGAAATTGGCTCTGGTCGGGCTGAGGGGGTTTGGCGATTTTTATCCCTCGGAAATTAGCGGCGGTATGAAAAAACGCGCTGGTTTGGCTCGAGCTTTGGCGTTGGATCCAGAAATTGTGTACTTTGATGAGCCGTCGGCGGGGCTTGACCCGATAAGCTCTAAACTGCTTGATGATCTGATTCTGGATATCAATAAGAGTCTGGGAACCACAATTGTGGTGGTTACTCACGAGCTGGCCTCAATTTTTGATATTGGCAACAACTCGGTGTTTTTGGACGCGGCCATCAAAGGAATTGGCGCGCAAGGCAATCCGAAAGATTTGTTGCAAAATCCGCCCAATGAAAATGTCTATAAATTTTTAACCAGGGGAGCAAAATAATATGCGCAAAGAACCCAATAAAAAACTAATCGGAATATTTATGCTGACCGGATTGGCGGTTTTGGCAATCGTTCTGGGGGTATATATAAAGAGCAAAATTTTTGCCGGCGGCAAAACTCTGGTTATGTATTTTGAAGAATCAATAAACGGTTTGAACGTTGGCTCTCCGGTGGTGTTTAAGGGAGTGCAAATTGGCAAAGTGGTGGCGATAGATTTGATCGCCAATCCGGATAATTTGGAGTTTAGTATTCCGGTATATGTCAAAATGGAGCAGAAAAAAAATATTGAGGATATGGAGTTCAGTGATCGAGAGACAATCTTAAATGAGCTGATTCAAAAAGGTTTGCGGGCGCGCCTGACCACGCAGAGTTATTTGACCGGACTTTTGATGATTGAGCTGGAGATATTGCCGGATTCTCCAATTGAGTTGCATCATCGCAAAAACAATAATGATGTGCTGGAGATCCCCACGGTTTTGTCGCAATTGGGCGAATTGTCTAAGGGTATTCAGGATTTGCCGGTGCGCGAGAGCGTGGTTGAATTTAATAAATTCTTTTCGAAACTAAATACTGATATTATGCCGCAGTTGCAACTTACTCTCAATGACGTGAACCGCCTTATCAGCGGGCGCTCGGGCGCTTCTGCCGACACGCTGGTTAATGTTAACCGCACGCTCAGCAATATCAGCGAAGCGGCCAGATCGGTACGCAACCTGACTGACTATTTGGAGCAACATCCGGAGGCGCTGCTTAAGGGCAAGGGAGGAAAATAAGATGAAAAAGATATTGGGACTGCTGATGATTGTGTTTACGGCCGCTTGCTTTGGCGGTACGAGTCGTCCGGCCAAAATATATAATTTGAACGCGATCAACAATGCCGGAGAGACCTTTAGGAGCGCCAAGCTGGTGATAGGGGTCGAGGAAGTAAAAGTGCCGATTTATTTGGACAAACCGCAAATGGTGGTGCGCAAAGATAATCAGGTGGAAATGGATATTTCGGAGTACAACCGTTGGAGCGAGCCATTGGGCGCGGCAATTCAGAGAGCGGTGGCAGATGACATGGCTGCTTATTTGCCCGACGCGGTGGTTAAACCCACCAGTTTCAGGCGCGAAGGCTTTGACTATATTGTGTGGCTGGAGATTAACCGTTTTGACGGTAGTTTTGGCAAAACCGTGGATTTGAGCGTGTGGTGGAGTGTTTATACCGCGCAAGGCAAGCTGGTTTTTAGAGACAAGTCTGATTTGTCGCGTCCGTTGGGTAAAACTTATGATGATTTGGCGGTGCAAGACAGCGATTTGGTGGGAGAACTTTCCAAACAAATTGCGGCACGAGTTGCCAGACTCGCAAAATAACGTCAATTTTTTAGTAGTGACGGGTTGAAGAATATCTAAAAGCAATTATATCCAAGAGCGGCCATATTTATTTATGGCCGTTCAGACTGTTTGAATGCCGAGTAAAAGCGTATTTTTTATAGAAAATCGGCATTTTTTTAAGAACTTGTTAAATAATGTTTATGTAATATGTCCGTAGCGATTATGCTTGCATAAGGTGTTTATTTATGCTATATTATACTCTGTAGCGTCAGTATGACGCCGCAGATTTTGTGTCCACAGTATTTTGGAGAAAAGCTATGTCTAATATTTCTTTGACCGCATCCATGAGATCAAACCTTCTGTCTTTGCAGAATACCCAGAGCCTTATGGATACCACTCAAGAACGTTTGTCAACCGGTAAAAAAGTAAACTCCGCGATTGACAACCCGTCTTCTTACTACACCGCTCAGTCTTTGAACAACCGCGCCAGCGACTTGTCCTCCTTGTTGGACAGCATGGGTCAGGCTATTCAGACCATTAAGGCCGCTGATGAAGGTATTGAAGCTATCACCACTTTTGCTCAGCAGGCCAAGGCTGTTGCTCAGTCTGCTCTGGATAGCTCTGATGCAACCGAGCGCGCCAACTATATGAAACAGTTCAATGCTATTCGCGATCAGATTGACGGTGTTGCTAAAGACTCCGGCTACAAAGGCGTTAACTTGTTGAATGGTGGCAGCTTGACCGTTAAATTTGATGAAACCGGCGACTCTAACCTTGCAATTGCCGGTAAAACCGCTACTTCTGCTGGCTTGAACATTGCTGCGGCTGCAGATTGGGACAAAGTTGCCGATAAAGATGCCGGTGCTACTCCCGAGGAAATCAAAGCTCAGAACACAGCGATAGAGAAGTCTATTGGGTTGGTAGATGCCGCAATTTCTACCCTGCGTTCTATGGCATCTGAGTTTGGTAACAACTACTCCATCGTTCAGAGCCGTGAAGACTTCACCGAGAACCTGATTAACGTATTGACCGAGGGTGCTGATAAATTGACCTTGGCCGATATGAACGAAGAGTCCGCCAATATGTTGGCTCTGCAGACCAGACAGCAGTTGGCTATTAACTCTCTGTCTTTGGCTTCTCAGGCTGCTCAATCAGTTCTGAAACTGTTCTAATCAGAGCAAAGTTAATAAAAAACGCCTTGTTCCTCGGAGCAGGGCGTTTTTTGTGTTAGGGCAATAATCAGAAATTTAAGTTGTGGCGGCGGGGCGTTTTAAATGTTGAATATCGCGCGAAAATTTAATAAACTGAGCGATAAATAAATTTATTCAGATATGATTATGCAAAAAAATTCTAAACTTGAGGGAACTATGAAGAAAAATGCTTCGTTGTCGATTATTGAAGATGTTAAGAATCATAAGTTTTTGATGATTCGCCATCATCGTGGAATAAACAAAGGCTGTATTAATTTTCCAGGGGGTAAGCAAGAACCGGGAGAAACAATGGAGCAATGTGTTATTCGCGAAACCAAAGAAGAGACCGGTTTGGATATCAAAAATCCGGTGCAAGTCGGATATATTGAATTTCCAAGCGTCGATTTGGCGGTGTATGTATATAAAAGCACGGAATATTCAGGTTCTTTGATTGAAAAACCAGATGAAGTCAACGCCTTTTGGCAAAGTGAAGACGAAATTCCTTATGCCGAAATGCGTGAGGCCGATCGGAGCTTTTTGCCGGAGATAATGTCTGGCAAATATGTTCGGCGGCGTTATGTCTATGATGAAAATTTTCATATCTTAGATGTTGTAGATTTGTAGCCATACAAATCCGCTAAGTGCTATATAACAACCCCCCTGCCATATGACAGGGGTTTTGTTGTTTTGGTCGGGACGAGAGGATTTGAACCTCCGACATCTTGCACCCCATGCAAGCGCTCTACCAGGCTGAACTACGTCCCGAATATATGTTATATAAAATAATAATTTTTAAGGTGCAAGCTGTCTCCGACATCTTGTCTTGCTACGTAAGTTTTGCGTTTATCGCAAAACTAACTTCGCTTCGGTCAAAGAAACTGTA
Source organism: uncultured Alphaproteobacteria bacterium (assembly GCA_934248075.1). Taxonomy (GTDB): domain Bacteria; phylum Pseudomonadota; class Alphaproteobacteria; order RF32; family CAG-239; genus CAZU01. Next base: position 27,799 of record CAKQKH010000012.1, on the reverse strand, counting down.
ACGTTAGCTCATTTCGCGGTTTGCTCATTCGCTAACTAACAGTATCTTTCCAGAAGTTATAAAAACTCTCCACCGGAGACTTTTTATAACCTCTGCTCCATGCAAGCGCGGCTCGCGGCCGACGTTCGGCCAGGGTGAACTACGTCCCGAATATATGTTATATAAATAATAATTCTCAAGGTGCAAGCTGTTTCCGACATCTTGTCTTGCTACGTAAGTTTTGCGTTTATCGCAAAACTAACTCCGCTTCGGTCAAAGAAACTGTAACGTTAGCTCATTTCGCGGTTAGCTCACTCGCTGACTAACAGTATCTTTCCAGAAGTTATAAAAACTCTCCACCGGAGGCTTTTTATAACCTCTGCCCCATGCAAGCGCGGCTCGCGGCCGACGTTCGGCCAGGCTGAACTACGTCCCGAATATATGTTATATAAAATAATAATTTTTAAGGTGCAAGCTGTCTCCGACATCTTGTCTTGCTACGTTTCAAAAACAAGCAAGTTGTAGCACAATATTTTTTTTATGCAACAGCTTTTTTGTGCTGAGAGGATATATTCGCTTGCATTTTGACAAAAATGTGCTAATAATAGACATAATAATTTATAAAATAAAAATAATTATGAAGAAAGTAATGGTTCCAACCAGAAACCTGATTTTGGTCTCAATTCAGTTAATTCAGGTCAATCCTGAAGATATATGCACAGGTAATGCAGTGCATAATAACATCAATATTGACTTAATTCCTGAGGGAATGCCCGCTATCAACTACGTGCGAGAGCAGGTTCCGCAGTTGAATGAGGCTATTGACGAGTTTTTACGTTGGTATGAAGAAGAAAAAATTGATCTGATGACTAAATATAGTTTGGTCATTAGCAAAATTGACGAGATAATCAAAAATCGTCAATTGGCGGATAAATATCCTCTACCCACCAGAAGGTCGGTTCATTTTTATCTTTCACTTCTCTCATACGGGGTGAATTATCCAGAATACCCGTATGATAAAGTGATTGAGGCGTGTCAGGAAGATTTTCCCGGTCTGCCAGTAGAAATGCTGCCGTACGCGGTAGAAAAGATGTTTCCGAACCTTCCGTTATGGGAAGTCGCTGAGAAGATAAGAGGCTGGTTCAGCGAGCATGAGTATCCGCAAGAGCGGGGAGAGAGGTATCGCTGGATGTTTGAGTTCTTAGAGTACTCAAACAATTTGATAAAAGAATATCAACTCCCGCCGCTTATCGAGCTTTAAGACAAATCCCCGAAATATTTCGGGGATTTGTTGTTTATGATTGATGTTTTTCCAGCGCTTCCGCTAATTTGGTTTTTAAGTCGCGCAATTGTTGTTGCAGCGAAGTTAACAGCTCTCGTGAGCCGGTATCCAAATCTTGCTCCGGCACGGTGAAGAAATCTTTTTGAATCTCTTCGCCAACCAGACCTTTGACACCCTTTTCCTTAAATAATTTTTGCACGCCTTCAATAGTGTAACGCTGTTCATAAAGATAATGCTTGATAGTTTTGACAACCTCAACATCGTCAGGACGATAATAGCGGCGGCCGCCACTGCGTTTCATTGGTTTAATCTGCGGAAATTTGGTTTCCCAAAAACGCAACACATGAGTAGCCACTCCGATCTCATCGGCAACTTCGGCGATAGTCCGAAAAGCGGCTTTGCTCTTGTTAATAACCATAAACTATACCTTGAATTTAGGCGTTGATTTGTTTGCGCATTGTCTGCGACGGTTTGAATGAAATCACGCGACGAGAGCTGATAACTGCCTCAACACCAGTCTTGGGGTTGCGGCCGGAGCGTTCTTTTTTGTCACGCAAAGAAAAGGTGCCGAAAGAAGACAATTTGACATCATTGCCGGCACTGAGTTCTTTTACAATTTCATCTAAAATCATGTCTAAGATATCATTAGAATCCTTGCGAGACAAACCGATTTCTTCATAAATGGTCTCAGCAACGTCAGCACGGGTAATAGTGTTCATTTTAATCCTCTTTAAGTGTTTATTTTCATTAAATTTTATTGCTAAAATAGATATACCATAAACTTAGATATGGCAATAGCTAATCCACAGCTTTTTTAAAATCTGATAACGGCGCCGCCCCAGGTGAAACCTGCTCCCATGGCTGTTAAAACAATAACATCACCTTTGCGAATGGTTCCGTCATTAACTTTTTCTGACAAAGCCAAAGGTATGGAAGCGGCAGAAGTGTTGCCATGGCCGGCGATGTTAACGATAACTTTTTGTTCCGGCAGGTCAAGCTTTTTGCCAACGCCGTCAATAATGCGAATGTTGGCTTGATGCGGAATCAGCCAGTCTATGTCGGCACTGGTGAGGCCTGCTTCAGACAGAGCTTTTTCGGCTCCCTGAAAAAGTGCGTTAATGGCGTATTTGAAGACCTCTTTTCCGTCCATAACCAAGGTTCCGGCGGTTTGGGTTTTAGAAACACCACCCGTAGTTTTCAGGCTGTCAAAATGGGTGCCGTCGGCAAAAATTGCCGTAGATAAGACACCAGTGTCGGCTGAAGTGCCACAGCCTTCTGAGGCGCGCAGAATCGTCGCTCCGGCACCATCGCCAAACAATACGCAGGTGTTGCGGTCTGTCCAGTCGGTGATTTTGGAGATGCTCTCGGCGCCAATGACCAATATCGTGCGAGCCTGTTGCAGGCGAATCATATTATCGGCCATGGTTAAGGCATATACGAATCCGGAGCAGGCGGCAGAGATATCAAATGCCGGAGTTCCGGGGGTGACACCAAGATTGCTGCCAACCTTGATAGCGGTTGAGGGAGTGGTAACATCAGGAGTAATGGTGGCCAAGACAATCGCGTCGATTTCAGCGGCAGAAATGCCAGAATTGACCAATGCCATCTGAGCCGCTTTGGTGGCCAAATCAGACGTTAGCTCATCCTCAACAATGCAACGCTCTTTGATGCCTGTGCGAGTGGAAATCCATTCATCACTGGTTTCTACCATTTTGGCCATATCATCGTTAGTTAAAACCTTGCTTGGCGCATAGTGGCCGCAGCCGATAATCTCGGATCTAATAAACTTCATAGATTGCTTCCTGAGAAAGTTCATCCAAATCAATCTTTTCAACTTCTTCACGAATGGTGGCAACAAAATTTTGCCGAACCAAATTGGCGGCGTTGCTGACCGCAACCGAGAAGCCCAAAGCATCTGTGCCACCGTGACTCTTGACCGATAAGCCATTCAGACCGACAAACATGGCGCCGTTATACAAGCGCGGATCCATGGTTCTCTTAATCTTGAGCGCCACGCCAAGCATGAAGGGAAGGCCGATTTTGGCTAAAAACGAACCTTTAATCGCGTCCTTGAGCATACGCACAACCAATTTGGCGGTTCCCTCAATTGACTTGAGGGCGATATTGCCGGTGAAACCATCGGCGACAATAACGTCAGCAACGCCATTGGGAATCTCATGCGGTTCAATATAGCCGCGGAAGTCAATGTTCATTTTGGAGCTTTTGATCATATGAGCGGCTTGGCGAATCTCTTCTTTGCCTTTCATTTCCTCGGCTCCGATATTCAGCAAAGCAACACGCGGACGCTCCACGCCAAGGGCATGGCGCGCAAGAATGTCTCCCATCAGGGCGAATTCCGCCAAATTGATGGCATTGCATTCGGTATTGGCTCCCAAATCCAACATAACGTATTTGCCATGGCGATGCGGCATGATGCTGACAATCGCCGGACGATGAATTTTGGTGATGGTTTTTAGCACCAGTTTGGATATGGCCATCAAAGCACCGGTGTTGCCGGCTGAAACAATGGCCTGCGCCTCGCCTTTGCGGACAGCGTCAATAGCCATGTACATGCTGGTGTTGCGGTTGCGGATGACCGACGATGGTTTATCCTCATTATGCACCATCTCTTGCGTATGGCGAACCTCGCAGACCTTTTTGAGGTCGGGATATTGGTTGAGGATAGGGGCGATTTTAGCATCGTCTCCAAACAGGATAAAACGGGTGTCAGGATTCTTCTTGGCGGCAATAGCCAATCCTTCTATCACGATTCGGGGGGAATTATCTCCCCCCATAGCATCGATTGATATGACCAGATTATTTGTGGACAAAACCTGCTCCATTCAAAAAAATATAACTCCAAATGCAAACTTTGAAGTTTGTTGCTGCAAAAGTTAATTATTCAGCGTCTGCGGCTTTTTTGGCAGCCACAACTTCACGACCATCATACTGGCCGCAAGACGGGCAAACGTTGTGAGGCTTTTTAAGCTCACCGCAGTTCGGACACTCCATATAAGCATTGGAGTTCAGGGCATCATGAGAGCGACGCATGTCGCGACGTGATTTAGAAGTTTTCTTTTTAGGTGTAGCCATTTTCTTATACTCTAAAATTAATGTTGTTTTACAAATTCAATCGACATTCATAACCTATCTAGTTTTTAAAATCAACTAAATAAAATGTCTTTATTGCGAAATTCTGAGGTACTTTTACCCAATATTTTGCTATTTGGCAAGAGTTTTTTGGTGGAATTGCTTATTTCTTCAGCGCGGCCAATGCGGCAAAGGGATTTTGTTTGGCGGTTGTTTCTTCGTCAAACTCAGATTCAAACTCAAAAACCTCACCTTCCTGACGAGGAAAATCATCTAGGGCCAGAGCCAATTGTTCCATGGCGATGGCGGCCAAATCAATTTGACCGTTTTCGATAACGTCGGGAACTTCGTCATCAATTTCAAATTCCATCTCACGCAGTTGCGCGGCGGTTAATTCGGTGTCAAAAAACAATGAAAATTCAGGCTGATATCTTTTGATGAATTTTTCTAAGGACACCACGCTGGTTTGTTCAACATCGGCCTCCACACGGCCATGGATATCAATGCGGTGAATTTTGCGGTTGAATTTAATCTCAAGCTCAGATTTAAAACTGATGATGTTATCAACCTTTAGAACCTCGGTTATGTAGGGCAGTTGCTCCGGTTTGGCGGCCAGATGATAAACCTTGGTGCCGGTGCCCAGGTCTTCTAACGTTAGGGGAAAAGAAAAAAGATTTTGCATAAATACTTTCCTTGTGCTATATAAGGATTAAATTTATTTTAGGATATAACTGCAAGGAATATCAGATGTCAACTACCAAATTTTTGCTTGGCTGCGGCCTGGCTTGTTTTTTGAGTGCTTGTTCTTCGACCAAAACCGAGGAATGGTTTGTGTCTCATAATGGCAATATGCCGTCAGAGGAGAGAATCTCGGAAATTGAGGTGGGAGACGCTCAAAACAAGGTTATGCAAGTGTTGGGCGCACCTTCTACAATAGTGTCGTTGGATAGAAACACTTGGATATATATGTCATCTGATATTAAAAGAGTGGCTTTTTGGGCGCCGGAAGAAGTTAATCGCGATGTTTTGACAATTCGTTTCGATAATGACGGCAAAGTGGCGGAAATATCTCGTCTTGGCAAAAACAGCGGACAAGAAATTGAGGTTAGCTCCGATGAAACCGCGGCTCCGGGGGAGAATCCGGGGTTCTTCCGCAAATATTTTGGCGGAGTCGGACAATATAATCCATTGGGCGGTTTGAATCGCAACGGCAACGGACAAATGTAGTTCCGGTTTAATTGTTCATAAATTTTTTGAGGATATAAATTCTTACCGCACTGGAAAGGTTGGTTTCTGTGCGAGTGGAGTCAATTTCGGTGATAATGGAATTAATGCTCCGTTGTTGCTCGGCGGCGATTTGTCGCAAGGCATTAAAAAACTCGTCTTCCAGACAGATGCTGGTTGAGTGGCGGTTGGCGATGATGACTGAGATTTTACGCATGTTTTTTTCGATATTCTTCAATGGAAATTACCGGCGCAGCAGTTGGAGCGGCCGCCGGCTCGTTATCGGTGATGCCGTCTTTGCCGAATAAATCGTTATTGGTGTTGAAACTAAGGGCAAATTTGGCATAAGGATCGGCAAAATAAGTGATGGCATCATAGGGAATACGCAGAGTCTGAGGAATACCGCCAAAACTCAAATCAACCTCAAAATAAGTGGCGCCGACCATCAGATTGGCAAATTGGTGTTGCAGCACAATGGTCATCTCTTCGGGATATTGGTTGAGCAGCTGCGCCGAAACTCTGGCATTGGGGTGACTGGTTTTGAACGTGATATAAAAGTGGTGCTCGCCGGGCAAACCTTCGTCTGCGGCAATTTTTAGCGCCTCAATAACCACGTATTTGAGTGATTTTTCAACTAATTTATCATAGTTAATTTCTAACTCTTTCATCCTGACACCTTTTTGCGAAATAAGAGGGACTTTCCTGTTGCTGGGCAAGTCCCAATAGCCCCACTTTCAGCTAACCAAAGCTAAAAGAATTTGGTTTGTTGCGACCGCAATTAAGCAGCCATTGCAACTGGTGCTACGTTATTATCGTTAGCATTCATTTAAGTTTGAACCGATAACGGTGGTATCTCACCGAACACAGCTTACCTATCTTTGCCGTACCCTGTCGATCCTGTTTCACCCCCATATGATTGGCGGCAAGTTTGTTGCGCAAACCGCCATATTGGTGGAGGTGCCGGGTACTGCCCCCGGGTCCAAAGCACCTATTCCATAGAGCCTCTAGTGTCATAGTCAGATTGCTCTAACGCAAGCTATTATATGCATTTTTGCGAAGATTTCAAGATATAAGATGAGGTATAAATATTTTGTTGTGTGCAATCCAGATATTGTTTTGAGTTTTTGAAAATATAACTTTATAATTACGCTCAAAATGTTTGGGAGCAAAAAATGACAAAAGTTGCTATTTGGTGCCGTCACAAAGGCGATAATATTATTGGAATCGGGCCGCATATACCATGGCATGTGGCTTCTGATTTTAAGCGGTTTCGCCGAATTACCGAAGGACAAAATCTGGTTGCCGGAGAAACGACTTATGAGACTTTTCCTAATCGGACGCTGCCAAATCGCAAAATATATGTGCTGACGCTTAATCAGCAATATGAGGTTTCGGACGCCAGCAATCATTTTGTTGTAAACAATATCAATGAGTTTAAGGAATTTCCCGAAGATTTGTATATTTCCGGCGGAGCTACAATCTATAAGCTGTTTATGACCGGCGGGGCAAAATTGCTGCCGGATATTGTGGTCGATTGCGAATATCAGGGCGATTTGCCGCAAGATTTGAAAGGACAGCCGGTAGATATTTCGGCCTGTGTAGAGGTTTTGCAACATAAATATCGGCAAATGTCAGTTGACTACGAGCTTGATGGCATTATCACTCGCGTTTATGTTAAGAAAGGCGAGTTTGTTGAACAATCCGTGTTAAAAAGAATTATTAAAGCGATTGAGGAGAATTAGCGATGAAGCAATATTTGGATTTGCTCCGTGATATTATGGAAAATGGTCAAAATGCCGATAATCGGACAGGTATATATGCTCGCAAAGTTTTTGGTCGTCAAATGCATTTTGATTTGAGCAAAGGTTTTCCGCTGGTTACGACCAAAAAAGTGTTTCTAAAAGGGATTATTCATGAGTTGATTTGGCTGCTTTCGGGCGATACCAATATCAAATATTTGACTGACAACAACGTGCATATTTGGGACGAGTGGGCAGATGAAAACGGCAATCTGGGGCCGGTATATGGTTATCAATGGCGGAATTTTAATGGTGAGGGAATTGATCAGATTAAAGATGTGATTGAGCGAATTAAAAAGGATCCGCAAGACCGCCGTTTGATTGTAAGCGCATGGAATCCGGCGCAGATAAACCAAATGGCGTTGCCGCCGTGCCATTGTTTTTTTCAGTTTGACGTGACTCCTGACGGACGTTTGAATTGCCAGTTGTATCAACGCAGCTGCGATATGTTTTTGGGGGTGCCGTTTAATATTGCCTCTTATTCGTTGCTGACAATGATGATTGCGCAAGTTACCGGACTCAAGCCGGGCGAGTTTGTTCATACTTTGGGCAACGCTCATATATACAGCAATCACTTTGAGCAGGTGAAACTGCAGTTGAGCCGCGAGCCTTATCCTTTGCCGCATATGAACATTAATCCGGCGGTTAAGGATATTTTTGATTTTAAGTATGATGACTTTGAGTTGGTTGATTATCAGTGTCATCCGGCGATTAAGGGCGAAGTGGCAGTGTAGGGAATAAGCAAATGCAAAGAATTATGACAAATGTAAAATATGCCAAACTGCCGCATTATGTTGAAAATTCGGCAAATTTGACTTATGGCAGTGAGGGTGCGGCTTGTTTTGATGTGTGCGCAGCCATACACGAGCCTTTGGTTCTTAAGTGCGGGGAACATGTTGGCGTGCCAACCGGAGTTAAACTGGCGGTCGAGTCTCCGCTGTGGTTTCGAGTCAACTCTCGCAGCGGTTTGGCTATCAAGCATGGGATAATTACCATTGCCGGCATTATTGACACTGATTATCGCGGCGAGCTGATAATTGGTTTATTAAACACCAACGGCGAAAACAGCGGCAAAGATTATGTCATCAATCCCGGAGACAAAATTGCCCAAGTGGAACTGCCGTTTCCCTACAAAGCCGAGTTTGTAGAAGTCAGCCTTGAGGAATTTGACAAACTGGACACTTCTCGCGGGGCGAATGGTTTTGGTTCCACCGGCCGCTAGAACTTATTTTTTGTCGGAAGTTTTGAAAATCTTTTTCTTTTCTTCTTTAGCCTGCAGTTCTTCAAGGTCTCGTTCGGTGGCCAGCTTGTCTAAAATGGTTTTTACAACCATATCAATTTGCTTGCCGTCGCGATAATCTGCGGGCAGGGCGAAGTTTACGCGGTTGTCGCTCAGCAGCTTGATAGCATTCATTTTGTGTTTGCTTTTGGGCTGATAAACGGCAATGGCACTGCCGCCGCGTTCTTTAGTGAGCTTCATTGAGGGGATATCGGTCATGCCATCGCCAAAGTAAATCATGCGGCGAAAAGGAATCGGGCGCTCTTCGTCAGGCATAAACTCATTAACCGCACGGTCTTCCAGCTTGCCAAGGCCTTTGTTAATCTTGGACAAGTATTGAGTTTTGGTGGAATAGTTAACAACCCGAGCCGGCCAAACCGGAGTTCCATCATCGCCAAAGGCATAAGAACAGCCGAACACGTCGGTAAAATGTTTGCGAATGCTGGCGCCGGCGATAATTTCTTCATAGCCGGAAGAGATGATATAGTGTTCAATTTGCAGATCGCGTTCGGCACCATATTGGTTAATGCGGTCAAACCATTCTTCCACACCTTCAAAATAAGTGATGCTCTTGGCGGCATCGCAGAAAAATTGGCGTGTCAGCTTAATGCCTTTTTCCTGCGCGGTTTTAATAAAATAGTACATGCTGCCGGTTACCTGATCGGCGCAATTGTCACGCGACCATTGGTTGGCTTTTTTCCAAAAAGTGTTGGGAGTCATGCCTAAAGAAGGAATCAAAATATAATCCTGCATATAGGTTACGCTCAAAGTTTCGTCAAAGTCGTAAATCAGGGCTACTTTTGTGAGGTTTTTGGTCATATTTTTATATCTCCGCTTGCTTTTTGGAATTAAACATAATAAAACAAATAAGTTAATTTTTTACTAGTTAAATTTAAAAAGAGGTCAAAATGGCAGCTACATCTATGGATCAGTTGGTTTCGTTGTGCAAACGACGCGGCTTTATTTTTCAGAACTCCGATATTTATGGCGGATTACAAGGGGTGTATGATTATGGTCCGTTGGGTGTGGAGCTCAAAAATAATCTCAAGGCAGCATGGTGGCGCGCTATGGTCTATGAGCGCGATGATATTGAGGGTTTAGATGCGGCGATTTTGACGAATCAAAAAGTTTTGCACTATTCCGGACATGAGGACACGTTTTCTGATCCGATGACCGACTGCCGCAAATGCAAGGGTCGTTTCCGCGCCGATCATATCAAGGACGGCAAATGTCCGAATTGCGGTTCTACCGATTTGACCGAGCCGCGGCCGTTTAACCTGATGTTTAAGACCAATATCGGGCCGGTTGATGATGGTTCGTCGTTTGGATATTTGCGCCCTGAAACCGCGCAAGCGATTTTTACGCAGTTTAAGAATGTTGTTGATGCGACTTCTCGCAAATTGCCGTTTGGTATTGCTCAAATCGGCAAGTCTTTCCGTAATGAAATTACTCCGCGCAATTTTATCTTCAGAGTGCGCGAGTTTGAACAGGCCGAGCTGGAATATTTTGTAATGCCGGGGGAAGATGAAAAATGGCATGAAATCTGGAAAGAAGCTCGAATCAAGTGGTGGGAAGAGCAAGGGCTTAAACGCGAGAATATGAATATTTACACCACTCCCAAAGCGGATTTGGCACACTATGCCAAGGCTTGTTATGATATTGAATATCAGTTTCCGCATGGAATGGAGGAGCTTGAAGGTATTGCCAATCGTACCGACTATGATTTGGGTAACCACACCAAAGCGCAGGAGGAGATGAATCTGACTTCTCATTGCCACAAGAATCCGGATTCAACCCAGAAACTTTGCATTATGACTGATGACGGCAAGTGGGTGATTCCGTTTGTGATTGAGCCGTCAATGGGAGTTGATCGCGGTGTGCTGGCGGTTATGACCGAGGCTTATACAGAAGAAGATTTGGGCAATGGCAATAGTCGTATTGTGCTTAAACTCAAGAAACATTTGGCGCCGATTAAGGTGGCGATTATTCCGCTTAAGAAAAACAATGAGCAAATTATGGCCAAATGCCACGAAATCAAGCAGAATCTGCTCAAACTGGGTATCGGTCGTGTAGCGCTTGAAAATACCGGAAATATCGGCAAAGCTTATCGTCGTCATGATGAAGTCGGCACACCGTTGTGCATTACGGTTGATTTTGAAACACTGGAAAATCAGCCGGAATCGGTTACGGTTAGAGATCGCGACACGATGGAGCAGGTGCGAATTGGCACGGCAGATTTGCCTGAATATTTGCACAGTTATTTCAAATAAAGAACAAATATTCTTTATATCTTGTTGAAAACTACGGGAACGGCTTGGCTTTTGCTGGCTTGGATATTATGATGCCTTATGGTGCATTAACGAAAGCCGGAGTTAGGGAAAATTGAGTGGCAACATCAGCCTCACCGCGAGTATGCGGAGCAATTTGTTGAGCCTGCAAAATATCAGCAGGACGGTTGGTGCTACCCAAAACAAACTCGCAACCGGCAACAAGGTTAATTCGGCAATCGACAATCCCAGTTCTTATTACACCGCGCGTTCCTTAAACAATCGCGCTAATGACCTTGACGCGCTTCTTGACTCCATGGGACAAGCAGTATCGACCATAAAAACCGCCACCACGGCCTTAGAAACCGGCGCGACATTCCTTGAACAAGCCGCGGCGGTTGCCACATCGGCTCTGGAAACCAACACTATTCCGCCCAAGGCTTTTTTTGAGGAAAAAGTCGGAGAAAATGGCGCGGTGGTAACCACGGCACAAGAACTCAAAGACGCCGTCGCCGCCGGCAAAGAAACTATCTGTGTTTATGGCCAGATTGATCTGGTTGATGAGTTTATTAACATTTCGAATAACAAAAAATTGGTCGGCATAAATTACTTTGGTGATTTTGATCCTGCTAACAACTTTTCAACTATAAAGACATCTTTCCTTAAAAACGATTATAGTTGTGTTTTTAATGTTAAAGCGCAAGATTGCGAAATTGCTAATCTCCGCTTTGAGCATAGTACGCTTAATACGAGCGCTGCAAAATTATTTGTTGCTGAGGCTTCAACTTATATGCACGATGTTGATATCTTGATGAACACCCCTGATATTAGCGTCGCAGTGGCCGCAATTGAAAGCGCAAATGAAAATACCAATTTGCTGATTAATCGAGTCAATATTTTTAATAATGGCAAACGATTTCCAACGGGAATTGGGATTGGCAATGAAGGAATTTTGACGATTGATGGCGATTGTTCTATTGTAATAAGCTGTAATGGAGGCGGTACTGGCGCTTTAAGAAATAGTCAGTATGGTGGCAAAAATAATGAACTTATTCGTATAACCGCGAATGCCAAATTGTTTATGAGTGAAGAAAAAGGTTGTTTGATAAATAATAGCGCGGTGATTAATCCTAATAATAAGCCTAATCGCGTGATTATTGAAAAAGGAGCGAAAATTGCGGTTAGTGACGGTAATCAGGTTAAATATTATTTAGTTAAATCAGATTATGAATCCGTTGCTTATGATAAGGCTGATAATATAACTTTTGCCAACATTGCAGATAAGATTAATGTCGAAGAAATAGCCCCATGGGAAATTACCGATTTGAGCAAGCAGAAGCCGCAAGTTTCTTTATCATCACAGAATTCCTTGCGATATTCTGAGATTTTGCAACAATATGACACGCTGGTTAAAGATTCGTCATACAAAGGGGTAAACCTGCTTAAAAATGAAAAATTAAACGTGCGGTTTAATGAAAAAGGCAACGCCGATTTGAACGTTAATGGCAAAGATATGTCGGCCGGCGCGCTGGGTCTGAATACGGTTGATTGGCAGAATCAAGGCGATATCGCTCATAGCCTCAAAGAAATTGCCGGCGCTTTGAAAAGTATCCGCGCTTTTACGGCGGAGTTGGGGAATAATTACAGTATTATTACCAATCGGCAGGAATTTACCGAGAATTTGATAAATATTCTGACTGAAGGCGCGGATAAGCTAACCTTAGCGGATATGAATGAAGAATCTGCCAATATGCTTTCATTACAAACCAGACAACAACTTGCGATTAACTCCATGTCGTTAGCCAGCCAAGCGGCGCAGGCTGTGTTGAAGCTGTTTTAGAGGCGAGGGCGTATAACAGCACATCTAGAGCAATTTGCGCAGGACGGCGACATCCTCATTTACTATCTTGTAAACTCCGGTGTCGCCGCCTTTCAAATCACTCTATCTGCACTATTATCCGCCCTCGCTGAAGATAGTGCAAGTAGGCGAGGCCGTCTAGCGGTTTTCTAGAGCAATTTTACGGTGACGTAAAATGCTCACGTACTACTCAATTGTCATCCTGAGCGGAGCGAAGGATCCAGTATTAATGGACTCTTCGTTGCACTCAGAGTGACAGAACCTACTCCTCATTGTCATTCCGGCGAAAGCCAGAATCCAGTCAGAATATAGCCGATGTCATTGCGCGAACGGCGGTCAGCCGTGAGAAGCAATCCATTTTTATCAAGAAACAAGACTGATTGTTTCTCTATACCTTAGCCATAACCGGTTTTAGTTTGGGCGCTGACTTTTTGGGAGCTTTCTTGGGCGTGGCGGATTTTTTGGCCGGCGTTTTAGTGGCCGGTTTTTTGACCGCTGTTTTTTTTGGGGTCGCAACTTGGGCGGTTGCGGGTTTGGGAGCCACCACGGTCTCAACCATGATCGGAGTCATGTTGTCGGTGTTATCGTGATCCGACGGCTGAGGAATAACTCGATTAAGACGGTTGCTGTTGACATATGTTACATTATAGCAAATAAACACAAACATAAATATGGTGGTGAAAATCATATTTGCGTATGGGCATGGTAAGGTCAGATAATGAATAACCACATAGGGCAGATAAACCAACGCCGCGGCTTGCAGCCACTGAGCATAAGGGCGCTTGGTGTAGTTGAGAAAAACTCGCAAGGGCGGAACTTTGTTCTGAATGATTAGGGGCAGAACAAGGTTAAAACGAGCCATGAAGGCAAAACCGGCGAAAATATTGAGAACTACGGCCAGAACCAAGCAATCAATCGGAGATAACCCCAAAATGCTGAAAATATATTGCAACAAAAAGATTGGCGCGGTACCCACCAATCCGATGCCAATTTGAGCCAACAAATATAAGATGAAAGCATGGAGGCTGCTAAGCGGATTGATTATATTGAAACGGAACAGTCTGCGATAGATGCAGATGTCGGTGGCTGCGCTGACAAACGGCAAAAGCAAAAAAGCCGCGTAAGTAAAATAAATTATGCCGTTGTTAAGCGGAGCAAAGTTACGGAAATAAATGTTTATGGCCGACAACACCAGCAAAGGTAATGCAAACACCAGCATAAAGGGGGCGTTTTTGGCAAACAATTTATAAGAGTCAACAACCAATTTCAGCATAATCGTCTCCTTATATATTTCTGTTGTATATAATTTAGAGCGAATATTGCTAATTGTCAAAAAAATTATTTGGTTTTAGGACGCAGTTGTTGTTCTATATCTTTGAAATATCTGACCGTGTCGGCTTTAAGCTCGTTGGTGGCTTGCTCATCACAAACAATAATCGCGTGTTCGTGCATTTGCAAAATGCTGATTGGCCACATGTGATTGATGCTGCCTTCAACCGCGTGATGAATAGCGCGGGCTTTGTTGTCGCCGCTGGCGATGATTAAAACTTCATCTGCTTCGGTGATGGTGCCGATGCCAACAGTCAAAACTGTGGTTGGAACCTTGGATTTGTTGCCGTTAAAAAAGCGCGAATTGGCCTCTATGGTTTCTGAGGTCAGAGTCTTTACTCTGGTATGCGATGATAATGATGAGCCAGGCTCGTTAAAAGCGATGTGTCCGTCAGAACCAACTCCGCCGACAAAGAGATGAATTTTGCCATAAGATTTGATCATTTCTTCATAACGAGTGCATTCTTTGGTATAATCTTTGGTCAGGCCGTCCAGCAAATGAATGTTGGCCTGAGGAATATTTACATGTTTGAAAAAGTTTTCATGCATAAAATAGTGATAACTTTGCGGATCATTGGGGCCAAGGCCGATATATTCGTCCATATTGAAGGTTACAACATTTTCAAAAGAGATTTTGCCTGCTTTGTACATTTTGATTAGTTCGGCGTACATTCCCAACGGAGTGGAGCCGGTGCATAAGCCTAAAACAAAAGGTTTTTTGGCGGTTGGGCGAAAAGCCTTAATCCGATATGCGACATAGTTGGCAGTCCATACCGAACAATCGTTGTAGTCATCTTTTATAATCAGGCGCATGTTATTTCTCCTTAATGAATTTACCGTCAATAATTGTGTGCAATAGATTTAAATCTTTATCCAGAACAATAAGATCAGCCTTTTTGCCTGGCAGAATCATACCGATTTCGGTTTGGCGCATAATTTGCGCCGGATTGGTGCTGGCCATGCGGGCGACTTGCTCAATCGGAATACCATAAGATACCAGATTGCGGAAACCGTCGAGCATGGATATGGCCGAACCATTTATAACATTGTCTTTTTTGCGATAAAACACTTTGTCTAGATATAGTTCGGAATCTGCCGGCAAAATGGTTTTGGCCGGAGGCAGAGCATCTGTTATCATCACAATCTGACTAAGAGGTTTGCTCTTCATAAGCAGCTGAATCAAATTGGGGTTGACATGGACTCCGTCAGCAATAATCTCGCAGGAAAGTTCTGAATGAATCAGGGCGGCGCCGACAACTCCAGGCTCGCGATGATGCAATGGGCGCATGGCGTCAAAAAGGTGGGTGATGTGCATGATACCGGCTTGCATACCCTCAATCATTTGGTTGTAGGTGGCATTGGTGTGGCCGGCCTGCAGGATAATGCCTTTTTCTATGGCGCACAACGCCAGCTCGCGCATGTTTTTTAGCTCGGGAGCAACCGTCATATTGATGATTTTGCCTTTTGAGGCTTTCCACAGGCTTTTCATCAGATCCATATTTACCGGACTGATGCCGTTGATAGACTGGGCGCCGATGCGTTCCGGAGAGAGAAAAGGTCCCTCCAGATGAATGCCTAAAATGCGGGCGCCTTTTTCTTTGCCCATGGCTTTGACAATAGCCTTGATCTTTTTTATCAGCTCGTCTTTTGCGGAGGTGCAACAGGTGGGAATAAAAGAAGTGACTCCATATTCTGCCAATACCTCAGACATGCCGAGAATCGATTTGTAGTCTGCGTCATCTGCTCCAAACCCGCCAATGCCGTGAATGTGCGTATCAATAAACCCCGGCAGGATATAAGCGCCGTTAACATCAATAATTTTGACTTTGGGGGCAAATTTCTTTTTGCTGAAACGCTCTTCATTATAGACATCGGCAATGCGATTGTCTTTGATATACACAGCGCATTTTTTCATGACCGTAAGTCCGGTCAGCAGAGTGGCATTGTGCAAACAAATCGCTGAATTCATACTGATAATCTCCCGAAAATATTGCCTGCTATTATCAACCCTAAAAGTAAAATTATCGTAAAATTATATATTAAAAAAAAGCCGCTCTAACAAGAGCGGCTCATAGCTAGTTTGATTTTTGCGGTTTGCATATAGACAGCACAATTCCGCCGGTAATCAGACTTAAGGTTACGCAAAGCGATTGCATGGCTGAAATGTCTAACCCGATGTAGGGTAAAAATATTTTGCAACCGATAAATATCAAGATAATGGATAACGCCGGTTTCAGATAAGTAAACTGGTTAACCGCGGCGGCCAATAAAAAGTAAAGGGCGCGCAATCCCAAAATGGCAAAAATATTGCTGGTGTAGATAACAAACACGTCTTGAGTGATTAAGAAAATCGCCGGTATGCTGTCAAAGGCAAATATAATATCCATAATTTCAATGACAATAAGTGCAAAAAACAGGGGCGTAATGTAGTGCTTGCCGTTTTCTTTGACGAAGAAATGCTCACCGCGAATTTCTTTGGTTACATGAAAGTATTTGCTGATGGTCTTGTACAGTCTGCTTTCATGAATATCGCCTTCAGCTTCCTCTTGGTGCAAAGCCATTTTTACGCCGGTGTAAATTAAGAAAGCAGAGAAAATATATAAAATCCAGTGAAATTTTATGACCAGAGCATCGCCAACGCCAATTAAAACGCCGCGCAAAACAATGGCGCCCAAGATTCCCCAAAACAGCACGCGGTGCTGATATTTGCGGGCAATTTTCAGGCTGCTGAAGATAACGGAAATAACAAATATATTGTCAAGCGATAGGCTCTTTTCAACCAAGAATCCGGTGTAGTAGAGGATGCCAGTTTCCATGCCACGTTCATAAATCACAAAAATGCCAAAGATTAGCGCAATGGCAATATAAAAAATACAAGCGGCGAGGGTGTCTTTGATTTTTGGTTCGTCGGCGTGGCGATGAAAGACAAATAAATCCAGATACAATAAGGTTATTACAATAACGCCGAAAATTGACCACATCCACGGCGCTGACAAAACAGCATGTTGCTGCGATAATATATTTAGAGAGTCCATTATTTAAATACCTTGAAATTTAAAATTCAATACGGATAATTACACGGCGATTTTTAATCCGGTTTTCCGGAATAGGTTCGCCATAGGGGTTAAGGTTGGGATAGGCGGGGGAAATTCCGGCCAGACCGACAGCCTTAAATCTGCTGCTTTCCATGTCATTGTTGATCATGGTGCGAACAACCGCGCCGGCGCGAGCGGCCGACAACTCCCAGTTGGACGGAAGTTCGGCAATCATGGATTCATTGGTGTCATCAGTATGCCCCTCTACCACAATGCGAAAACGACGATATTTGTTAGAATCAAGCAGATGACTTATTTTTTTGATTGTAGGCATAGCTTCGGGTTTGATGTTGACACTGCCTTTATCAAACAGATTAATGGTAGTCATTTCCAGTGTCGCGCCCTGAGCGTCTGATGAGATGATAACTCCGTCATCTTCAAGATTCATGTCTTGCGCGTCATTCAAAAAATTGATGATAGTGCCGCTCAGAGGGTCGGCCGTGGCATTGCTAAACGCGGCGGCCAGAGCATATTGAATTTGCGCGGCTTTGTTTTTATCCAGACTGGACGAGGCAAACAACACGATGAACAAAGCCAAAAGCAGAGTCAGTAAATCCGAATACGGAATAAGCCAGGTTTCGTCGGCGTGTTCCTCATGGTGGGGAGCATCAGGTTTTTTCTTAACCATTTTTGCCATGGGTTTGCTCCTATTCTTTATCTCTTAATGATTTGCGCTCAGACAGAGGGATAAAAGCCTGAAGACGAGATTCCATGGCGATAGAAGACGCGCCTTCTTGCAAAGCGAGAGCGCCTTCCAAAACCATTTTGCGAATTTCAACTTCCTCAGAGTTGATTTGTTTGAGTTTGTTGGCAAATGGGTGCCACAATACATAACCGGTAAAAATACCAAGCAGGGTGGCGACGAACGCCGCGGCAATGGAGTGTCCGAGTTGGTCAATATCGCTCAGGTTGCCCAGAGCCGCAATCAAACCGATAACCGCGCCAAGCACGCCCAAAGTCGGAGCATACATGCCGCACTGGGCAAAAATTTGCGCGCCGCCACGGTGGCGTTCTTCCATTTGTTTGATCTCGGCATCAACAACAGAGTTTATAAACTCACCGTTGAAACCATCGGCGACCATAGTCAGAGTGGTGCGGATGAAGGGGTCTTCAACTTCATTGGCGCGTTTTTCAATAGCCATAACGCCTTCTTGTTTGGCGGATTTGGCCACAGATACAAAAAGCTCCAAGATTTCTTGTTTTTCAGGAAACTTTTTACCAAAAAAGATGATTTTTAGCAGGGTGGGGAATTTTTTTAGCTCTTTCATGGGAAAAGCGTTAAAAATAGCGGCTGCGGTTCCGGCAAAAATAATTAAAAATGCGGCCGGATTGATGAGCGCGTGCGGGTCGGCGCCCTTTAGAGCCATACCAACACCAACAGCCAAAATACCGCCAATAACGCCAATAAAAGTAGATTTCTCCATTTCTTTGAACCCCATAATTAAACAATTCTATTCAAAATTATAGGGTATGATATTTTAATTTTAGGTTAAAATCAATGCTTTTAGCCGAAAATTTTGAGCCGTTGATTGAGCGGTAAATAGCTTTTTTCTTCAGCCGGCGCAGCAATTCCGCCAAAGGGCATTTGCGCATTAAGTTTCCAGAATTGCGGATGTGGAAAAGTCTGACGAACCCGGTCGTCAATCAGGGGATTGTAATGTTGTAAAGAGGCGCCGACACCGCGTTCTGCCAGCAAATCCCACATAATGTATTCCAATATGCCGGCGGCTTGTTCGGCCCAAATCGGAAATTTATCAGCGTAGAGTGGCGATTGTTTTTGTTGGGCGGCGACAACCTCAGTGTCTATAAAATACAAGATTGTTCCGGCGCCGGCAGAAAATGAGGCGATTTTGGCCTGAGTGCGCGCAAAATTTTCCGGCGGGGTTACTGATTTCAGCACGGCCAAAGTATGTTCCCATAATTTGTGGTGTTCTTGATTAAAGAGCAAAATTATCCGTCCGGATTGGGAATTAAACGGAGTGGGGCATTGCAGCAAAGCCTGTTCGGTCAGACTAATGATATCAGACTGAGTAACGGGCATGGAGGCAGAAAGGTTATAAATCGAGCGGCGTCGGATAATCAGGTCGGTAAATTCCATGGTCGGATCCTTCTGGTAAAAAATAATGCGGCCGCGTTATGCGCGCGGCCGTGGCCAGTTATTGCGCTAAAGAAATATCTTCAACATCAATTTCGGCAATGTCGCCGTTGCGGTCAACTTCACCCTGAATCAAAACTATGTCATTAGGGCCGATATTCAGTCCGTTGAGGTCGTCGGCGTCTATTTCAGCATTAATACTGCCGGTGCTGTCTGTAAAAACATATATGGCAGAATCTGTTGCCGGAACAATGGTGCCCTGCAGGACAACCGCGGTGTTGTCGGGCAGATTTTGGGCTGCTGATACTGTGGTCGGTGCGGTTTTTTCCGGCGTTTGAGCAGAATCTGTGGTGCCGGCAATGGCCGCAAAGGCAAAGCAGGCAGAGGCTAATAGTACGGCAAGTGATATTTTGTGCATGATAAACTCCTTATGTTGGAAAATAAAAACAAACTTTATATATGAGGTGAATGCGTAATTTTAAGAGGGTGTGGAAAAATTTACTGTGGGGTGAAAATATTTATTGACAAAGCAGATGATAAAGATTATTAAGAACGTGGTTTTGATGGCGGGATAGCTCAGTCGGTAGAGCAGAGGAATCATAATCCTTGTGTCGTGGGTTCGAATCCCTCTCTCGCTACCAATAAAAAAGGCCACTCCGAAAGGGGTGGCCTTTTTTGTTGGTAATTAGTGAAGAGCGGATTGGAACCCACGAAGAGTGGGTTCGACTACCAGCGAAAGCGATACGGGGGTATCGCGGTCAGCCGTTAGGCTGATGAGCGCCTGTGCAACTCAAGCGAAGCGCAGAGTAATCCCTCTCTCGCTACCAATAAAACCCTAGGGAAACCTAGGGTTTTTTAGTATCTAGGTTTTTTCTGTAATTTCCAATTATGTGCCAAAATGTGCTAATTTGTGCAAAAAATAGGCCGTTTTTTGCACAATTTTTGCACAACGCAGAATCATATTGAATTATTGTGTCTTTTTTGTAAACTACTGGTATATTTTAAGGAGTATGCAATGCGTAAGTTGTTTTTGATATTAGTCGTTTGTTTGGCGGCAGCGGGATGTGCATGTCCGCAAACTCCAAATGAAAGTGATCTGTTGCGTGCCAGTCGTCAATTCCGTCCGGCTTTGTTTGAGAGCGGCGCTCGCGGCGTGGTTATTGCTTCATTGTCCGATAATGTGTCTGATGATGGGTTCTTTGGCGTAAATTATAATAATATTATGGCTTTTAAAAATATAAAAACCAATGAAGTCTTTTATATGAGCACCATATTGGACGGTAATAAATATGATACGGCGATGCTGCCGATAGGAACATATGAGGTCACCAATCTTTATTTGCAATATATCTATACAACGACTGAACAGTATGGCAATACTCAAGTTGTCCGTACGGTGGTGGAAACTGATGAGCATTATGAAGGCAACAGCAAAATCAGATTTACGGTGCGGCCGCAAGAGATTGCTTATATCGGGCATTTTGCCTTGAATAAAACCGATAATGAGGTGGCGGCTGACGGCCATGTTAAAGCCAATTCTTTCAGCATATCCGACAAATCAGATGAAATTTCATTCAGCCAGAAAAATGATTGGCAAAAGAAATTCGGCCAAGATTTTGTTGTCAGATTAGCACAAGTTCAATAGGAGCACTCAGATGAAAAGATTTTTATTATTGGTGGCAATATTAGTTCTGAGTTCTTGCAGCACCACAATCGGCAATACTAAATTGGCGGATAACCGCAGCCAAATAGAAAGCCAAATGACCGAAGTAGCTTCTAAGGCTGAGGTGCGGAAAAAGTTTGGAACTCCGAATCTGGTATTTCAAAAGAATAATCTGGAATATTATGAATACCGAAAAATACACGGTGCCGGAAGATATCATTGGATGATACCACTGGTGGGTTGGGTTATGTCTTGGTTCCAGGATACTTATACCTTTGAAGAGACAAACCTGTTTATCGGTTTTGATAAATCCGGGAAAATTGCCGATTATGACATTATTCAATCCGGCGGTACTATGTAGCAGGCTAAAACTCTGCTTTGTTTTTTAAGCCGTCATAGCGTTTATGGATACAGAGCAGGGCGGTTTCATGCACGCCTTTGGTGATGGCATAATAAATGAAACGGCCATCACGGCGGGCAGTGACAAAACCATCGTCTTTAAGCCTTTTGAGATATTGCGAGGTTTTCATTTGTTCGCCGGCTGTGCCTTTGATGATATCGCTGACATTGCTCTCTCCTCGGAGTAGCAGATATTCCAAAATTCGCATTTTGTCGTAGTTGGCAAAAAGTTTGATCTGGTTGGCCACCATTGTAGTATAATCTTTGGGCAAAATCGCCTTGTAACCATCTTGCAGAAAGTAAAAATTGTCGGTCATGTAACCAAACATTTTGCGAATGCAAACAAAAATGCTGGCCGGATATTCTTCTTGAATTTTGTAATATATAAAAATGCCGCGGCGCTCGGTCTGCACTAAATGAGCCTCGCGCAGCTTTTTTAGATTTTGAGAGACAATTACTTGCTCATCGCGCACGCCTTCGGTAATTTTGGATACGGACGATGCGCCGTTTATATCAAGAAATTCCAATATGCGCAACCGTAATGGGTGGGCGATGTAACTAATGCCTTTGGCGGCTTTTTTCATGATTTCCGGCGGTAGTTGTTCGGTCATGGTTTATTCCTTTGCCAGATATGCTTGGGCGAGTTGGTCAAAAAGCTTTTTATTTTGCGGAGACCAGCCCATAATATATTGATTTTTCCAAACAAAAAGCGGGGTGCCGACACGATTGCCAAGCTTGAATTTTTGAGCGGCTTGAACTAACAATTCCAAACCACCTTTATTGGCAATATTTACCATTGTGAGGTTTATATTCGGATATTGGGCGTCTATATATTCCAAGGCATCATGGCAATGCGGGCAGGTGTCAGAGTAAAAGAAATAGAGTTTGTTTGGGGAAAAATTATCTTCTTGGCGGTTGCAGGCAATCAGAAACATCGGCAATATAAGCAATGCAGTTAAATATTTTTTCATATTTCTACTCCTTTATATATATGATTAATTATATATAGCAAAATTGTCAAGTGTTTTATGAAAAAAAGATTTGCTATAAAATGTTATTTGACTTTGCCTGAAGTATCAATAAAATGTAGTCAGCAACCAATAAGGGAGAAGAAAATGAAAAAAATTGCATTGTTGGGATTTGTGTTGTTGGCGGCCTGCGCTACCGTTAAACCAATGTATGTCAGAGACGGGATTCAGGTTTATCGCGCAACCTGCAACGGGGCTATCCGCGATATCGGCGATTGCTATGCTTTGGCCGCAGAGCAATGTGCGGGAAAATTTGAAGAAGTTAATATATTTGAAGACGACAGCACCAAGTTGTCCAACAAAACCGAAGATAAATATTCAACTTATGATTCCCGCGGCAAAAATACAGTAAGCAACACTACCGGAATCAAGACTTCGGTGATTAATCGCGCACTGTATTTCTACTGCAAATAATAACTTGGCCGCTAAATTTTGGTTAGATAAGAGCCCATTAGTTTTTTGATGGTGCCGTTGTCAAAGCATACCTGAAAACTATTGCCGTCTGCCGCGACAACAGTTCCGTCACCAAAACTTTCATGATGAACTCTGATGCCTACGGCTTTGGAGTTGGCGGTGCGGTATGGATTTTGTTTGTAGGAGCCGCCTCGGTTGAATGAGCCGTAATTATATTTGTTTTCAGCATAGTAATTGCTGTTGTTGCAAATTTCAATATTGGCCGGCGGCAGCTCATTAATAAATCGAGATGGCAGGTTGTTTTGCCATTGGCCATATACACGGCGGTTGTGCGCCATGAGAATATAAAGCCTTTGTTTGGCGCGGGTGATAGCCACATAAGCTAACCGGCGTTCTTCTTCCAGAGCTTCGGATCCGCCCTCGTCAAGGCTGCGTTGGTGGGGGAAAATTCCTTCTTCCCAACCGGGGAGAAAAACAACCTCAAATTCCAGACCTTTGGCGGAGTGAAGCGTGATGAGGCGAACTTTGTTGTCAATGCTGACATCATCATTATCCATTACCAAGCTGACATGCTCCATGAAGTCAGCCAGTGTCGGGTATTTGTCGGCGTCGCTCATCACGTTGACCAATTCTTTGAGGTTTTCTATACGTCCGGGAGCTTCAACCGATTTATCCATGCGCAACATTTCTAAATAGCCGCTGTCTTCCAAAACGGCAGAAACAACCTCATCGGGAGTTTCGGCCAAAAGCATTTTGCGCCAGGAGGCAAAATTAGCAAACAGCTCGCTGATAGCGTTTTTGGCCTTGCCGCTAATCAGACCTTCAGCCAGCATTTGCTCAATGGCGTCATACAGCGAACAGCGGCGTAGTCTGGCTTCGGCGGCGAATTTTTCAACAGATTTGGCGCCAATGCCGCGAGCAGGTTTGTTGATAATGCGTTCTAAGGCCAGATCATCATGGGGTTGCAGAATAACTCGTAAATAGGCCAAAGCATCGCGAATCTCGGCGCGCTCATAAAACTTAAGGCCGCCGATAACCTGATAGGGAATGGTCTCGCTCATAAATTTTTCTTCAAATTCGCGGGTTTGCGCGGCGGTGCGCACCAATACGGCCATTTGCGAATATTCAAAACCACGGCGGCAGAGGTTGGATATCTCTTCGACAACATATTGGGCTTCATCTTCACCATTGAAGGTGCTGATAACCTTGATTTTGGCGTTTTCGGTTTTGCCGGCGGGGGAGTTTTCGGCGACTTTGAGAGTTTTGCCCAAGCGTCCGTGATTGTGGCTGATAAGACAGGAGGCAGCTGTCAAAATATTGGCGGTGGAGCGGTAGTTGCGCTCAAGCCTGATAACTTTGGCGTCGGCAAAATCTTTGTTAAAACGCAGAATATTTTCAATTTCAGCGCCGCGCCAGGAGTAAATTGATTGGTCATCATCGCCAACGCAGCACAGGTTGCGGTGAACTTGCGACAATAAGCGAATGAGCAGGTATTGAGTGACGTTGGTATCTTGATACTCGTCAACCATAATGTATTTGAAACGTTGCTGATATTTTTTGCAGATATCTTGGTTGTCTAGGAGAATTTTGAGGGCATAGAGAATAATGTCGCCAAAATCCACACAGTTAAGCTCCAGCAGGCGCGCTTGATATTTTTTATATAGTTCGGTGGTGATATTATCTTTAAAATCAGTGCCGATTTTATCAACTGTCCAGCCTTTGTCTTTCCAGCGGGAAATTTTATCCAGCACCGATTGCGGCGGATATTTTTGAGTGTCGATGTTGTCCGCGTCCATAATTTGTTTAATCAGGCGTTTCTGATCGTCTTCGCTCAGAATGGTAAAATTGGAAGAAAGACCGGCAAGTTCGGCATGGTTGCGGAGAATTTTGACGCAAATACTGTGGAAAGTTCCAAGCCAAACCGAGTTGACGGCATCGCCTATCAAGTTCTCGACTCGTTCACGCATTTCTTTGGCGGCGCGGTTGGTGAAAGTTACAACCAGACATTCCCAAGGGTTGGCTTTGTGATTAGCTAAAATGTAGGCCAGACGAGTAGTCAAAACTTTGGTTTTGCCGGTGCCGGCGCCGGACAGAACCAATATTGGGCCTTCGGTGGTTTGCACCGCTTGTTTTTGCTCAGGGTTAAGGACATCTAACCAGGGGCAATGCGGCATCAAAGCAGAGGCGTTGTCAAAAATCGGCGCCGCAGAAGAACTTAAATCAAATATATCATCCATAGCTAATCTTCTTGTTTTTTTAATCTTTAGGCAATATATATATTAATAGGATTATTGTCAAAAGGAGAATGAGTTATGCCGCGTACTGTTGATGGTAAATATGTTACCGAGGCTTCCAAAGTTTTTCAGGAAGGTGATGATTCTTGGCATGCCGGTAATTATGAAAAAGCCAGAGAAGCCTACGAAAAATCTGCCGGTTTGTATCATGAAAAACATGATGCCGAAGGCGAGGCTTTTGCTTTGCTGCGTTTGGGTGAACTGGAGATAAGCTTGGATAATTTTAAGCAAGCGGAAAAAGTTTTGCTCTCGGCAATGGAGCTTACCAGAGATTTGGATTTTGCTCAGAACACTTATGGCGAGGTGCTGCTGAAATTGTCCAAGCTGGAAACTGAACGCGGACAGCCGCTAAAGGCGTTGTCATATGTCAAACAAACCAGAGACGCCATGGAGGCTATTCATAATCGGAATCTGATTGGCGATGCCTATGATCAGGAAGCTTATATTTATTTGCTGGACGGCAGAGAGGCTGATGCGCTTAAGGCATATAAAAAAGCCGCGCAAATGTATCGAGAAGACGGTGTAACTCTGAAAGAGGCCTCCACTTTGCGGGCAATAGCCAGAATCCAAATGAAAAACCGCGAATATGACGAGGCTCACGATGTGTTGGAGCGCTGTCGCGATTTGTATCGAGAAAACGGCGATTTGCTTGGTGAGGCTTCGGCTTTGTCGGCTATCGGCTGTTTGCGCTATATTATTCGCGATATTCTGAATGCTCGTAAGGCGTTGATGAAATCAGTCTATTTGTACGGCAAGGTCTCGCACCATTATGCCGAGGCGGAATCATTGCTGTATTTGGCGAGAGTCGAGGCCTCGGACAAAGAGCAGGGCGATTGGGAAAGGGCTAAGGCGCATTATAAAAAAGCAATAGAATTGTTTGACTTCTTGGGCAATGACACCATGAAAAATTCGGTCTTGGAAGAATATAACAATTTTTTGAATCGAATTTTAGGTTAGGGGAAAGATAAAAAAATGGCGAATGTGCGTGATAAAATCATTGAGTTGAAAAATTTTATGAACGACCGAATTATCGGGCAAGGAGATTTGGTCAATAAGTTGATTATAACTTTATTGGCAGACGGCAACGCTTTGGTTGAGGGCGCGCCAGGGTTGGCCAAAACCAAGGCTATAAAAACTTTGGCATCACTGATTAAGGCGCAGTATAATCGAATTCAGTTTACGCCTGATTTGTTGCCGTCAGATATCACCGGCAGTGAAATTTATGTTGCGTCCAAAGGGGAGTTTGAGTTTCGTCAGGGGCCGATTTTTGCCAATTTGGTGCTGGCCGATGAAATTAACCGCGCTCCGGCCAAAGTGCAATCAGCTTTGTTGGAGGCGATGGCCGAGCGGCAAGTTAGTGTGGGCGGCAAAAGATATCAGTTGCCGGAGTTGTTTATGGTGTTGGCAACTCAAAATCCGATAGAACACGAGGGGACATACGCTTTGCCGGAAGCGCAGTTAGACCGCTTTTTGATGTATATCAAAATTGATCAGCCCGAGGCGGAGACCGAGAAAAAAATATTGCATCTGGTGCGGGCGGAGATCAATGCTGGCGCCGATAAGACCGCTCCGGCTGTTGATGTTGCCGATATTTTGGCAGCGCGCAAGGAAGCTTTGCAGGTGCATATGAGCGAGGCGGTGGAAGAATATCTGGTGCAGTTGATTATGGCGACGCGGCATCCTGAAAAATATGATGCCAAAATGGCCGGATATGTCATGTTTGGCGCTAGTCCGCGAGCAACATTGGCTTTGGATCGCTGCGCTAAAATCAGTGCTTGGCTCAAGGGAAGAGATTTTGTCAGCCCTGAAGATATTCAGGCGGTGGTTTTTGATATCTTGCGGCATCGAATTATCTTATCTTTTGAAGCTCAGGCCGAAGGCGTTACCACCGACGCGGTTATCGGCAAATTGTTAAAATTGGTACCGCTGCCGTAGGAGGCTGACGCCGATGAATATTGGTCATTGGTTTGGGCATAAGAAAAATACGCCGGAAGGAAACGGGTTGACGGCTTCTTTGGAGGAGCTGATGTCAATGCGGCGATATGTGGCTTATGTTCGGAGCTTTCGTCATAAAAAATCTTTATCACGCGAGGCCGGAGATATCAGGTCTGCCTTTAAGGGGCGGGGTATGGAGCTGGAAGAAGTTCGCAGCTATAATTTCGGCGATGATGTCAGGGATATTGACTGGCGGGTTACGGCGCGTAAAGGTAGTCCATATACCAAAATTTTTAATGAAGAAAAAGACCGCGAGGTCTATGTGTGGGTAGATTTGTCGGCATCGATGCTGTTTGGCAGCAAAAAAGAGCTTAAGGCGGTTACGGCGTCTAAGGTGGCGGCGTTGTTGGGTTGGCTGGCGTTGGAAAACAAGGACAGATTCGGGTGTGTGGTGTTTGACGGCGCGGATTCTTGGTTGTTTAGGCCGCAAAATAACCGCTCACAGCTGCTGGCAATTTTGAAAAAACTGTCGGTTACCGGCGAACAAGCGTTAGACAATCCTCACAACGAGTCGGGAGCGGTGAGCAAATCATTGAAATTATTGGAACAGAATATTAAAAATCATGCCACGCTGTTTGTCTTGAGTGATTTTAGTAAAAACGATGAAGAGACACGGCGGCAGCTGGCGGCTTTGTCAAAGAAGAGCCGTTTGTATTTGGTTGATATTTTTGATGCTTTGGAAGAAAATCCGCCCAAATCGGGCGAATAT
>CAKQKH010000011.1 GCA_934248075.1 uncultured Alphaproteobacteria bacterium | reverse complement strand
TTTACGTTTGCTGAAAGGCTTGATGAAATTGCCTCAAGGTTCGGCAAAGATACTAATGCTTATAAAAAATGCGTTATGGAAACAGATAATTTGAAAAAGGATAAGAGATATAAAATTCTATTTTAAGCACTCTGTAAACAACTCAAGTTTTCTGCTCAAATTCTTAAAATCCTCATAATCTTCAGTCCGATAGCTGCGCAGGCTTACAATAGCTTGTGAATATCGTATTCATTATAGCCTTCGTAATAATAACTTACATCAATACCTTTCATGAAGATTTCACGCTCATCAATTTTATCTGTTAGGGCATTTTTTAAAAGATGTTTTATTTCAATATCTTTAACAGGGCTTCTTTCCATGGCTGACAAATAATCTTCTTTGTCGATTTTGTTCCAATCAACAACCATCCGCAGCTCCTTTTTGAAAATTAAATCCAGCCAAATTCTTGTTGAGCGGCCGTTTCCTTCTCGGAAAGGGTGGGCAATATTCATTTCAACATATTTTTCAACAATTTCATCAAAAGTTGATTGTGGCATTTTATCAATATGCTTTAAGGACTGTTCCAAATACATTACAGGGGCAAATCTAAAGTTACCTTTTGATATGTTAACATCACGCATTTTTCCGGCAAAATCATAAATATCTTCAAACAAATACTTATGAATCTGTTTCAATCCGGCAAATGTGCCGACTTTTATCTGATTGATTTTACCACTATCAAAAAGCTTTTTAGCCTTTTCTTTACTGAGTTTTTCTTCAAGCTTATTCAGTTCAATTTGATTTGTAATATTCAATTTATTTTCTAAAACCATTATAAATCATCTTTCTGTAAAAATGCATTATACTTTTATGATAATATAATATTGCTAAAATTTACACAATAAAATCAGATTACCAACAATTCAGATTGTTTTAGCTTCACGACATCTGTAAACGACTCAAGTTTTCTGCTCAAAGTCTTAGAGGCCTCATGCTTTTGAGTCCGATAATTGCACAGTATCGCGCACCATTTTATAAAAAGCAAGCGTCCTGCCAATTCTGACTTTTGAAGCTTTGAAAACAGTATTTTTTCAAAAATTATCGGACTTTTATATGCTATAGCAAAAATTTATTTGCTTTTTATAAAAAAACTTGATTTTTGTCTAAAAAAAGGTAAAATAAAAATATATTTCACTTTGATAAAATTTTTGATAGGAAGTGTAAGGAGATTAAAATGAAATCTTTTGAAATGGAATCTCTTTTGCAAAAAGCTAAGGAGCTTGATGCATTAGCCGATGTTGTTATTAAGGATAAAAGCGTGGATAAAGCCGCGAATTTTATCAGTGAAGATATTAATAAAAATGTTTTTTTACTGACCCTTATCGTAAAAAAGAATGCTGAACTAGCTGCTCGAGTAGCCAAGGAAGTAGTTAAAAAATTTCCAAAAGAAAAACAGTATTTAATGTGCGCTATTGCAATGAATGTGGATGGTGGTAATTCAGAAGTTGTAAAAAAACAACAAGACAATCTTTCTACTTTTCTTGTGCGAGAACTAAATTCACCTGAGAATCAGGTTTTATCAAAAGAAACATTATGTTCTTTATGTCGTTATGACATGAGGCACTCATATTATGAGTATAGAGATAGTGAAGGAAATCCTATTAAGACAGAACAAGAACGTTGTGAAAAAGATAAAGAGAACATAGAATATTATCTTGAACTTGATATTTCTGCAGAAAATCTTATTCAAGGTGTTTCTGCCTATGTGGATTCATGTGTTTTGCCAGAAAACGTGCAGGCGCTAGATAATGCCAAAATAGAAGCTGTAATGGATGGTTTAGATATATCACCGCGCCAATATCCCTTATACAAACACCTAGCTACTAAATACTCTGAGTGGTTAATGAAAAAACATGCTCCCGGATTTGATATAATGGATAAATTTTTGCCCGATCATTACATTTTTGATTATAAAGTCCATGATACATATTATCGAGAAAATGCCAGAGCAATTCTTAAAGAATTAAAAACGTCAGAAGAAATTCAAAAATGGAGGAAATCATTTGATAAAGTTCCTCTTGATGAATTTTTAGGAAAAGTTCCGGGTCTGAAAGGAATAAATGGCGATAGTTCAACCGTTGAGATTTTTGTACCGGCAAGTGCTGCGTTAAGATATGCAAAGTGCAGAGAAACATATTTTCCGCATCAATCAGTTGAAGAATGTTTAAACAAATCATCCAAAGATATTGATTCCTCAACACAGTTTCCTCGATTTTTAGATGTTATAGCAGTTGCTTATGCCTTAAATAAAGTGGTTAATTCTGAAAATTCGCAGGGTGATAAACAGAAGTTTCAGATTATGTCGAGAGAAAATGGTGGACGATGAGGAAGTGCTCGACATTTAAAAGGTCATACATTGTCGGCATCAGCATTTTCAGTTCGGTCTAAAAGCAACTCTAACTTATATCCCAGTTGCTTATAATCATCATAAAAATTAGTCCGATACTAGCATAAGGTATTTATTTCTACTTATCTTTCTTGCCTATTTTCTTTTGTTTAGGCTTTGTTGGCAAATAATTTTCATCTGTTACAACTTTTTGACCTGTTCGATCTTCAAAATCTTCTTTAGCCCGTTTATATATATTGCCACCGATTTTTGCCGCTTGTTTATTTTCTTTCATACTGGTCGCATTTGTATTTTCAGCAACTTGTCTGGTTGATAGTTCTTCTAAAGCGGTAAAAATAAGTTCTGCTTCGCTCATGTGATCGCGTAAATTTTGAGCTTTTAAACCTTTTAATTGTTTATGTGCTTTGACAGACAATCCGGACCATTCTTGATGAATAATATTTGTCAAAATTGCATATTCTTCATCTTTGGTAATTTCGTGTTCTTTCCAATAATCGGTCAATTTATTACGGGTTTCCTGTCCCGTCATACGTTGTTGTATCCATTTATCAGAATGTCCGAGTTTTTGCCAATTTTCGCGTGCTCGATCTATACTTAATGATGGGTCGGCCGTTTCTTTAATGCGCTCATATCCAACTCGTGCCAACCATTGTTTAATGGGTTCCGCTTTCGGACTAGGAACAGATTGAACAATACGCAACATTGTTTCTGCTGTGGCGACATCTGTTTCTCGCATTTTTCCATCCGCTGCCAACATTTTCAATTGGTGACAATTTGTCACCGGTTCATTTGCACCTTCATTTCTCAGACGCTCTGACAATTTGTTACAATATTTACGAGCGTTTTGATAGTCTTTCTCTATTAAAATTGAGATAACATCGACAACGGAAAAATACCAAGTATCTTTCTCTTCATCATAAATAGAGCGGATTTTTTTCTGTTCAAAAAGTTTAATATCGTTTTGCATATATCTTCACCCTTTATGGCTATTTATATTTAGATACTTTAATATAAAAGTGCTAAGATTTAGATAATAAAATCAGCCCCCCAACAATTCAGATTGTTTTAGCTTCACGACATCTGTAAACGACTCAAATTTTCTACTCAAATTCTTAAAATCCTTATACTTTTGGATCAGATAGCTGCAAACTATCGCGCACCATTTTATAATTTAATGAAAACATTGAAAACCAAGCGCTTTATCTTTTCCAATCTCTGTCCGATAAATAGAGAAACATCTACTGAATAAGTAAGATCCTCTTTAATTCCTCGCACGCAAAGGCCTTACTAAAATTTAAGGACAAAAATGTTTTTGCTTGGCTTTTTAACTGGATTTGAATTGTTTTTTGATATATACTTTTGATAGGATTTGTTCAAAATCAATGCAAAACCTACAAAGTTTTAAACGGCGTAGAAGGATAAGTTGGATGAGTGAATTTAGCGAAAGAACAGAATCTTTGTGCGATAGTACAAATCTAAACACTGATGAGAAGCGAATTTATATGTCTGATCCATCTAAGTGGGTTTGCGTTCATGTCACAAAATTTGAACCAATTATTGATAAAGACGGAAACAGATGCATCCCAACAACCGCAATGGCGACTAATTACGATTTGGCGCGAGCAACTGTTCATGTAACATTGAATAAAGTTGTTGAAAGCCATATGGGTGGCAATTGGGACGCGGCCTCAATTGTAGTGCTGGCACCATATACAGATGTTGTCAGCAAAAATGGCAATCCTCAGGAAGCATCCACTGATGACACATATTTTACTCCTAATCCGAACAAAGGATTAGTTTTGCCGAATACTGCACGTATTGTCCGCGGCGACCCAAATGCAAAGAAACTGTGGACCATCACCGAAGAAGGGGCAACTTATAAAACGGATCATTATACACCGGAGGAAATAGAAGAAATTTTGCGGTTGAATGACCTTGATAAACAAAAATACGAAAAATATCTGCGCGGAGATATTTCTGAAATTGATATAAATATCCTGTTGAACAATGACGAAAAGGCTATAAAGGCATATGAGAAATCCAAAGATAAAAAAGCCTTTTTGCGTGGTATGCTTGAAGAGGACAGAATGAGTATATTAAATAAATTACTGCGCAATGCCGTTGTGAAAAAAGTGTTGAAAGAAATGGGGTATCCCTATGTTCATTCTCATGAAGGAGATGATACATCCACTGAAGTAGCTATGGCAGCGATAAAAATGGGCATCTCAGGATGTAACTGTGATAAAGGCCACTCCTGTTCTATAGAACATTTTCTAGAAAATAAAGGCTGCGATATTTTGGACTTAACCAACATTCTAAAAAGCAAAAACAATGAGGAAATTGTCAATGCTTTAACTTCTGCTCAACCGAGGATTTGTACGGAAATAGCTTCAAGCATCATAAATGGCAAGCCTCTGCCTGATTTTTATACAGAGTATAAAGAAACCTTTAACATGTTACTACGTTTAATGCGACATCAAGCTGAACGTGAGCCTGAAAATAGAGATGAACTATTGGCACGCGCCGAACGACTAGAAAACGGCGGGATTAAAGCATATAACCTCAACTTAGATATAACGTTGCGCCGCCAAGCGGAAAAAATGAATAAACAAGCAGAGGCAGCTATTAATGAATTAAAACAAAATCCTGAGGCATTTGCTAAACTTCAAAAAAATTTGCAAAATGGACTTAATGCATTAGCGCTCAATGGCCGCAGTTGCAAGACCGCCGCAACCAACTATTAACACAGTGTTGTTAGCGGGTTTTAATGGCGAACTTATATTTTGTTTTATGATATACTTTGTGCTATGCAGAATATACCGAAACAATATGTTTGCAAAAAGAAGACGTTCAAAAAAAGCTGGATAAGCAAAAAAGAAAAAAGCCAGAACTGTTTTGGCAAAATAAAAACTTAAAGAGGGTAGAATCATGGCATGGATACATTTGTTAGTCGCTGCAATGTTTGAAGTTGGTTGGCCGATTGGTTTAAAAATGGCCGAAAACTCGCCGTTTAAGCTGATTTGGCTCGCGTTTGCGGCCATTGCCATGATTTTGAGCGGTTTGTTCTTATATATGGCGCAAAAAACTATTCCTATCGGCACGGCTTATGCGGTTTGGACCGGCATTGGCGCAAGCTGCACTTTTATGGTCGGAA
This sequence comes from uncultured Alphaproteobacteria bacterium, assembly GCA_934248075.1. Taxonomy (GTDB): domain Bacteria; phylum Pseudomonadota; class Alphaproteobacteria; order RF32; family CAG-239; genus CAZU01. The sequence goes on along the minus strand of CAKQKH010000011.1, from coordinate 37,032 downwards.
TACTCTTTTTCGATGATGCCGCTTCTTTAGTTCGTTGTTTGGGAGTAGTATTGATTATTTTTGGCGTGGCGTGTCTAAAGTACGGACATTAGCTATATAACCCAATTGCTACCTAATTGCTAAAAATTATATAACCAAATAAATCTGCAAAAAAACAGCGGATTTTTTCTTTTTGTTTACTTTTGTCAAATATAATGGTAATATCTGGATGTGTTTTATTTATGAGGTATTGCCAATGGACTATGCACAATTGTTGGAAGAAGAATATACCGAAGCCGGAAAAGAGCCGATTTATTGCCAGCTGGGTATGGGTTGCTCGTTACTGGTTCCGGCCAGCTATAATGGTGATAAGAAGCGTTTTGCCGAAGATTTATTTAAGCATAATCGTGAATTGAAAAAGTATAAAAGTTTTAATCAACAGCAAGGTAAAGACAAAAAGCCTATAACTCCGCAAATGATTTCTTGCGGTGAGGTTGCGACGCTGGTTCCGGTGGAGTTGGTTATTAACAACTACAATGATCAGATCGTCCAAGAAAAATTGCTAAAAAGAGCCATGCGGCATTATAATTCCACTTTGCGCAAAACTTTGCGCGCACGCAAAGAATATCCTCATCAAAAAATTGCCGCCAGTTTGGATAAGGCAAAAATCAAACATCTTGAGCTAATGCATGGACAGTATTGCGCCAAAGAAGTGGTTAAGGCCGTTGGCAAGGCTCTCAAATTCACAACTAAAGAAGCAGCTCAAATCTCGGCCGGTTTGGTAGGACCATTGCCGATGATAGCTTATCGGCTGCTTAAAAAGAACAATTGGATTGCCCCTTCCAAACACACAATGAGAATTGATCAAAAAATTATACCTTATCTCCGCAAAGGATTGTTAAAAGCAGCGGTATTGACAACCTTACTGACTGGCGTAAAACTATCAAACAGTCAGGTATTCAGCAAAATAAAAACCGAAAAAGCGGTCAAAGAGGCCATAATGACGCAAAACCAACGGCACAAGCTGGAAACAACTGCTGATTTTGAGGAATTTTACAATGCTTCAAAGGCATCTGCCTTTTTAGCCACACTGCCGACCGAGACTTTGGTAACCAAACCTTATTCTGATAATAAAAGCGGCAAAATAAACACCATCGGGGCATTTTATTACCTGCCCAAAGACGGCAAGCCGGAAACCTCGGAATGGATAAAAGCCTCAACCTATTTTAAATCTCACCCCGATATGGAAATTACCGGCCAAGAGGCTTATGAGCTGATGTGCGGATTTTTTGATTCCAAAGAAAAAGGCCGCCTCAAAAATGCCATGAAATCGTCTCTTATGGGCTGTGAGCTCAAGATCTGCGAACTTGACGCAATTAAATCGGTCATGCTCAATAATGAAGTAAACGGCATTGAATTGTGCAAATTTGTGAAAGAAAATTATCAAGATCCGGTTAAGTGCGCGGCCAAAATTATGGAATTTACGCCGAACAATGCCGAATTTAACGATGGCATTGCCAAAAGAAGAGTTTTTGAAGCAGCGGCTTATCTAAATTTGGGCAATATCAACAGCCGACTACCGGATTTTATGCAGAAAAAAATTGGTACAGTCATATCCCTGACTGCAGTTACCCAGCTTGATCCTGATGCCTGCAAAAATGCCTTTACCGCTCTGCAGCAAGGAAACACCAAACCGCTGGAAGCGCTGGCCAACCAGATGTGCAATTTCTGCTGCCGCGGACAGACGTTGTATGAAATAACCGAAGAACATGGCGTTGATAAGCTGTGGAGCACGGAGGCTCGCACCATAAAACTGTATGATGCTATGATAGGCGGCAGCAATGCCGTGCTGTATCGTGAGGCTCAAAAACTTTGCGACAACCAACAATATGCCGAAGCTGAAAAAGTTTTTCAGAAACTGGAAGAAAACGGCGCCTGCGGAGCGGATTTGTATAATGATATGGCCATGACCTATTATCAGCTTGGCAATTATCAAAAGGCAATTGACTGTTGTAAAGCAACCTTAAAAACGCAGGAGACTAAAGCTTATGCCGCGGCTAATCATATTGCCAGCATGGCTTATTTAAAAACAGGCAACCTTGTTAAGGCCGCCGAAAATGCCAAATTGGCCATAACTCGCGCACCTAATAATAAGGAATATCAGCAAGCGGCCAAAGAAATTGGTGCGGCTAAAGCGGCCAAAGCAGCAAGAACGGCTAAGGCCCGGAGCTAAAAATTTCAACGTAAAAAAGGGATGCCAATCGGCATCCCTTCTATTTTTTCTCGACTACTCGGCGAAGAAATTCACCACGTAGTCAAGGATTTCCTTCTGGTCGGCGTAGCCACCCCAGAATCCGCTTTGCGGAAGGTTTCCACCTATCCAACCGCCGAAATGGCTGTAGATGGTGTAACCCTGCTCGGTCTTGCGGCCGGTGTCTTCGCCCTGGAGAAGTTTGCACAACTCTCCGTTTCCGAAGAAGTTGCTCTCCCCGTCTCCGGAAAGAATCAGCAAGCGCTGTTCTTTCTCTGGGTTGAACAGGCGATCGCAGACTGTAGCGGTCTTGGAGTGCGCCATCTTGACGATAGTCACTCCGTTAACCACCTCCGCAGCGGCGATGGCTCTCTCCGCCTCGCTCTCCTGCTCTGTGGTTATGCCCTGAGCGGCGCGGTCAGCGTAGCGAACCTCTGCTACCTCATCAGGGGTTGCTCCAAGCGCCAACATAGCAGGGATATATCCTGCATCGTTGGCGGCGATGAGCTGCTGACGGCGGGTCGGTTCAAGACCAAGAAGATCCAGAACCTGCAGAAGGCTGGCCGGCCTGCCCGCGTTTTCATTGTGGTGGTCCACAATGAACGCGCAGTTTGGCAATTCTGTGTCGAGCGCAAGCTCTACCAGAACCGGCGTCTTGCCTTCAGAAATTGCTTTCGCAATCTCATCTGCATACGCCGAAGCCGATGCGCCCCAACCGAGGTGCTTGTCGATCACCTCAACGCCAGCCTCACGGCAAACGTTTATGATCTCTGTCATCTCACCATCGTAACCGCCGGCGAAAATGACATAATTTTTCATGTTGCTGTTGCGTGTTGTTGCCATAATTTCTTAAATTTTGGCCTTTCCGGTTCTTAAGACTGATTATTTTGACGATCTTTCCAAACAGTGATGTATTTCAATTTTAATCATAGCCTGCTATCGCTGACCATGGGGCTAAAAAGCAACAATGCCCTGTAAAAAATACATATGTCTTTCCGATATCGCTATTTTCTCAGTTTATACAGCCAGAAAGTTGCTCGGTTGACAGACAAGAAAGCTTATTTTCTTGAATATCTTCCGAAGCGGTAAAAAAACAAATACCCTAATAAGCTAGGAGACTACAAAAAACCGCTTGCGCAGCGAATACACAACAGTTGTCAACCTGTTGGGTTTGTAGTCTTTTTATATATGGATAATTGCTCAATACCGCTCACGCAGTAGCAACTTTAAAATAATTTCCATAAAACTTAACTACAGTTATGATTATAGCATATCTTCAGGGGTAAATCAACAACCTTTCACATATCATTGACGAATTGCACAAAAAAAGCTTTTCCCATAAGGAAAAGCTTTTTTCTTATACTCCGCCGCCTAGATATACATTTCTTTAGGCGGTTGAAATCTTGGTTCCTCCGGCCTAACGATTGGGCGCAGCGGCTCATCATAGTAACGACTCTCGCCGGCGCTGAAGTAACCAATGACACGGTAGCTGGCAAGCCGGCCGTCATTACCCCACCACACTACATAATTGCAGCCATAACAATCATGCTGATCAGTGATGTTGATCATCGGCGTGGTCAAAAACTCCAAGCCGCCCCATAGAACCCCGAAGATATTAACATCGGAGTAAACCCACTCGGATGGCTTGTCGGCTCGAGGTACATATACATCATAGTCAAACTCGCTATGATCATACTTGTACTTTTCTGCCAACACCTTTTTTGGTATGGCATAAAACTCATTTTTGACGACATTTTGCGCAGCCACGCTATTTTCATCCAGCGTCACCGAGTGTTCCTCATAGCCGTCAATGATGGTTTTCAGCGTTTCACCGGGGCGGACGTTTTTCCAAACCCTGATGTTTTCCTGCTTTACCGCAAAGTAAACACCGTGCTTCTTGGCCATCAGTCGGGCGTGCTGATAGAAATCAACGAAGAGATACTCTACACCGATCTCATTGTACAATTTCTTTGGCATAGGAACTTCCTGCCCATCAACCACCGCAACCGCCTGATTGTCAATAACGGTAATGTAGTTTCCGGTGAAGTTTACCGCTTCTGATGCACCGATTTTGGTAAAAATGATTCCGTCAGCAGTGCGGAACCTTTTGTTAAAATTATTCATATAAAAAATAATTTTAGGCATTACTCCGATATTGCTGGATTGCCTAAGGCCAGCAGGAGATATTAAAATTATATAAAAACAGTGTTATTATAGCATTAATTACAGTATGTAGCAATATTTATTTGACAAATTTAGTCCTACACTACTCTTCCGGCAGTAAGAGTATCGATTGATTTGGCACCAGACTGACGCAAGGCCTTGGCACATTCACGCAAAGTGGCGCCCGTGGTTAAAACATCATCTATCAATAACACTCTTTTGCCTTTGACCGCGGCCTGATTTTTGAGACTAAATACATTTCTAACGTTTCGTTGACGCTCCAGACCGGAAAGTTCTACTTGAGGTCTGGTTTTTTGGTGGCGAACCAGAGACAAATTATCCACCTTGACGCCGCTCAGCTTAGACAGCTCATTGGCCAACAATGCCGATTGATTATAGCGGCGTTTAAGCAGGCGAGTATAATGCAACGGCACCGGCATAATCACATCTATTCCGGCGGCAAAAATATCTGAACCGGCAACATACATCATCTGTGCCAAAAGTCTGGCATTTTCAGTTTGGTCATGAAATTTGAAACCTAAAATCAGATTCTTAGAAGCATCATCATAGACAAACGCCGAGCGGCTGAGTCTGAAAATCGAGCGTTTTGTTTTCAGGCAGCGGCCACAAAGCAACTGACCATTACGCTCTTCCAAAAAGTCAAAAGGGTGGCCGCATTTGTGGCAATAAGGTTCGGTAATAAAATGAATTTCTTCAATACACTGGCGGCAAAGTCCGGTATTTTGTTTTAGCACTTTGCCACAACGCAAACAGCGCGGAGGCAAAAAACAATTAAGGATTTGCTCCCAAATTTTCATTTACAATTCAGCCAAACGTAAGTGAATATCATTAATATTATCCACCACAATCATGCCGGCATCGGACAAAACATCTTTTTTATCCTGCGCGGAAACATGACCGCGGGTTATAATGTCGCCGGCATAGCCCATTTTGTGGCCGAACGGAATAGCATTGCCGGCAACAAATGATATAATCGGCTTGCGATGCGGACGGCCTTTGTACCATGCAGCGGCAACCTCCTCAAAGGTTCCTCCCAACTGCCCCAGCATAATCACAGCCTTGGTATCGGGATCTTCCTCAAAACGTTGCAAAACCTCAACAAAATCCATGCCGATGAGCATATCATCACCCAAACCAACCACCGTGGACAAACCCTCGCCGACTTTGGCAGCCTCCAGCACCGCCTCATAAGTCAGGGCTGACGAGCGAGAAACGATGCCAATATGCCCCGAAGAATGAATATTGGTAGGAAAAACACCAAGCCGCGCCTCTCCCGGAGTTAGCACTCCAGGGGTATTGGGGCCGACCAGTTTGGTTTTGGTGCCTTTAAGCATGGCCTTAATTTCCAGCATATCACGCAGCGGAACACTGTCGGCAATGCAAACAACCAAATCAATCTCCGCCTCCACCACCTCGCGCACGGCCTTTTTGACGTTTCCGGCCGGAACAAACATTATGCTGGCAGTCGCGCCGGTTTCAGCCACCGCCTCAGTTACGGTATTAAATATCGGAAGCCCCAAATGCAACATGCCGCCTTTACCAGGGGTAACACCGCCGACAACTTTGGTTCCGTAGTCAAGCGAGCGACGAATATGAAATGTTGCCTGAGTTCCGGTCATACCCTGACAAACAATCTTAGTATCTTTATTTACCAAAATAGACATCAGCCGCACTCCTCCATCGCCTCTACCAATTTGTTGATAGCGTCCTCGGTGGTATCAGCCATGATAATCGGCAACTTTGATTTTTCAATAATATCTTGAGCATCATCCTTGTTGGTTCCCTCAAAACGAACAACCAACGGAACATTCAGCCCCACATCTGAAGCAACAGAAACAATGCCCTCGGCTATGAGGTTGCAACGCAAAAAGCCGCCTAAAATATTAATCAAAATTCCCTCAACACGCGGATTGGTCATAATAATTCTAATGCCAGAGGCGATCTTATCTTTGTCAACTCCGCCTTTAACATTCAGAAAACAGGCCGTTCCAACTTCTTTTTGGCGCAACATGTCCATAGCCGCCAGAGCAGTGTCATTACCATTAACAATGCAACCGACCGAACCGTCAAATTCGCTATAATTAAACTTATCGCGCGCCGCCTGCAGCTCCCGATCTGAGGCTTCGTAGTCATCTTGCAAGCGCATAATATCATTGTGCCGATATAACGCGTTATCATCAAAAGAAATTTTGGCATCAAGAGCTATCAAATCTCCATTTCTTTGCACGCCCACCGGATTAATCTCTATCATGGTGGCCTCATAATCCAAAAATGTGCGATGCAAACCATTAATCAGGGTTTCCAGACTTTTGGCAGATTTGGTTGGAAGCTTGAGAAAATCCATGACCTTTTGCACTTGTTCAGGGGTGGTCTTGCCGTTCAAATCCAACGGCAGGCGCAAAATTTTGTCTGGTTCATTTACGGCTATGGTGGTAATTTCTTCATCTTTAACCGGAGCGGCAAGCAGTGTTAGCGCGGCATTGACCCGATCTACCGCCAAACCGATATAAAAGACATACTCAACCTTTACAAAAGCCTCCACATATAAACGGCTGACAAACTTGCCGCGAGGGCCGGTTTGAATGGTGACCAGAGTGGAGCCAAGCATTTGTTCGGCCTGCGACGGAATCTCACGCTTATGCTTAATTAGACGAATACCGCCTTCGTTGCCGGCGGATTTTTCAATAAAATAGCCCTGTTTTCTGGCGCCGGACTGAATCTGCGCTTTGAGCATCCATGGGCCTCGCTCGGCAATTTGAGCGGCAACTTTTTTGGCCTCAGTCGGCGTATAAGCAATGCCGCCGTGGGGAATTTTTATTCCATAGCTGCTAAGTATTTTTTTGGCCTGATACTCATGAATATTCATAAGCTATAAAATCTCCGCGTAATTTTTAATCTTGTCTATCATGGAAAGCAAACCGTTGCGGCGGCTTGGCGACAAATGTTCTTCCAGCCCCAGTTTAGCAAAAATATCATCAACTGCAACCGATTTAATTTCTGATGGGGATTTGTGGTTGAAAATGAGCAAAACAATGGCTATCAGCCCTTTTACTATCATGGCATCGCTGTCGCCGCTGAAAATAATCTTGCCGTTTTCATCTTTATCAGGCACAAGCCAGACTTGAGATTGACAGCCCTGAACTTTCCAATCTTCAGTATGATATTTAGCCGCCAGCGGGGGAAGTTTCTCGCCCAGCTCTATGATATAACGGTATTTATCCTCCCAACCGTCCAAAAATTCAAAATTTTCTATCAGTTCTTCTATTGTCATGTTTTCAGTACTCTTTATATATCAAGCTTGGCAAAAATTGCCAATTTCGAGCCGGTCAGACGCGCCCAAAGCCGGTCTCCGAATGAATAGTGCCACCATTCTGACGGATAATTCACCATGCCAACCTTGCTCAAAACATCTCGCAACAATTCACGGTTCTGACGCGCTTGAACAGAAATATGCGGACAGTCAAAATCTGCCGTGTCATCAAAACCGCGGACTCTGCCGCCCATATCGTATTCAATGCCGGCATCATCAATCAAAGAGATATCTACCGCCGCTCCCGATTGGTGGCCGCTGCCCTGACGATAGGGATTGGCCGCAAAGACATCGCACTTTGCAATAAACTCTTCTGAATTAGGGTCTAGCTCAGGGTACTCTTGAGACAGCTTAGCAACAACACCGTCCCATAATTTTATTTGCGCCGACATAGGACGATAAGCCTCATAAACCACAAAATGGCAGTTGGCTGGCAAATATTTTTGTGCCGCCAGCAAAAGGCCGTATGTATAGGCGCGGATTGTGGTTACCTGCGTATAGCGCGGATTAAATTTGATTCCGTCAGCGGGGTTAATTTTCGTCAGCCGCACCGGTTGTTCAATCTCGCTAATTATTAATGGCTCCGGTAAATTGGCATCACTAAACATATTTTATACCTCAGATTATTTTTCAGCGTTTTGCCGATTGATTAAAACAGCAAGCAAGTTCGGCATATGGCGGTTAAAGGCGCAAGTACGATAAAAATCATTGCGATGAACCTCAAAAACGGCTCGCGGTTCACCATGACCATAATGAGAAGCCTCATTATATCCGGTTTGGACTCCGCCAATACGCTCAATAAGCTTGCGAGAAAATTTGTTGTTAGGGTGAGTGGTTACATCTAATTTGGGATATTCCTTGAAAAAGTGATGCAACAAACCGCGCACCGCCTCAGTAGCATAGCCGTGTTGTCCATACTGTGGATCAATAAAGTAACCCAAATCACCATATATCTTTTTGCCGTTTTCTTCAATCGGCAACATGTCAACCGTGACATTGCCAACCAGATTGCCATTTTGCAAGCGCACAGCCATACGATAAGTTGAACGCGGATCTTGATTGCGTTCTCTGTCCGCTTTAATTAAAAAATCCGCAACTTTCTGACGTATTTTAATATCGCGTTCCGGCTCATTCTTATCCACCTGAAAGGTATAAAACGGACAATAGCCATCAACAGCGTGCTTATCTGCATTATCATTGATATTAAAGGCAATTTCCTGCAAACGCGCATAATCTGACGTCTTAAACTCGTCTATAATCAGACGCTGGGTGCAAACTGGTATGAAGTTTGTTTTTGACATAAGCCGACCTCTGTTTTACTTATGCTTTGCATAACATTAAAACAGCCAAAGCACAACTATTTTCTTTTAAAAATTTAATCTCAGAGCAATTCAAACATCGCCTTGGCCTCGTCGCTCAGGTTTTCAAAACTCCAAGCCGGTTCCCAAACAACTTTCACGGTTACAAGGCCTACGCCGTCAAGCGAAGCCACCGCATCGGCCGCCTGCTGCGGCAAAATTCCGGCAACCGGACAGTTGGGAGCCGTAACCGTCATGTCAATATCAACATCGCCATTGTCTTTTTGTTCAATGCGATAAATCAGTCCCATATCCCATATGTTAATCAAAATCTCAGGGTCTGACACTGTTTTAAGCGCCTCAATAATTGCTTCACGAGTGGCTTTGGGTGTTTCCTCCGGCAACTTTTTGCCAGCATAAGCTATATAATCCTTTTGCCTAGCGCCGTCTTCGCCCAGCCCCATTGCTTCAAGCAACTGCTTTTCATTGTTGTCCAATATTTTTTCGTCTGTCATGTTGGTCTCTTAAAAAAATGTTCGAGCTTTTTGCAAAGCAGCAATAAAACGATCAATATCCGCATGATTAGTATAAAGACCGAGCGATGCCCGAGCCAAGGATTCATACCCCATGCGGCGAACCAGCGGCGCCGCGCAATGATGCCCGACCCGAACCGCTACGCCCTCTTTGTCTAGCAAAAAAGCCAAATCTTGAGGGTGAATACCATCTATGGCAATAGAGAAAACTCCCCCCTTGTCCTTAGCGGTTCCAACCTCCGTCAGGCCAGAAACTTCTTGCAAGCGCCGGCGCATATAAGCCACCAATTCGTCTTCATGAGCCTTGATATTATCCATGCCCAAATTCATCATATAATCCAATGCCGTTCCCAGACCAATGGCTTGCACAATGGCCGGAGTTCCGGCCTCAAATCTGGCCGGCGGCACGTCAAAAGTGGTGGATTGGTAGGTTACGACATTGACCATGTCTCCGCCAAACTGATATGGAGGCATAGCATCAAGCAAATCGGCTTTGCCATAAAGCACGCCTATTCCGCTGGGGCCATAAGTCTTATGACCGGAAAAGGCCAAGAAATCACAGTCCAGATCCTGCACATCTGTCGGCTGATGCACAACATATTGGCAACCATCAACTAAAACCTTGGCGCCAATACGGTGCGCCTCAGCAATCATTTGCTTAAGCGGAAAAACCGTACCCAAAACATTAGACATTCCGGTGACCGCCAAAAGCTTAGTTCGACCGTTCAAAAGTTTGCAAAATTCTTCCCAATTGTAGCTGCCGTCATCATTAATCTTAAAAATTTTCAGTTCAAAACCTATCTCATCTCGCAACATCTGCCACGGTACCAAATTGGCGTGATGCTCTGCCTCAGAAATCAAAACCTCGTCCATTTTGGTTAAAAATTTGCGTCCCCAGGTTGAGGCAACCAGATTAATTGCTTCAGTGGCATTGCGAGTAAAGACAATTTCCTTTTCACTCTTGGCGTTCAAGAAGTTACGCACCTTTTGTCTGGCTTGCTCATATTCAGACGTAATTTCTTCAGATAAAAAATATGAGCCGCGGTGAACATTGGAATATTCTTGGCTATAAACCGCCACTATCTTGTCAATCACCGCCCGCGGTTTTTGCGCCGAAGCCGCAGAATCCAAAAAAGTGTTGGGCTTGCCGTTTATGGTCTGGCTCAACACCGGAAAGTCACGACGGATTGTTTCAACATCAAACATTCTAAATCTTCCTATGCTGTGTGATTAGCTTTTGCCCATAATTTAATCCATTCGCGGATTTTTTCATTACCTATTTTGGCGATAACCTCATCTAAATAGGCGTCTATCAAAATTTGTTTTGCTTCATCAAGCCCTATTCCGCGCGAACGCATATAAAAAAGCTGTTCCTCATCAAGCTCGCCACTGGCCGCCCCATGAGAACATTTGACATCATCGGCAAAAATTTCCAGCTCTGGTTTGACATCTACTTCGGCCGTATCAGTCAGCAGCAAGGCTTTGTGCAATTGCGTGCCTTCGGTTTTAATCGCATTGGGCGCAATATGGATTTTGCCCTGAAACACGCCTTTGGCATCTCCGCCAACAACACCCTTAACCAACTGATGAGAGGTGGTGCATGATGATAAATGCTCAATATCTGTGGTAGTGTCTAATGTGGCCCAACCATTCATAACATAGGCGGCGTTGACTTCGGCAGACGCCCCTTCGGACAAAAGCTTAACCAAAGTCTCGTTACGACTGAGATTTGCGCCTCTTTGCAAGCAAAAACCCTCATATTGGGCATCACGCTCCACCGCGGCCACGGTTAAGGAAATATGATCAGCCTTATAGGCTTCATTTTGCAGCTTGTAATGATGAAAACGAGCGCCGGAAGCAAGATAGACTTCATTGACAATATTGGCAAAATAACGCGATTTCAGTTCTCCGCTCCAGCTATGATATTCAACTACTGTCGCCGCAGAATTTTCTCCCAAAACAATCAGATTGCGCAGATTAAAAAATAAATTATCTGCCCCCGGGGTCGTATGGCTTATTATAACAATCGGCTTTTTGAGTTCAACATTATTGTCAATTTTGATATAAACGCCTTCGTTAACATAAGCCTGATTAAGCGCGGCAAAAGGATATTTCTCAATATTTGCCAACTTGCCCAGACGATTGCGCGCATCAGTTCTAAACATCGCGGCCTCAATTAAAGGAACAAGTTCCACTCCCTGAGGCAAGTCACTGTCTTCAGGCGAGAAAAAGCCGTTTTCAAAACGAATCTGATAACAATCAAACGGCAAATCGGCCGACCAGCTCAAATCATCACCCGACTGGGCAATAACAAAATCATCGGCGCCAAGTTCGCGCGGTTTAGTATATTTCCATGCCTCAGTTTTAGCCGTAGGCACGCCGGCGGCAGCAAAAGCAGACCTACCGTCCTGTCGCAGTTGGCGCAGCCACGGAATTTCATTGCCGATTAGAGGAGTATCTTGCAGCAAACCAGCCATTTTATCTTTCTTTCACAAATTCAGCGTAGCCTTTTTCTTCCAGCTCCAAAGCTAAAGATTTATCACCGGATTTCACAATGTGGCCATCTGCATAAACATGAACAAAATCAGGCACCACATAATTCAAAAGTCGCTGATAATGAGTAATAACCAACATTGCTCTTTGGCCGTCACGCAGAGCGTTTACCCCTTCTGACACCACCTTGAGGGCATCAATATCCAGACCGGAATCAGCCTCATCTAAAATGGCAAAAGCCGGTTTAAGGATAGACATTTGCAAGGTTTCCAGCCGTTTTTTTTCGCCTCCGGAAAAGCCGACATTGAGCGGACGCTTTATCATTTCCGCATCTATTCCCAATTTTCGCCCTTCCTCGCGCACCATTTTGAGAAATTCCATGGTATCAAGTTCCGGCAAATTGTGGTATTTGCGGATAGCGTTTGTTGCGTGTTTAAGAAACGTCGCCGTCGGCACGCCGGGAATTTCAACCGGATATTGCATACATAAAAAGATGCCTTCGCGAGCGCGGTCTTCCGGACTCATCGCCAACAAATCTTTGCCCTTAAATCTGACCGAACCGGAGGTAACCTCATATCCGGCCTTGCCGCAAAGCACATTGGACAAAGTAGATTTTCCGGCGCCATTTGGCCCCATCAGAGCGTGAACTTCGCCCTCATTAATAGTTAGATTGAACCCTTTGATGATTTCTTTATCGCATACACGAGCGCAAAGATCTTCTATTTCAAGTAAAGGTGTCGCCATGGCTATTTTGCCTCCTTAATTCCAAGCTTCTGTTCCCATTCAACTATGCGCGCGGCCAATACCTGCAGTTTTTTCTCCTTATATTCTTCCACCTGCCGGCTTATTCCATAACACATTTTGAGCTGCGCCATAGTGATTTCAACATCAGCAACCTCTTCTATCAGCTCGGACAAATTATCTTTATTGCGGCTGACATTTTTAATTATTTCTTTCGTCAGTTCAGACATTTCTTCCACGACCTGAAGCATTTGCGCCTGTTTGCCCCAAACCCGCAAAGCTCGCCGGTCTATTTCTTCTTCAGTCATCATCCGACACTTCCTTCCAATGAAATATTGATCAGTTTAGCGGCTTCAATCGCAAATTCCATTGGCAAATGCTGCATCACTTCTTTGCAAAAGCCATTGACAATCAGACTGACAGCCTCTTCCTCACCAATTCCGCGCTGTTGGCAATAAAACAGCTGCTCATCACTAATTTTGGAGGTGGTGGCCTCATGTTCCAATTTGGCGGTTTTATTACGGTTTTCGACATACGGCACCGTATGCGAACCGCAGGTTGAGCCAATCAGCAGACTATCACATTGAGAATAGTTGCGAGCATTTTCAGCTGACGGACTGACTTTGACCAGACCTCGATAAGTCTGATTGGAAAATCCGGCGGAAATTCCTTTGGAAATAATTTTGGACGATGTGTTCTTGCCAATATGAATCATCTTGGTGCCAGTATCTGCCTGCTGATGATTGTTGGTTATGGCCACGGAATAAAACTCGCCAACCGAATTGTTGCCCTGCAAAACACAAGAAGGATATTTCCAAGTTACGGCCGAGCCTGTCTCAACCTGTGTCCACGACACTTTAGAGTTATCTCCGCGGCAGGCCGCGCGTTTGGTAACAAAATTGTAAACTCCGCCTTTGCCGTCTTTGTCCCCGGGATACCAGTTTTGCACGGTTGAATATTTGACCTCGGCATCTTTCAGAACTACAATTTCAACTATTGCGGCGTGAAGCTGGTTTTCATCTCGCTGAGGAGCCGTGCATCCCTCCAAATAAGAAACATAGCTTTCATCATCTGCCACTATCAAAGTCCGTTCAAACTGCCCCGTGTTTTTGGCATTGATTCGAAAATACGTTGAAAGCTCCATCGGACATTTCACACCTTTGGGAATATATACAAAAGACCCATCGGTAAACACGGCGGAATTCAGACAAGCAAAAAAATTGTCAGTGTAAGGAACAACCGATCCCAGATATTTGCGCACTAAATCCGGATGTTCTTTTACCGCCTCGGAAATTGAGCAAAAAATTATGCCTTTTTCAGCCAATTTGGCTCGATAAGTTGTGGCCACTGAAACCGAATCGAACACCGCGTCAACAGCCACCACGCCGGCCAAAACTTCCTGCTCTTTAAGCGGAATGCCTAATTTGGCGTAAGTATCCAAAAGTTCGGGATCAACCTCATTCAGGCTCTGAGGCGCGGCTTTTTGCTTGGGCGCTGAATAATAAGACAAATCCTGATAATCTATCTTATCATAAACCAGTTTGGCCCATGTCGGCTCTTTCATGGTCCGCCAGAATTCAAAGGCTTTCAGGCGAAAATCCAACAACCACTCAGGCTCGCCTTTTTTGGAAGAAATCAGGCGTATGATATCCTCACTCAGCCCCTTAGGCGCAGTCTCGGCCTCTATTGCCGTAACAAAGCCATATTTGTATTTATCGCCGGACTCGTCCGCAATGTCAGTTATTTTATTCATGAATACTCTCTTTTTGCTTTCTTAAAGCTAGAGTTTTTTTTGTAAAATTGCAACCTCTATTTAACGAATCTTTAGCTTTTATACAGCTAATCTGAAAGGTGAATCCAATCTTGACGAGGAACCCATGATATATTTGGCTTTTGGCACTTTGATTTTGATTGTTTTATTATTGCTGACTTTGGTATTGTTGTTGCGCAATAAACTTAAGCAAACCAGCCGCAACCTTAAAGAGCTAATTAAGGAAAATGATAATCAGCAAAGCAGCCCTCAGGTTACCAACGGCGATATTTATTTTAAGGTTGATAAAGATTTTAACATAACTTTTATTAACGAATCGGGCGCAGATATCTTGGGATATACACCGCAAGCGCTTATCGGGCAACCGGTTTTCGGCACTCTGATGGAAGATCGCGTTGCTCAGCGAGAGGCTCTGAGCGCCACGCTAAGCAAAATGTGCAAGCACCAATCCACCATTAACACGCGCACGGTTTTGCTAAAACATAATCAACAAAAACAGCTGATGTTGTGTCGCGAGCGTCCGATTTTAAACGAGATATTGGAGTGCGAAGGCATTAGCTTTTTGTGCAAGGATATTTCGGAAGCCGAGGCCTGGAAAGAAAACCTTTCACAATTTCAGGAGCGGGATATTTTTACCAACACGCTTAACGAAACCACTCTGCTCAACCGCTTTGAACATGATTTTCAGTTGGCAAAACGATATAATCGCCCGTTTTCATGCGTGGTGGTCGAGCTGCGCGATATTTATGACTTCATTAGCAAGGGTATTGACTTTGAAACCGCGGATCGCATGCTGAAAGTGGTTAGCGACGTGTGTTTTGCAAACCTTACGCCCAATGCCAATATCGGCCGCGTTGATAAAACCAAAATCTTTATGGTCTTGAACGGCGCCGAACGAGAAACAGCGCGGGCTATCGCCTTTAAGATTTTGGAGGAATCGGTTCCGGCAATTAAAAAACTGCGAGTTGACGGCTACAACGCGCAAATGATGGTCATCACCTACACCAATCGACGCAACTTTAGCGATACTTATGACGGAATGTTGGCGCGCATCAGACGACATATCTCAACATCGCTCAAACATCGCGAATACGGCGTGGTGTCTTCTGATGATCGCGGTAACATAATTGAACAGCAGTAACAAAATATTAATTACTGCGTGTTAGCGTTCTAGCTGAAGTTAACTTTAGAAATGCGGAATTAATGAGGCTAAAACCTGTAATATTGCGGCTTTTGCCGTTTTTATTGTTGCTGAACGCTTGTTCTGGCAACAAGATTCCGCTGTTTAATTACGGGACATGGTGGGGCAGCAACACACCGTCTTCGGTTCGCGTGCAAAAAGGAGACACCCTGTATAGCATCTCTCGCCGCTATGACGTGCCTTTGCGAGAAGTGGTTGAGATTAACAATCTGCGACCGCCTTACGCTTTACGAATCGGGCAGTTCATCCGCCTACCGTCGGCGCGTTACCACGTTGTTGCCAAGGGCGACACCCTATATAACATATCTAAGCGCTACAATGTTGACATGAACTCGCTAAGCCGAGCCAACAATCTTGATGCTCCGTATTCGCTGAGAATCGGCCAGCGCATGTTGTTGCCCGGAGCCGTAGTCAGCAAACCTATGGCAACGCCGTATGTTGCCAACACGCCCAAAGCCACGTCCAGCTGGGAGGCACCTCATAAAAGCATTGGCACCAGCAACCGCAAAACCGTGCCGTCATACAGCGCTCCGGTAAAAAAACGCACCTCAAAATTCGCCTGGCCAGTGCGCGGACAAATTATTTCCAAATTCGGCCCGATTGCCAAAGGACGCAATAATGACGGCATCAACATTAGAGCCGCTCTTGGCACGGCGGTGAACGCAGCCGATGCCGGAACAGTGGCCTATGCCGGCAATGAGCTTAAGGGTTTTGGCAACCTAATTCTTATCAAACACAACGACGGCTGGATTACCGCCTATGCCCACAATGACCGATTACTGGTGCGCAAAGGGCAGAAAGTGCGTAAAAATGAAAAAATTGCCACGGTCGGCTCAACCGGCGGCGTAAGCTCTCCGCAACTGCATTTTGAAATTCGCGCCGGCAAAAAAGCGGTCAATCCGTTGTCTTATCTGCCGTAATTGAATATCGGCATTCGGTTGTTGCAGTTTGCATATCAAAATGAGCCGCGACACCGACACCAAACTTACGGAACAATCAGTTTTTATCAAGAAACATTCCGTTTTTCACAAAAAACTTGTGAAATAATTTAATTTGCCCTATATAAGCAGAGAGATTTGTTTTATAGTATTGGGGAATTAAACATTAAAGGAGAAAATTATGTTCATAAGTTCCGCTTTTGCAGCCGCTGAAGAAGCCGCCGCACAAGGTACGGCCTCGACTACCGGCATGATTATTCAGCTGGTATTGATTATGGTCGTTTTTTATATCTTTTTGATTCGTCCGCAGCAGAAAAAAATGAAACAGCATGAACAATTGCTGCAAACCATTAAAAACGGCGATCGGATTATTACCGGCGGCGGTATGATTGCCAAAGTTTTGGACGCTTCTGATCCTTATGAACTGACTGTTGAAATTGCCGATGGAGTTGTAGTTAAGGTTTATCGCGCGACTGTCCGTGATTTGCTGGACGAGACTGCAAAAACGTCTCCGGCTCCCAAAACAAACAAAAAACCGGCAAACACCAATAAAAAATCCAAAAAACAATAGGATATTTGCAAATGTATAAACTATCTAGATCTCGCGTGATTATGATTGGGGCGATTTGCGCGCTCGGCATATTTTTTGCCGTTCCCAACCTAATCAGCAACCCCGACAAGCTGCCGTCATGGTGGCAGCCGGTTAACCTCGGACTTGACTTGCAGGGCGGCTCCAACCTGTTGTTGGAAGTTAAGATTGATGATGTGCTTAAGGAAAGAATGTCTTCAATTGAGGATTCCGCGCGGCAGTTATTGCGTGAAAACAGAATCCGTTATCAGAACTTGAGCGCGGGCGCTGACGCGGTTAAAGTTAAAATTGACAACTTAAATGCCCGCAACAAGGCCGCTAATTTGTTCAAAAAAATTGATTCAGGCATTGACGTGACTGAAGACGCCGACGGCACTTTGGAAATTAAGTACACCGACGTTGAGCTTAACAAACTCAAACTGCGCGTGGTGGATCAATCTATTGAGATTGTTCGTCGCCGTATTGATGAGCTTGGCACCAAAGAGCCAGTTATCCAGAGCCAGGGCAGCAATCGTATTGTGGTGCAACTGCCGGGACTGCAAAATCCGGAATATGTAAAGACATTGCTCGGCAAGACCGCGAAAATGTCTTTTCATATGGTTGACAGCCGCTCCACCGCTGCTGATGCCCGCAGAGGCAAATTGGCAGCAACGTCACGTTTGGTTCAGGGGACCATGGGTGAAACCTATGTTATCAGCCGCAAACCTGTTGTCGGCGGCGAGAATTTGGTTGATGCTCAGCCATCATTCCAAGAAGGTCAGCCGGTTGTCAGCTTCAAATTTAATTCTTTGGGCGGCAAGAAATTTGGCGAAGCCACCAAAAACAACATTGGCGAGAGATTAGCGATTGTTTTGGATAATGAAGTTATATCAGCTCCGACAATTCAGACCGCAATCTTGGGCGGCAGCGGAGTTATCACCGGTAATTTCACCGTAAAGTCAGCCAACGATTTGGCTTTGTTGCTCCGTTCAGGTGCGCTCCCCGCTCCGCTTGAGGTGCTGGAAGAAAGAACAGTTGGCGCCGGTCTGGGCGCAGACTCCATCCGTGAAGGTATTGTGGCTTCCATTATCGGCCTGATTGCTGTAGTTGTATTTATGGTAGCCGCATACGGACTGTTTGGCGTATTCACAACCTTTACGGTATTTATGAACCTGTTCCTGATGCTCGGTATATTGAGCTTTATGGGGGCAACTTTAACCCTTCCGGGTATTGCCGGTATTATCCTGACTATTGGCATGGCGGTTGACGCCAACGTGCTGATTTTTGAGCGCATGAGAGAAGAAGTTAAGGCCGGACGCTCAACCAGAGACGCCGCCGACGCCGGATTTACCGAGGCATGGGCGACAATTGTTGACTCCAACTTAACCACCTTGGTTGCAGCAATAGTTTTGTTCTACTTCGGAAGCGGACCGGTTCGCGGGTTTGCCGTTACCCTGGCGGTTGGTATTGCCACTTCAATGTTCACTTCGGTTACAGTAACCAGATTGATCATTACCTGGTGGCTAAACAAGTATAAACCAACCAAACTGCCAATTTAATAAAGGATTTGTATCATGATGAAAATATTTAAATGGGTTACCAAAGATACAACCATTGACTTTATGGGACCGCGCAAATGGACCTACGCCTTGTCAATCATTATGGTTGTGCTGTCAGTTGCCAGCATGGCGATAAAAGGTTTTAACTATGGTATTGACTTTTCGGGCGGTATCCTTATGGAGCTCAAAAGTGAAAATAAAATCAATGTGGAAGAACTGCGCAAACAGCTCTCTACCGTTGATTTGGATGAAATAAACCTGCAAAGCATCGGCGAGACTGGCGATGAGGTTGTACTCCGCGCCCAAGCAAAGTCGCTTGATGAAAAACAACAGATGGCTGTTGTTAACCAAATTAAAGCCACTTTGGGCGGTGACTATGAATATCGCCGCGTTGAGTTGGTAGGACCGCAAGTTGGTGATGAGCTTAAGAAAGCCGGTATTATCGCTTCGGTGATTGCGGTTATGGCAATCTCTGTTTATATTTGGTTTCGCTTTGAATGGCAATTTGCCCTCGGCGCCATGATTGGACTGGTTCATGACCTGATTGTTACGGTCGGATTACTCTCGTTTTTCGGCTTTGATTTCAGTCTGACCACAGTGGCGGCAATTTTGACACTGGCCGGATATTCAGTTAACGACACCGTGGTTACTTATGATCGAATCCGCGAGAATTTGCGCAAATTTAAGAAAATGCCGCAATTTGATTTGCTGAATAAGAGCATCAATGACATTTTCTCACGCACGATTTTGACCGGTTTTACTACCCTGCTGGCGGCGGCAGCGCTGTTTATTTGGGGCGGCGATACATTGAGAAGTTTCTCATTCACAATTTTGTGGGGTGTAATTGTCGGAACTTATTCTTCAATTTACATCTCATCGGCATTTTTGAATCTGTTTAATTTGCGGGCATCGCAAGATGAAAAAGCAATTAATCCGTTCGGAAATGTTGAATAAGCGCCAATAGGCCGAAACAAAAATCCCCTGACGGCGTGCCATTAGGGGATTTTTTAATTGCTTATTTAGAAAATTAGATTATCTTAAATGACAAATCAAAGATAAACAGAAAGATTTGGAAAGATGACAAAAATATCATGGAAACCAGGAACGATGTTGTTTCCGCTACCGCCGGTTATGGTAACCTGCGGAACAATGGACAAGCCCAATGTTTTAACAATTGCATGGACAGGAATCATTAACTCCGAACCGCCGATGACGTATATATCCGTTCGGCCAAGCCGGTTTTCACACGATATTATCAAAGACGCCGGCGAGTTTGTTATTAACATCACAACTTTGGAACTGGCTAAAGCCTGTGATTATTGCGGAGTAAAATCCGGCAAAAATACTGATAAATTCAAAGATATGGGACTGGAAATCGAGCCTTGCAAAGAAGTGAAGGCGCCAATGCTTAAAAAAGCGCCGGTTAGTCTGGAGTGCAAAGTAACAGACATAAAGTCGTTTGGCACTCATGATATGTTTATGGCGGAAATTGTTAATGTAAATGTTGACGACCGTTATCTGGAAGAAGACAATCGTCTGGCTCTGGAAAAGGCCGGACTGCTTGTTTTTGCTCATGGTCGGTATTATACAATGGGGCGTGATTTGGGCGGATTTGGCTTTTCGGTTGACAAGACCAAAGAAAACAAGACCAAACCTCGCAAGTCTAAATTTATGGAAATCCTAAAAATTGAACAGAAGATTAAAGACGGCACGGCTCAAATCAAAGAGCGTAAATCAGCGCCCAAAGCGCAGGCTCACAGAGGCAGACCGGATAAAAATCGCAAGACTTTTGGCAAGGGCAATCGGCCGTGGCAAAGTCACAATAACGGGCATAAAAAGCCTTTTGACGGCAACAATGGGTTCAAACACCGCAAACCTTTTGCCAACAAACCAAAGCCTGCTAAAGCCTAAAATAAAAACCGCTCATGGAGCGGTTTTTATTTTAGAAAACGAAGCGCAGTCCAACCGAGATGTCATTCATGTTGTCGATGGTTTTACTGCCTAAAGAAATATATTTATACATACCTCTAATCGCAATATGATTGGTGATATTCAGCTGAACGCCGGCACCGACGCGCCAACCAATTTTATTTTCATTAAAATCTTGTTTAGCAATGTCATGGTGATTGATACCGGTGGTGTGATCTGTGTAGCGCGAGTGAAGCTCAAGACTATTTTCCAGTTTATACTGAGCAACGCCCAAGATACCAACAAAATCAAAATAAGATGACACCGGTATGTAGCCGTTAAAATCAAATCCATAAGCTTTGAAACCGGTGGCAAACTCGCCGGTAAGATTGTAGTCATGCGAGCCGATAGTTTGCGTTGAAGAAATGCTTGATTTGTTATCTTTGCATGATTGCTGATAAAACAACTCAAAACCGACATGTTTGCTAAAACGCATACCGGCAATCAGGGCTATGCTGTCTTGAGAATCCACAATATCCTTAGGCGCAAAACCAAATCTGCCAGAGGGGATATCAGAACCAGACAAAACAACATCTTTGTCCGCCTCTGTCACCGTGCCGAAATTATACTCCGCGCCCAAATAATATTGAAAATAACCAAATTGGCGCAGCTGATTGACCGCGTTTTGCTTTATCTCGCGGATATCCTGCTCCCAGCCTTTTTTGTATCCGGAATAGCGGCTGTTGCACGGACACATCACCGTGCGCCCCATAACAACCGAGCCATCGGCGTCAAACCGCTCCTCAGAGTTGCACGGACACCATTCTATATTATACAAGTCCCCGTAAGAAACATCTGTCGCTTGAGCATTCGACACTGCGACAAAGCTCAATGTGGCCGCCGCCAAATTCCAAAAATGTTTATTCATGAGCTTATTCCCTTATTTCAATATATTGTTTTTACAATAAAATAAGCGCCGCTTTTGTGCAATATCGCACCTAGCTTATACACATATTTTAGGCCAATTAATTGTTAAAGTTTTGTTAATTTGACAAAATAACGACAAATATTAATTGTATCTTAAGGTTATTTTTGATATACTTAGTGTAGATTGAGAGTTTTAGCAGGAGAATTTACTATGGCTGAAGAACAAAAATTTGAGCAATTACGCAGCGATAGAGATCGCCGTGATTTTGTTAAAGAAGCGTTTAAAAACGATACCTTAAAAGAATCAGAGGCTGCAAAAGCATTTTTTATTGAGCAATTTAACAAAGGTGAGCTGATATATGAAGATGCCAGCTCAATCGAAAAGATTGCCGGATTCCTAAATATTGCTGAAAAACAAGAAGCTTCCTATAATGATCATTTTACCAAGCCACTACAAAAAGAGCCTAAATTTGTTGCCACTAATACTGGTAACATTTATAAGGAAATGACTGGACAATACGCTTTGGGACAAGATATTAAGGTGGGAATTGAAAAAAATCAAACAAAATCAGCCGAGCTACGCGCAAAACAGCAAACTGACATAACTGCGCTCAAAGTTTCAATGTATGGATTGTCTGATGAAGAAAAGCGAGAAAACGTTAACAAACTATATGAACAAGCCAAAACTCTTGGATTCTGGCAGTTTAAGGCGAGAAATAATATCATTAAACAACTTAAAGCTATTGACCCTGACAAATTTTGGGCTAAAGAACGCCACAACCCTATAACTACGATGGGGATGATGGGGACGTTGTTTGGTGGTAAAAAACTGTATAACAAATATGCAAGTATTCGACGAAGTAATACACCGGCTAGAAAGGCTCATAAGCGCCATAAGAGGCTAGAAGAGATAATGAAACTACAAGATGTTGTTAATGGTACTAAGCTCTTTAGCAAATATGGCTGGGAAAAAATTTTAGCCAGAGGGGAATTACTGCTTAGCAGAAGCCCTGAGAAAAAAGCCGCCGCCTGGTTTAAAAATCTTAAAATAAAAGATTTTCCAGGCGTGGAAGCAAAATTGCAAGAGGATCTGAAAGATGCTGAAGCGAACAAAAATGACCCGATTAAAGACAACCGCAAAAAATATCGAGCAAAAGCAGAATTGTTGTCTAAACTGCTTGAACTTGCAAAAGAAACTCACAAGCAACGCGAGCAGAAATATAACCAAGAACTGAAAGCCATAAATAGTCGCACAATTGTAGCACCTGCAGACAGCAAATTGATTGAAAATATAGCCGCTAACGCTCAGAAGTGGGAAGCAGAGAGACAGAAATCATTAGCTAAAGACCCGCAAATTATAGCCTACAACAAACTACTGGAAATGGCTTCCGGTAATAATGATTTGCGCAAAAAAATTGAAAGTGCCGCCAATGCTCGTCAAGATAAACAAATTACCGCAGATCGGGTTTTTGAAGCGGCAATGAAACAAAATGGATTTTCTGATGAAGAAATTGCAGTCTTCAAACAGGAATATGTGCCGGATATTAATAAACCGGTTGATGCCAAGCCAAACGACCATAAAAAGGAAGAAGAAACTTTAGACGACAAAACAAAAAAAGAAACGTCTGAGGGAACAGCTAAAGAACAGACCGAGGAAGCTAAGGCCGAAGAAAAAACCGAGGAACCTAAGACTGAAGAAAAGGCCGAGGAAAAAGAAGCCGCCAATGTCACCAAAAATCCGGTTTTGAATGACGGTCCGGTTAGCGAACACACAGAACAAAACCGCACCTCCGAAAGCCTGGACAGCATCTTCACAAGTTCAGCTTATGAGAAAATTGAAAAATCAGTTGCTGAAAGCGCAACCTTTAAGAGCAAAGAAGACGGACACACGGTTACTATCGAAAAAACCGATGATAACAATTATTACGTAAGCGCCAAAACTCAAGACGGCAAAGATGACAAAGCTCAAGTTGAAGATTTGGTCGCCGTAATAAAAGATATGACCAAGGATGGCAGCAAAACCATTGAGCTGGGCGAAGTGAAATCAACAGAATTCCTAGCCCGAGTCGAAGCGGCCGCCGAAAAAGCCGGAATTACCATCAGCAATCTGGAGGAAAAAAGAAAAGAACTTATTAACAAAGACCCAGCTAATGAAGACAAAATTAATAAAGAATCCGAAAGAATTACCGCTAAGGATGTGGCTAAAGATTTAGGGGTTGATATTAATTCACAAGAAGGGCAAAAATATGTTGCCTCCAAGCTCAATGATTTGACGGTTATCCAGACTCTGACCAAGGAGGAATATGAACAATTTAAAGAGTGGGACAACTATAAAAATCTGTCGTCAGCAGAAAAAGATATCTTTGACAATGTTCATAAACTAACTACCAGCGAAGAATATAAAAACGCGCCGGAGTCAGTTCGCAACCGTAATTTGAGCAAAATTATATCGCGCTTTCAGGCGGCTCAAAATGAATACAGTATCGAGGATAAAAAACACGGAAAGAAAAGCACTGTTGTTACTCGCGGTAACGACATTGTTAAAAAAGCCGTTGAAAAGAACGGAGGACGATAGGATTTGCGCTTTAGCCAAAGCCCCGCATTGGATATGCGGGGCTTTTGTTGTTCACCAAACATAATTATCTGCGAGTATCAAAAATCGCAAAATCAGCTTTGAGCTTATCAAGCAGCTCATTGTCCTTAAAAAAGCTTTCACAAGCGGCCTCGGTGCTAACAGTATCTCCTTCGATCGGGCGATATTGCTGCAAAAAGTATTGCTTTACACCTTTAGCCTTCAAATCTGCGGCAATTTTGTATATATCATCAATATTCAAAATTCGCGGATCACAAGTGGTGCGGCACTCAAAATCTTTGCCGCTTTGGAGCAACAAGTCTAAGCTTTGCAGCACTTTATCCAAATGATTAGTTTGAGTTACCGCCTTATATCTTTCCGCATCAAACGGAGCTTTGATGTCCAAACCGACCCAATCGACTAAAGGCAAAACCTTTTCTAAATGCTCAGGGCGATATCCTCCGGTGTGCAAGCCGATCTGATAGCCAAGCGACTTGACCTCTTGCATGGCGTCAAACAGTCCGTCTTGCACCAAAGGCTCGCCACCGCTAAACACTACCGCGTCTAACCGGCCTAGTCTGGTCTTGAGAAACTCAATAAATTTCGGCCACAAAAAACCGGTTGACTGCCCGATTTTTTGGATTGCCTGATTATAGCAGAACGGACAACGCCACGGACACCCCTGCATAAAAATTACAGCGGCTAACTTTCCAGGAAAATCGACGGTGCTGAATGTCTCAACACCGCCGATAAGCAAATCACTCATAGTATCTTCGCTAAAAACTATTCAGCAGCAATGTCAAAAGCATCGCAGTTGCAGCCACAAACGGCTTTGCTTTCAGAAAAACATACACGAGAGTAAAATTCAGATTTTTTACCAACGTTAAACTCTGAAACCGGGCGATAGTAACCCATTACTCGAGTCCAAATCTCGCAAGGTTGTCTTTCTTCATCGTTTAATTTGATATCTTCAAAATTAATGGTGTTCATTTCTTATAATCTCCAAGGTTAAATTTTACTCTATGCAACATCTTTTCTAGATGCTGCGGCTCTTTTTTGTGCCTTCAATTCTTCATCGCATATCGGGCAGTATTTGTGTTCTCCTGAAATGTATCCATGCTTAGGGCAAATGGAAAAAGTAGGAGTAATGGTAATGTACGGCAAACGATAGTTGGTCAACACGCGTTTTACAATGTCACGGCAAACTTTGGCCGAAGAAATGCGCTGCCCCATATAAAGGTGAAGCACGGTGCCTCCGGTATATTTTGATTGCAACGTAGATTGCAAATCCAAGGCCTCAAACGGATCATCGGTGTAGCCAACCGGCAACTGGGTGGAGTTGGTATATACCGGATTTTCCTTGGTGCCGGCCTGAATAATATCCTTAAAGCGCTTCTTGTCTTCACGAGCGAAACGAGTAGCCGCACCCTCAGCCGGAGTTGCCTCCAGATTATACATGTGGCCGGTTTCTTCCTGAATGGTAACCAATTTGGCTCTAATAAAGTCAAGCAGTTTCTCTGCAAAAGCCTTGCCCCACTCATCGGTAATATTATGCTCGTCATTGGTGAAGTTGCGAATCATCTCATTGACACCATTGACGCCAATGGTAGAGAAGTGGTTGCGCAAAGTACCTAAATAACGTTTGGTAAAGGGGAACAGTCCGTTGTCAATAAGACGCTGAATGACCTTGCGTTTGATTTCCAACGAGGTGCGAGAAATTTCCATTAACTCATCTATACGGTTAAACAAACCATGCTCAT
Organism: uncultured Alphaproteobacteria bacterium; assembly: GCA_934248075.1. Taxonomy (GTDB): domain Bacteria; phylum Pseudomonadota; class Alphaproteobacteria; order RF32; family CAG-239; genus CAZU01. The sequence continues at coordinate 11,039 of CAKQKH010000011.1, read as the reverse complement.
CACCTTTAAACAAATATCCCAAGCGAGCGCAGTTGATGGTAACAACACCTACCGAACCAGTTTGCTCAGCCGAACCAAACAAGCCGTTGCCACGAGCCAGCAACTCGCGCAAATCCAACTGCAGGCGGCAACACATTGACCGAATCTGCCCCGGTTTCAAAACCGAATTGATAAAGTTTTGGAAATAAGGCAGACCATATTTGGCGGTCATCTCAAACAGCAATTCGGTGTTCTCGTCTTCCCACGGAAAATCAGGAGTAATGTTATATGTGGGAATCGGGAAGGTAAACGGACGTCCTTTAATGTCGCCTTTCATCATAACTTCCATATATGCCTTATTGATCATATGCATTTCTTCTTGCAAATCACCATAGGCAAAATCCTGCTCAACACCGGCAATTATCGGATGCTTGTCGCGCAAATCTTCCGGACATACCCAGTCAAACGTAAAGTTGGTAAATGGTGTCTGAGAACCCCAACGCGACGGAACGTTAAGATTGTAAACCAGCTCCTGCATACTCTGATAAACTTGTTTATAAGACAATTTATCCGCACGGACATATGGGGCAAGATAGGTGTCAACCGAAGAAAACGCCTGCGCACCGGCCCATTCGTTTTGCAGAGTTCCCATAAAGTTAACCATTTGTCCGACCGCGGCCGACAAATGCTTAGCCGGACCAGCCTCGGCCTTGCCGGGAACGCCGTTAAATCCTTCATGCAACAGGTTTTTCAAAGACCAACCGGCGCAGTATGCGGCCAACATGCTCAGATCATGAATATGAATATCACCGTTGCGGTGAGCCTCGCCGACTTCAGCCGGATATACATGGCTCAGCCAATAGTTAGCGGTAACCTTGCCGGAAACATTCAATATCAACCCGCCGTTGGAATATCCCTGATTGGCATTTTCATTAATGCGCCAATCCAGTTTTTCCAGATATTCATTGACGGAGCTTTCAACATCAACCATAACCCGATGATCAGTGCGGGCGCGATTGCGTTGATCACGATACAAAATATAAGCCTTGGCAGTGGCAAAATAGTTGGAAGAGATTAAAACCTGCTCTACAATATCTTGAATCTGCTCAATTGAAGGCAAAGACTCGGAAAATTTATGTTTTAACACCTTCAAAACCTGAGCAGTAAGCAGCCAGCTTTCCTGTTCGCCAAACTCTCCGGTAGTAGTGCCGGCCTTATTAATGGCATTATAGATTTTAGTGCTGTCAAACGGAGCAAGCGTACCATCCCTCTTGGTAACACTTTCAATATCAATTTTTTCATTCGCAATCGAGGGCAATTCAAAGCTGTTTTCGGACATTTCGTTGTTAATTCCTTATTTTTGCAGTGTTTTAACCATAATGTCATTATTGACAATACATATACCATATATAGTGTAAATAAAAAGTAAAGACCCAATATATGGTATGCACAATTTTTGATTAAGAATAATTCCGACTCTGTTTAAGCTGCATTTATAATGCGAAATTTAAACCCCGCTAACAACATCTTTTTAGTTAACAAAACACTGTTTTTAAGCTATCTCATTATAATACAATCATAAAAAAAAATTATCCCCGTGGATAACTACCGGTGAGCCACCAGTGGCATAACTACCGCAGCCGGTAGGGGCGCAACTACCGCAGCCAACAGGGGCATAATTTGGCTGTTACTCGCAACTCACTTTGTTCGCTGCCGAAGCCGGCAGGGGCATAACTTAGCTGTTACTCGCAACTCACTTTGTTCGTTGCTCGAGTCACTGCTGATTAATCATTGCCAGATTCGAATCGGAATAAAAAAATCCTCTCCTTTTTTCAAGGAGAGGATTCGAATCGCATGATTCGCAAAATTTAGCGAGTTTGCGGATTTACGACCACATCTTCGCCGATTATGCTGTCAGCAACATAGGCATCTGTGCATTGCGCACCAACACAACGCTTAAGGATTGTGGCTTTGCGCCCCGGCGTAAGCCCTGTTACTCGCAACGAGGGAACATAGACATCAATGATTTTAATCTTGAAGGTTAAATAACCAGTGGTGCCGTTTTCATCACTCACATAAACCTTGATGTTATATTCGCCTTTCGCACCGGGCATGGCGGTTCCGCTGAAAGTGCGGGTTTGTTCATCAAAAAACAACCAATCAGGCAACGGCGAATCGTCTATCAATCCGGCTTTAGCCGTGGTTTTGCCCTCAAAATTCATCTTATTAAACACGGCTTTAGGAATCGTAATTTCTATTCTCTGTCCGCTTTCCACACTGATATCCGGCATCAACCGCGCCGAAGACAAATTTACCGGCGGCCGCTTGGTCGGAACATTTAACAAATATGGGCGATTATCCGGCAAAAAGTCGCCATGACGCCATTTTTCCAGCACACCACGTAAATATACCGCAATTTTAGACGGTTTTTCACCCAGCATATAATAAGGAATCGCATCCATTCCGATACTGGAGTACAAATTGCCCAAAGCATCTTGCAAATCTACATAAGCCAACATCGCTTTGACCTCGTCTTCAATTGCTCGGGCAGATTCCAACTGGCTCTTTTCAGCTTTGCTACCGTCTTTTACGCTGGTGTCCTCGGCAATATCTTCAGACACGTTAGCCAGCTCGCTGCTGATCTGATAGTCCTCAAGAGCCGACATATAACGCGCCCAAGAAACATATACCTGACTCAGAACCAAATTGGTCATGCGTTGGCGGCGCAAAGTTTCAAGCTCAGCCTCCTTGGGATTGCGCAAATCTTCAAATATGCTCAGACCAAGCTTTTGAGCTTTTTTGGCCCAAACGCGATTATAATAGGCCGGATCGTTTTTGTACTTATTTAGACCCGGATCCTGCAAAATGCGAAACGAGGCTTTTACCTCCTCAATATTGGTTACCATATCGCGAACTCGAAGTTCAGGACGGTTAGTCAGCGCCAACCACTCCATTTCTGACAAAGAACTCTTGATATCAGGCAACTCAAAATTGCCATATTCCTTGCCGACGAGCTTAAACTCCGTGGACGGGTGGAATCCCATCAATGAAGCCAGCCGCACTTCCGCCGTCTCTAAATCTCGCTTGAGCGATGATAGTTTTTTCACAGATTCCATATATTTGCGTTTTTTTACCAGATCAGGCATACTCAAACTCTGACCGGATTGCGCCAACTCTTTGGCCTGAGAATTAAGCTCATCAACCTCAAGCGTCATATATTCTATCATATCATCAATAGTCGGCAGCAGCCGTTGCGCAGTCAGGGTTTTCCAATATAGAACTCTGGTTTCTTGCAAGAGATTGTGAATCACTTTGCGGCTCTGCTCATAGGCCACGCCGGTCTGAAATTTGGCGTCTTGTGTTTGATAATACACTGTGCCGACGTCTAAGATGTTCCAAGCCAGCTTGAGTTCAGAATCCATCGCCGAATGATTGGCGGCATTGACATAACCGGCAGAAGAGAAAATCTCCGGCAAACGATTGGCTGGCGATTTGCCGACCTCCATCAAACTTTGCTGATAGCTGACAACCCGACGAGTGTAATTATATTTCAGGGTCAAAGCCATTGCCATATACATATCTATGGGTTTTTCAATCTTTCGGGGAGTGGCGGCATACATAGTCTGCATATCTGCATCTACCCGAATCGCCCGATCCCAATCGGTGTAGGCAACCGGCGCCGGAACGGCCATAGCGTTGGACACCTGAACATCATCTTGCCCCGAACACGCTCCCAATGCGGCAACCGCAAACAACAAAGAAAACAGCGTTTTTTTCATAATCATATCCTATAAGTGCACTTCTTTTATGCTTGCAGATTATACCAATAATTTGAATATTAATAGTATTTATTTGCTTTTATTCAACTTTGATGTATAAAAATTAATAAAATAGATAAGTTTGTCTGCCATAATGCCACTAAAGATGCACGCTATTTTCGCCAGAGGAATCCATGCTTGACATTTTGCAAACGGTTTTTAAATACAAAGAGAAACAAAGTCCGGATAAACTCGGAGCGTATCCGGAGCATGTCCATGTCGGCGCAATGCCGGAGCGGCGATATCTTTGGACATCACGCATATTAGTGATTTTTGCTTGCATAAGCATATGTTTTTCAATGATGTTTGCCAGCACGATTTATTTGCTGCTGCCGCAGAGAGGCGCATATCCACGCCTTTTGCAAACCAATAATTATTTCAGCCGGCTGGATCTGATTGAGCGACAGGAAAAAATAGCGCCGGTTCAGGATTTGATTGCGGAACAGTATATTGAAGAATATATCATGTTGCGCCATGTCATCAGCAGTGATTACGATGAGCTTGTCAACCGTTGGACGGCTGGCTCCAAACTATATTGGCTCTCGACCAGACAGGTGTTTCAAAATTTTGCAACCAATGATGTCCAAAACAACATCAGGCAATTTCGACTACGCTCCTTGGTGCGCATGGTTGAGGTCGAATGGATAAAACCGGTGTCTCGCGGATTGTGGCAAGCGCAATTTATAACCATGGACTATTATCCAGATGAAACACTACCGATTATCAATATTTGGCGAGCGTATCTGAGGGTGGCTTTCACCACCATTAATTATGCCAACCGTCAGCAACGAGAGATGAATCCTTTCGGCTTTTTGGTTCTGAACTATTCTTTATCTTATGTGGGGACACCGGACGAGCCGGAAAGCTACCTTAACACGGCGCTAGACGCCCGCAGCCAGAAATATGCTTATTAGGAACGGCGCCCATGCCTGAATGGTTCGTTCTTTTATTTCGCCATAAAGACAAGAAAAGTCCGGATATTTTGGGAAAATTTCCGACCGACGTGAACATCGGCGCCATTCCCGAGAGACGATATTTGTGGACATCAAGAATTATGGTGATATTCGGAGCGTTCAGTATTTGCTTATCCATGATGCTGGCCACCACTATCTATGTTTTGTTGCCCCTGCGATCAGCCGGCCCGATTTTATATTCGGCTCAGGAACATAATAGCAGCCTGTATATGGTGCCGCCCAATGAAATCTCGACATCAGCTCAGCAATTACTAATTGAAAGCGCATTGCGGCGCTATATAGTATTACGACATGAAATTCCGTTTTCGTACGCTGATTTGGCGTATAGATGGAACAAAAATTCAGAATTTTACCAATTATCCAGCGATAAAGTATATCAGCAATTTATTTATAAGATGGATCAAAAACAAATTGCAAAGCTGGTCGCCATGCAAATGGTCAGACAAGTTGAAATCAACTGGATAAAGCAATTATCTCCCAATTTATGGAGCGCCCAATTTACCATATCCACCACGACACAAAACAATTCCACACCTGCCACTGCCGTATGGCGGGCGTATATAAGAATCAGCCAAAAAGACTTTGCTTTTGATGCCGACAAAAACACATATAACCGCAACCCATACGGAGTAAAAATCCAAAACTATTCCTTGGGTTACGCCGGTAGTAACAGTCAGAGCGAATCTTACCTAAACTCAGCCAAAGCAATCGTTGAAAAAAGATAAAGCCCCCGAATATCGGAGGCTTTATTAACTATTTGGATTTTTTGCTTATTTTTTTATCCAAACGTTCCAACTCATCAATATAAGATGAAATCAAGCTCAAACCTTTGTTCCAAAATTCCGGAGCTTTGGCATCAAGACCAAACGGCTTAAGTAACTGGTCATAACGTTTGACGCCTGTCTGCGACAGCATTTGCATATATTTATCAGGAAAATCCTTGACACTGCCCTCTCGATAAACCTGATACAGAGAGTTAACCAGACAATCGGCAAACGAATAGGCATAAACATAAAACGGACTATGGAAGAAGTGACTGACAATCGGCCAAATTGCCCGACTATCGTCATCAACAATCACATGCTCGCCCAAACTGGTGCGCATTTCATCTAACCAAATTTCTTCTATTCTTTCTGCGGACAGCTCACTGTTTTGGCGTTCGCGATGAACACGGGTTTCAAAGCAATGAAACGCTATCTGCCGCAACGAAGTATTAATCATATCGTTAACTTTGCCGGCAATCAGGCATAATTTGGCGCGGTCATCATCTAACTCTTCCAACAGCGACTGAAAAGTCATCATCTCGGCAAAAACAGAGGCAACCTCCGCCAAAGTCATCGGCGTATCCTCGTTAAGCTCGCCCTGTTTTATGCTCAGGCGCATATGACAACCATGGCCAAGCTCATGCGCCAGTGTCAGAACATCATTTTGTTTGCCGACAAAATTCAACATCAAATAAGGGTGATATTTAGCCGGCATGGGCATAGCAAAAGCACCGCTACGCTTACCGTCGCGCGGCGGCACATCTATCCATGAATGCTCAGGATTAAAAAACGGCAAAGCCAATTTTCGCCACTGGGGAGAAAATTTGGCATAAGCCGCCAGAACAATATCTACACTCTCTTCCCAGGTATAATGCTTATCATCGGCAAACGGCAAGGGCGCGTTTCTATCCCAATATTGAATCTTCTTCACCCCCAGCCATTTGGCTTTTAACTTATAAAAGCGATCAGATATATTGTGATATTGGGCTCTTACAGAATTAACCAAAGCGTCCAACGCCTTATCATCAACCTGATTATCCAAATTGCGCGACGCAACCGGTGTTTTGTATTTGCGATGATTATCACTGATTGCCTTATCTTTAACAATCATATTATATATAAATGTAAATAACGCCGAATTTTCTTTGCTGACGCGATTTAGCTCTTTGCCAGCCTTTTCCCGTACGGCAGCGTCTTTGTCTTGCAACAACTTGGAGATCTCGGCATCATTATATTGTTGGCCGTCAACAGTATAAACTAATTTGGCAGAGTGTTCATCGTACAGACGACGCCAGGCTGAACCGGAGGTAACAGATTTATCAAGAAATATTTCCTCCTGCGCTTCCGGCAATTCATGCGCCTTAAAACGCCGTACCCGCTCCAAAAACGGACGATAAGTCGCGACTTTTTTATCTTTCAATAATTCCTTAAACTTATCTTCCGGCAGTTGGTTCACTTCCAAAGTATAAAAGATAGCCGGTTTGGCCGCTTCGGTCATTTTTTCATCAATATTTTGATAAAAAGCTACCGCTTGTTGGTTTTTCATTTGCGTGACCATATTCAAATACGCAAAGACACCCAAAGCATTGCCTATAATGCTGGTTTTTTCCACCAGTTGCAGCGATTTATAAAAATCATCAGCCGATAGCTCCGCCAACTTGCCTTTATATTCTCGAGCAAGTTTCTTGTTAAGATTTTTATATGTCAACAAGTCTTTGCTAATTTTAGGGTCATCAATACCTTGATATAGATCTGCCAAATTCCATGCCGGAAGATTATTCGGTCGGCAATTTTGGGTCAACTTGTTGTTCATTGTTTTCTGCATTTTCCAATTCCTCATTTAATTTCTGCAATTTTTGCATCTCGCTCCTAATGTCAGGACTTATTTTTAAATAAGCTTCACGGGCATTTTCATCAAAAAAAGCATCTGCCGAAATTTCGGGAACAAATATATAATTGCTCCAGGGAGTTTTTTGCTTTCCGCTTATCCAGCCGGACAAGCCGCGCCCAACCACTTTGATATCGCACCAACTGTTGGCGATTATGGCCGAAAACAGGCAGCCAAGCTTGTTGCCCGAACATGACAACAACTCTTCGGCCATAGTTTCCGTACATGGTATAAAACCGCGCCGCCGAGCATCTTGGCGCGGTGATAATAAAATCAGAACAAATAAAATCATAAATACGAATGTAACTGTTCCAACCAATAGGCCAAACCAGTGATTACGCAAAAATGTCATTTCTTTGCCGCTTTTGTTTTCCGTTGTTTAACCAGCTCTTCCAAATAGGCAAGCTCTTCTAAAGTGTTTGCCGCAGAAGCCTCCTCAACCGGACATTCAACAGCACTGCATTTAAGACCCATACGCAAAGCAACTTCTACGGCATCTGTAAGATAATATTCTCCAGCCGCATTTTCATTACTGATTGCACCCAAAATTTCAAATAATTTTTCACCATCAAAACACATCATGCCAGAATTGCAGAAATTGATAGCTTTTTCTTCATCTGTCGCGTCTTTGTATTCGACAATACGCTCCAAATTACCTTTGTTCATAATCAAACGTCCATAACGAGCCGGATCTTTGGGCCTAAAACCCAAACAAACGACGGAGAAACCTTCCGCGCGTTTTTTCAGCAACTTTTTGATGGTATCTTTAGTGTATAGCGGCTGATCGCCGAAAATAACCAAAACATCTCCTTTATATCCGCACAACTCCGAACGAGCCGAGCATACGGCGTGTCCGGTGCCTAGCTGTTTTTCCTGCACACAAGTCGGATAGGGGGCGACTTCTTTTTTTACTAAATCGCCGTCGGGAGCAATTACGGTTACAATCTTATCAACATTAACTTCTTTCAAAGTATCAATAATGTGGCGAATCATCGGTTTGCCGTCAACTGGCATCAAAACCTTAGGCAAGCTGGATTTCATTCTGGTACCCTTGCCGGCTCCGAGAATAATTGCTGCAACATTAGTCATAAACAAAACTCCTTGTATAAATTTTATAACTTTTTAATAACTTCACTTTATACTACAATTATATTTTATTTGTTAACAAAGGTGCATTTTATGAAAAAAATTTTTCTTGCAATTTGTTTCAGTATGGCATTTCCAGCTTTTACACAAGCCAAAATAACCGAGATTTTGGACCAAAGCCAAATTCCGCAAAGACAAATGCCGCCGAAAGAAGCTCCGATTGTAAAAGAAATATCTGCTCAGGAAATTGAACAGCTCCTAAAAGAAAGAATTCAGCATGTGGTGGTTCAACCCAAAAATAAAGTTTCTTTTGCAAGCTCCTCAGTTTTGCCGAGCATTCAGGCGCAGCAAAATGCCGCTGAAGCCCAGAAAAGCACTTTTCAAAAAATTTATGAGCAGGCATTGCGACGGCTGGATTTGCAAGAGCAAAACAAACCTCAACGTGAAGACATAGGCGCGCCACAGTTGCCTGACACATCAAGACAACAACAGCAAAACTGGAATAGTCCTAATTATCCGATTATTAAAACAACCCTGCCGCCGGACAATAAGGTGGTGGATATTCCGGCAATGGAGCATATTCCGTATCTGATGAGCAACATAAATCTGCTGCCGGACGGAATGTTGAAATTTTCTGAAACAGTTGTGGTAGTTGCAAATGGGAAAAAACTTCGCAACGGATTGAGTTTGGCTTTACCCAAGCAGATTGTTTCTCGCAACAAAGAAAAGCAAAACATTGATTACACTCTTGTTAATGTGTCAGTAAACGGGCAAGACATTGATTATAAGTTTGTAGAAGACACAAACAGCTTTTTAGTAGTTCCGCAAAAGAATTATTTGTTAGAACCGGGAGTTTACACCTATAAGTTTGAATATTTGGCGGACAACGTCATTTGGGACTATGGCGATTTTAAGGAGTTGTATTGGGATATTACAGGTAGCCGATGGAATTTGGTAGTTGCTCGCGCCGGCGCTACCTTAAGTTTGCCAAATGGGGGAGAACCGCTTGGACAGACACTGCTTATCGGACATCCGCAAAATTTGAACACAGCTGCGGCCAATATCATAAAAACATCGGACGACACTTGGGGATATGCCTCCGGACGCCCGATATTTATAGGCGAAGGCCTGCATATGATTGTGTCTTTGCCACAAAATATTGTTGCCTCACCAAGTTGGGACAGAAGGCTTTTGCGCAGCATCAACAATTTTGGCGATATTTACGTGTCGCTGGTGATGTTTGCGGCTATTTTTGTGTCTTTTGGGGTGTCATGGAAATATATTCGCGCCAACAAAGGACAACTTAAATTTCATCTGGCGCAAACACCGGTAATGATGAGATATCTAGCATTTAATCGTTATGACGCAAAGTCTTTTGGCTGTTTTTTGCTGGAGCTTTACCGCAAGAATATCATAGACATTCAACAAGCTGATAATACTATTCTCTTAATAAAACGCACAGACAATCTGAAATCTTTAAGCCTGCGCGAGCAACAAGCCGTAAAGGACTTGTTTACCGGCGGAGAATTGGTACTTAATGTTAATAAAAACAACATGCTTAAATTTAGACGGGCTTCCCGAAGAATTGAAAAGGATTTGCGACAAAACTTAATCACATTTTTGGTTAAACTTAATATCGGATACCTTTTTTTCAGTCTGGGCATGGTGTTCATAGGTGAAGTTTTTATAAGCTTACTTGCCACAAACAGCGCCGCTGTATTTACCATATTGGCAGCAAGCACAGCCGCTTTAATCGGGGGAATTTTTCTATGCACCTGTCCGCTCAAAAAATTATGGAGCAATATTTTATTTAAGGCTCTTGGCTGCACGCTATTATTGCTTACAGTAATAATAATGGCTGCCGTAGTGTCACTCGGAAGCATTGCCCTGATAATTGCTTCGCTGCTGACAATCAGACACTTTACAACCGCTTACGGACAAAGAAACGGCTTGTTAAAAACATATATCAATGAGCTGAGCCAGACAAAGAAAAATCTGTGTCAACATCATGATAGCATTGTGCTTGGTCGAGAAATAGCCAACAAACAACCTAAAATTTTGGCGCTTGACCTTGAAAAAGATTTCATGGAAAACAATGGCAATGAGTATAATAAATTGTCAGCTATGGAATTGTTGCTTAAGATTATCGCGCCTCAGTTTTAGACAGAGAGTCTTTATATAGCTCAAAGTCTCCTTCTTCCATGCGCTGCAAAGACTCCGCCGACATTTTAATTTGGCTTGCAAGCTCCTCAATTGTATAATTATGCTCAATCCTTGATTGGCGAATACGGCGACCGATGGAACGTTTTTGCTCATCGGTTAAGGGAATTGTGTCATCTTGCATTTTAGCACCTCTATCCAGAGTTTTATAAAATATCATATACAACTTTATTGTGTATAAGGGATTTTTTATATAATTGCAACTAAAAAGAAGATTTCAAACTAAATCTGACAAAAAAACGGCTCCGCAAAAGCGGAGCCGAACAAACAAGAACAAGGGAGGGATATGTTTGGAAGATCTGGCGACGAC
>CAKQKH010000010.1 GCA_934248075.1 uncultured Alphaproteobacteria bacterium | reverse complement strand
TTAAGGGGAGGTTAGGAGGGGTTTATAAGTCATATGGATTGCTTCGGTTCACTAACGCTCACACTCGCAATGACGGAACAGGGGGGTAAAATTGCGCACAATCCCGAGCCTCGAACGCAGTGAGTGGCGAGTAAATTCTTGCTTATGCCTCCAAGCGCTTGCTTGGCCGAGCGCCGAGCCTATAACGGAGTCTTTAAGAAAAATTACTTACAAACTCGGAGCCGGAACCGGCAATTTGGGAGCCGCGGCCGGAGTCTGCGGCGCGGCCGGCTGAGCCTTGGGTTGAGGTTGAGTTGATGCCGGAGCCACTGCCGGAGTCGCGGCGGTCGTTTTGGGTTCAATGTTTATGTTGGGAACCGGAATATCGGCTTTGGGCGCGGCGTTGGTTTCTGTCGGTTTGGCCGTCGCTTCAGCCTCGGGTCCGGGAGTTTTGATATCGGTCATATTATTAAGCAACATATGGGTTACCTTGTCGCCGATCTTGATTCCATGGCGTTTTACCTGACCGGCGTTGATTTCAATAACGGCGCGTACGGGATCACGAGAGATAATCAGCGCTTCGCTCATCGGTTCGGCGTTTTCCTTAATCATGCTAATGGTGGAATCGGGAGCCACAAACAGCATATCCAGAGGAATTTTGGTGTTTTTCATCCACATGGCGGTCGGGCGCACCGGATAAATATTAAACAGCATTCCACTGCTAAAACCCAAGTTTGTGCGGTGCATTAGTCCGTTTTTGAGGTCTTCGGGCGTGGAGGCGACTTCTACCATGAAACGGATATCTCCGTTGGCGGTTTTAATTACCAGCGGGGTGGTGGGTTTGGGTTCGGGTTCGCCGGAACAAGACGCCAGCATCAGGGCAATTAAAAATAGTTTGGCGAATTTATACATTTTTAGTCTCCTTAGTTTGAGATGAATCTAGTTTGCGCGGTTGCCAGGCCGAAACCATGACCGGTCCGTTTTGGGAAATGCGAATTTTGTGCTGAACTGATGTGCCGGCCCGAGAAAGCGAGCGCGGATTGAGCGCGGACTTAAATTTTTGCGCCATTTCTGCCAATGACACCAGATTTTTTTGGCCATGACGATGATTGTCAAGATAAGAATCGCTGTTTTTGATAAAGCTGAGCAATTCATTGTTGCCGATGAGAGCGTATTTTTTCCATATAAGCTCCAAAAAAGCGTTGATTTTGTCAGCAAACCGCGGCGTGTCCATCAGGGGTAAGCCATGGGGCAAAATGGCCGCCAGTGTGGGTTCGCTGAAGCCATGGTCATCACACACAAACAAGCTGGGAAACAGATATTCCAGATTGTTGCCGAGTGCGTAATGAACCTGCGCCAAAAAAAGCAAAAGCTGCAGTTTGTCGTTGTCTAAAAAAACTTTGTCTGACTCCGCGCGCCTAAAAAACCAGTTGGCGGCGTCAAGGGCGGAATTTATGACCGGTGCAGGCATGTTTTTTTCCTTCAAAATAAAAAACTATTATCAAGTATAATATAACGCTCCGTAATTACAAATAAATATTCAAAGATAATCACGGATAAATTAATTTGCTGAAAAACCGCTTTTTGCTCTTGTGTTATCAATATTAATACGTTAATTTGGTTGCAGTTTATAATGTTTTTTTATCAAGGACACATCAATGTTGGGTTTGAACAAATTGGTTTGCGGAATGACCGCGTTGTTTATGCTTTCGGCTTGCGCCAGCGCAGTTTTTCCGGATTTTGATGATAATGAAGATGATATCGAGGTTTCTGAGGGCGGCAGAGTTACTCGCGCTTTGCCGGAGGAGGGTTCTAGCCTGAAAGCTGACACCGCCAACGTCGCTTATGAGGAAGACGAAAACGCCGCCGAGGCAGTAGAATCCGCCGAAACCACGCCGGTAACCACCGATGAACTTGAAGAAGAATCGGTAATTGCCGAAAGTCAGGAGACGGCAGACGAACCGACGGAAAATAATGGGCCGAGTCTCAGCTATCGGGTGGAAACAATTTATTTTGACAACGGCAGCGCGGCGGTTGACCGCAAATATAACGCCAATTTGCGCAATGTTGTAAAAATGGCTAAAGAACATAATGCCGAGGTTGTTGTTTATGGTTATGCATCAAGCCGCACTCGCAACACCGATCCGGCCAGCCACAAATTGGCAAACTTCAAAGTTTCTATGGAGCGGGCGCAAAATGTTGCCGATGCTCTAAAACGCGCCGGTGTTCCGGCCGGCAAAATCTCGGTTCAGGCTTTGTCTGACTCTGCTCCGGCTTATCAGGAAGTTATGCCCGAGGGCGAACGTCTGAACCGTCGCGCGGAGATTTATATCTCTTATTAGGCAAGAGGAGAAAGCTTTGAGCCATACAGCCGAAGATAAATCATTGGGCGGGAATCTGTGGAAGATTCCCGCTGTTGATGAACGGGCGGTGGAACAATTGGTTCAAAGGTACAATCTGTCTTATGTAACCGCGCGGATTTTGGTTTTGCGCGGCATTGGCGCAGATGAAATATCAAATTTTTTGGAGCCGAAAATTCAGGCGCTGATGCCCAATCCGTCAGTGCTGAAAGATATGGAAAAAGCCGCCAAACGAATTGCTCAGGCGATTGTAAATAAGCAAAAAGTGGCGATTATCGGCGATTATGACGTCGATGGCGCCACGTCATCAGCAGTTTTGCGGTTGTTTTTGGAGGCTGTCGGGATTGTGCCGGAGGTGCATATACCCGAGCGCGAAGAGGGCTACGGGCCGAGCATCAGAGCGGTTGATGAATTTGCGGCGCATGGGGCGGAATTGCTGATTACCACGGACTGCGGCACCACGGCGTTTGAGCCGTTGGAATACGCGGTTGGCAAAGGTATGGACGTGATTGTGCTTGATCATCACGAGGCCGAGGCCAAGTTGCCCAAAGTTTTGGCGGTGGTTAATCCCAAGCGACTTGATGAAGACAATAATTATCCGTATTTGCAATATATGGCGGCTGTGGGCGTGGTCTTTATGACGGTGGTGGCGATTAACCGCGAATTGCGGGAGCAGAAGTTTTATACCCCTGACAATCCGGAACCCAAGTTAATGCAATGGTTGGATCTGGTGGCGTTGGGAACGGTGTGCGATGTGGTTCCTTTGAAAGGACTGAATCGCGCCTATGTGCGTCAGGGATTGAAGATTATGTCAACGACTCATAATATCGGCCTGAAAACGCTGTTGGAAAAGTCAGGACTTACGGAGCCGCCAACGGCATTTCATTTGGGTTTTTGTTTGGGGCCGCGGATTAATGCCGGAGGTCGGGTCGGGGCGTCGGATATCAGTCATCGGTTGCTTTGCAATTCCAAAGACTATGAGGCGCAGCTGTTGGCCGACAAGCTTAATGAATATAATACGCAACGCAAAGAAATAGAAAATTATGTATTGTTGCAAGCGATAGAAATGCTGGAAGGCACACCGCAGGAGTATCCGATAGCTTTTGTCGCCGGACGAGATTGGCATCAGGGAGTGGTGGGCATTGTGGCCGGAAAGCTCAAGGAGCGATACGGATGTCCGGCATTTGTAATGTCTGTTGAAGCCGATGAGGTTAAAGGTTCGGCGCGGTCTATTCCGGAAGTTGATTTGGGGGCGCTGGTTATGGCGGCCAAAGAGAAAGGTATTTTGACCAAAGGCGGCGGACACACTATGGCGGCTGGCTTCTCGCTGGAAGAAGATAAAATTGAAGAGTTCAAAAAATTTGCCGGTGAATATGTACTGAAAAATATCGGAGAAAACGGCATAACTCCGGTGGTGGATATCGACGCGACATTAGATGTTGCAGGAGCCAACAAAAAATTAGCCGGCGAGTTGGAGAGTTTGGAACCATACGGAGCGGGGAATCCTGAACCGAAGTTGATGTTGAAAGGCGTGCAGATAATTAAGTCATCGCCGGTGGGCATTGGTCATGTTAGGTGTGTGTTGTTGTCTGATAACGGCGGCAGTCTAAAAGGTATGGCTTTTCGGGTAGGCGACAACAATATCGGTCAGGCAATGCTGAATAATAAGGGCGAACGCTTTGATGTGGTGGGGGTGTTGCGGCGAGATCGTTGGCAAGGACGAGACAATGTGCAATTTATAATCGAAGATATAAAGAGGTGCTAAAATGTCAAAAAAGAATGAATTGAAAAAACGAGCCAAAAATATCAAGAAGATTCGTCTTGAACGAGAAAAGGCCGTGTTTATGAGACTTGGCGGCAAGCTTAGAGCCTATTTGTTTACCGGAATTTTGGTGACTGCGCCGGTGGCGATTACATTGTATTTGGCAATGAAGTTCGTTTTGTGGATTGATTTGTTGGTTAATCGCCTGTTGCCGCCGCAATATAAATTGGACAACATGCCTTATACCATTCCGGGGCTTGGTTTGGTGGTGGCCGTGGTGGCATTGACTATAATCGGTATGTTTGCGGCCGGATTTTTGGGGCGTTTTTTTCTCAAACTCGGCGAGTGGATTGTCTATAAAGTGCCATTGGTTTCAAGCGTGTATTCCGTTTTAAAACAAGTATTTGAAACATTTTTTTCAAGCAAAACACAAGCTTTTAGCAAAGTGGTCATGTTGGAGTATCCGCGCAAAGAAATTTGGATTTTAGGTTTTGTCAGCACCGAGCTTAAAGGCGAAATCAAGCAGCATTGTCCCGAAAAAATGCTTAATGTTTTTATTCCGACAACCCCCAACCCGACTTCAGGTTTTTTGATTTTTGTGCCTAAAGAAGATTGCATCGAGCTGGATATGAGCGTGGAAGAGGGGCTGAAGTTTGTGATATCTGGGGGGCTGGTCGAGCCTAAGTAATCGAGGTTTAGTAGTCGAGGTTGTTTAGCGGTTTTCTAGAGCAATTTGCGCAGGACGGCGACATCTTCATTTACTATCTTGTAAACTCCGGTGTCGCCGCCTTTCAAATCACTCTATAAAATCCACTA
Organism: uncultured Alphaproteobacteria bacterium; assembly: GCA_934248075.1. Classification (GTDB taxonomy): domain Bacteria; phylum Pseudomonadota; class Alphaproteobacteria; order RF32; family CAG-239; genus CAZU01. The sequence goes on along the minus strand of CAKQKH010000010.1, from coordinate 41,832 downwards.
TCCAACCTCTCTAGAAACTGTGCTGCCGCAGCCGGCAGGGAAAGTCAGCAAAGGTGAAGAAAAATATTTTTCCACAGTGCAAAAAAGACTTGATTTATTTTGATTTGTGGTCTATTTGTTAGCACAGCTTTATTGGCAATATGCGGCCATGGCGAAATTGGTAGACGCGCAACCTTGAGGTGGTTGTGGGAGATCTCCCGTGAAGGTTCAAGTCCTTTTGGCCGCACCATCTTTCCGCTTAATAAAGCTTTTTTTGTTTTTATGGATAACCGCGGAGTGGCGATTTGTCGTCATTTTGGCAGGTAAAGACAAAGGAGGGGTGAGATATGGGTAAGCGTCTGAAGCGAGATATTCTTCCTAAGTCCAAGCGTTTTAAGAAAAAAAAGAAGAACAATGAGAAGGTACAGACTTTGGGTCTGGGGCCGAAGTTTGTTGAGTCTATCATCACCGCTTTAGACGATGATGATATTATTCATGTGCGCAAATTGGTGGAGGGGCTTTCAGAATATGGATTGGCCAATTTGATTGAGGCCTTGAGCCATTCTGACCGCACCAAATTAGTCAAGATTTTAGGCGATAAGATCAATCCGGAAGTGTTTCCTGAATTGAACGAAGTGGTTCAGGAGCAAGTTATTGACAGTTTGCAAGAAAAACAGATTGTCAAAATCGCCAATGAACTGGACTCCGATGAAGTTGTTGAAATTTTGGAACATATGGATGAAGATGAGCAAGAGAGCATCATCCAGAAATTGGATCCGGAATTGCAGTATCAGGTTCAGTCGTCTTTGTCTTATCCGGAAGATTCGGCCGGACGTATCATGTCGCGCGAATTTGTTAGCATGCCGGATTGGTGGACGGTTAAAGAGGCAAAGGAATTTTTGCTCAAAAACGAGGAGCTGCCCGAAGACTTCTATGATATCTTTTTGACAGACGAAAAATTTCATCCGACCGGACAGATTGCGCTGGATAAATTATTGCGCGCCAAACCAGCCGATACTTTGTTTGATGTGATGGACGGCGAGATTGTGCCGATAGACGTGCTGACCGATCAGGAAGAAGTCGCCCATATGTTTCGCGAGTATGGTTGGCGTTCGGCAATGGTGGTGGATAAGAAAAATCATCTTATCGGCGTGATTACAATTAATGATGTGGTAGATGTTATTCACGAAGAAGTTTCTGAAGATATCATGCACTTGTCCGGAACCGAAGAAGGTGATGTCTATCGCTCGGTGTTTTCAATTTTTCGTTCGCGAATTATGTGGTTGTTGACCAATTTGGCGGCGACTATTGTTGCGGCGTCGGTGGTCAAAGGGTTTCAGGACGTGATTGCGCAAATTTCGGTGTTGGCGGTGCTGATGCCGATTGTGGCCTCAATGGGCGGAACCACCGGACAACAAACTTTGGCTGTGGTGGTGCGGGCGCTGGCAACCAAAGAACTTACAGCAGCCAATACGGCGCGAACAGTGCTGAAAGAGTTTTTGGTGGGAGTGAGCAATGGTTTGCTGTTTGCCGGTCTGATTGCGCTGATTACGCATTTTTGGTTTCCGGGGTATCGGGTTATCAGCGTGATTATTGCCGTGGCGATGCTGATAAACCTGAGTATCGCCAGCCTGGCCGGCATACTTATTCCGCTGATCATGAATAAACTAAAGGCCGATCCGGCGGTTTCTTCGGGTATATTTTTGATTGCTATCACGGATTCCGGCGGTTTCTTTGTATTTTTGGGCTTGGCCAAAATGTTTTTGCTATAAGCGGTGTTTATATCTCACAGATAGGGCTTTTGCTTTGGCAAATATGGCGTTATAATTTCTCCGATTTGATAATTTTAAGGAGTTTTCGGTGTTATTGGGATTGAGTGTTGCTCTGGTTGTGGTTGTTGTCGATCAGCTGAGCAAGTATTATATGCTGAATGAGGTTCTGGGAAGTTGGGCAGTGGTTACGGTGGCGCCGATGTTTAATTTGGTGCGGGCGTGGAATACCGGCGTGAGTTTTTCGATGTTTAATAATTATGGGAATCTGGGAGTGTGGCTGTTGTCGGGCGCGGCGCTGTTGATTGTGGCGTTTTTGCTGTTCTGGTTGAAAAATGAGACAAATCGCTGGGGGCAGGCGGCACTGGGTATGATTATCGGCGGTGCTATTGGCAATGTGATTGACAGGGTTCGGCTGGGCGCGGTGTTTGATTTTTTGGATTTTCATATCGGCGAGAATCATTGGCCGGCGTTTAATGCGGCAGACAGTTTTATTTGTATTGGGGCGACAATTCTGATTTTGCAAGGAATTATGTGCCATTTTAGTAAAGGAAAAGCATAATGAAAAAGGTTATTTGCGGACTGATGATGATTGCGGCGCTAAGCGCTTGCGGCACTCTGACTAAAGATAAACTGGGTTTGGGCAAAGATGTTCCCAATGAAGCGTTGGTTACTCCGCGCAAACCGTTGTCTTTGCCGCCGGAATATGATTTGCGGCCGGTGAATGAAACCATGGTAAACAGTGCTGAAGAGAATATTTAGTGCTGAAGATTAAAAAAATTGTCAAAATCGGATTGCTCGGGTTGGCGTTGATGATTAGCAATGCTAAGGCCGGGCTTTTTGGCGCTAAGGAGTTCTATCTGGACAATGGTTTGCGAGTAATAGTGGCGGAAAACCACCGAGTTCCGATTGTCAAACATATGCTATGGTATAAATCCGGTGCCGCCGATGAGACGGTTGGCAAGGGCGGCTCGGCGCATTTGTTGGAGCATTTAATGTTTCGCGGCACGGAGGAGGTATCCGGAAAAGAGCTAAATCGGCTGTTTGAAGACAATGGCGCCGAGAGCAATGCTTTTACCGGTCAGGATATGACGGCGTATCATCAGCTGCTGGATATCAGCAAGTTGGAGTTGGCGATGTATTTGGAAGCCGATCGTATGCAAAATTTGCGTATAAGCGACGATGATTTTGTTGCCGAGAGAGACATTGTGTTTCAGGAGCGCAAAGAGCGGGTTGATAATAATCCGGTCGGCAGGTTTCGCGAGGCGGTGAGTCGGGCTTTGTGGCAGGAGCATCCATATGGTCGGCCGGTGAGCGGAACAGATGCTGAGATTATGAATTTGAGCAAAGCGGATATTATGCAATTTTATCAGCGTTATTACGCTCCGAACAATGCCGTTTTGGTTTTGGCCGGCGATATTGATTTGCCCATGGCCAAACATCTGGCTCAAAAATATTATGGTCGGCAGACTGGGGCAAAAGTTGAACAAAACAATAAATTTATTGAGCTAAAGCCTGATTTTCGAGCGGTTATTGATATGAGCGATCCACAAATTAAAGGTTATAGAGTGTTGCGATTGTACGCGGCGCCGTCATATCAGATTGAGCCAAAAGAGGTGTATAATCTGCAAGTTTTGGCGGAATATATGGGCGGTGGCGAGACCTCTAAACTATACAAAAAACTGGTTTTGGAATCACAAAAAGCATTGAGTGTCAGTGTTGACTATAATCCGGTTGCTCGCAATTACGGCCAATTTACCGTGTCAGTGGTGCCGGCGGCGGGGGTATCGCCGGAAGATTTGTTGGCAAATTTGGATAAGGCATGGGAACAGGCGTTGGCTGAACTCAATATAGACGAGTTGGAAAAAGTTAAACAAAGAATGCTGGCGGGTTTGGTGTATCTGCGTGATAATCCGGAAGACGCGGCCTATATAGTAGGCGCAATGGCGGTTGCCGGCGTTGATTTGCAAGAAATCGAAGATCAGGAACGCAAGCTCAAAAACGTGCAATATCAAGATGTGCGCAAAGCAGCGCTTCAGCTGATTAAACACGCGCCGCAAGTTACGGGCATTTTGCGCCCGCAGGGAGGCGATAATGCATAGGGTGCCGAGGTATCGCCGCCAAGGGTGGCACAAATGGTTGGTCGGAGCATTGGTGCTGGCGTTTGGTTGGCTGATTTATAGTAATTGGCCGCTATGGCGTGGTTTTTCTCCGCAAGATTTGGTTGAAAATTCGGAGCTGAAAGCCAAATCTTTGACTTTGCCGGTTAAAGAGGTGGAGTTTGCCGGCGGTCAACTTAAGGCCTATATGCTGGAAGATAACAGCAACCCGATTATCAGCCTGAATTTTAGGTTTAGAAACGCTGGTTATGCAAGCGATAACGAGCATGAGCAGGGAATTGCGCAAATGGTGGCGGCTTTGCTGACCGAAGGCGCCGGATCTTATTCGGAACAAGAACTGAAAGAAGAGTTGGCTGCTCGAGCCATTAAGGTTTCTTTTGCGGCGGAAAAAGATGATTTCAGCGGCTCTGTACTCACAACCAAAGCCAACGCCGACAAAGCGGCCGAGTTGTTGCGGTTGATGCTGACAGAGCCGCGGTTTGCCGAGCCGGATATCAAGCGGGTTAAACTACAAATGCAAGAGGCGCTAAAACGCCAAAATGAACATCCGGCTAAAATATTGGAACGTAAGTTTGCTCAGGAATTATACAACCAGCATCCTTATGGGCGCAATCCGCTGGGGCGAAAAGAAGATATTGCTCGTTTGACCAGAAAAGATTTGCAGAAGTTTGTGCGGGATAATTTTAGCCGCAACAATTTGTTGGTTGGCGTTGCCGGTGATGTGAATCCGGCGGAAGCTGAGCTGTGGCTGAACAAAATATTCGGGACTTTGCCGACAAGCGGTCAGATTAATTTTGTGCGTGAAGCCGAGCCGAAATTTGACGGGCGCACCCGCATAGTGGAAAGAGAAAGCGGACAAAACATATTTTTGGGCGCGTTATCGGGAGTGGGGCGCAATCATGAAGATTTTTATCCGCTGTTTGTGGCAAACTACATATGGGGCGGCGCCGGACTGACCTCGCGTTTGTCTCAACAAATTCGTGAAAAAAACGGCCTAACTTATGGAATTTATTCCTATTTGGGAATCGATGACAAATCACCGCTGCTTTTGGTATCATATGCTGCCACCGCTGACAAATTTGCCATGGCCGAGAAACTTTTGGACGAGGAGCTTGGCCGAATCCAAAAACAAGGAATTTCGGCGACGGAGCTGGACAAGGCCAAAAATTATCTGATTGCCTCATATAATTTGCGTTTTGCCTCAATCGAAAATATCGCCGAGATATTGACAGCGATGCAAAAATACAATTTAGGACTGGATTTTTTGCAAAAAAGAAATGATTATATTGCCAGTTTGAGTTTGGAGCGGGTTAACGCCGTTGCTAAAAAATATTTTGACAAGGACCAAATGGTCAGAGTTGAAATCGGAAAATTCTGACTTTGAATAAGGAGATATGTGATGTTTGGAAAAACTTCAGAAGTTAATAAATCCAAAGCGTGGAAAAGATTGGAAAAACACTATAAAAAAATGCGCGACGTCGAAATGCGCGGGTTGTTTCGCAAAGACGCTCAGCGAGCGGAGCGTTATAACATCAATCTTGAATCGATGATGCTGGATTATTCCAAAAATAGAATTACCGACCGCACAATGACATATCTGCTGGGCTTGGCCAAAGAAGCCAAATTGGCCGAAAAAATTGAGGCCATGTTTAAGGGTGAAAAAATCAACAATACCGAAAATCGCGCGGTTTTGCATGTGGCTTTGCGCAATCGGGAAAACACGCCGATCTATGTTGACGGCAAAAACGTGATGCCGGAGATTAATGCGGTTTTGAGCAAAATGCGCCAGTTTTCCGAGGCGGTTCGTTTGGGCAAATTTACCGGACACACCGGCAAAAGGCTGACTAATATTGTTAATATCGGCATCGGCGGTTCGGATTTGGGACCAAAAATGGCAACGGAGGCGTTGCGTAAATATTGGGCCAAGGATATAAAATGTTATTTTATTTCCAACATTGACGGCACGGCCTGCGCCGAGGTTCTGAACAAAGTTGACCCTGAAGAGACGTTGTTTATCGTCTGCTCCAAGACTTTTACCACCATTGAGACTCTGACCAACGCCCGCACTTGTCGCAAATGGCTGGTTGACGCTCTGGGCGAACATGCGGTTGCCAAACATTTTGTTGCTGTTTCTACCAATGCCAAAGAAGTGGCCAAGTTTGGTATTGATACTGAAAATATGTTTGAGTTTTGGGATTTTGTCGGCGGCAGATATTCTATGTGGTCGGCAATCGGTTTGTCCGTTGCAATTGCCGTGGGCATGGATAATTTTGAGAAAATGTTGGACGGCGCTCACGAAATGGATATGCATTTCAAATATACCGAATTTTCCAAGAATATTCCGGTAGTTATGGCTCTGTTATCAGTTTGGTATAATAATTTCTTCCATTGGGACAACTTTGCGGTTATTCCGTATGACCAATATTTGTGCTATGTTCCGGCGTATTTGCAACAACTGGTAATGGAGAGCAATGGTAAATCAATTACCAAAGACGACAAACGCGCCAAATATACCACTTCTCCGGTTTTGTTCGGCGGCGCCGGTACCGATGTTCAGCACTCGTTTTTCCAGATGATACATCAGGGAACCTCAATTGTGCCGATAGATTTTATTATTCCGGCGATATCTCACAATGAAGTCGGCGAGCATCACGAAATTTTGGTGGCCAACGTGTTGGCACAAGGCGAGGCCTTGATGAAAGGAAAAAGCGAAAAAGAAGCCTATGATGAAATGCGGCGCGCCGGCAAAACCAAAGAAGAAGCCAAACGGTTGAAAAAATACAAGAGTTTTGAGGGGAATCGTCCGTCAAACACAATTGTGTTCAAAAAAATTGATCCCTACACTTTGGGTATGTTGATTGCCACCTATGAACACAAAACTTTTGTTGAGGGCGTAATCTGGAACATTGATTCCTTTGACCAGATGGGGGTTGAACTCGGCAAACAAATGGCCTTGAGTATTTTGCCTGAATTGCAGAGCAACGCCTCTAGTGTTAGCCACGATGCCTCCACCGAACATTTGATTGCCACAATTAAACGGTTGAGAAAATAAGATGTCGATCCGAATTCTGCCATCAAATTTGGTGAACCAAATTGCTGCCGGCGAGGTGGTTGAAAGGCCTGCCTCGGTGGTGAAGGAATTGGTTGAAAACGCCATTGATGCGGGCGCCACGTCAATAGATGTGCGGTTGAGCGAGGGTGGCAAAACTCTGATTACGGTTACGGATAATGGCAAGGGAATGAGCCGAGAAGAATTGGAGCTGGCGGTTGAGCGCCATGCGACTTCAAAATTGCCTGATGATAATCTGTTTAACATCAATTTTTTGGGATTCCGCGGCGAGGCGTTGCCGTCGATAGCCTCTGTGTCGCGCCTGACCATTGTCAGTCGGACGGCCAGTGAGGACAGCGCTTGGAAAATTGAGGTTAATGGCGGAGAAAAAAGCAAGATTACTCCTGCGGCTCAGGCCTGCGGCACCCGAATTGAGGTGCGCGATTTGTTTTATGCCACTCCGGCACGGCTCAAGTTTTTGAAGACAGCGGCAGCGGAAGCGGCGCAATGTTCGGATATTTTGCAGCGGATTGCATTGGCCAACCCCGACGTGGCGTTTAGTCTGTATGAAAACGACAAAAAGAAATTTTCTCTGCCAATCTGCCATGGCGATTTGTTTGATGCCAGATTGGAGAGAATTTCAGCCGTGCTGGGACGTGAATTCGGGGAAAACTCAATTCTGATTGCCGCTGAAAGAGAAAGCGTTAAAATCAGCGGTTATGTATCGCTGCCAACTCTCAATAAGGCCAATTCGCTGTCGCAGTTTTTGTTTGTGAACAATCGTCCGGTGCGCGATAAACTTTTGCTGGGTGCTATTCGCGGCGCATATCAAGATGTGTTGGCGCAAGGGCGGTATCCGGTGTGCGCGCTGTTTTTTGATGTTGATCCGCGCTATGTCGATGTCAATGTTCATCCGGCCAAGGCGGAAGTGCGTTTTTATGATAATGCCTTGGTGCGCGGGCTGTTGGTCAGCGCTATCCGCAATGCTTTGAATCTGCATTCAAACCGCACTTCAAACGTGCTGAATCTGGAACATTTGGTGAATGACAAAATTCCAGATTTTTCGGCGGCATCATCTGCTCCAGAGGAATTTTTGCGAGAGGCGGAATTGCCGCAGCGGACATATCAGCCGTTTAGTTATGCCTATCGTCCGCAACCGTCCAGACAAGCTGAATTGCCCGAACTGGAACGCAAGTTTTCGGTTAGAGTAGAAGATGTTCAAGATGTGGTCGAACGCAGCGATATCGGACCTTTGGGGCTGGCCAAGGCGCAGTTTCATGATACCTATATTATTTCACAAACTGAAGACAGTATTATTATAACTGATCAACACGCGGCGCATGAGCGTATTGTGATGGAAAAACTCAAATCAGGCCTGCGCGAAGGGCAGGTGGCGACCCAAATTTTGCTGATTCCGGAAATTGTGGATTTGCCGCCGGCGGAAAAGATCCGTATCTTGTCTGCGGCCGATGAGCTGGCAAAACTGGGATTGGTGCTGGAAGAGTTTGGCTCCACGGCGGTGATTGTGCGCGAAACTCCGGCGCTGCTTGGCGAGACAGATGTCAAACAGCTGGTGGAGGATATTGCCGAACAAATGGCCGAATGGGGCAATGGTTTTGAATTGACCGAAAAGCTGCATTTGGTTTGCGCGACTATTGCCTGCCATGGTTCAGTGCGAGCCGGTCGTCGTCTGAATGTTGAAGAGATGAATCGTTTGCTGCGAGATATGGAAAAAACTCCCCATTCCGGACAATGCAATCACGGACGCCCGACTTATGTGGAGTTGAAAATTGCGGATATTGCGCATTTGTTCGACCGATAATCGGGCAAGGACGTCTAGAGGTTTTATAGAGCAATTTGCGCAGGACGACGACATCCTCATTTACTACTATGTAAACTCCGGTGTCGCCGCCTTTCAAATCACTCTATAAATTCCACTATCCGCCCTCGCTGCGGCACCGGCGGAGGCATTCTCAAACTGCTACTCACCACTTACTGCGTTCGGGGCTCGGAATTGTGCACTATCAAGCACCTCCCCATTGACGGGGGAGGTTGGGTGGGGGTGAGATTATAGCAAATTTACCTTTTCGTTAGTTGAGGTATAGTTGAATAGAAGGACAAAATAAAATGTTGAATCAAGTGTTTTTGCAAGGTTTTTTGGCGGCGTTGGCGGCCGGTTTGGTGACCGGCGTTGGCGGCTTTTGCATATTTTTCAAAAAACACTATTTAAAGTCAGAAATCAACCAACTGCTGAATTTGGCGGCGGGAATTATGCTGGCGGCGTCATTTTTTTCGCTTTTGGTACCGGCAATGGAAAGGATATTATCAACCGGAGCCAATCTCTATCTCGACGCGTTGGGGTTTTCTGCGGCAGTGTTTGGCGGCGTTTTGTTGGTTTGGATATTGAATTTGGCAATTCCGCATGAGCATAATGCGATGGGACATCATGGTCCGCATTTTGATATTAAAAAAGCCTGGTTGTTTATCATCGCCATCACTTTGCACAAATTGCCGGAAGGATTGGCCGTCGGCGTGGCCTATGGCGCTGAAAACATCGTTAATCCGCTCTCTTTGGTGTTGGGTATTGCCGGACACAATATTCCCGAAGGTTTGACTATTGCCATATCTTTAGTCGCCGCCGGCAACAGCCGTTTGCGCGCGGCCATAACCGCCAGTATCATCGGTTTGGTGCAGCCGTTGGGAGCTATCATCGGTTTATTTATGATGGGCATAAGTTTTGATATCGTTCCCTATGGCATGGCTTTGGCCGGCGGAACGCTGCTGTTTGTGGTGATAAATGAAATTTTGCCCGAGACTTATGGCGCCAAAGAAACCAACAAGTCCGCAGCCGCGGTGTTTGTGGGTTTCATCGCGATGACGTATATTACAATGGTATTATAAAGGCAAACTGACAAAAGCTAAGCCGCGCAACAGCGCGTCTAGAGCAGTTTGTGCAGGTGGGCGAGGGGCTATTTACTTCTGCTCTTGCAAAAATTTATCAGCTTCCATTGCGGCGATGCAACCACTGCCGGCGGCCACAACCGCCTGACGGAAAATGGGGTTCTGCACGTCTCCGGCGGCGAAAACTCCGGCGATGTTGGTTTTGCAGCTGTCAGGAGCCGTTAGAATATAACCGTCGCTGCTGAGTTCCAGTTGTCCTTGAAAAATATCGGTGTTGGGGTGGTGGCCGATGGCGATGAAAACTCCGTCTATTTTGATATCCTTAGTATCATCGGTGCGCACGTTTTTGAGCCGCAAACCGGTAACCGAGCGCGGAGAAGCTGTTCCTAAAATATCTTCTACCACAGAATTCCATTCAATCTGAATACTGCTGTTTTTTTGCAAACGTTCTTGCATTATTTTGTCGGCGCGCAGACTGTCCCGCCGATGAATCAGAGTTACAGATTTGGCAAAATTGGTCAGGTATAAGGCTTCTTCCACCGCAGTGTTGCCGCCGCCAATGACCGCGACATCTTTTCCGCGATAAAAAAATCCGTCACAAGTGGCGCAAGCAGACACGCCGAAACCTCGAAATTTTTCCTCGTTGGCAAGGCCAAGCCAGCGAGCGGAAGCGCCGGTGCAAATTATTACGGTGTCGCCGCAAAACTGATTATGATTTTCTGAGCTGCAGACAAACGGACGTTGCTTAAAATCAACCTCGACAATTCGGTCATCAACAATTTCCACCCCGAGATTAACGGCTTGCTGCCGCATTTGTTCCATTAGCTCGGTGCCGGCAATCGGCTGGATAAAACCGGGAAAATTTTCAATGTTGGTGGTCATGGTGAGCTGGCCGCCAATCTGTTCTCCGGAAACCAACACAGTTTGGTGTCCGGCGCGAGCCGCATATATGCCGGCGGTGTAGCCCGCAGGGCCGGAACCGATAATCAAAACTTTGGATTTGTATTCAGCCATAATCTATTCTCCGCAAAATTATTTTGCCGGCATTGTAAAAAAATTACTTAGATTTAGCAAGCTTATTATTAATCTTTTTGGTTTTATTTTTGGTTTCGGTTTCGGCTTTACAGTTGCAATCCTGCTCGGGAGTGCAGTCGCAGATAAAGTCGATGGTATGCTCATAAAAAGTGCAACCGCAGTTGTTGTCTTCGTCACAGTCACAGCTTCCCAAAGTATGCTCATAAAGTTCATTATAATTTCGTTTGTCCATAATAACCTCCATATATGCAAAAAAAACCACCCCGAAGGGTGGTTTTGATATAAGCATCTTTTGCCAAAAATTAAATATATTGAATTTCCACAACCTCAAAAGATTTGCGGCCGCCGGGAGCCATATAATCGGCAGTGTCGCCAACCTCTTTGCCAATAAGGGCTTTGGCCAAAGGAGAAGACAGCGAAATTTTATTTTTTTCAATATCAGCCTCATAATCGCCGACAATTTGGTAAGTTTTTTCTTCATCAGTGTCTTCATCAGCAACGGTAACAGTCGCGCCAAAGCGAACGGCGTCATAATGAGCTTTGGCCACATCAATAACCTGAGCGCGGCTCAAAACGGCCTCCAAATCCTGAATGCGCCCTTCAATAAAGCTCTGTTTTTCTTTGGCGGCAGAATATTCGGCGTTTTCTGACAAGTCGCCATGAGAACGAGCCTCATCAATGGCGGCAATAATATTAGGGCGCTCTACGCCTTTTAGGTTTTTGAGTTCTCGCTCAAGAGCCTCGAACCCAACTTTGGTCAAAGGGAATTTTTCCATCTTTCTCACCTGTTGCAAAAAATATTTTAGAGTTAGAAAAAACGAACTGCGAGGGAGGGCAACTCCATCACAGCTCGTGTTTTCGTTTATTTGATGTGAGTTAATCTAGCACCAATTAAAAATAAATCAAGTAAATTTTTATGAGCAAAAATATATCTTTGTTGTGTACTTTTAATAAAGTTCTGATTACTCTAATTGTGTTTTAAGTTCTAAAACTATTTTGGAGACTAATTTAATGAACAAAATTTATTTAGCATCTTTGTTGGCTGGCGCCGCCATGTTGGCGTCTGCTCCGGCCGAGGCAGTGGATAGCACCGGTTGCGGTTTGGGTTCTATGGCATGGCGCGGTCAGAGCGGTATCGGCCCTCAGGTATTGGCCGCCACCACTAACGGCACCTTTGGTTCTCAGACATTCGGTATCACTTTCGGTACCTCCGGTTGTGATCCTAACGGCCGCATCACCGGCGGCACCGGTAAAATGGTATTGGCCTTTTTGGAAAACAATATGGAGCAGTTTGCAATGGATTCTGCTGCCGGCCATGGTGAAACCATAGATACTCTTGCCGGTATTCTGAACACCGATAGCGAAACTCTTGGCGCCAAAGCTCAGGCTCAATTTGCCTATCTCTTTGACACCGAAAATGTTGATGCTGTGGATTTGACTATTAAAGTTATGTCTCTGGCATAAAAACTCATCTAGCTGGCAACTAATACAGATTTAGCGGGTTGGCAAAATGCTCATGTGCTATTTTGTACACTCCGCTTTTGCCACCCTAAAATCTTATTATTTGCGCACGCTGAGTTTTATAAAAACGAATAACAGCACATCTAGAGGCATTTAGTTCGGTCTCGAAAAATTCATGTACTATTTTGTACACTAAAATTTTTCTCGCCTTCTAAATGCCTCTATCTGTACTGTTCTCCGACTTTTTATGAAAAATTTAAAAAATCTTTTTTGTAGTTTAAAATGAAGTTTCTTGGTCTGATTGTTTGTTTTTGCTGTTTTTTTGTCGCTGTGGCTGAAGCCGGCGCGGCTGCGGATTTTGCATATTCGCCTGAGTGGCTGGCAGTGGGGCATTATCAGGCCAAAGGCAATGGTTATAAAAGCACGGTAGATTCTCCGGATTTCTTTTTGGCGACAGACGGAAAAGTTAATCCACAAGCTGAACTTGCGGCGACAATATCATTGTTTGCCGGCAAAGATGATAATAGCAAATGCTTGTTTCCGGCTCGTTACAAATTGTTGCGGCGCGCTGGGCTGATATCTGAGCCGTTTCCGCATTGTCAGGAATATGAGCAATTTTATGATGATTTGCGGCCGGCAGGAGTAACATTGTTGTTTACCGATGCCTACATGAACAATCCTTCATCATTGTTCGGACACACGCTGTTGCGCATTGATACCGCGCGCAAAGGCACGCAGCTTTTGGCTCACGGCGCCAATTACGGAGCTTATACCGCGGGGCAGGAAAATAGTGTTTTGTTTGCTATTTATGGGCTTACCGGAGGGTATTGGGGCGGATTCACGGTCAAACCTTATTATGACATCATCAATACATACAATAATATTGAAAACCGTGATATCTGGGAGCTGCAACTGGATTTTTCGCCTGAAGAGCTGGACTTTTTTGTGGCGCATTTGTGGGAAATCGGGCAGACGCAATCGCGCTATTTCTTTTTTACTCGCAACTGCTCTTATATGCTAATGGAAACTCTTGACGCGGTGCGGCCGAGTTTGAGGTTGGCGCAAAAATTTCCGGTGCAGACAATTCCGCTGGACACCATAAAGGCGGTTTATCAGACCTCGGGATTGGTTAAAAACATCAATTATCGTCCGTCAAGGCAAAATAAAATTCGTCATCGGTTGGCTTTGATGACAGAGGAAGAAAAACAAGCTTATTATCAGGTGCTGGATACGCAAAACTACACTATGGACGGGTTGTCTGAAACCGCCAAAGCCAATGTGGCGGAAACCGCTTATCAGTTTATTCAATATCAATATGTGGCGCACAAGTTGGAGTTGGAGGAGTATCGGCGGCAAAGTTTTGCGGCTCTGCGGGTGCGCAACGCTCTTAAAAATGTTGGCTCTATCGAAGAACTCAAGGACGGCAAGCCGCCGTATCTGGCTCATGACTCAATGCGGGCGACCTTGGGAGCAGGGGCGCGCAATGGCGAGAGTTTTCAAGAGATTTCTTATCGTCCGGCCTATCATTCTCTGACTGATGATAATTACGGATTTTTACGCGGCGCGGAAATCAACTTTTTAAATACAACTTTGCGGCATTATGATAATTCCGACAAATATCTTTTGCAAAAATTCGAGCTGTTGGGAATTCGCTCAATCTCGCCGATTGATCAGATGTTTGCGCCGGTGTCTTTTCAGATTTTGGCAGATGTCGGCCGCGAGCTTAATCCTCAGACCGAAAAAGAGGGATATGTCGCAAATTTGACGGTCGGCGGCGGCGGCACTTATGCGGTGGCGGAAAGAGTTTGGATTTTTGGCATGACCAATGTTCATGGCGCATATGGCGGTTTTCTGCCGCAAAACCAATATTTGGGCGCTGGTTTGCAAATTGGTGTTTATGCTGATTTCGGGCGCTGGCGGATATTGGCGGAAGCTGAGAAAATTTATGCAACAGCCAAAATCGGCAGTCGCCTGATTTATAAACTTGAGAGCGCGTATAGCCTGAACGCCGATTGGGCGGTGGCCGCGCAATACAGGTATGAACAAAATTACGGGCGCGATATCGAAGAAAATATGCTGTCGCTGCGCGCCTATTTCTAAAAAGATAATTGATTTTTTGCTCTGGCAAGTATATTGTAGCAACAATAATTTTGTTTTAAGGAGAAAATGTATGTTACGCGAAGATTTGCAAAAAGCACTTAAAGAATCCATGTTGGCGCATGATGCCGCCACTACCAGCGCCGTTCGCCTGATTATTGCCGGTCAAAAAGAAAAAGACGTTGAAGCCCGCGGCAAAGGCGCCAAAGAAGCCACCGATGCCGAGCTTATGGCGATGATGCAGACTATGATTAAACAGCGCAACGAATCAATCAAAATGTATCTTGACGGCAATCGTCCGGAATTGGCTGACAAAGAAAAAGCCGAAATCGCGGTTATTGAGCGTTTTCTGCCCAAACAAATGAATGAAGCCGAAATGACCGCCGCAATTAAAGCGGTGATTGCCGAAACCGGCGCATCTTCCATGAAAGACATGGGCAAAGTTATGGGCGCCTTGAAAGCTAAATATGCCGGACAGTTGGATATGGGAAAGGCTAATGTACTTATTAAAACTATAATAATGGGCGAAGGCGAAGGTAGCAAACTCGCCTAGCAGCGCATCTAAAGCAAAAAACTACAGAACGGTTGAAATTCATGTACCTCAAAAGTACACTAGAATTTCAACCGCTTTGTTTTTCGCTCTATCTACACCACTATTCGAGTTTGCCGGAATCGTGCAATATAACGTAGAATAGACAAATATTGTTTACAGCCATGGTAATTTGTGGTATCTTAAAAATAGAGTTAGTTATTTTGTTTTTATTATTGAAGTTTTGTTTTCATATTCGGTTTTTCCGATTGTGTTAAACTGATTTTCATTAATTTAACATTATCAGATTAACCAAATTTTTTATTAAATAAAAAAAAGAAAGATATGAAAAAAATCATAGAGAGGACACTATGGCTTGGTCTTCTTTTTTCTTTATTGGCCTTAGTTGGGGTAGTGGCAGTAATGCTCGCATACCCGACCTTGGCTTTGATTAAAATAGCTCCTGTTGCTGGTTGGGCAATGGTTGTAGCTGTTGAAATCACTCTTGCTGTGAAAACGGTGAGAGAGCTAAAGAAAGAGGACATGATATATGTCATAGCTGGAGCCATATATGCTTTAGCTATAGTCCTCTTGTAAAATATAACGCTGCTTGGTGGATAGTCCTTAGGGATGGTCTGCGAAGCGGCGTTTTCTTTTGCCTAAGTTTTGGCAATCAGCTCTTGACAGAAAAGTTCAGGTTGCTAAAGTAACAAAAAACAAATTTAACCGAGAAACAATGTCAACAACCGATTTACAAAGATTTTGCGACGAATTGCGAGCAAAAATTTCCATTGCCGATGTGGTGGGGCAAAAAGTCAAGCTCACCCGCAAGGGCAGGGAATATACCGGTTTGTGTCCGTTTCATAATGAAAAAACTCCGTCTTTTACGGTTAATGAGGCCAAAGGTTTTTATCATTGCTTCGGTTGCGGCGCTCATGGCGATATCATCAAGTTTGAAATGGACGCCAATGGTTTGAGTTTTATTGACGCGGTGGAGAAACTCGGCCACAAGGTCGGTATGGAGTTGCCCAAGCTCACCCATGAAAGCAAAGAGCAGGTGGAAAAACGCAACTCGGCTTATGACATTATGGAAATGGCCTGCAAATTTTTTGAGAAAAATCTGCGTTTGACCGCGGGGCAGGAGGCGCTTAACTACCTTTATGGCCGCGGTTTTGATAATGATATAATCTCAAAATTCCGTATGGGTTATGCTCCTAATAACAACGGCCTAAAAGCACAATTGACCTCCAAAGGAGTGACAGAGGCGGAAATGGCCGAACTGGGGTTGCTGGCTATTCCCGAGGGGCGGCGTTCGCATGATTTTTTCCGTAACCGAGTGATGATACCGATTATTGACAAACGCGGCAAAGTGATTGCTTTTGGCGGGCGGGTGATGGACGGCAGTCAGCCCAAATATCTGAACTCGCCGGAGACGCCGATATTTAACAAACGCAAAGTGCTGTATAACCTCAATAACGCCCGAGATGCCGGTTATGATGCCAAAGCAATGATTATTTGCGAGGGCTATATGGACGTGATTGCCATGGATAAATACGGTATTCATTACGCGGTTGCGCCTTTGGGAACGGCTCTGACCGAAGATCAAATTGCCGAGGCCTGGAAAGTGGTGCCGGAGCCTACCTGTTGTTTTGACGGTGATAGCGCCGGTGTGCGGGCGGCAATCAGATCGGTTGATCGAGTGTTGCCAATCTTAAAACCAGGATTCTCACTGAAATATGCCTTTTTGCCGGACAAACTTGATCCTGATGAATTCTTAAAAGCGCGCGGACAAGAAGAGTTTTTGAAGGTGATAAGCGATACTGTGCCGCTTAAGGACTTGTTGTGGCGCAAAAATGTAGAGGGCTTGCCCTTGAATACCCCCGAACAAAAAGCGTTGCTGGAAAAAAATATTCGCGAAGAAGTTGCCAAAATTACTGATGAGTCAGTGCGCGGATACTATGCTCAGGATATGAAAAATAAAATCTATCATGAAATCGGCCGCGGTTCATGGCGACCTCAAAATGAGTATGCCAAACGCGGTAAAGAGCCAAAAACCACAATCTCTTTGGCCGCCAGCGCGCGTACTGATCTAGATGACTTGGTGGCTGAATATATAATTTCGGCGCTGATTTGTTATCCGCAGTTGATTGAAGAGTATGAGGAAAAATTACTCGATTTTACTATCGAGTCTGCCAAATTGCGCGAGTTGTATGAAACAATGTTGGGTTTGGTGCATGATGAGGTGAAAATTGCCGACAGCGAGGCTTTGCAACAGATGTTGCGCGATAAAGGTTTTGCCGAGACCCTTAAAAATCATGTCGAAGTCAAGATGTTGCACCGCCAATGTCCGGATATTATCAAGATGCGGCATAATTTGGAGCAGCGAATGGTGGAAGTCCAATTGCGGCAGTTGGAAAAAGATATCAGAGATTGCATGCTGAAAATAGAAACCGGCGACTCGTTTTCGGAAGAAGCGTATAACCGCTATGAATCTCTCAAAAAAGAACGCGATGCTTTGCTGGCGGCGCAGGGTGAGGAGTAATTTTGTCGAGGTTATTTGCGAATCGGCAGAAAATTTGCGATGAATCTGCGTTAAACTCTTGACAATTGCCTCAAAAATTATTACAAAATGCACTAGCTAGAAATTTATGCAAAAACCGGTTTTGTAATAAGGAAAGTTTATGTCAGATATTGAGAATCCTGATCTGTATGACGGTCAGTCTGCAGATGCGCCGCTGATTGATTCATTGGGCAGCGCGATTAAGCGTTTGATTGAAAAAGGAAAAACACGCGGCTACATTACCGTTGAAGAACTGAACAAGGCTCTGCCTCCTGAGCGCGAATCTTCCGAGAATATTGAAGATATTATGACTGATATCTCAGATATGGGAATCAGTATTATCGCCGAGTCTGAGGTTGATAATTTTGAGCCTGATGTTGTGGAAGACGACAGCGACTATGACGATGATGAGGAAGAGGGCGGCAATTTTGATGAAAAAGATTTGGGCCGCAGCGATGATCCGGTTAGAATGTATCTGAAAGAAATGGGGTCGGTGGAGCTGTTGTCTCGCGAGGGAGAAATTGCTATCGCCAAACGTATTGAGGCCGGAAAGACCGTTATGATTGACGGTTTGTGCGAAAGCCCGATGACCATTAAGGCGATTGCCGACTGGCGCGACGAGTTGATTAACGGCACTATGCAGTTGCGTGATATAGTCGATTTGGAAATGATGTATGGCGCCGATGTCGAGGGTATGGAGTTTGAGGAAGACGAAACCTCCGCCAGCGAAGATCTGGAAAAAGTAGCTGAAGAGCTGGCCGAAAAAGAAGATATGGAAGATATCGATGATGATCTGCCCGATGATGATATGGAACTTGACAGCGCCGTTGATGACGAGCCGGAAGAAGATGACAATGGTGATGATTTGCACGACGGCGAAGACGGCGAAGATCATGGTGAGGAAGACGATGATTTAGACGGTAACGGCGGCCGCAGTTCAGCTTCGGTTTCGGCTATGGAAGAAGCCCTTAAAGAACCGGTGCTGGATATTTTGAATAAAATTTCCAGTTATTATGATGATTTGAAGAAAATTCAGAATCAGCGGGTGGCGGCAATCATCGCTGGCAAAAGCGTTACTTCGGCGGTGGAAAAGCACTATTTGCAAGTGAAAAAAGATTTGGTTGAGTTGATGAGTTCAATTCATCTTAACGCCAGCCGCATTGAGCAATTGGTTGAGCAGCTTAATGGTCTTAACAAACGCTTAATGGGTTTTGAAGGAAAATTAATGCGTTATGCCTTGTCTTGTAAGATAAAACGTGAGGATTTTCTGGGAGCTTATCAAAAATCGGAATTGTCACCGAATTGGCTGGAGGAAATTACTCTTACTCACAAGAAAGACAAACATTGGCAAGCTTTTGTGGAAAAATATGGTTCGGAAATTACCGAGTTGCGTGATTCTGTGGCGCAAATGGCTCAGGAATGCGGCTTGCCGATTACCGAATATCGCCGCATGGTTGATACCATTAAGAAAGGCGAGCGCGAAGCGGAGCGCGCCAAAAAGGAGATGATTGAGGCCAACCTGCGCTTGGTTATTTCGATTGCAAAAAAATACACCAACCGCGGTTTGCAATTTTTGGATTTGATTCAAGAGGGCAATATCGGCTTGATGAAAGCGGTTGATAAATTTGAGTATCGCCGCGGCTACAAATTCTCGACCTATGCAACCTGGTGGATACGCCAAGCGATTACTCGTTCAATTGCCGATCAGGCGCGCACAATTCGTATTCCGGTGCATATGATTGAGACGATCAATAAATTGGTGCGTACCTCTCGTCAGATGCTGGCGGAAATGGGGCGCGAACCGGTGCCGGAAGAACTGGCCAAGCGGTTGTCAATGCCGTTGGAAAAGGTTCGCAAAGTTATGAAAATTGCCAAAGAGCCGGTTTCGTTGGAGGCTCCAGTTGGTGATGAGGAAGATTCATCACTGGGTGATTTTATTGCTGATGACAGCGCTTTGCAGCCGTTGGATTCTGCAATTCATTCCAATCTTAAGGAAACCTGCACTCGCATCTTGTCATCACTTACTCCGCGTGAGGAGCGGGTGTTGCGTATGCGTTTTGGCATCGGCATGAACACAGATCATACTTTGGAAGAAGTCGGCCAGCAGTTTAATGTTACTCGTGAGCGAATTCGCCAAATTGAGGCTAAAGCGTTGCGCAAGTTGAAACACCCGAGCCGGTCGAGGAAATTGAGGTCATTTCTTGATCAATAGGTGTAATGCGAGCTTGTCTAGCTGGTGACTAATACAGATTTGTCGGGTTGGCGAAATGCTCATGTACCTCTTTGTACATTTCGCTTTCGCCACCCTAAAATCTTATTATTCACACACGCTATCCAAGCTTGCTATAATAATTTTTCTTTTTTTAATAATATCAGATTTTTTATGTTAAAAAGTTTTGCTCCGATAATTAATTCTGAAACTAAGATCCTGATTATAGGGACAATGCCCGGAGAAGCATCATTGCAGGCTGGTGAATATTATGCTCATCAGCGCAATTTATTTTGGCGTTTTATGGCGGATATTTTCAATAACGGTGCGGCGTTTAAGAGCTATAAACAAAAATGTGCCTGTCTGCTGAATAATAAAATCGGTTTGTGGGATAATCTGCAATATTGTGAACGGCAAGGCAGTCTGGATATGGATATAAAAAATGCTCTGCCAAATGATTTTGAGGGACTGTTGCAGCAGTATCCTAATGTCGGCAAGATTATTTTTAACGGACAAAAATCTGCGGAATTCTTTAAAAAATTTCATCCGCAGCTGATGAAAAAAATAGAATGTATTGGCGTCCCTTCAACCAGCCCCGCAAATGCGTCAATTCAGTTAAAAAATAAATTTGATCGCTGGAAAAAGGCGTTGGATAAATAAAGCAATCCGCAATAAAATGACTTGACTATGAGGGGGAATTATTGTAATCAGGACACAAGGTTGTTCTAAAGTAAATTTAGAAAACGTGTAAATTACGGGCCCATAGCTCAGTTGGTTAGAGCAGGCCGCTCATAACGGTCTGGTCGTTGGTTCGAGTCCATCTGGGCCCACCATAATAAAAAGTCCTCCCTTGTGGAGGGCTTTTTATTATGGTAAGTAAAGACAGCTCGAACCAACGAGGAGTTGGTTTGACTACCAGGACTAGGCGATACGGGGGTATCGCCGGTTTGCCGCCGGCAAAAGTCCGCCCGTGCAACTCAAGCGGAGCGCAGAGTAGTCCATCTGGGCCCACCATAATAAAAAGCCCTCCCTTGTGGAGGGCTTTTTATTATGGTAAGTAAAGACAGCTCGAACCAACCGTGTGACGGCCGCAGGCGTGTTGGTTTGACTACAAGCGAAAGCGATATGGGGGTGTTGCGGTCAGCGTGAGCGCTGATGAGCGCCCGTGCAACTCAAGCATGGCGCAGAGTAATCCTTTCGCCCGCTTCAATTAAAACAAAAAAAGCTCCCTTTACGGAAGCTTTTTTGTCTTACTTGATAGGAATAGGAATTGGTATAGGTACTATACTCCTTTGAGTTTCATTGTTCTTCACTATGACCTCATGTTTTTCACAAGGTCTGAAGTCAATTATTCTGAGGTATTCTTTTTCAGGATGCTTGACATAAACAATGGTGTCACCTATAGATACCAATGGAATACTATTTTCTGGCTCTTCAAAGACTGTTCCATCTTCGCCCAGAATGTAAAGACGGTCCGAATTATTAACCCTCTTTACGAGAGTTGTTTGGGGTGGGCAATTTTTTAGTATCGCTTCAGTTTTGTTGCGATCTGAAACATACAACCAAGTTGCAATGCCAATACCCACCAAAGCGCCTGCGCCGATAATGATTTCCCATATTAGGTCTTTTTTGTCTTCAGCACAGATCCCTCCCAAGCCTACAGTTGTTATTAATATAAGCCCAAGAATAAAAATCGAAATCAGATAAGTCATTAAGTCCATTTTGTTCGTTTTTTTAGTTAATAATGAATATAATTATAATTCCTTATGCTTATTTATGTCATTTTTTTGAAATTTTGTCAACATTTTTTTGCCCGCTTTAATTAAAACAAAAAAAAGCTCCCTTTACGGAAGCTTTTTTGTCTTACTTGATAGGAATTGGTATAGGTATAGGTATAGGTATCTAAATAGGTGGGATTTGTTAGACTAACTAGCCAAGATCACATAAAACAACTAATCCCTTTTAATCTCAGCAACTTGCTTTTCATCAAACATTGCATAACCGGAGGCGGTATAAGTGATCGGCTTGATTTTGTCTTCTTTCATCCAATAACGAATTGTCGAAACCGGAAGTCCGGCCAATTTTGCAAACTTGGCAATCGTCAGAAGTTTTCCTTGCGGCTCAGCTTTTTCAATATCAAGCAAATCAATCATCATTTTAAGCGAACGATTGAGTGCCGTCAGCATAAACCTATAATAAGGATCGCTGTTTTCTTTGGTTTGATATGTCTCTAAGGCGCTTAAATATCTTTTGCGGTCAATTTTTCTGATAATAATCGGCGCATAAACGCTCTCAAGTAACATACTGTTGAGGAGCAATCGCGCTGTTCGACCGTTGCCGTCAACAAATGGGTGAATAGAAACCAGGCGATAATGCGCTTCTATCGCTTTTAGCAATACGTCATCACTTTTTTCAAGTAACCATTTACCAAACTCACGCATTAAATCCGGCACTTTAAGCGGATTAGGCAAAATAGTTTGCGAACCCGATATTCGAACTCTGACCGAACGATAAAAACCGGCATTCGTGTCATCTATGCCCGATAAAATGATTTTATGAATCTGCAACACATAATCTTCATCAATTTTGACCTTATTTTTGACGGCATGACAGATAAAATCAAAAGCGTTGGCGTGATTTCTGGCTTCTAAATAATCATTTATCGGTTTGGCTCCGGTAGTTATTTGCTCTTCAATCGCCAGCTCAGTTTCGCGTCTGGTCAAAGTGTTGCCTTCAATCGCGTTTGAAGTATAGGCAAGCTCAGTCTTGAGCCATTTATCCAAGACATTTTGATTGTCCTTATTTTGCAATAACTTTTGCAGTTTTTTGCGGTTTTCTTCAATTTTTGCACGGATTTCCTGCATGCCAACCTCATACTTCATAGTTTTAATATACTTAAACTATAAACATTAAATAGTCTCTTGTCAAGAGAGTACTTTATAGTTTAATAAAATACTAAGTATGAAGTTAAATTTTATCGCATTTCCTCCGGATGGTTGTGCAAAATAAAACCTTTAGGAGAGGGCTCTCAAATAGTCCGGTCGGCAATTCTTATTTTTGTAATGAAAGTAGGGTTGCGATACTGGGGGATCATGGTCAGCCTATTGATAAACCGGATTTTTTTGAGGCAGCTTTGAGTTTGAGAATTTTAATGTCTTTCTCAGTCAATGGTTTGCCTGTTTCGCGCTCTTTTTTGTTGGCGACTTTTTTGGCAGCTTTCTGATTTTTGCGGTTTTGGAAGCCTCTTTTTATCATAATCTTGTTAGCTTCTTCATTGGCTTTGCGGCGACGGATGATTTCCAAAAGAAGATCTTTGCCAATTTGGCGCGCTTTTTCGATTTCTCGACGTTGCTCTTCTTTTTTTCTTTCAAGGTCAAGCTGTTTGGCGTATTCTAATAATTCCTGGCGGCGTCTAAGATTAATCAGGCTGTTGGGGTATTGCTCGGATACTTGCTCCATGGCAGAACGTTTGGAGGCACCTAATCCGCGCAACTGATTGATTTTTTCCTGCAGAGTGGCTTTGTCATTTTTGTTGGGAATAAAATAAACCGGAGTATCCCAGCCGCTTTGTTTTTGAGACGCAACCATGTCGGTTATGGAAAAAGGTCCTTTAAGATCAACAACCTCAGCCGAGCCGGCAGAAGAATATTTGTCATGGAATTGTCCGTCCAGATTGACCTCGGGAGTAAAAGATTTTTTATCGACTTCATACTGATAAGACAAAGGCTGCCGCTGCAAAAATTCTTTGGGTTCACAGCCATTAATAACAACGATATTTTCATCAGTATGAAATTCTATGTTGCCATTGGAAGGCGGTTGCAAAATATACGGCGAAGTTTGCGCGGCCTGAGCATGATGCAAAGGAATGTGGATTTTATTCGATGAGGCGTTTGGAGTATTGTTAGAAGCAACAACAAGATTTTCAGGCGGGGTAGGGCTGAAACAGTACAAATGCTCAGTCTTTTCCATAACCTCGCGTATGCGTTTTTTTCGTAAATTTTCAAGCTCAGATTGATATGTTGTAAAATAATCAGCGCCAACCACGGATTTGAGGAGATTATCTCTGGCAAGGTTGTGGTCAGCGGCAAATTCTTCCAGGGTTTTGCCAGCCGCGTTGGTATGCCATTTGTCATTAATATCTGAGATTTCGGAAAACAGGCGCTGACCAATGGTTTGTTTGGCAAATTGAGCGGTTTCATCAGGAGCAGGCATGGCCAAATAGGCCGATTTTTCTTCGTCAGAAAGCGACTTGAGTTTTGTTTCTATATCTTTGAGGTCTAAAAAATGAACCATTGACAGTTCCTTTTCTGACAGCTTTATAAACATTCTTATTAAGAGTATAGCATATATAACGTCAACAATCTATTAATTTTCGCAGAATAGATGCTGTGGCAAATATCAGAACTGCGGTTTTTAGTTGGGTCAAGAATTGTTTATGCCTTGCGGCCATTTGCTCAAGCTTGAATCGTCGGCGGTTAATTTTATAAATTTATCCTGTTGACAGTTGAAAAGAATGGAATAGATTTAAAGTACTATATCATTAAAGTTTGCGGCGGGAGCCGGATTTGTATGAAAGGTGAAAAAACGATGAACGAGAATGCTAAAAAATATCTGAAAATCGGCGGAATCGCTGTCGGAGCGGTTGTGTTGGTGGCGCTTGTCGGCGCGGCGTTCAGACCGTGCGCCAAAGTGGCGATGGTAAATGTGGAGCAGGTGGTGGCAAATTCTCCTGCGATTGCCGAGTTGCGCGCCGAACGGCAAAATGAAATTGCCGAATTGCAAAAATTTGTGGAGAAAGCCGGTGCCGAAGTTAAAAAAGCTTCTGGCCAAAAACGAAAAGATTTGGAGCAGAAATACGGCGAGGAATTGGCCGCTCGTCAGCAGCAAATGCAGGAAAAATACGCCGAACAACTGCAAAAAGTTGATGACCAAATGACGGCGCTGATCAGCGATGTGGCCGCGGAAAACGGTTTTAAGCTGGTGTTTAGCAAAACCATGGTGGTGGTCGGCGGCGTCGATATCACCGAGCAGGTGTTGCAAAAACTTAAGGCTCAATAATAACTAAACTTCAAACCCCGCGCTGCAGCGGGGTTTTTGCTGGGTATAAAACTAATGGACAAAATTTTGCGGTCATGCTAAAATAGCCCCAAATGTGTGAGCAGAAGAGAGATGATTAATGCGTAGTCTGATAGATGAAGATATTGATGATATCGGCAATATTGCCGAGCTGGCCAAAAGCGGGCTGATGATTAGAGATATGAGCGCGCCGGATCATTGGCGGTCGGCAGATGATAATCTTACTTTTGTCGGCAAAAAAACGATTTTGATTTTGCCGGGGATCGGCACTCATGACACCAAAGCCGCCAATGGCATGTGCAAAGTGGTGGAGGGGCTGCTCAACGAAGATGAACAACGCGATTATCAAATCTGCTCGATGTACTATAATACCGGATTAATGGAGCGCGCGCCGACAGTACTGAGGGCGCAGGCGGTGTTTGATCAGTATATTGTGCCGTTGGTCGCAAATAAAGACGAAAACGGCGATTTGCATCGGATATCGGCGATGCAGGCGGCGCACAATTTGCGAAATCTGAAAATTATCACCCATTGTTATGGCGGCGATATATTGCACGAAATTGATCGTCAGCTGAATGAGCTGATGACGGATATCGGTTATCTGACTGAGGAACGCAAATTTGTTCAGCGCCAATTATTTGCGGTGCAACATAATAATATTGACGCCGATTTAGAGAAACGTAAGTTTCGCTCCACACAGTTGATACGCGTCAGCTCGGCTGATGAGGTGCTGGGTTTGCGCGATGTGGATATAATGACGTTTCGCCACCGAATGATTAACCACCACCCTGATGACAAAGATTACATGTATCTTAATTTGGCTGACAATGCCGCGGTTCTGCTGGTGGGGCGGATTGGAATGCGCGGCGTAAAAGAGCATGACGGCGGTTACTGGAAATCAGGTATAAAACTGGCCGGCGCCCAAAAAGAGGAAGAGATTTTTCAACTGATATTTCATGAGGCTTTGAGCGCTGATTATTTGATTGAAAATCCCGATCAACTGCTGGCTAACGCTCTGAAAAAACATCAGGACAAACAGGAGCTGGCAGAGCATGCCCGCCAAACCGGCGCGGAATATATGGCTGATTTTGCCTGTGATAAGCAAAAATTTAGGCAAAAGTTTCAGCAGATGACCGAACAGATTGCCGCCGGCGAGAAATTTGATGTTTCCGGCCTTGATGAAAATATGCTGATGGGTAAAGACGAGCATAATAAGTTTTTGCTGGATTATGCGCTGGCGTCTCAGGATAATAACGAGATAATCAATCTGTTTCAGAAAATGGAGGCTTATTTGCCGATACGCAGCAACAAAGCTAAATGCGGCTGGGAAAAATGGCCGATGAATCATAATCAGATTGAAGCTTTGGATAAGGTATATTGGTGGAACCAATTTGCGATAAATGTTGATGATGTGGAGCTGTTTAAGCTGTTTGCCGCCAAAAACGATAAATTTCATAAGCTGAATTACGCCAAAGCCAGTGAGGAGATTATGCTGGCGGCGGCCGGAGTTTATAAGCAAAAAGCATATCCGGACAATCGTTTGGATCAGGTGGCGTATGCCAAAGGGTTGCTGACTCTGTATAGTCAGGCCGAAAAAAATGGCGCGTCATCTAAACGCAAAGTACAGCAAGCTTTGGAAAATATTGTTGCGCTGCCGCCGGAAAAACGTTATGGCTTTGTTGACGGAACCTGCGGCGAAGTGGAAAGATTGTGTTCGCAGTACGGCGCCGAAAAACTGCATGAGGCGATGATTGCGGCTAAAACCAAGCCGGCAGTGGCATCGCGCCGGTTTAATGTCAGATAATATGAGAGGAAGTAAAATTGATAGATATAGGCAACAAAAAGTTTGAAAAATTTTCTCTGCCGACAGAAATTATCGGTGACAAAGTAATTATTTGCCAACGCACGCATGAATATGATGAGCAATTGTGGCAGTTGATAGATTCTTCCCGCGATTTTTTGCGTCCGTATTTGTTTTGGGTAGATGATACGCAAAGTATTGATAATGTTCGCGAAGTGACTGATATTTTTGAGCGCAACTTCAGCCAGCAGGATTCGTTTGAATATGTGTTCTTGGATAAGCATACCCGCAAACTGGTTGGCGCCGGTGGTATTCATACGGTATCATATATGCATCGATTTGCCGAGTTTGGTTATTATTTGGATAAAACCGCCACTGGACATGGTTATGTTACCGAAGTGGTGAAACTGCTGACCAAAGAGCTGTTTGCCCGCGGAATTCATCGTTTGGTTATAACTTGCGATGTTGAAAACAAGGCATCTGCGGCGGTGGCCGAGCAATGCGGTTTTGTGAGAGAATGGCGCATGATCGGAGCCCGTTTCGCTTATGGTGAATATCACGATCAGTTTCTGTATGCCAAAATTAATCCGCAACAAGATATAATTTAGGGTTGACATTTGTTGCAAAAAGTTGGAATTATGGCTTTGAAATGATTAATGACAATCATTTCGATGTGGATTTAACCTGACTTGTCCCGCAACAGAGGACTAAATAAGGAGATTGACTTATGCATAAAACTGCAGAAGCGGTGTCGCTCGGACACCCGGATAAAACCTCGGATTATATTTCCAGCTACATTTTGGATAGAATGATTGAGCAAGACCCAACGGTTAAATATGCCGTGGAGGTTATGCTTAAAGGCAATACCGTGATTGTGGGCGGAGAGATAAAAGGCAATGTCTCTTTGCATAAACTGCGCGCGTATGTGCTAGATGCTTTGACTGAAATCGGCTACACCGAGGAATATGCCAAAATTTGGGGCGAATATGCGCTGGAGCCGCAGAAATTGGAGCTGGTTAACCTTATTGGTCAGCAATCGGCGGAAATTAACCAGGGCGTGGCGCAAGACGGTTGGGGCGACCAAGGGGTGTTTGTCGGCTATGCCTGTCAGGGCGAGGGCAAAATCAACCGCGAGCTTTATTTGGCGCGCAAGCTTAATAATGCTTTGTATCAACAGGCTCTTGGTTCCAAAACTTTGGGATTGGATATCAAAACGCAAATTACGCTTGATGACGAGGGCAAAATTGAAACCGCAATTGCGGCTGTGCCGATGCTTGAAGAAACAAATCTGACCGATTTGGTGGCGCGGACATTGAGTGAAAAGCCCAAAAATCTGATTATCAACGGTACCGGACGCTACACATATCATTCGGCGGTGGCCGACTGCGGAGTTACCGGACGTAAGCTGGCCTGCGATTTTTATTCTACCGCTTGTCCAATAGGCGGCGGCAGTCCATGGACCAAAGACGGCAGCAAGGCTGATTTGACCTTGAATCTGTACGCCCGCAAATTGGCGGTGGAAAATCTGGCGGATAACGACGAATGTTTTGTGTATTTGTCATCATGCATTGGTCGTTCGGAGCTGCCAAGCTGCGTGATTAAGACGCTGAAAAACGGACAAACCCAAATCCGCGAATGTAATCGCGATCTCAAGCCGAGTGTGCTGATTGAGAGGCTAGGGCTAAACAAGCCGGTTTTTGCGCAACTTTGTCGGCAGGGAATTGTGACTATATAGGGTTATATGGTTTTTTCCAGCATTACAATTTTAATGCCAAATTTCCACGTTTTTTCTTGTGAGGTGGAGATAAAGCCCATTTTGGCATAAAAACCGATTGAGGGGCCGTCTTTTATGGTCCAGACAATGCATTTGCCAAAACCGGCGGCTTTTTTGCGTTGGCAAATATCGTTTACCAGCAAAGAACCTATTCCTTGTTTCTGGCGATTGGGCGCGGTGTATAGCGAGATAATTTCGAATTCCAAATCGTTTAAGTTGCCGACGGAGGCAAAAGCGACAATTTTCTCGTCTTCAACGGCAATGGTAAATTTATGGTGCCGAGCTATAGCGTTTTCAATTTGTGACACTTTTTCCGGCAACACTTGCAAAGTATCTAAAAAATTATCGGGCAAATAACCGCGATATGACGCTTTATAAGTGGCAACGTGAAGTTGTTCAATAGCAACGGCATCGGTCGGCACGGCTTGACGAATTTGAATCATAGCCTTTTCCAGCTGCGCTGTTTATTGATTTCTTCTTTATCACGAAAAGCCTGTTCAAGGTTAATGCCATGCATATTTGCCAGAGAGCATAAGTATATCAAAACATCGGCTAATTCTTCGGATACGTTGGTAGTTTTTGAGCCGGTACCAATTGAACCGCCTTTGTTGTTTTTGCGGACGGCAGAAATAAGTTCGCCGCATTCTTCCGCCAAGAGGCAACATTCAAAAAATTTATCGGTGGTATTAAAACCGCGTTCTTGTTTCATTTGGGCAACATAAGCCTGAAGGTCAGACAAAGTCGGATTAGATTTTAATTCAAGAGGCATAACATAAACTTTCTATTGGTGAGTTACAATGTGTTTGACATAAGGCGGCAGATTTTTCAGCTCGGTGCGGAAAAACTCCGGATAAGCCTCATATTGGTCAAGCTTATCTATCGGCAGCCAACACATGCGCTCGGGCAGGGTGTTGTTGAGGGTCTTGCTGTGGCTGTTGAGTTGTTGCGAACCGCGCGGTTTCATAAGGAAAAAGAAAGTAATCTCATGGCAGTCCAGGCCTTTGAGCATGCCGTCATCGCGCTTAAAAAACAGTTCCTGGACAAAGGCTAATCGGTCAATTTGATAAGGCACGCCGGTTTCTTCCAAAACCTCGCGCAGGACGGCGTGTTCGGCAGTTTCGCCCAGTTCAATGGCGCCGCCGATAGAGTAATAATATTTTTCGGCGTTATTGGTGGCAAACAGCACGCAGCCGTCTTCAATAATAATGGCAGCAGCTCGGAGTCGGAAACGACGGTCATCTTCGGTCTGAAAACTGATGTCGTTATTTTGCATATCAATAGGGTTGGAGACTTTCATGGCGTTTCCTTTCAAGAGTGATGACTTATTATACTTGGTTGTTGGGCGAAGGCAACAAAAATCCCCCAGGGTATTGAAACCGTGGGGGATAAATGTCATTTTAGACCTCTGCAAAGAGGCCTGATCTGCCAAAGATGGCTTTTACGGCCAGAGCTTCGGCATCTGTCAGCTCAGCTGCGCTTTCTTCTTTTAGCGCCGCGACGAGCTTCTTTTTGATGCTCTCGCCCAGTTCTGCTGGATTCAAGTTGACGAGCAGGCCGTCATAAACCTGTAAATCCTGCACCAATTTGGCGATAGGGTAGTCGCCAAGAGTGAAGACGTAGTCAAATACGCCTTCTTCATCAATGCCGGCGACCACTTTCCAAAGGCTCTGTTTGCGCTGAGCCTCAAGGTCTTTCTCTGCCACTTCCTCGTCAGGAGAAACTTTATATAAAGAACCTGACATATATACCACCATCTGCTGGTCTGCAGAGTAGTACACGGCGAGATAACCTTCATACGTTTCTCCCTCCTGCAATTTGTTCTTCCAACCATACTTTGAGGCCATGGCTGTAAAGCTTGAAAAGCCAGACTTGAAGTCAATGGCCTGATCTCTGGTGAGTTTGAGAGCATAAAGCTTTCTTCCGAGGTTGAGGGATGCTGAATTCATGTGGAATTCGTCTGCAATTGGTGTAATTTTTTTCATGATGTTATGGGTTTTTGAGAATTGGGCAATTAGTCGAACTCAATTCTCTGTTTATATAATATGTAACTAATTTCATTTTATGAGCCTAAATTAGCATATTTTTGTCCAATTTACAATATATTTTTTCTAAAAATATAAGTTTAACGAAAAGAGAAAGTTGCGAAAATTGCGGCAAAGCGCCTGATTGCTTGAGATTGGGGAAATATACGGACGTTGGGCGGAGCTGAGAAAAGGGCGTGGCATCGCCTGAATCGGCGTGGAAAAGTTGGTTGCTGAGCCGCGGTTAAGCGCCTTTACAGCCGAGTCGCTTTCCAAACGGTTTGAATCGTGAGAAAATCCATTTTTTGATAACTAATTCTGGATATCTGGCGGTTTCCGGTTTTGTTTTATGATAATTAGGATTATGCTGGCAACATTAGGTTAGATATAAGGAGAATTTATATGAAATTAATGGTGGTTAAAGACCGCAATGTTAACAGCCGTTTTGTTTGGGATTTTTGCAATATGCTGGCCAAGCGCGGACATGAGGTCAATTTTGTGTTTGACAGTTTCAAACAGCAGGCGGGGCCGTCCAATCTGCTGCCGCAGGTTAGGGTGCGCAACCTGAGCGCCAGATGCGGCAACTTGCTTCAAGATATTTGGGCGGGAATCAAAAGCGTGGCGCAACCGGCATCTTTTCGTTTTGCCAGAGCTATCCGCGAGATTAAGCCCGATGTGATTGTCTGCTATTTTTTGAAAGATGTGTATAATATCTGCTTTTTGCATAATCCCGATGTGCCGATTGTGCTGATGGTGCATAATCACCCGCCGGTGTTCTTTGCGCCGCTGCGCCATAAACCGATACGCTATCGGGTATATAAAAAACAGCTGGAGAAAATCGCCGCTTATGATTTGTTGCTGGATAGCTTTAAGGGAACAATCGGCGATGATTATCCCAAACACGAGGAACGGGTTATCGGCAATATCATCGGGCAGATTCCACCGGCCGAGCGCGCTGATTTGAGCGTGGAGAAAAAGAAAATCATCTATGTTTGTCGGGTTGATGAAGTGCAGAAGCGCCAGCATTTGTTGTTTGAGGCGTTTGGCAAGATTGCCAAAGATTTTCCGGACTGGAAAATTGAACTTTACGGCAGTATCAAACACCCTGATTATCACAAGCGTCTGCTGGAACAAATGAAACGTTTGGGAATTGAAAAACAGGTTGAATTTATGGGCTATGCCAATGATGTGAAAGCCGTATATCGCGGCGCGGATTTTATGGCCTGGCCGGCGGCTTATGAGGGCTTGAGCATCGCGCTGGCAGACGGACAGGCACACGGCCTGCCGGCAATCGGGTTCGCTGATGCGCCGTCGGTTAACGAAGTGATTGTTGACGGTGTAAACGGCTTTTTGGCTAAAGATGTTGATGATTTTGCCGCCAAAATGGCCAAACTGATGAGCGATAAAGAATTGCGCATCAAAATGGGTGCCGAGGCCGCCAAAGGCGTGGAACAATACGCCGAGGAGCATATTGCCGACAAATGGCAACAACTGCTTGATGATTGTAAAAATCATCGGGTCAGATAAAAATTGATATCCTGACAAAAAACTCCGCGGTTTTGAAAACCGCGGAGTTTTTGTTGGCCGAAGATTTTATTCTTCGTCTGACGGCGGCTCGTTGTCGCCAATCAATTCGCTGGCCAAATGACCGGCATCAGCTTTAATCTTGTTTTCAATCTCTTGGGCAATGGCCGGATTATCACGCAAAAAGAGCTTGGCGTTTTCACGTCCTTGTCCGAGTTTATCACCGTTGTAGGCAAACCAAGCGCCGGATTTCTCAATGATATTGGCTTTAACGCCAAGGTCAATAATCTCGCCGGTTTTGGAGATTCCCTCACCATACATGATGTCAAAGTCAATAACCTTAAACGGAGGAGCAACCTTGTTTTTGACAATTTTGACGCGAGTCTGGCTGCCGATGATGTCTTCTTTGTCTTTAATTTTGCCAATGCTGCGGATATCAATGCGGACAGAAGCATAAAACTTGAGGGCATTACCGCCGGTGGTGGTCTCCGGATTACCGAACATAACGCCGATTTTCATACGAATCTGGTTGATGAAGATAACCAAAGTGTTGGAGCGGGCAATGGTGGAGGTGAGTTTGCGCAGCGCCTGACTCATCAAACGAGCCTGCAACCCCATATGGGAATCGCCCATTTCGCCCTCCAGCTCAGCCTTGGGAACCAAAGCGGCGACCGAATCGACAACCAAAACGTCTATCGCGCCGGAGCGAACCAAAGTGTCGGCAATCTCCAAAGCCTGTTCGCCGGCATCGGGCTGAGAAATAAGCAGATTCTCAATATCCACGCCGATTTTTTTGGCATATGACGGATCCAGAGCGTGTTCGGCATCAATAAAAGCGCAGGTGCCGCCGGTTTTTTGCGCCTGAGCAATCACGCTCAAGGCCAAAGTGGTTTTACCGGAACTTTCCGGACCGTAGATTTCAACAATACGGCCGCGGGGCAGGCCGCCAATGCCCAAAGCCATGTCCAACCCGAGCGAGCCGGTGGAAACAGCCTCAATATCAACATGGGCGTTATCTTGGCCGAGTCTCATAATCGAGCCTTTGCCGAAAGCTTTTTCAATTTGGCTCAGCGCCGCATCAAGAGCTTTATCTTTATCCATAAGTTTTATACTCCTACTTGTTTTATAATAACTGCACTATGTTCTATTTTTGTTCTTTTGGCAAGAACTTTTTCACATAGTGACGATTTTTTTTGCCGGTACGGTGTTGGCTATAATCAAACACGCGTAATTCCTTATTCTGCGGAAGCTCGGCAAACTCGTCTAAAGCGGCGGTGATAACCGCGCCGAAAATAACCACGGCCCAAATCAGATACAGCCATACCAGCATAATCGGAATAATGGCCAGAGCGCCGTACAACACATTGTAGGTGTTGGTGGAAATCAGGAACGAGCCGAAAGATTTGCGCAAAATGTAAAACATAATCATGGCGGCAAAAGCACCGACAAAGGCGTGCCAAATACCAACTTTTTTGTTGGGAACCAGAACATATAGCAACATCAACGCCAAAGTGGTAAAGAGACTGGGCAGAACCGCGCTGAAAAATACCTCGGTGTTGACCAGAGTCTCGGGCATGAACTTTTGCAAAGCATATACATAGCCGCGCATTGAAAAGCCGGTGCCTAAGAGCAACGGCCCCAAGGTGATGACCGTCCAATAAAGAGTGATTTTGGTTTTGATGCTGCGAGCTTTATAGACCTTAAAGATAAAGTTGAGGCTGTTTTCAATGGTGGAAAGCAACAAAATGGCGGTAACGGCAATACCAACCACGCCGACGGTGGTGAGTTTGGCCGTGGCGGAGATAAAATCGCTAAAATACTGACTGAC
Organism: uncultured Alphaproteobacteria bacterium; assembly: GCA_934248075.1. GTDB lineage: Bacteria > Pseudomonadota > Alphaproteobacteria > RF32 > CAG-239 > CAZU01. The sequence continues at coordinate 8,099 of CAKQKH010000010.1, read as the reverse complement.
TTCTTCTTCCAAATCCGGCACAACGTTTTGCAGCAACATAGCCTGAAGCTGCTCGCGCACCTCGGAAAACACCGGAAAAGCCGAAAATATGGCCAAACCGATGGCAATCAGCGGCACAAGGGCAATCAGCGAAGTGTAGCTGAGCGAAGACGCCACCCGCAAAATGGTGTCGGCTTTGGCGCGCTGAGCCAAAAATAAAATAAATTCTTTGCCAGTCTGAGCCTTGGCAATCAGCGATTTACAGAAGGAATTATTCAAAAACATCGGCCACCTGTTAAAAAAATCTATTTACAAACTGTCTGAAATTTTATAGAAGTCTAGCTAATAATTCAAGCGATTTAATTGAATTGTTAATTGTGTGAAAACTACAAAGGACGTTATGATGACTGAAAATACAGCTCTTATGGCTGGCAAAAAAGGCCTGATTATGGGTCTGGCTAATGACAAGTCTATTGCTTGGGGTATTGCGCAGGCTTTGAACGCTCAGGGCGCTCAGCTGGCAATCTCTTATCAGAATGAGGCTTTGGAAAAGAGAGTTCAGCCTTTGGCGGCTCAGCTGGATAAAGAGCCTTTGCTGATTAAGTGTGATGTTTCTGATTCGGCAAGTGTCGAGGCTTGTTTTAAGGAACTTGGCGAAAAATGGGGCAAAATAGATTTCTTGGTTCATGCGATTGCTTTTTCTGACAAAAATCAGCTTAAAGGGCGGACAATTGATACTACCCGCGATAATTTTGCCATGACAATGGATATTTCCTGCTTTTCATTCTTGGAGGCTTGCAAATTTGCGTCTCCGATCATGAATGAAGGCGGCTCTATTGTAACCTTGACTTATATGGGAAGTACGCGGGTGCTGCCGAATTACAATATTATGGGCGTGGCCAAAGCGGCTCTGGAAGCTTCAGTGCGCTATGCGGCTATGGATTTGGGCGCACAAGGCGTCAGAGTAAACGCAATTTCGGCCGGTCCGATTAAAACTCTGGCCGCTTCGGGAATTGGCGATTTTCGCAAAATTTTGCACTGGAATGCCTTTAATGCACCGCTGCAGCGCAACGTAACTCAAGAAGAAGTCGGAATGGCGGCACTGGGATTGTTGTCAGCTTGCGGATCCGGCATTACCGGCGAGGTTGTTCACGTTGACTGCGGCTACCATACCGTAGGCATGATGAATATTCATCGCACCGAAGAAATATCCGAGCTGTTCAAAGAGATATAAAAACTCTTTACAACTGAGATTTTGCGGTTGTGAAAAGCGCAAAAATGATTAAAATGGAGATCATTGAAAATGGTCTCCGTTTTTTTGTGGAAAAATATATGCCAGATATAAAATCTCCGTTTCCGCGCGCTAATTATGGTCTGCGTAAGAAAATAGCCGTTAAAATTCTGCTGAAATCCGTGGTTTATGCTTTTGCGATTTTTGGCTTGTTGTTTATTTTGCTGTTGTTTGCCGTGTTGGGGCTGATTAGGACTTCCGCGCCGGTCTCCAGTGGCGACGGCAACGCAATCCTGACGGTGGATTTGGATCTGCCGTTTCCAGAAGTGCGGCAGGATACCTTGCTGACCGAGGTGGTGCCGACCGGAGAATTATCTTTTCAGGAATTGCTGATGGCATTGGCGCAGGCCGCCAATGATGACAATGTGAAAGCTCTGGCGGCAAGAATTAATGTTCCGGCGTTGGGTTTGGCGCAAATGCAAGAGTTGCATCAGATAATCGAGCGTTTTCGCGCAGGAGGAAAACCGGCGTATGTGTATTCTCCCGGATTTGGCAGTTTGGGCGGCGGCACTGCGGCGTATTATCTGGCAACGGCGTTTTCGGAAATCACAATGCAGCCAAACTCAGAAATTGGGCTGACCGGTATCAGCGCCGAGGTTCCGTTTGTCCGCGCGCTGTTGGACAGAGTGGGAGTAACGCCGGAGTTCTATGGCCGCTATGAATATAAGAATGCCATGGCCTCGTTTATGGATAAAGACATTTCTCCGGCTTTTAGAGAAAATATGAGGCAAATGGTGAGCCGGTTGAACGAGTCTTTGGCCGAGGGAATGCTGAAATCCAGATTTGCTAAACCGTCGGAGACGGATTTTACGGACATTATTAATAAAGCTCCGTTATCGGCCGAATATGCCAAAACCATAGGTTTGATAGACAAGATTGCGTTTGAGGGCGAGTGGCAAAATCGGCTCAAAAAAGAACATGACGCCGAGTTGGTGGATTTGCAGAGCTATGCCGCGGGAATACGTCTTAATAAACGCGGCGGCAAATTGGCGCTGTTGGTGCTGGAGGGAACAATTACGGACACATACGGACTTAATCCTTTGAAAGACGGTGAAATTAATTCTCGCGCGGTTTTAGATGTTATCAGCGAAATCAGAGCCGATAATAAAATTAAAGGAGTATTGGTGCGGGTTAATTCTCCAGGGGGGAGTTATACCGCCTCGGCCGAAATATGGAACGCTTTGCAACAGCTGAAAAATGATAAAAAAATCCCGTTGTTGGTATCTATGGGCGATTATGCGGCATCAGGAGGATATTTCATCTCTTTGGCCGGTGATAAGATTTTTGCCGATGAAACAACCTTGACCGGATCAATCGGGGTGGTTGGCGGCAAATTTGCTTTGGCGGATTTGTGGAAGAAATTAGATGTTAAATGGACCTTGCTGAGCCAATCTGAAAATGCCGGTATTTTGAGCGCTAATTCTAAGTTTAACAAAAGCCAAAAACTAGCCCTTAACAAGTCGTTAGACCGTATATATAAAGATTTTACTTTAAGAGTATCAGAGGCCAGAAATCTTTCGGCCGAGCAGTTAGATAAGCTGGCGCGCGGGCGAGTTTGGATTGGCGCAGATGCTAAGAAAAAAGGATTGGTTGATGAGATTGGCGGTTTGGACGAGGCCTTGGCAGAGCTGAAACAACGCGCCGGAATTGGCGCAAAAGATAAATTTGCGCTGGTGATTTATCCGAAACCGCGGACATTGCAGGAAAAAATCAGAGATTTGGTCAGTTCTTCTCCCGTGGTTTCATTAAAAAGCACTGCTCAAAAATTAGGGCTTGATGTTAGGGAATTGAATGTGCTAAAACAACTGCAATATGATGCGGTTATGCCGCCGGTAATAATTGGTAAATAAGGATATAGAAATGGCAATAGATACACAAACAGTCAGAAGAGTGGCTTTTTTATCACGCTTGAAAATTGAAGATGATAAAATCGCCGCGACCGAAGATGAATTTAACAAAATTTTAGGCTGGGTTGACCAGTTGGCAGAAGTGGATACGGAAAATGTGGCGCCATTGGTTTCAGTTAACGAAAATCATTTGCAAATGCGCCAAGATGAAGTAACCGACGGCAACATTGCCGATGAAATTCTTGCCAATGCGCCGATGAAAGAGTATGGGTATTTTGCGGTGCCGAAGGTTGTAGAGTAAGATACAGGTGAGAGCGCCTAGCGGCACATCTAAAGCGATTTTACGGTGTCGGAAAATGCTCACGTACGTCTTATGTACGCTCCGCTTTCCCGTACCTAGAAATCACTCTATCTGTACCGCTATCCGCACTCACTAAAGGTAGAGCAAATTAATTTTAATATTGGAAAAAATAATGACTGATTTAACAAAATTAACCATTGCTGAGGCTAGAGCAGGCCTTAAAAATAAAGAATTTACCGCGCCGGAACTGACGGAAGCGTATATTGCCAAAATGAATGACGGACGTAAGTATAATGCTTATGTGTGCGAATGTCCGGAGCAGGCATTGGAGCAAGCTAAAGTCAGCCAAACCAAAATAGAACGCGGCGAGGGTGGCGATTTGGAAGGTATTCCTTTGGGAATTAAGGATCTGTTTTGCACCAAAGGGATTGCCACGACAGCTTGTTCCAATATTTTGAAGGGTTTTGTTCCGCCTTATGAATCAACGGTAACCGCCAAATTGCTGGCGGCGGGAGCTAATTTTCTGGGCAAGCTTAATATGGACGAGTTTGCTATGGGCGGCAGCAATGAAAATTCGGCCTTTGGTCCGGTAGTAAATCCGTGGAGCAAAGAAACTCCGCTGGTTTCCGGAGGTTCATCCGGCGGTTCGGCAGCGGCAGTAGCGGCCAATATGTGCGCGGCGGCAACCGGAACCGACACCGGCGGCTCTATCCGTCAGCCGGCGGCTTATTGCGGCGTTACCGGAATCAAACCGACATATGGCCGTTGCTCACGCTGGGGAATTATAGCCTTTGCATCGTCATTAGACCAAGCCGGACCAATTGCCAAAGATGTGCGAGATTGCGCCATTATGCTTAAAAACATGGCCGGATACGACGCCAAAGATTCAACTTCGGCTCGTGTTGAAGCGCCCGATTTTGAAAAGTTTTTGGGAGCTGATATCAAAGGTATGCGCATAGGTATTCCTCGTGAATATAAGGTAGATGGTTTGGACAAAGAAGTGGCGGCTTATTGGGAAAAAACAGCGGAAATGCTTAAATCTCGCGGCGCTGAGTTGGTGGAAATTTCTTTGCCGCACACTCAATATGCTTTGGCAACTTATTATATTATCGCGCCGGCAGAGGCTTCTTCCAATTTGGCGCGCTATGACGGCTTGCGGTTTGGTAATCGCGTCGATGGCGCGCATTTGGACGATATGTATATTAATTCTCGTTCCGCTGGTTTTGGCAAAGAGGTGAAACGCAGGATTATGATTGGAACTTATGTGCTTTCGGCCGGCTATTACAATGCTTATTATCGCAAGGCGCAAAAAGTTCGCCGGCTTATCAGAGATGATTTCGTTAAGGCTTTTGAAAAATGCGATTTGATTTTGACCCCGACTGCCCCGACCGCGGCTTTTCCGATTGGCGACAAGTCTATGCAGGCTAATCCGATTACCATGTGGCTCAATGATATCTTTACGGTTTCGGTTTCTCTGGCCGGTTTGCCGGCAATGAGCCTGCCAATCGGTTTGAACGCGCAAGGTTTGCCGCTGGGCATGCAGCTGGTGGGTAAGGCTTTTGATGAAGAAAGCATATTCAAAGCGGCTTCAGCTTTGGAAAAAGATGTGAATTTTAAGGGAGTGAAATAAGATGAGCGGTATGATTATTAACGGCAAAACCGGAGATTGGGAAGTTATTTGCGGTTTGGAAATTCACTGCCAGATTATTTCTAAGTCTAAAATGTTTTCGGGAGCCTCCACGCACTATGGCTCAGATGTGAACGAAAATGTATCATTTATTGACGCGGGTATGCCGGGAATGTTGCCGGTATTAAACGAACAATGTGTTCGTCAGGCCGTCAAAACCGGTTTGGGCTTAAATGCGCAAATCAACAAATATTCCGAATTTTCGCGTAAAAATTATTTTTATGCCGACTTGCCGCAGGGATATCAGATTACTCAGTTCAGATATCCGCTGGTGGGCGAAGGTTTTGTGAAGATTGATTTGGAAGACGGCAGCAGTAAAAATATCGGTATTGAGCGTATTCATATTGAGCAAGACGCCGGCAAATCCATTCATGACATCTCGCCGACCAAGACTTTTATTGATCTTAACCGCGCCGGAGTGGGGCTGATGGAAATTGTCACTAAGCCTGATTTTCGTTCTCCGGAGGAGGCCGGAGCTTTCTTGCGCAAATTACGTTCGATTGTTCGCTATTTGGGTACATGCGACGGCAATATGGACGAAGGCTCTATGCGCTGCGATGTCAATGTGTCGGTGCGCAAGGTCGGTGAAGAGGGTTTTCGCACTCGTAATGAGATGAAAAATGTGAACTCGGTCAAATTTGTGATGCAGGCGATTGACTATGAGGCGCGCCGTCATGTTGAAACTTATGAAAACGGCGGAACCATTGAGCAGGAAACCCGACAGTTTGATCCGCTCAAGGGCATTACTAAAGTTATGCGCAAAAAAGAATTTGCTCAGGATTATCGCTATTTTCCGGAGCCGGATTTGCTGTCTTTGGTGATTGATGATAAATTTATTGATGAAATCAAATCGGAAATGGTTGAGTTGCCTGATGCCAAAAAGGAACGCTTTGTCAAAGATTTGGGCTTAACTCCGTATGACGCATCAGTTCTGTGCGAAGCCAGAGAAACGGCCGAATGGTTTGAGCGCGCCGCCAAAGGACATGATGCCAAAAAAGTAGCCAACTGGATGATGGGCGATTTTTTTGCCATGCTGAATGAGAAAAAAATCAGTTTGGAAGATAGTCCGATTACTCCGGAAAATCTGGGTAATCTGGTGGAGCTGGTTACAACCGACGTAATCAATGGCAAAACCGCCAAAGATGTGTTTGCCCTAATGGCCGAAACCGGCGATGCTCCGGATAAAATTGTTGAAGAAAAAGGACTTAAGCAAGTTACCGACACCGCGGCAATAGAAAAAGTGATAGATGAAGTGATTGCCGCCAATCCCGACAATGTCGCCACTTATAAGGCCGGAAAAGTCGCTCTGATGGGGTGGTTTGTCGGTCAGGTTATGAAAGCCAGCCACGGCAAAGCTAATCCGGGAATGGTTAATAAGCTGCTTCAACAAAAATTGTAGGTTGGCCAGTCTAATACATAAATTACGGACGGGCCGGTCAGTCAGGTGCCGATATGGGCCAAAGCTGTCCGGCCTTGCCGTAAATTGAGCGAAGATATTGACGCATTTGCCGTCTGTTTGAATCTTTTCTGTCAGAGGAAAAAGCTCATAAGGCGCTTGTTAGGAGAGATAAACACAAAACTATTTATTTTTGTAAAAAAAATATTGACGTATGCGGAAACATCGGCTAAATATAACCCGATGCCACAGATGGAGAGTTGGCAGAGTGGTAATGCAGCGGATTGCTAATCCGTCATCGTGAATAACGATGCACAGGTTCGAGTCCTGTACTCTCCGCCACTAAAGCCGCCTTTGATTAATAAGGCGGCTTTTGAATTTATATCTACCAGCAAAATAACACCTTACTAATGTCTATGGAGTGGGGCCGTAGTCATTGTTGTTTTTTTATTGCTTATATGCGGGCATTGGAGGTGGTATTTGACGGACGATCGCATTTTATATGAAAATCTTAATTATTCCGGGGGCGGAATAGTATATGCTCAGGATCTGACCCAACGTATAGAAATAGCGGCTAAAATCATCAAACATTTCAGAGGAAAATGGGAGCGAATTTTTTGGTTGGCGCCGTCAACCTATATGCGTATTCGAGATTATATTCCCACGATAAAGAAAGCGCTGGACACTGATGCCGAGTTTGTAACTTTTTGCAGCTATGAACATATATCACTCGATGGTGAAAAATATCTGGAATGCTATGATTTGGCCTCGCAGATGCAAGGATTTTGCGTGTTTGACGAGAGCTTGAGCATCAAAAATCTTTATTCCGCCAGAACCAAGCGGGTTTTGGCAATGCACCGAAAGTTCAAATATCGATTGCTGATGTCAAAAAGTCCGTTGAGTTGCGGTTTGCTTGATATCTACACGCAAATGCAACTGATTAATCCGAGCGCCATAGCCATGACAGAGGCTCAGTTTCGGCATTCGTATATGCCTGCTAATTTCTATAATCGCAATGTGAGCAAGTGTTATAATCTACCGGGGGCGGAGAAAACCATCGCTCGCTTGTTGAGGCCGTATATTTTGTATCGGGATTGGGGTGAAAATATAAAAATAATCTATCATAATTGTCAATTTCAGTTAGATGCCGATGAGCAAAAAGAATATCAGCGGGATAAAGAACAAATTTTACGAGGGCTGAAAAATATGGCCTATTTGCAGGTGGTGCAGCGTTTTCAGTATTATTACACCATCTGTCGGCAAAAAGTGAAAAAATTGCAGGAATTGTTGGAGGAAATTCAGCTGCGCAATGAAAAAGTGGTGATTTATACCAAATTTTTGGGAGAAATTAAATTTTTGCGAGAATCAGGATTGTTGCGGAATAAGAAATTTGCGGTAATCTGCGGTTTAACCAACAAGCTTAGAGCCGCCAGATTGTTTGAGGCCGATCATAATATTTTAATTTGCACATATAAGGTGGAAATTCCGAGGCTTTTATTGCAAGATTGCAAAAATGTGATATACTTCAGTCAAACTTTTGATTATAAGGATAAATATTATCCGCTATCAAGGGTTTACGGCAGTGAAAATTGCAGCTT
>CAKQKH010000009.1 GCA_934248075.1 uncultured Alphaproteobacteria bacterium | reverse complement strand
TGGAGAGGTGGCAGAGTGGTTTAATGCAGCGGTCTTGGAATCGCAGATGGCCACAGGCCCAAACCGTCGTGGGAAAGCGAAGCTTTTGACGGTTTCAGGTAAGATTTATTATTGGATTATATATGGAGAGGTGGCAGAGTGGTTTAATGCAGCGGTCTTGGAATCGCAGATGGCCACAGGCCCAAACCGTCGTGGGAAAGTGAAGCTTTTGACGGTTTTAGGTAAGATTTATTATTGGGTTACATATGGAGAGGTGGCAGAGTGGTTTAATGCAGCGGTCTTGAAAACCGTCGTGGGGGCGACCCCACCCAGAGTTCGAATCTCTGCCTCTCCGCCAATTAGAAAAACAACGCCCTTTATGGGCGTTTTTTTTGTAAGTGATGAGGAGAGCTAGGTTCGAACTCTGGAGGAAGAGTTCGACTACCAGCGAAAGGCAGACGAAAGTATGCCGGTTGGCGCAGCCAATGAGCGCCTGTGCAACTCAAGCGTAGCGCCGAGTAATCTCTGCCTCTCCGCCAATTAGAAAAAAAAGCACCCTTTATGGGTGTTTTTTTGTAAGTGATGAGGATAGCCAGATTTGTCGTCTGGTGTCATTCCGGCGAAAGCCGGAATCCAGTGAAAAAACATGTCATACCTATTTGCGGAATGCTATATAAAATCTTCCCTTAATTTTAAGGAGAGATAGAGAGGGGTTTAAAAATAGCTGTCACCGCTCCGAGGGGCGAACATTCTCGCCCGAGGTCAAGCGGTCTTCCGTGCTGATAATACGAACTAACAGCATGGAAGATGCCTGGACTTTGCGGAAGAATGCTTCCGCAAAGAGGCATGACAGAGTCTATGCCACCCCCACCTTAATCGTCTAACTTGGTAGGTTCGCCTTTGATGGCTCACCAACCGCGTGTCGGGCACTTGTTTACTAGTTTCGCTGCGTTTGCTTACACGCTGCGCTAGCTCAACAAGTAAACTTACGTCGCTTGCGGTAAAAACAGCCAGAGCATTGGCTGTTTTTATCCTCGCGCCCCGTCAAGGGGGAGGAAAGAGATAGTGCTTTATAAGCCTTCCCCCTTGACGGGGGAAGGTTTGGATGGGGGTGAGATAAATGCAACTGTCACTCTGAGTGAACCGAAGCAATCCATATTGTTGCTTGATAAAAATGGATTGCTTCTCACGGCTAACCGCCGTTCGCGCAATGACCCGCGCGGCGGGTTGCGGTGCGAAGCCGCCGGTAGCTGTCAATAACTTTTTTAAACTTGTCATTGAGTTGTAAAAATGCTTTGATATTGCCGAAGGAGAACGCAAATGAACAAAGCATCACTAATTAACTGGAGACCATACACCGTTAAGGAAGAAATCTGGAATTGCCTGATTCATGGTATCGGCATTGCCCTGAGCATTGCCGGACTGGTGGTGCTGGTAGCGCTTTCCGCGGCGGAAGGAAACGTTTGGGCGGTGGTTTCAACCGCCATATTCGGAGCGTCTATGATTGTGCTATACACGGCTTCGACAATATATCACGCGGTTCCGAGCCAAAAATGGAAAAAGAAGCTCAAAAAATTTGACCATATTTCAATTTATTATCTAATTGCCGGCACTTACACTCCGTTTTTGTTGGTAAATATGCGCGGCGCCGGCGGCTGGACTTTGTTCGGCATTGTCTGGGGGCTGGCGCTGATTGGCACTTTTCTAAAACTGCTGACTTCCGGCAGCGGCACTAAAGTCTGGTCGATCGGGCTTTATCTGCTGATGGGGTGGATGATTGTGTTTGCCTCCAGAGAGTTGGTTGCCGATTTGCCCAAAATAGGTTTGGTGTTCTTGGCGCTTGGCGGATTGTGCTACACTCTGGGAATTATATTTTATGTTTGGAAGAGCAAAAAATATACCCATGCGATTTGGCACCTGTTTGTTCTGGTTGGCACAATTATGCACTTTTTTGCAGTGCTTTATAGCTGCGTCTTAAACTAACGCTTTAACTTATTCAACAACACAGGCATCACCGTTAAAACTATAATCGGTGACAATGTTGCCGGTTATGGTGAAAAGCGTTTGGCAATAATAATCACTATATGGCGGTTGGTTTGGAAATCCGAAATCCGGCGTGGCTATGGCCGGATAATAGACCTCATCGGGATACGGATTGGGGTTTTCATCACGCGGTTGATTGGAAAACTGGACATAAGTAAGCACTTTTTCCCGCGGAGTGACATACAAAACATTTTGCGGCATTCCCCAAGACTGCAACAGCCGCTCCTCAGATTGCCCCACCCAGGGCTGAAGATAGTCGGAATAATCGGCGCCGGTGGTTTGGCACGCCGTCAATAACAAAATAAACAACCAAAATCTGCGCATTTTCACCTCTCGGCAAAAATATAATCACGGTCGCGAGGGAATCAAGAGAAGAACGCGTCTATTCGTTGCTCAGCATTTTTTGCAGTTTGGCCGCTGAAGGAGCGCTGATACGAACTTTAATCACCATTTTGTCAGCTACCGAGCGAGCAGATATGATTTCCGCGTTTTGGTGCAACCAGGCAATTTTTTTGCCATCGGCGGCAGAAATAGAAAACTCCAAAACCTTATAACCGATTGCCAGACGTTCATCTAGCAGATTCAGCAAGTTGGCGGCGCCCTCACCGGTCAAAGCCGACAAAGGCAAAGCTCCGGCTGGCAATTTGCCGCGCTCTTCAGCCGACAACAAATCAACTTTATTCAAAACCTCGATGTATCTTTGGTCGGTTTCCATATGTTGCAAACCCAAATTTTCCAGCACTTTAAGCACATCTTGCTTTTGCTCTTTGGCATTGGGGTTAGAAGCGTCGCGCACATGAATGATAACATCGGCCTGCAACACCTCTTCCAGCGTGGCGCGAAAAGCCATAATCAATTCATGCGGCAAATCAGAAATAAAACCAACCGTATCCGATAAAATCACAATTCTTCCCGAGGGCAGTTTCAGACGGCGCATGGCCGGATCAAGCGTGGCAAACAGCATGTCTTTGGCCAAAACATGACCGGCGGAAAGTTGATTAAACAACGATGATTTGCCGGCGTTGGTGTAGCCAACCAGAGCCACAACCGGATAAGGAACCTTTTGCCTTGACGAGCGCTGAATTTGCCGTGTCTGCCGGACTTTATCCAAATCTTTTTTAATCCGCAAAATTTTGTCGTCTATAATTCGGCGATCCAGCTCAATCTGGGTTTCTCCGGGTCCACCCAAGAATCCGGCGCCGCCGCGTTGACGTTCCAAGTGGGTCCAGCTGCGCACCAAACGGCTGCGCTGATAGCTCAAATGCGCCAACTCCACTTGCAATTTGCCCTCGTTGGTCTGAGCGCGTTCGCCGAATATCTCCAAAATAAGCGCAGTACGGTCAATCACCTTAATTTGCAAAAATTTTTCCAGATTGCGCTGCTGGATTGGGCTTAAGGCGGCATCTACTACCAAAAGCTCGACGCCTTTTTCTATAAAACACGGGCGCAGACGCTCCAACACACCTCGCCCGATAAGAGTTGCGGGTTTGACAGCGCGCAGATGAAGCAGCTCCTGATGAACCACGTTTAAATTAATGGCCAAAGCCAAACCGACCGCCTCTTCCAATCTGGCTTCGGCAGATACGGCAAGATACTGATCCGCTATCTCGGGAAAAATGACAGCGGTTTTAGTCTGAGGACGGGAACCAAACTCGATAAACGGCAATTTATTCGGCAGCTTCTATATCAATGGCTTCAGCCGGCATAATTGTTGAAACCGCATGTTTATAAATGAGCTGAGTATGGCCGTCGCGGCGCAACAGCAAAGTGGCGTCATCTGAGCCGGTGATAATCCCCTGCAATTTTACGCCATTTACCAAAAAAACCGTAACGGAAACTTTGTTATTGTGAACATTGCTGATAAAGTCTTGTTGAACATTTTGGGACATTGATCTATTCCTTCTAGTTATCGCTCACATAAGTCTAACATCATTTTTGGCAATTAGTAAAGTTTTTTAAGCAAAAATATTCTCCACCTGACGAATTACCGATGAATCTATATAAATAAGGATAACATCGTCGGCTTTAAGCATGGTGGTAGGATCAGGATAAATAATTTCTTCCGAGCGACTGATGATAAACACACGGCAGAGCTTGGGCAGATTAAGCTCACCAATTTTTTTGCCGACGCAAATATCTTCGGGTTGCAACCGAATCTCCCACATTTCCCCCTGACCGCGGCTAAGAGCGTAGGCTTCTTGTATTTTGGTGCGGCGAATTTCTTTGAGCAACCGCGAGATGGTAACCGAGCTGCGATCCACCAATGTGTTGTCGCCGATATTAAAAATCAAATTGTTGTAAGACGGCGTGTTGACAACTGACAAAGTTGAGGAAACACCGCGTTTGTCCGCCAACAATGACGCCAGCAGATTGTCTTTGTCATTTTCGGTTACGGCAATGGCGGCGTCGGCGTGAGCAATATCGGCCTCGTCTAATATGACATCGCTAAGCATCTCGCCGTGAATAACGATAGTACCGGGCAAATCCTTGGCCAAACGGCGAGCGTTGTCAAAATCGTCTTCAATGATTTTGCAGCTGACAATGCTGTCATCTTGCTCAACCTGCCGGCCGATATGCTCAGCAATGGAGTTGCCGCCAAAAATCAGCAGCCGCTCGTTACCGGCTTTTTCCAGTCCAAAGGCGCTGATAGTGCTATAAACCAAGGATATATCAGTATAAATGTTAATCTCATCTCCGGCCAACAGATTGTCATAGGCGTCCGGAATAAAGCTCTGGCCGTCACGGAGGATATTAACCACGGCGATATCCAAATTTTCATCTTGGCGGTTGAGTTGCATCAACGGAATATTAAGCAGCGGACAATCGGGAGTCAGTTTGAGATTGAGAATACACCCCTTCCCGTCCAACACCGGCAAAATGCCGGAGCAGCCAGGGTATTTGAGAATTTGCAAAATAGTGTCGGCAATCTCAATATCCGGAGAAATAATCAAATCAACCGGCAAATGATGATCATTATACAAAGCGCTCCAAATCGGGTCTAAAAAGGACTCGCTGTCAACTCGGGCAATTTTGCGGGGAATATTAAATAGAGTGTATGCGATTTGACAAGTCAGCATATTAACTTCATCAACATCAGTGAGCGCCAAAATCATATCGGCGTCTAGCGCGCCGGCGCGTTCCAAAACATCTGGATGCGAGGCCTCGCCCAAGACCGGCAAGACGTCATATTCTTTGGCAATCTCATCTAAGCGGCGCTGGTTATGGTCTATAACCACAATATCATTGTTACCCTTGGTCAAATAGCTGACTATACTTTGGCCGACAGATCCGGCTCCGCAAACGATAATTTTCATACTCTGACCTCATCAAAAAAACGGTTTATCTCGGCTATGGCGGCGGGCAAATTGTCTATCCGCACATAAGTTTCGCGAAAACGTCTGGCGTCGCGCAGATTTTTGCAATACCAGCACACATATTTACGCGAAAGCCCCAAAGCCAGCCTTTCACCATAATAATCCACCAATCCTTTAATATGGGTAAGCAACGCCTGTTTGGCAAGAGGCAACGGCATTGGCGCCGGTTCGACGCCGTTTTGCAAATAATCATGAATTTGAGCAATCAGCCAGGGCTGGCCCAAAGCCGCGCGACCGACCATAACTCCATCGGCGCCGGTGTAATCCAGCATTTCTTTGGCTTTTTGCGGAGTGGTAACATCACCGTTGCCCACCACCGGAATTTTTACGACCGATTTTACCGCGCCAATGATATCCCAATCAGCCTTGCCGGCGTAAAACTCCGAACGAGTGCGGCCATGCACGGTAATATAGGCGGCGCCGCTATCTTCACACATTTTAGCAAACTCCACCGCGTTGACATGATTGCAATCCCAGCCTTTGCGAAATTTGACACTCACCTTCAAAGGTGTGGCGCCAACCACGGTTTTGATGATTTGTTCCGCCAAAGGCAGATCTGTCATCAGATAGGAGCCGGAATGATTGGCAACAATTTTTTTGACCGGACAACCCATATTAATATCCAGAGAATGAGCGCCCAATTCTGCCGCCAGTTTGGCCGCATAGTCAAACATCGGCAAATCACTGCCCACCAACTGCACCGCCACCGGATAAGGCTCATCGCGGACATCGGCAATCCGATAGGTTTTGGGATTTTTGCGCGACAAAGCATTAATCGCCACCATTTCCGAGACAATGTTGCCGCCGCCGAAAGAAGCGGTGAGCCGGCGCAACGGCTTATCGGTTATACCGGCCATCGGGGCTAAAAAAACCTTGCTGTTAAAATCCAATATCTGCATTTAGACCTTAAAATCAAATTCGCGATTATTCTTAAACATAAAATCAAGCAAAACCGTCGGCTCTTTCAAGACCTCGCCGGCCTGCCGATAAGACGCCGCGGCATAGCTGTCGGTGCCAACCTCGACGGTCGTGTTTTCTTGCAACGTCCAGCTTATCTGCCCCGGCAAAAGCTGATAAGCATAGCCCTCCACCCGAGCGCGATAATCCGAAGAAACTAAAGATTCGGCCGGCTGATTATATGATGATTTTTGACGAATCTTGGCCACAGACGAGGATATCTGTTGCTGAAGATTGTTGACATAATCATTTATATACAACCGGCTCATGGGTTATCCTAGCTCAACTTATCCAGAGTTTTGGCCAAAATATAATAAAGCTTGCCGATGTCGGCTCCGGAGATAACCGAAAGCAACAATCCCGAATGTTCATGCTCTTTGGCAGAGCTGATCAGCAGCTCAAATTCCGAAAGATAAGCATTAACCTGAGAGCGGAAGTCTTCGTTTTTCTCAAATTCTTTGCGAATGGCGGCAACTTGAGTTTTGGTGATATTCTTGGCCAAATAGCGCACAAATACCGCGGTATCGCCATTATAGAACTTCTTCCACAGGTCTTCTTCATCTTTGGCATTAAAGACACGATTGATGTCAACCGAAATGCTCTCCAGTTTTTCAATAATCGTTCCGGCCTGCTTTAAGAAACCTTCAATTTGAATTCCTTGATAAGCGGTAGTCAAATTCTGCAAGGTGTCATCAGCTTTGCGCGTCTGTTCATTCAACTGTTTAATCTGACCGCCGATAATCTCGCTGAAGCGCAGAGCATCTTTAACCGCGCTGTCGCCGCTGAGGTTGAAGTCTTTGCTGGCCTCCAGCAACCCGCCCATAGCTGAGTTGACCTTGGCCAGAGTGTCATCGGTCGCCGCCACCAAAGCATTAGACTGTTTGATAAACACCTCGCCCGAACCCAAGATATCATTAGATATACGCTCGGCGTTGGCGGCAATCTCGCTGATAGAAGCGCGCAGCTTATCGCTGGAATTAACCATATGAGCAGCGCTGACTTTGGCGGCGTCTTCCATCTGGAGGCTGAGGTTCTTGAGCTCTTTGCCCAAACCCTTAACTTTGTCATAAGCCTGATTGGCGCGCTCAGCCAGCTGGTTGGAGGTGTCGCTCAACACATTGTTGAAACAGTCAACCAGTTTTTTGGTGTCATCTGAAATCTGAATCATCTTGTTGCTCTGAGCAGAAATCAGATTGTTAATCTCAACCACGCCGGTGCTGGTTTCTGCCGTAACGGTATTGAAACCGGCAATATATTTTTCATATTCCTTAAACACACTGCCAATATGCTCAACCGAATGTTTAACCGCAACATCTAAATCTTCGCCGGTCTGAGATAAAGTCAAATTAACCTGATCCAAACTCTTCATGGAGGCTTTGGAGGTTTTGCTGATGTCCTCTCCGGCCTTAATCAAGCGGTCGCCCAAAACATCAAACTCATAAGCCAGCTTGGTGGAAGTGTCAAAAATACCGTCAGTGTTGCTCTTGAACTTATCATTAATATCTTTCATTTTCTGAGCAACCTCAGTAGCGGTGTCAGACAAATATTTGTATTGTTGCGCCAAAGAGGCCTCGCTCAAACGACTTTGAGTGGCCAACGTGTTGACAATCTCAGTCAATATCTCCGCTTGGGTTGATAATTTGGTGTTAATATCCTCACTCTGATTTTGGGCTTTTACCACCGCCAAATCAATATTCTTGGCATGTTCATCAAGCAGCTTGCCAATGTTGGCGCTGGTTTTGCTGAGCTCGCTCTCGGCTGATTGAATCTTAGAACAGCTATCCAGCAAACCTTTGGCCGCACCCTTGCCCTGCTCGTCCAATTTTTGCGCCGCTCCGCCCAACAAAGACATATGCTCCTGCAGTTTGCCGGAAATATTTTCCAAGTTGGCGCTGGCCTCGTCAACCATTTGTTTGATGACTTTGTTTTTGGAATCAATCATGGTCTCAATCTCGGACAAGCGGTCAATTGAACGATGCGAACTATTAACCACCGCCTCGGTATGGCGCGAAGTATCTTCTTCCAGCACCACCATTCGCGAAAAGACTTTGTCCGCGCTTTGTTCAATAATGCTAACCTGCTGTTTGAGAGCGGTACTCATGCTCTCGGCGTTATCGGCAATCTTATCGCAGAAATTGTAGAACTCATTTTCCTGCTGTTTGAACAAAGTGTTCAGCGCGGCGGCTTTTTCATCAAGTCCGGTTGTAACGTTGGCGGTGTATTCAGCCGTGCTGCGAGATATTTCGTGCAGCTCCTTGCTCTGAGTCTCAAACTCTTCTGCCGCTTTGCGGAAACTGTTGAGCGCATTGGCGGTCATCTCATTAACCGCTTTGTTTTGCCGCGAGAGAACCGTCTCAATGTTGGTGGAGCGGTTGGCCACGGTCTGACTCAACAAATCAATATTTTGATTTTGCTCGGTCAAAACGTTCTCAAACTGAGTAACCTTGGCCAAGGTGCGGTTGGCCGAAGTATCAAACTGATTGGCTTGCTCGGTCAAATTATCATTAATAGCCTTGCTCTTGTTAATAACCTCATTGCAGGTTGAAAGCATAGCAGCCAGATTGTCTTTCAGCATCTCAACCGTAGAAGCCGCGTCGTTTTCCAAAGTGGTAGAAGCCGTGGTCAGAACATCTATCTGCTGTTTGAGATCAGCCTTAATTTCCTCAACTCGAGCGGCGCTGGCGGTGATATTCTTATGCTGTTGCGCCAAAGAGGCCTCGCTGACCTGATTTTGCGCCACCACGATCGCCGAGGTTTCGTTCAGGGTTTCGGCAAAACGGTTCATGTTTTCAGCCGCCGAATTAATTGCCGCCACCGAACTATCGGAGTTTTTCAGAACATGATTGGCCGCGGCCGCCAATGAGTCATTGAGTTCCTGCACGCGAGCAACCGTGTCGGTAATAGTGTCTTGAATATGCAGACGATGGTTTTGCAAATCTTCTCCCGCCGTTTTGGCCTGTTCCATAGCTGCGGCCGACATCCGCTGCAAATCCGCGGTTTTGGTCTCAAGCGTGTCAATATAAGCGGACAATTCGCTTTTGGCGGTGCCGGACTTAATCTGCAAAGCGTCGATATTGTTTTCCAGCGCGTTGTCAGCCTTTTGCATCGCATTAACCACCTGATCGGAGACATTATTCAGATTATTAACCTGAATAGCGATACTGTCTTCCAAATTGTTGCCGCGCACCAGAAGCTTATCAATCTCCTGCGACAAGACATCGCCGTGGTCAGATAATTTTTTGCTGATGAAATCAGCGTGTTTTTCCAATGAATTAACCAGTTCGACAACATCATGATTATGCTTGGACACCGCGGTATCGACTTTTTTGATTTGCGCGTCAACCGAGCTGCCCAAACTGCCTAAACCTTTGCCGATTTTGCCATTGATATTTTCAATTTGTCCTTGCGCGTGCGCTGATAACTCGTCAACCTTTGCCTGCATAATTTGAGCGCTGTCGGCAATGGCTTTTTCCAGTTTAACCGTGTGTTCATCAAGCTTTTCGGCCATAAAACCGACTTCCTCGCCAACGGTTTTCTTGAGCAAACTACAGTTAGTCACCGCCGCGGCCGAAATTTGTTGCAAATTCTGCGCTTGAGTATTCAAAGTCTCGTTAACCATATTGAGATTGGCCGTGGTCTGCTCATTAAACTTCTGCAACATCTCATTGGCGCGGATAATATCATGGCTGTTAGAATCGGAAATTTCATGCAACAGTTCGGAAGAAGACTTTATCTCCTTTAACTTGGGCAGCAATTTATCAAACAAATCATTCAAATTTTGCTCAATATCAACCGCTCCGGAGGCAAACTCACGATTCAGACCGGCAAAAGTTTCCACCGAGCTTTGCGCCTTGCCGGTGATATTTTCAAAATTCTGGGTCAGATATTTAACTCCGTCGCTCAACTCTACAATAGTCTTGGACGAATAATTATCCAAAGTGGCGACCAGCTTGGCGAATTCATTGATATTTTGACGAATTTCATCTTTGATTTTGGCCGTGTGAATCGTGGCCATTTTGCTAACCTCTTGCAGCTCAACCACTTGCGAACGAATTGCATCAGCCATGGCCTTGGCGGTTTGGGGAGCGCCGTCTTCGGGATATACCAGCTGATTCATATAAGCGCGCAGAAATTTGGCCTCCTGCTTAAAAGAGGTGCCGCGGTCAATATAGGCCATAACCACCCAAATTATTGCCAAAGGCAGAGTTATGCCGGCCAAAAAGCCGCCAAACTCATCAGGCATCATCAAAAACAGGTTGTCCCACCCGAAAAATTGCGTGATGTAAATCAACACAATGCCAAACCAAACCACACTGACACCAATCATCAATTTGTGCAGGTTGTTGTTCAGCCACGACGGCTTTTCCTCAATCTCAATCGAGTGAGGTGCTTCATTCATAAATTGCGGAAGATTGTTGGCCGCGACAGCGGTACGGCTTTCCCCGGTGTTTTCAGACATTTTATTCCCCATTTTCAATAATATTCCCCTGCCTTCTTCTAGGCAATCTGCATACTAGAACATTATTTGTAAAATGAAAATAGTTTGTGCTAACTTCTCCCCACTTATCCACAACCCGCACGGCGGGTGGCGGTACGAAGCCGTGCGGGCTTATTCTTCGGCTTTTTTGCGCAAAACATAATTGAGCTTTTGCAAAGCCTGCAGATTCATCTGCTCCTGACTCAAACCGGACGGAACCACCACGCTGGCCTCAATGCCGGTTTCCGGCTCCAACGCGGTGACTTTGACATATGCCCCCTGGCGGATATATTCAAACAATACTTCGGCCATGGCTCCTCCCGAGGCTAATCTTTGAGAAACTTGTTGCTCTTGGGAAAACCAAACGGCGCCAGTTTGCCCACCTGCGCCCGATGTCCGAGCCAGGTCAACAGCTCGGTTTCAACCTTGACGCCACCGGAACGATTATAGGTGAAGCCGTCAGCCTCATTAAAGATTTGAATATCAGCCAAACCGCCGTCTTTGTATTTTTGCAAGGTTACACCGCGGCCACGAGCCATGGTCGGTATCTCTTCCACCTTAAAAATCAACAGCTTGCGGTTATCGCCAATGGTGGCAACCATATCGCCGGTGATTTTCTTGCAGAAGACCAGTTTCTCATCTTCAGCCACATTCATAATCTTGCGGCCGTTTTTGGTCTGAGCAATAATGTGATTCTCATCAACTACAAAACCGCGGCCAATGTTGGAGGCAATCAGATATCTGGCCTTGGGGTCAAAAACAAACATATCGGCGATGTTGTCATGGTTGCTCAAATCCACCATCAGGCGCAAAGGCTGACCAAAACCGCGGCCGCTGGGAATATCCGAGGCGGAAATATTGAAAAATTTGCCCGAGGTATCCAGCAACACAATCTTGTCGGTGGTCTGAGCGTGAATCGCCATCAGCAACGCGTCATCGTCCTTAAACTTAAACTCCTCGTTAAGGTCATTGTGGCCTTTGGTGCAGCGTATCCAGCCTTTTTGAGAGAGGATAATCGTGATTGGCTCTTTTTCAACCAAAGCCTCAATTGAAATCTCAATATCTTCATCAACCTCTGCAAACTCGGTGCGGCGGCGGCCAAGCGCGGTCTTTTTGCCAAACTTGTCGCGAGTGAGCTTTATCTCCTCGGCCACTTTTTGCCAACGCAGATTTTCATCGGCCAACAGAGCTTCCAAACTGCCTTTTTCGGCGCTCAAGTCATCAAATTCTTTGCGAATCTCAGATTCCTCAAGTTTGCGCAGGCTGCGCAATTTCATGTTCAAAATCGCCTCGGCCTGATTGTCGGTGAGATTGAACTCCTTCATCATCACCGCTTTGGCATCTTCTTCCTCACGAATAATGCGGATAATCTCATCAAGATTAAGGTAGGCAATCAGATAACCGGACAAAATCTCCAGTCTGGCATTGATTTTTTGCAGACGATAACTTGAGCGGCGCTCCAAAACCCGCATCCGGTGTTGCAGATATTCGCGCAGAACCTCTTTAATGCTCATCACCCGAGGCACGCCGTCAGAATCCAACACATTCATGTTGAGGGCGAACTTGCTCTCCAACTCAGTCTGCTTAAACAACAGCTCCATCAGCATATTGGCGTCAACGTTGCGGTTTTTAGGCTCCAAGACAATGCGGACATCATGAGTGGATTCATCACGGACATCAGCCAAAAGCGGAACTTTCTTGTCTATGAGAAGTTGGGCAATCTTCTCAATCAGCTTGGATTTAACCACCTGATAGGGAATCTCGGTAACCACGATCTGATATTGTCCCATACCAAGGTCTTCTTTTTCCCACTTGGCGCGAATACGAAAATTGCCGCGGCCTTGCTTATAGGCGTCCAAAATAGCGGCAAACTTATCTACAATTACGCCGCCGGTCGGGAAATCCGGCCCTTTGAGCTTGCGCACCAGAGGCTCAATCTCGACATCGGGCTTCTCAATCAGCAACAAAAGCGCATCGCATACCTCGGACAAATTGTGCGGCGGAATATTGGTTGCCATACCAACCGCAATACCAGAAGAACCATTGCACAACAAATTTGGCACCGCCGCCGGCATTACCACCGGCTCGCTCTCTTCGCCGTCATAGGTGTCGCGAAAATCAACCGCGTCATCATTCAGGCCTTCCATCAGAGCCATGGCAAACTCGGTCAATCTGGCCTCGGTGTATCGCATCGCCGCAGGGCCGTCACCGTCGATATTACCAAAGTTGCCCTGCCCGTCAACCAGCGGATAGCGCACCGAAAAATCCTGCGCCAGACGAGCCATGGCTTGATATACGGCGCTATCGCCATGAGGGTGATATTTACCAATAACATCACCTACCACGCGGGCGCATTTTTTAAACCCTGACTTAGGGTCAAGATGCAACTGGCGCATAGCGAACAACAGGCGGCGATGCACCGGTTTCAAGCCGTCTCGCACATCTGGGAGCGAACGCGACACAATGGTGGACATAGCATAGGAGAGATAGCGACTGCTAAGCTCTTCGGCCATGGCAACGGTTTTTATTTTTTCTTCTGTTTCGGCCATTTTGAGTACTCAAATCATTATATTACAATGCTTGCCAGACTATCACGGCATTCGGGAAATTTCAAGCCGTGGACGGCAAAAAAGTTTTTGTAAAGAAAAAATCCGGTCAAATCCAACAAATCTCTAAGCTCAGCGGGCGTTGGGCGAGAATTGCGGCTGAGGATAAATTGCGGATATTTATATAATCTGTCCTTGTAGGGTTCGCCGGCTTTGGCAGATACGGCGCGGCCGGTTTTGGGCGACACATAAGCCAGATTTTCAGTAGTGCCGGTAACCGCGCACTCGCTCAAATCAAGTCCGATACCCAAAAACTCAAGCAGATGAAATTCGAAGCAACAATAATATGTTAGCCAATTATCCTCATCTATAAGATTAAAAAAATCCTCGACATAACGATAAAAATTTTCCAGATTTTGCAGTTCCGGCATACACAGATTGCTCAATGCGCAAAAAGATGACAGTGCCTGCAACTTGCGGCCGTCGGGCAAAAAATTGACCGCAACCGGCGTAAGCAGCTCAACCTTGAGCATCAGCATATTTTCATCAACCCTCGCCCAGGCTGAAAGCTCGACCATATTGCCCAACTGAAATGTGGATAAGTTTTTCTTGCTGAGGCAGTTTTTGACATAGCCAACCACCTTGCCATGCTCCTTGGTCAGCACGGTCAAAATCAGCGAGCGCTCGCCGTGGCGGCGCATATTGATGATATATCCGCTATCCGTAAATTCCATAAGCTGAAATTACTCCTTACCCGCCGGAGCGTCAATAAAAATTTTGACAAATCCCGACAGATGCGCTAGGGTGGGCTTGATGTATAACAATTAAAAAATTATTTTATATGAAACTATTCAAGAAATTTGCAATCTTTTGGATCAACAATTGGTTGCTTTGCTCAGCGGCAGTATTTGCTCTGGGAATAATTTTGCTGGCAAACGCGGGGTTTATTTTTCAAGATCTCAGTTACAAAGCCGAGGTTTTTGTTTACCCATTGCTGTTTATTGTGCCGGTGGTGGTCATCTTGACATTGATGTGCGTTATCGCAAAATTCATTAAAATCGGTGGGTATGGCCGGTTGATAAATGATTTTGCCTGCAAATACACCTCAATGCAGGTTTTGGCGCTGATCAGCTGGGCCGAGGCCGGAATTTATTATGCAATTGCGGCATTTTCCCTGCTCTGACACTAAAAAAGGCTTCGTGTTTTAACGAAGCCTTTTTTTGTAATATTAAAACAATTAAGCCGCCAAAGTTTTAAGCAGCAAATTGCGTTTTTTGGTAATGCGGTCAAACTCCTGCAAGTCAGACAAAACATCTTTCATATCTTTGAGAGCAATGGTATTCGGCCCGTCAGACAAAGCTTTATCCGGATTTTCATGAGTTTCCATAAACACGGCCGCCAATCCGACCGCAACCGCGGCGCGAGCCAGTACCGGAGCAAACTCTCGCTGGCCGCCGGTAGAAGCGCCATTGCCTCCCGGTTGCTGAACCGAGTGAGTAGCATCAAAGATAACCGGACAACCGGTATCGCGAGCCATTTGCGGAAAACCGCGCATATCCACAACCAGGGTATTGTAACCAAAACTGGTGCCGCGCTCGGTAATGCAAACATTCGGATTGCCGCTGTCGGTAACTTTTTTAACGATGTTTTTAACGTCCCAAGGGGCTAAAAACTGTCCTTTTTTAACATTTACAACTTTGCCGGTATGAGCCGCGGCGACCACCAAATCTGTCTGGCGGCACAAAAACGCCGGAATCTGCAACATATCAACGTGTTTGGCAACTTCTTCACACTGCCAGGTTTCATGCACATCGGTAACAATCGGAATATTGTTGTATAATTTTTTAATCTCATCAAAGGTGCGCATGCCCTCTTCCATACCGACACCGCGAGCGCCGTTAATCGAAGTGCGGTTGGCTTTATCAAAAGAAGCCTTAAACACATAATTCATGCCCAACTCAGAAGTAATCTCCCGCATGGCGCCGCATATATCAATGGCGTGCTGACGGCTCTCAATTTGGCAAGGACCGCAAAGCAAAGACAACGGAAGTTCATTACCAATTTCAAAATCAGCAATTTTAATTGTCTTCTGAGGAAGATATTCTTTTATATCAGCCATTTTAACTCCTTTGTAAAAAACAATAGCTTCAAACTTACGCACTACAACATAATTCAGAACTTGTCAAGTATTTCTGCAATTTTCCAACATTTCGGCAAAATATGGACAGATTAGTTAATAGCTATCCGTGTCCAGATAAACATTACATTGCCGTCATTTTTAACCCCCGGAACATAAGCCGCCTGAAGGGCTACGCGCTTGTACTCAATGCCGGCCAACGGCAATGGCGCCGGCACCGGAATATATGCCCACTCGCTACGCTGAGTCAGCCCCAAGGTGTAACCCAAACTGACCCGAAAATCACGGTTGCAGTTGACAAACCAATTCTTTTGCCAGGCATAGCCGAAAAAGGTTTCAAAATGCTTGTTGGAATCCTTAAAACCCATAGCATAAAGCGCATGCCAGTTGCCATGCTCGTCAAAACGCGACTTGCCCAAACCAAATCCCCAGGGATTCTCATTATACTTGTCAATATGCTCCTGATCATAGGCCAGACGATTGTGCCAGGCATAAAGCGGAACATAAGCATCATATTCTTCAGAAGCCCAAGTGGCGGAAACATCTTGTTTGAGCTGTTGCCAATATTCCGCAAACCCAGCGTTGGCCGAATTTGCATAAAACATCAGCAATAATGTGTATGTGAGTATTTTTTTCATAAGCCTTTTTATAAACCTATTTTCGGCAATGGCAATAGTTTTTTATAATAAACGACTTTTATCAATAGCGGCTTTGATAAACGACACAAACAACGGCGCCGGCGCAAAAGGCTTAGATTTGAGTTCGGGGTGGAACTGCACCGCCACAAACCACGGATGATCGGGAATCTCAACAATCTCAGGCAATTTGCCGTCCGGCGACTTGCCGGTAATGCTCATGCCGGCCATGCGCAGCTGCGGCTCATATTTAATATTCACCTCATAACGGTGGCGATGGCGCTCGCTGATTTCATAACAGCCGTAAGCCTGCGCGGCTTTGGAATTAGGTTGCAAAACGCAGCGATACGCTCCCAAACGCATGGTGCCGCCCAAGTCTCCGTCTTTGCGGCGGATTTCTTTGGCGCCCTCTTTATCCCACTCGGTCATCAGGCCGACAACCGGCTCGCAACTGGGGTCAAACTCGGTGGTGCCGGCGTTTTTGATTCCGGCCACATCACGCATGGTCTCGATTACCGCCATTTGCAGGCCTAAACAAATGCCCAAAAAGGGAATTTTATGCTCGCGGGCATAGCGGATTGCGGCGATTTTGCCTTCGGTTCCGCGCTGGCCAAAACCGCCCGGTACCAAAATACCGCTGACATCGTTCAGATACATAGCCGGATCTTCTTTTTCCAACAATTCGGAATCCACCCATTTAACCTTAACTTTGTAATGATTGGCAATTCCGCCGTGGGTCAAAGCCTCATTAAGCGATTTGTAAGCCTCCAGAAGCTGAGTATATTTACCGACAACCGCAATGCGCACCTCGCCTTCCGGATGCCGCAAAACCTCAACAATATGCTCCCACTTGCTCAAATCCGGTTCAGCGTCGCAGGGAATGCCAAAATGCTTGCAAACCTGCTTGTCCATGCCTTCGTGAGAATAAGCAATCGGCACCTGATAGATATTGCTGACATCAAGCGCGGCAATAACATTTTCTTCTCTGATATTGCAAAACAGAGCGATTTTGCGCTTTTCATTCTGAGGAATCGGCATTTGCGAACGGCAAAGCAACATATCCGGCTGAATACCATATTCCTGCAATTTTTTAACCGAGTGCTGAGTCGGTTTGGTTTTAAGTTCGCCGGCCGCCGGAATATACGGCAACAAAGTTACATGAATAAACATTGCCCGCTCGCGCCCCAAATCATAGGCCACCTGACGAATAGCCTCCAGATAGGGCTGCCCCTCAATATCACCGACAGTGCCGCCGATTTCGCACAACACAAAGTCTTCATCGGTAATGTCTGAGAGAATAAAGGCCTTAATCTCGTTGGTCACATGCGGAATAACCTGAATGGTGGCGCCCAAATAATCGCCATGACGCTCTTTGTCAATCACTCGCTGATAAATTTTGCCGGTGGTCACGCTGTCGGTTTTGTGGCAGGCCACACCGGAAAAACGCTCATAATGCCCCAAATCCAAATCGGTTTCGGCGCCGTCATCGGTAACAAACACCTCGCCGTGCTGATAAGGACTCATGGTGCCGGGGTCAACATTAAGATACGGATCCAGCTTGCGCATGCGAACCTTAAAACCGCGAGCCTGCAAAATAGATGCCAACGAGGCCGAAGCCAAACCTTTGCCCAGTGATGAGACCACACCGCCGGTAATGAATATAAATTTAGTTTTGTCAGACATTTAACTTACCTTTATCAGCTGTTATTTAAAGTGACAAAGGCACCTTGGTAAAAGGTGCCTTTGTATGTTGCGTAAATAAGATCATTTATTTTCCAGCCACCGGAGCCTCAGGAGCGGTCGGCGCGACCGGTTGCGTCTGAGCCG
Source organism: uncultured Alphaproteobacteria bacterium (assembly GCA_934248075.1). Classification (GTDB taxonomy): domain Bacteria; phylum Pseudomonadota; class Alphaproteobacteria; order RF32; family CAG-239; genus CAZU01. The sequence continues at coordinate 29,773 of CAKQKH010000009.1, read as the reverse complement.
GAGCATTTTCAAGAATAGAACCTGAAGCCTGGCGATGCTGGCCTTTGTAATACAAAGACAGCGAAATACTGGTAACAAACAAAATCACCGCCAAAATCGCCGTGGTGCGGGTCAGAAAGTTGCCGGTGCCGCGCGCTGTCAAAAAGTTAGAGGCGCCGGAGCCGCCGCCCAAACCGTCCAAAGCGCCGCCGCTGGAACGCTGCAACAAAATAACCGCAACCAAAAAGATGCAGGCCAAGAGGTGAATTACCAATAAAACTGTTCCCATTTATATTTCCTTTTCTGATTATAGTTTAGCAGCCGGCGTTTTTGGCAATGGCCAAAAAGTCATCAGCCTTGAGGCTGGCACCACCGATAAGAGCGCCGTCAACATCAGGCAGGTTCAACAATTCTTTGGCGTTGGCCGGTTTTACGGAGCCGCCGTACAAAATGCGCATTTTGTTGGCGTTGGCTTTACCCAATTTTTTGGCCAAAACGGCGCGAACCGCGGCATGAACTTCTTCAACATCGGCAGTGGTCGGAACTTTGCCGGTGCCAATAGCCCAAACCGGCTCATAAGCAATCACGGTATCAGCGGCAGTAGAATCGGCCGGAACCGAACCCATAATCTGCTCGCGGCAAACATCAACGGCCTTGCCGGCTTCCCGCTGTTTGAGGGTCTCGCCGATGCAAATGACGGTTTTGAGACCGGCCTGATGCGCGGCCACGGCCTTTTGGCAAACCAGTTCGTTGGTTTCGCCATGGTCGGCGCGGCGCTCCGAATGCCCCAGAATCACATGAGTGCAACCCAAATCTTTGAGCATCAGCGGACTGATGTCACCGGTATGAGCGCCCTTCTCGGCAAAGTGGCAATCCTGCGCGCCCAAAGCAACTTTTGCACCGCGCAGAGCCTTTTTAACCGACGTGAGCAAAGTAAACGGCGGGCATACCAAAAACTCACAATCCGGTTTGCCCAATGCTTTTACCTGAGCGGCAACATTCTTAGCCAAATCAACACCATCAGCCAACAAACCGTTCATTTTCCAGTTGCCGGCAATCAATCTTTTACGAGCCATAGATTTTGTCCTTTTGTTACTTAGAAATTAATTTCTTCTATCACAGCCGAAAAAACTTTTCAACATCAATATTTATGAGTTGTATAAATTGTGAATCCTGATATATAATCTCGCCAGATATTTAAATAAAGACATTAAGGATAGGCTGTCAAATGATTACAAAAATCAGAAGTTTTCAGGATTCTTGGGTGGTTAAGGGCATTTTGGCGCTAACCGCCTTGAGTTTTATGTCATTGTTCGGAATCTCCGGCTACATCAGCCGCAGCGGCAATAACCGTCCGATTGTGCGGGTGGACGACGTGGTGGTTACGCAAGAGGAAATTAACAATCAGCTCAATGAGCAAATTCGCGCCACCAAAAATATGTTCGGCGAAGATATGGAAATATCCGAGACGATGCGCGCCGCCATGCTGCAAGATATCGTGCAGAAAGATCTGGTCAATGCCATTATGCAGAAAACCGCCGAAGACAACAGCGTTGACATCAGCGACGAGCTTATTCGCAAAATCATCTATTCCCAGCCAGAATTTATGGACGAGAGCGGACAATTTAATCTGGATAAAATGCGCCGTATGCTCAGCATGACCGGCTGGAGCGAGCAGAAATACATTGACACCCTGCGCCGCGATATCATCAAACAACATTTGGTGCAAACTCCGGTTGAGGGCATAGATGTTCCTAAACTGATTGATCCCTATCTGGCCGAGCTGGATAGCCAACGCAAGGTTTTTCAGTTTGCGGTAATCGAGCCGGCAAAACTCAAGGTTGACCGCAAGGCCTCACAAGAGGAAATCGAGCAATATTATCAGGATTTTGCGCCACAGTTCGAAAATCCGGAGAATCGGGATATCTCGTTTATAGAGCTGTCAATTGATCAGCTGGCCGGACGCATCACCCCGAATGACGCCGAAATCAACGCTTATTATCAGGAAAATATTGAACAATTTGTTGTTCCGGAAAAACGCCATGTGTTGCAAATGGTGTTTGATGATCAGGCCAGCGCCGACAAGGCCGAGGCTGCCCTCAACGCCGGCGGCGATTTCTTTAAGGTTGCCAAAGATATCGCCAAGCAAGACCGCGCCGCCACCGATTTGGGCGAGGTTTCTCAAGATATGCTGATTGCCGATATGGGCGAAGAAGTTTTTGCTCTTAAAAACGGCGGTTTTACCATGCCGATTCAGTCGGATATGGGTTGGCATATTATGAAGGTTACGGCTATCTCTCCCAAAAAAGAAACATCGGTTGCCGCCGCCAAAAATAAAATCATAGCCGAAATCCGCAAGGAAAAGGCTTATGAGCAGGCCAGCGACGTGGTCAGCGAGATTGAAGACAAACTCGGCGCCGGAGCCACTCTGGAAGACATATCCGCAGCCTATAACGTCAAAATCAACAAAGTCACCGGTCTCAAAGAAGACGGCACTGCCTCGGTTGTGGCCAATGCATACAAACCGCTGGTCAGCTCCGAAGATTTTGTTGACACCGCCTTTTCTTATAACCCAGGCGAGGTTAGCCAGATTATGGAGAGCGACACCGGTTTTGCCCTGTTGCGGGTTGATGATATTCACGAAGCCAAACAAAAAGATTTGGCCGAGGTGAAGTCAGAAATTGCCAAACTTTGGGCAGCTAATGAGAAAAACGCCATTGCTCAGGAAATTATCAACGACGCGCAGCATGATCTGGAAAGCGGCGATGACTTTGCCGATGTTGCCCGCCGTTTTGACCTGCGTTTGCAAACCACCTCTCCGCTCAAACGCGGCGAGAGCTTTGCCGGTTTGACTCCGTCTCAGCTGATTGAGGTTTATCAGGAAAGAGTCGGATATCCGAAGATTTTCAGCTCCGACCAACGTACGGTCATTGCCGTGCCGAGCAAAATTATCCGCAATCAACACAAAGTGTCAGCCGAAAAAATGAACGCTCTGCGCGCTCAGGCGCAAGCTCTGCTCAGTCAGGAAATGGCTAATGGGCTGATTGACGCTTATGGCTCAAATTATAAAGTCCGCGTTAAATATAAATATTTGGGAATGAACGACCTCTAGCCGGTGAGCCACCGGTGCCGAGCCGGCACCCGCGCGGCGGGCGGCGGTGCGAAGCCGCACAGGCATTGGCAAGAATTTACTCGCCCGCACGGCGGGTGGCGCATAACAAGAATTTACTCGCTTGCTCGCCGTTGGCTCGGCGCTCGGTGCCGAGCCGGCACGGGCATTCTCAAGCTGTTACTCGCCGCTCACTTTGTTCGAGGCTCGGGATTGTGCAATTTCAAGCCTTCCCCCTTGACGGGGGAAGGTTTGGATGGGGGTGAGATAAATGCAACTGTCACTCTGAGTGAACCGAAGCAATACATATTGTTTCTTGATAAAAATGGATTGCTTCTCGCGGCTAATCGCCGTTCGCGCAATGACCCGCGCGTCTGGTGTTATTGCAAATTATTCAATACAGCAATCAACCGCCTTGCGGACAAAAGCCTTCATCTTAGCCAAGGCGCCGCCGGATTTTTCGGCTTTTACAACCGGTGTCTCCGCGCTCTCCTGACGGGAGGAAATTTTTTTGATGTCGTCCATCTTGTCTTCCACCCACTTAACATCGTCGGTGCTGAGCATATTCATATTCAGCCCCCAAAACAGACAATACAGCTCATAAGCCTGATTAAACAGCTTGTAGGCCTCTTCCTTATGCCCCAGACTCTGCTGCTTGGTGCCGACTTCCATAAGCCGCATAGATGACGCCAGCAAATGTTTGGATATGCACCAAACCTCGCCCTCATAGGCGGGAATAATCTTTTGCATCAGGCTCTTGCGCAGTTCGCGGACATCTTCAATCAAATCATAGAAAGAATTTTTGCCGGTTTTGGCGCCAGAAAAGACCAAATGCTCCTCAATGCTGATCAAATTCATAATCGCAATAGTCAAATCCTGATCTGAGGATAAATCTTTGGGATTAACTTTTTTGGTGGCATCAATACGTTCAACAAACTCTTTTACATTCTCGGCTTTTTTCATTATTTTTCTCCTGAAAATTCATACAAACCCGACACATCGCCAAACTCGGCGGCATTATTACTCAACGGATAATAGTTAAAGTAAACGCTCAATAAGGCCAGGGCAAGTACCGGCAAAACCACTTTTTCAAACGGAAAATGAGCGTGGCCGCCGTTGCGCGCTTTAAGCCACTGATAAAATTTTGACACATATATAAAAGTCAGGGCGCCCAAAACGGTTGAGAACAACAGCGGATCAAGATACAAAACGCCAATTATCTGCGGACGATAGGGAATTTGCGAGACATACATAAAACCAATAGAGCCGACCGAAATTGCCATCAGCAATAAATCCCTGCCCCAAAAATTCCAATTCTTTTTATCAAACCACAGAATCAGCCAATAGCCGAGCAAAGCCAATAAGGCTCCGGCCCAAACTCCGACAACGCTGTCATCAACACCATAGTGACGGGCAATTTCCAAAGAGGCTCCAACCGCCACGGTGCAGACCGCGCAGGCCGGATTAGCCATCGCTTTGGCGCTGAAAGCAAGCAACATTGCCAGACTCAAAATTATTGTCATTAATTTACCTTTCTCAATGTTTACATTCTATATATAGAATATTCACTATATATCAAAATTGTCAAGTATTATTTTTTTAACTTATTTAGTATTAAATGTGGTTTAAGTTTTAAAAGCAATCTATTTTTGCGGCTTATTTACACCCGAAGGAGAAAAATATGGATAAACTGATTGAAAAAGCGCTGACGACACAAACTCTAACTTCTGCAGAGATTGCCGCTCTGCTTAAAAACAATCAGACCCATGACGAATTGTTAAAAACCGCCGATGAAGTACGCAAACAAAATGTCGGCGACGAAGTACACTTGCGCGGACTGATTGAGTTCTCCAACATCTGCCGCAACAATTGTCTGTACTGCGGCCTGCAGCGCGGCAACCATAAACTGGAGCGCTATCATCTGGAGGAAGAAGCCTTGTTGATGCTGGCCGGGCATGCCGTCAACGATTTGGGCTTTAAGACCATTGTGCTGCAATCGGGCGAAGATATGTACTATGACACCGCGCGAATGTGCCGAATTGTTGAAGGCATAAAAAAACTCGGCGTGGCGCTGACCCTTTCTATCGGCGAGCGCAGTTATGAAGACTATAAAGCCTTCCGCGAGGCCGGCGCCGATCGCTATTTGATACGAATAGAAACCACCGACCAAGAACTCTATCACCGCCTCGACCCCGGCATGAGCTGGCAAAAACGCTACGAGTGCCTGCTGATGATTAAGGAACTGGGCTATGAGGTCGGCTCCGGCATTATGGTCGGCCTGCCTGATCAATCTTTGGAATCTATCGGCGCTGATTTGCTGTTTTTGCAGAATCTGCCGGTAGATATGGCCGGCATCGGCCCCTTTATCCCTCACCCGGAGACCCCGCTCAAAAACGAGCGCGGCGGATCGCTGGAATTGGCTTTGCGTACCATGGCGATTATGCGCCTGTTGTTGCCCAAAATCAATATTCCGGCCACCACCGCAATGGAATCGCTTCACCCCAAAGGCCGAATTATGGCTTTGCAGGGCGGCGCCAATGTGGTTATGCCCAACGTGACAGTCGGAAAGTTTCGCAAACTCTATGAGCTCTACCCCGACAAAGCCTGCATCAACGACACTCCCGACCACTGCCGCAGCTGCATTGAGCTGAAAATCCGCAGCATCGGCCGCACTATCGGCACAGACGCCGGCCGCTCCAAATCTTATTCGGCTGATTAGAGCTTAATCAGCTCGGCAACTTTGGCTCTGAACTTTTCCAAAACATCGGATTTGGGCGTATATTTCTCCTCAAACGGCGGCAACGACTGCCAGCCCAACTCGTCAAACGCCTGCTGAATTTGGTTTAGCACCCCTGGTTTCCAACCATAAGAGCCAAACGCAAGCGCCACTTTGTTTTTGGGCGCCAAACCACGCATATAGGCCACAAAACCCGCCACCCGCGGAAACAGCTGATTATTAAGCGTCGGATTACCAATCAGCACATATTTGGCATCTAGAAAATCAGGCATAATATCCGAGACATTTTTGGCGGACAGACAATGTTTAATCACCGGAATTCCGGCGTCTTGAAACACGCCCATGGCGGTGTCGGCCAAAGCCGCGGTCGCGCCCCACATCGAGTCATAAACAATCACCGCTTTGCCCTCGTTGCTACCTGAGGCCCACTTGGCATAGTTGCCCAAAATGGCGTTTACCTCCTCTGCCCCGCTCCAAATCAGTCCGTGCGAGGGAGCAATCATCTCAATATCCAGCCCCAAATCTCCGGCGGTTTTGAGCGCTTTTTCCGCCTGAGAGCCAAACGGAAACAGAATATTGGCATAGTAACTTTTGGCATTTTCCATAACCAAATCAAACGGCGCGTCTTTGACCATCAGAGCGCTGCTGGCATAATGCTGGCCAAAGCCGTCATTAGAAAGCAATACTTTGTCTTCCTTAACATAAGTCATCATCGAATCCGGCCAGTGCAGCATCGGCGTGGTCATAAACTCCAAAGTCCGCTTGCCGATTGACAAACTATCACCGCTCTTAACAAGCAGATATTGCCAGCCGGCAGTGTCAAAATGCGCTTCCAGAGCTTGTTTGCCGGCGGCATTAGTCACAATCACGGCCTGCGGAGCCAGCCGCATAATCTCGGGGATATTGCCGGAATGATCCATCTCCACATGGTTGACCACCACATAGGCAATCTGTGAAAAATCCACCATGCTGCCAATGCGAGCCAGATTCTCGGCTGATAAATAATGTTTTACCCCGTCAACCAGAGTTATCTTGTCGTCCATAATCAGATAAGAGTTATAAGTAGAACCATAGGGCGTGGCATAGCCGTGAAACTCACGCAAATTCCAATCTTTTACACCGACCCAATAGATATCGCCTTTAACCTGTGTCGCTTTCATAGTTTGCTCCTTCAGACATTATTAAATCATACTCTGATAAATAATATCGATAATCGCTCTTGACAACAATAAAATATTTTATTAACAATAATAATTATCATTATTGATATTGAGGGATAAATGCGACACTCAAAACAAAGAGACGTAATCTTGCAAACACTGACGGATAATCCCATACATCCGACAGCCGAGCAGCTTTATGCCATGGTCAAACCGCTGGCGCCGGCTATCAGTTTGGCTACGGTGTATCGCAACCTCAATCTGCTGGCCGAAAACGGCATAATTAAAAAAATTTGCGGACTTGACGGAACCAGCCATTTTGACCACAATATTCACAATCATTATCATTTGCTCTGCTCAAAATGCGGCAAAGTTTATGATGTGCCGTACAATATTGCCCCGCGCCTGAGCGAAGATGTTTTGGCTCAGACCGGCATGATTGTCGAATCTTGCGATATTGCCATGCGCGGTATCTGCAATAATTGTAAATCTAACCATTAACTTTATTTTTTAAGGAGCTTATAAACATGGAACTTAAAGGTTCAAAAACCGAAAAAAATCTGATGGCCGCTTTTGCCGGTGAATCTCAGGCGCGCAACAAATACACCTACTACGCCTCCAAGGCCAAAAAAGAAGGCTACAATATTATTGCCGCCAAATTTGAAGAAACCGCCAACAATGAAAAAGAACATGCCAAAATCTGGTTTAAACTGCTTCATGGCGGCGAAATGCCCTCCACTATCGATAACCTCAAAGACGCCGCCGCCGGTGAGAACTACGAGTGGACCGATATGTACGCAACCATGGCTAAAGAGGCTCGTGAAGAAGGCTTTAACAAAATCGCGGCTCTGTTTGAGATGGTCGGCAAAATTGAAAAAGGCCATGAGGAGCGCTATCAGGCTCTGCTCGACTCTCTGGTCGAGGGCAAAGTGTTTGAGCGCCCGACCAAGGTTATCTGGGAATGCGCCAACTGCGGTTGTCGGGTAGAATCTCCCAAAGCGCCTGAAAAATGTCCGGTTTGCGATCATCCTCAGGCTTATTTCTTTGAATTACAGGAACAGTTCTAAAAAAATACCGCAACAAAAAACCCCGAACTTTTCAGCTCGGGGTTTTTATTTTAAGCCTAAACTTAAGCCAGTTTCAAATCACCGGCTACGGTTTTGCCTCTTTCAGTCATCAGCTCATAGCTGATTTTGGCGCCTTCGTTCAAAGTGCGAAGTCCGGCCTTCTGAACGGCAGAAATGTGTACGAAAACATCTTGTCCACCTTCGTCCGGGGTAATGAATCCATAACCCTTTTTGTTGTTAAACCATTTAACTGTTCCTGTTGCCATAGTCTATATCCTTCATAAAAACAGGTTGATAAAATGGGCCTCAAGTATCCTCTTATAGGCGCTACCTTGCCCTATAACTATCTGGTCGGTGGTGGGACAATCAGTTTCTGCAAAACTCTCGCTAACCACGGAGGTTTAGTTATGCTTATAGTCTAGCCTAACTTTTTTTGTTTGCAAGCAATATTTTTTAAAACCAGTCTGTAAATCGCCTCCGACGAGATTATTTATAAAGAGCTGTTGTTTAATTGTTTTTCTTGGAAAGGTAAAAAATGAAAAAATTATATATGCTCACAACTGCTGCCGCAATCGCCCTTATGACCGCAAATCCGGCCTTGGCTCAGCGCAAAAACACAACCTCGCACGATGTGGCCAAAGTCGAGACCTCGGCCGATGCTCCCATGCACAAAATGAAAAATGATATGGGCAAACATCATCAGAAAATGTTTGAAGAAGAAAATTTGGAAATCAACAAAGACTATCAGAAGTCTTTGCACAAAATTGATAAATCCTCTTTTTCCGACGAGCAAAAAACACTCCTCAAAGCTCAAGCCGCCGAAAACAAAGATTTGGCTCTCAAACAGTCTCAGGAACGCGCGCAAATGGCCGAAAAGCACATGAAAGCCCGCAAGGCGCTGAATATGCAAGACCAAATGCATATCAAAGCCAACCGCAAGGCTGTTAAAGAAATCCACGAAATCATCGACTAAGTGCGGTGCCGAGCCGGCACGGGCATAAACAAGAATTTGCTCGCTTGCTCGCCGTTGGCTCGGCGCTCGGAATTGTGCGTGGTTTAGCACCCATGCACTGTCATTGCGAGTGTGAGCGTTAGTGAACCGAAGCAATCCATATGACTTATAAACCCCTCCTAACCTCCCCTTAAAATTAAGGGGAGGAATCAAATGGTGCACTATCTAACCTCTCCCCTTGATTTCAAGGGGAGATAGAGAGGGGTTTAAAATTAAGTAATCCATCTTGTTGCTTGATAAAAATGGATTGCTTCTCGCGGCTATCGCCGTTCGCGCAATGACCAGCACGGCGGGCGGCGCATAACAAGAATATACTCGCTTGCTCGCCATTGGCTCGGCGCTCGGGATTGGGCGCGGTTTTGCACCCCTGCTCCGTCATTGCGAGTGTGAGCATTAGTGAACCGAAGCAATCCATATGACTTATAAACCCCTCCTAACCTCCCCTTAAAATTAAGGGGAGGAATCAAATGGTGCACTATCTAACCTCTCCCCTTGATTTCAAGGGGAGATAGAGAGGGGTTTAAAATTAAGTAATCCATCTTGTTTCTTGATAAAAATGGATTACTTCTCACGGCTAATCTCCGTTCGCGCAATGACATTGGCTATATTTTTACTGGATTCCGGCTTTCGCCGGAATGACAATATTGTGGTTGAAATCTGGCACTATCAGACTCCTCGCGCCCCGTCAATGGGGAAGACTTATAAAGATTCTTCTTCACAAATTAAATATCTTCTGCTAAGTTGCTTTTCTGCAAGTCTGCGGCAATGGGGTTCGCGGACGTTTCATTACGTTATGAAGGAATATTGAAAAATGGCACTTAAAAAACTTAGAAAAGACAACTATCCCGAATGGTATCAATGCGTGATTTCCGAAGCCGATATGGCCGAGAACTCTTCTTCTCCGGGGTGTATGGTTATCAAACCCTGGGGATACGGCATTTGGGAACGTATCCGCGACACCTTTGACCAGCAAATCAAAGAAGCCGATCACGAAAACTGCTATTTTCCAATGTTCATTCCGCTCTCGTTCTTCCAAAAAGAAGCCGAACACGTTGACGGTTTTGCCAAAGAAATGGCCGTGGTTACCCACTCCCGCCTGAGCATGAAAGACGGCAAACTCACTCCGGATTCAGAACTCGATGAACCGCTTATCGTCCGTCCTACCTCCGAGGCAATCATCGCCGACTCTTTCTCCAAATGGGTGAAATCATACCGCGATTTGCCGGTCCTCATCAACCAATGGGCAAACGTGGTCCGTTGGGAGATGCGTCCTCGCCTCTTTTTGCGCACCCGCGAATTCCTTTGGCAGGAAGGCCACACCGCTCACGCCACAGCCGCCGAGGCCGAGGCCGAAACCAAATGGGCTCTGGAAGCTTATCGCAAACTTAGCGAAGAAACTCTGGCGATGCCGGTTATTATGGGCCGCAAACCCGAACATGAAAAATTCCCCGGCGCGGTTGACACCTATTGCATCGAAGCTATGATGCAGGACGGCAAGGCTCTGCAAGCCGGAACCTCTCATTTCCTCGGGCAGAATTTTGCTAAATCCGCCAACATCACCTTTGTTAACAAAGAAAACAAGCCCGAATTTGCCTACACCTCATCTTGGGGTGTTTCAACCCGTCTTATCGGCGGCGTAATCATGACTCATGCCGACGACGAAGGTATGGTCGTTCCACCCAAAATCGCCCCCTATCAGGTTGTTATCATTCCGGTGGTCAAAAATCCGGCCGATGAAGACGCCGTCATGGCTTATATCAACGATATTCGCAAAGATTTATCCGCTCAAACTCCGTTTGGCGAAAAAATCCGCATCAAACTCGATAAACGCGACAAATCATCGGTTGATAAATTTTGGGAATGGACCCGTAAAGGCGCTCCGGTCATTCTGGAAATCGGCAAGCGCGACGCCGACGGCAACAACGCCATGATGCGTATCCGCACCCACATCAATCAGCCCGACGCTAAACAGATTGTCTCTCGTCAGCAGCTGGTATCCGACATGCCCTCCGTTCTTGAAAATATTCAACAGGAAATGTTTGACCGCGCCAAAGCCCGCCTCTTGGCCAATGTCCGCACCGACATCACAACTCCTGAGGCTTTCAAAGACTATTTTGAACAAGCTAATGAATGGATTGAAGACGGCAAATCGGGCAAAGTCGCCTTCGTTCGCGGCAAATGGTGCGCCGATCCGGCTAGCGAGGAAATCCTTAAGGCCATGAAGATAACTATCCGCTGTATCCCATTTGATCAGACAAATACTCAAGGTGTATGCCTACTCACCGGCAAGCCTGCGAGCTTGGACGTTATCTACGCCCGCTCCTACTGATGAGGCGGCATAATGGGTGCCTAAAGCGATTTTGCGCAGTCAGCAACTTGGTCATGTACCTTTTTGTACACTCCCGGCGTTGCTGTTGCTAAAATCACTTTATTCATTCCATTCTTCCGTCTCATACGCAGCGCCCACACGGTGGGCGGCGCATAGCAAGAATATACTCGCGCACTCTCTGACGTTCGGTCGCTCGGTGCCGAGCCGGCACGGGCATAACCAATCAGTTGCTCGCAACTCACTTTGTTCGTTGCTCGGGATAATGCATAACAAAAACACCCTGTTGTTATCAAACAGGGTGTTTTTTAGCGTAGTTTCTTGATTGCCAATACATCGTTGGGAAACAATGTATAAACATTGTAAACAAAGCGGTCGCCGATTGCCAAATCCACATTGAGCTTGGCGTTTTTTACCAGCAACAGCTTACCGTCAGATGCAACCTCAATACATGTGGTCTTGATGGGCAGAAACGGAACCGAATAAATCGCTTCCAAATAAAAAATATCCGCCGCCACATCTTCTATCGGGTCGCTTGCAATCAATCCTCCCGGTGGAATCTCCGCGTATCCGTCATCGCCGTAATCGCCGCCCTCGCCCAAACTCACGCCATTTATGGCAGATATTTCAGAACGACAATAACTCGAAAGCTGATAGCGGATTTCATCTCCTTCATACAAGTCCTGATTATAACGCTGGCGAATCAGATAAACATCGTTGCCGTCAGACATTCTCAAGACATAAGCAGGAAAAGGATACATAATTCCCGCAGGTTGAACAATGCGGTAAAGTTTGTCTATCCGCGCAGTATGCCATTTGTCAACCGGATCATTTTTGCAACATGACAAACAAATAAACAAACTCAAGATTAATAATATTTTTTTCATTTTATAAAAATTTTGGTCTGAGCTTGATATAGCATTTTTTTATGTCCCTGTAAATACCCAAAACAGCAATTATATTTGTAGCTGACTAAATTCCGATTAGGTGATGACATGGGATATTCATACGCACTTATTGCCGTATTTTTCTGGAGCTTTAACTTGGTGATTGCCAGTTATTTTGCCACGTCTTTACAGCCATTTGAAATTGCATTCGGGCGTTGGTTTGTGGCGGCTTTTATTTTAATACCGCTGGCTTGGAAAAATCTGCGCCGCAATTTTAAAATCTTGTTAGAACATGGCTGGCTGATAGTGGCCTTGGCACTAAGCGGCATTGTCTGGGACAATACCCTGATTTACTATGCCGGCCGAACCGCCTCGGCGATAAATATGGGGCTGTTAAACATTACCGGACCGATTTTTTTGGTGATTTTAGCCCATATACTTTATAAAACGCCGATTTCTCTGCGACAAACAATCGGCTTGCTTATAGCGATTTTTGGGGTCATCACGATTATCGTACGCGGTGACTTCACTCAGCTGAACCAATTCAAATTTGTTGACGGCGACGGTATTATGCTACTCAACACTTTTTGTTTTGCCATATATTCCCTGCTCCAAACCAAACGCCCGCAAAATATTGACCAACCAACTCTACTGGCGGCAACGGTCATCGTCGGCTTGATTATAATTTATCCGTTTATGATAACCACCACCGGCATCAGTGGTCTGCGGCAATTACAGCCGATTGATATTGCCGTATTTGTATATCTGGGTATTTTTAACTCAGTCATTGCCTATCTGGCGTGGAATTCGGCACTAAGCAGACTGGGCAACCTTAAAACCTCTATCATCTATTATCTGATGCCGTTGTTTGCCGGTATTGAGGCTTATTTTCTGCTGCACGAAAGATTATATTGGTCATCTTTGACCGGCGGCATCCTTATTATCGGCGGCATTGCGTTAGTCAGTCTCAAGGCCAAAAATAAGCCCCGCCATCGGCAGGGCTGATCAGTCTATGCTCTTAGCACTATGGCTTCTTTGGCAATCTGGAGCGGTATAAAGTTGTGAGTTTTGCGATATTCTTTTTTATGAGTTTGAAGGTCGGCATCAAACTTATGCATATCCCCGCCCATCTGCATGTAGCGATACAACGCCACATCAACATAGTGGCTGTCAGTTTCATACGGCAGATTGTTTTTGATGACGGCTTCCGCCTTGGAGGCATTAAACTTGATGATTACATCTTGAAAAAACACATGTTTGGTATTGATGTCATCGCCAGTGCCACGAGCATCAAACAAAGCGTCAAACAGCTGATCTTTGCTCAAATTCTGAGCATGAATTTTTGTTAAAAAATCTGTTCCTTTGCTGTTTTTAGTTTGCATCATAATAGCCTCCTTTTTTAAGGGGATTTTATAGTTTTAATATACCATATTTGATGCTTTAAAACAACCTTTTTGTAACAAAATCGTAACATTTGGCGGAAATTAATTAAAATATCCGCTAAAGGTATTTTTAACTCGCTGATAAAACTGCCGATACAACGGCAAGCAGCTGTTGTACTTGCTGATATCATCGGCAAAATAATAATAAGCGGACTCATCGTCATAGCGAATTTGCAACGGATTTTGCCAAATTTGCATTTGCAGATTTTGATATTGATGAACTTTCAGCAATTTCAAATCATAACAATTGCGCAGAATCACCTCACCACCGCTGCCGCCGCCAAAATATATATATTCAATCGATGATTCGCTAAAATCCGCCACCCCGTTGAAATACGGCCCAAATTGCGCTTGCCGGACTCCGCCTTTGCCCCACAAATAGAACTTGCCGACGGCATATCTACCGACCTTGAGTCCATGCAGAGAATTGTTTCCCTGCAAATCCAAAACTCCGCCAAATTCATCGCCAATCTCAACTCCCCGACTGCCGCTCGGAGAATCGGTTCCGCCGATTTTAATTTCTCCTTTGCAATCTCGGCCGATGATGATGCCGCTGATATTCAAGTTATCAATATCCAGATTGCCGCGAAAAGAATCCCCAATCCTGATATTACGACGTCCCCGATTGTCTTGCAGTCTAATAGCGGCATAGCTGTAATAGCCGATACGCAAATTATGGAAACACGAGTTTTTAATATTGAGATCGCCGCTGTAAACATCACCTATACGCAAATTAAAACATTCGCGACTGTCAAATATCGCCAAATCACAACGGCAGTTATTGCCGATAGAAACATTTTCCACATTGCTGCGAGAGAGATTTAGACCGCCATTGTAACTATTGCCAATCTGCACCGAGCGGATAACTTTGTTATCTCGCAAATCTATCTGTAAATCACAATTTGCTCTGACAATAATTTTTTTAACCTGTAAACGACTAAAATTATAAACGCCGCCGCGCGAATATGCGGCAATCGTCAAGCTGTCAGATTTCAACTTGCCGACGTACAAGTATTCGGCGTCCAGCGAACCGTGCAGCATGTGTTTAAGCTCCGACTCGGTCAAATAAATTTCTTTTCCGTCAGAATAACGCAAAATTGACATTTCCAACGTGTCTGCGGCGTCGGTTCCCAAAGCGATGCCCTGATCTTTAATAAAACTTTGCAAAATTGATTTTTCTTTGCCGCTCAGCCGTCGCTCGGCCTTGAGAACAACCGCGCTGATTTTGCTTTGGCAGCCGGGCATAATCGCCAACACTTTACCTTGCGCATTGCGAAAAATCAGCCGGCATTTCAGAGAATTCAGCCGAGTTATGTTGTAGCCGTCCGCCAGCTCAAAATATGCGTCTTTGCCGTTTGTTTTTACCACTGTCTCTACTCCGTTTGCAATCATCTGAGAAAGATGTAATCGGTCAAACCGGCTTTTAAAGACGTTAGCTCTGATTTTCTGGTCGAGGCGCGGTATGGTGCCACATGGTCAAATGACTATTCTTCTTGATGAGTAAAATGTTTGCCGCTAATATCACCGCGCCGCCGGCCAACAGATTCCATGTAATCGGATTGTGCAGAAACACAATATCCAAAACAATGCCGACCACCGGCTCCAACAATAAAATCATGCCGATAATGCCCGCGGGAATCTCTTTGTTGGCCACAAACACCAAAACATTGGACGGTGTGTATATTAACAATGCGTAAACTATAAACAATAGCCATAAATGCGGGCTTAAATCCAACGACAACTTATCAAACCCCGAAAACTCCCGCGGATACCAATCTGCGGCCACAAGATACATAACGGCCAACGGTACCACCGCGTAAAAACACGTACACCAATAATTAGCCGCCGGAGAGATATCTTTTTTGGAAAAATACTGAGTAACAAAAATCCACAAAGAATTGCCGATGCCGGCCAACAGCGGCAAAACCAATCCACGCACAGAAACACTTATTCCATGTAGAGGATTTATCAGCAACATCAGCCCCAAAAACATAACGCCGACCAGAATCCATGATGAGCGCGGAATCACTCGATGAAAATAAAAACGCTCAATCAGTATAGTCCACACCGGCTGCATATACACCAGCAACAAAACCAACGTGACTGACACATTCATATACAGCGGCACGCATTCGCCAATCAGCACCATAGTTACCGAAAAGGCATATATTAAGGTAATACTTAAGGGAAAGCGAATAAACCGCGCAAATTGTCGGCGGGCAAACGGCCAAAACACCACGCTGCCAATCAGCACCGGAAACAGCATCACTTCAAAAGGAGCGGCGCCGTTTATGGCCAGAATTTTCGCCCCAAAAACAATTCCGCCGGAAAGCAGTCCGGCCAGTGCCAAAATCAGATAATTCATCAGTCCGCTCCCTTGCTAAAGAGTTTGACCTAAAATTTAAGTTTTTGCACCTTTTGACGAAATATATTCAGAACAGCCTCAAAATCATCAGCGTCATCAACCTTGTTGCGACGAATAAAACCGCACTTTTGGCAACGCTGCACCAAAACATATTTACCGTCTTTCAGCTCCACGTCAATCGGCTCCATCAAACCACCGCAATCGGCGGACCGATCCCCGGGGTTGATATCTACATGCTTGGAATATAAGCAGTGCGGACAATGATTTGTATAGCCGTTGCCAAAAACTTTTGCGCCGCAGTGTTCGCAAACAAAATCTTCGGTATGACGAGAAAAACGTTTCATGTTGGTTTCCTGTTTCAATGACGAGTTAGTGTAATTTATTTGCAACAGCTTGTAAAGTGTCATTCATATTAAAAAAATACTTGCAAAATAAAAATATTCGGCTAATTATATCACTGCAATACGGACGGGACTTAGCTCAGCCTGGTAGAGCGCTTGCTTTGGGAGCAAGATGCCGTTGGTTCGAATCCAATAGTCCCGACCATTTGCAAATATTATAAGTGTTCGATACTATTGGATGAGAACCAACGGGGCGTTGGTTCGACTACAAGGAATAGGCAATACGGGGGTATTGCCGGTTTGCCAAAGGCAAAATTCAGCAGAGGCAACTTTAGTAATCCAATAGTCCCGACCATTTGCAAATATTATTTGTTTTATTCAATTTTTTGGTCCCGTAGCTCAGCTGGATAGAGCAACAGCCTTCTAAGCTGTGGGTCAGAGGTTCGAATCCTCTCGGGATCGCCAGTTACAAAGAAACCTGCCTTGTGCAGGTTTTTTTGTGCCGGTGAGCCACCGGTGGCATTCGCAAGAATTTGCTCGCAACTCACCTTGTTCGTTGCTCGGAATAGTGCCAGACTTGCACCTCTGCTCGGTCATTGCGAGTGTGAGCGCTAGTGAACCGAAGCAATCCATCTTTTTGTTTCTTGATAAAAATGGATTGCTTCTCACAGCTAACCGCCGTTCGCGCAATGACATTGGCTATTGTTTTTACTTTGCACAGTCTTATCAATACACTTGCCTTTCAAATAAAGCGTGATATAGTCGGCTCGAATTTAATATTTTATAAGGAAAGTTTCATGTTTGGGCATTTTAATTTACAACAATTTATCAGTGCTTTTTTTGTTTTGTTTGCGATTATCGATATTGCCGGATCTATTCCGATTTTTCTGGATTTGAAACGGCGCGGCCGCAAAATTGACGCCGGCAAAGCGACCTCGATATCATTTGTTATGTTTGTGTTGTTTTTCTTTGTCGGAGAAGCCTTTTTAACCTTGTTCAGCGTTGACATTGCCTCGTTTGCGATTGCCGGTTCGCTGGTAATTTTCATTATGGCGCTGGAAATGATTCTGGATATTCACATCTTTCAAGACACCGATGACGCGCCCAAAGATTCCACCTTCTTTCCGGTGGTATTTCCGCTGATTGCCGGCGCCGGAGCTTTGACAACTCTGATATCCATTCGGTCGCAATATGACAGCATCAACATCTTTTTGGCGGTGTGCGCCAATATGGCGGTTATATACTGCGTGCTTAAGCTGACCAAAAAAATTGAACAGCTGTTGGGCGCCGGTATTATCTATATGGTGCGTAAGTTTTTCGGCATAATCTTGTTGGCGATTTCAGTTAAACTGTTTACCTCCAACCTGACTTATCTGATTGAAACTTATATCAAAACTGCCCACTAAGAAAAACTAAAGCGCCGTTAAGGCGCTTTTTTTTATGGTTTGAAAATATGTTCGGCAAAGCTGTAACAATCGTTTTTGCTGATCACCAAATGCTCCAGCAGCTTGATACCTATGGACTCGCAGGCTTCTTTGACGCGTTTGGTCATAACAATATCCGCCTCCGAGGGCTGAACATTGCCAGACGGATGATTATGCACCATAATAATGGCGCTGGCTTTGTTGGCCATGGCGGCCTTAATCACCTCGCGCGGGTGTATGGCGACACAGTTTAGGGTGCCGCGCTGAAGTGTCTCCTGCCCGATAATCTGCAAATGTGGATTCAGATAAATCAAACGCAGTTCCTCAACGTCAGAATAACACATGGCGGAGCGGCAATAATCAATCAGGCTGTCGGTGTTGAGAATTATCGGCGTGTCTGACGATTGCAGACTTTGCCATGAGCATCTGTCTGTCGCCACACTGATAATCTTCAGCACGGTGGCAGTATGCTCTTTGATGCCGTCAATCATAATCAGGCTCTCCAGCGGGGCTTTAATAACCTCGCCAAAACTGCCGAATTTGGCAATCAACCGCTTGGCCAGCGGTTTGACATCTCGCCTTGGCAGGGCAATGGTCAAAATCAGCTCCAAAAGCTCATAATCTGCCATATCCCGACCGCCGCCAAGCAAAAACCTCTGCCGCAGACGTTCGCGGTGGCCAATATAATCCGGTTGTGTTTCCGCTTTTGTCATATAGTCCTAAAACCTCAAAGTTTGTATGGCGGTTTATCCAGCCCTTGGGGCGAATAAGTAAAGACCTCGTAGCCGTCTTTGGTCACCGCCAAAGAATGCTCAAACTGCGCCGACAAGGTTTTATCGCGCGTAACCGCGGTCCAGCCGTTTTGCAAGATTATGCCGTCGGGCTTGCCGATATTAATCATCGGCTCAATGGTAAAGAACATACCTTCTTCCAGCAACGCGCCGGTACCCTTGCGGCCGCAATGCAAAACATTTGGCTCGTCATGAAACACCTGCCCCAAGCCATGGCCGCAAAACATATCAACCACCGAGTAGCCGTATTTGTGCGCCCATTCTTCAATCACCGCGCCAATATCACCCAATCTGGCGCCGGGGCGGACAACGTCAATACCGCGCATCATGCATTCATAAGTAACCTCGCACAGGCGTTTGGCCTTGATTTTCGGGTTGCCGACATAATACATGCGGCTGGTGTCGCCGTACCAACCGTCAACAATGGCGGTGACGTCAATATTGGCAATATCGCCATCGGCCAACTTGCGCTCATAGTCGGGAATACCATGACAAATCACATGATTTATGGAAATGCAAGTTGATTTCGGATAACCATGATACCCCAAACAAGCCGGAACCGCGCCTTTTTTGACCATAAAATCACGACACAAATCATCAAGCTCGCCGGTAGTCACGCCAACCTGAACATAAGGCGTGATAAAATCCAAACATTCGGCGGCCACTTTGCCGGCCACCCGCATTTTTTCATAATCGGCCGGATCATCGTGAATAACAATGCCGTCCTTGCGTTTATATGACACAATCAATCCTTTCTAAAAAATCTAATACACAATAGGCAGAAGATTTGATATTGTTACAATCTTTTTGGTTATATTGCAACCATATCCGACAAAATTCAAACCATTTTTTGCGGCGTCAAAGATTTTGGCGGCGGCCAGAGGCGAATGTTTCCAACTAAAACGGATTTCACGACAATCGGCGCGCGGCACAATCATAAACACACAAGTTTTATGCCCCTGCTCGCGCAAAAGGCTCATCTCCTCAAACATCTCCATCTCAAAAAAATTGACTTCCATCGGAAACACGGCGCTGTCGCCTTGTTTGTGATAAACATTGGTAACAAAAACAAAACACTTGGCTCCGTCAGCGGCGCTCAGCTCGAAATCAACGTGCGGCAAATGATCATCAGGCTCCAACCGGCGGCATTGAGTATATGAGGCAAACTCAGTCAAAGCGCCGACATTAAAAGCTTCTTCAAACAAATCATTGTTGCGATTGGGGCGTCCGTATATCAGAGCTCCGTTTTGCTCCACCAGCTCCAGCTCATGCGTCACTTTGCGGTTTTTGGTCGCGTCGCACCTGACATACACCGATGTTTCCGGCACACACATCTGCACCACATCATAGGCTGAACAAAACACCGGCTTAACCGAATTGTCGGCAAACTCGGCATCAAGTATCACGCCGCCGCATTTTCCGATAACTTTGGCTTTGATGAGAGTATCGCTAATTTTCACCATTAAAACTTCTCCAAACTTTTTAAATATTACCCGATTTTGTAAAATTGGCAAGCACAAGTATGGTTTTGGTTGTTTTTTTTGTAAAAAATTGCTAGACAGAAACACAAGTTTGCATTATCAATATGAGGTTAAACATTTTTAGATTTTGGGAAGTATAAAATGACTGTTACGGTTAATCAAATCAGAAGCACTTTTCTAAACTATTTTGCCAAAAACGGCCACAAGATTGTGCCGTCTTCATCTCTGGTTCCGAATAATGACCCGACCCTGATGTTCACCAACTCGGGCATGGTTCAGTTCAAAAATATTTTTACCGGCAATGAGGCCGCGCCTTTCAGCCGAGCAACGACTTCCCAAAAATCAGTGCGCGCCGGCGGCAAACACAATGATCTGGACAGCGTCGGTTATGACGTTCGCCACCATACTTTTTTTGAGATGCTCGGCAACTTCTCGTTTGGCGACTATTTCAAAGATGAAGCCATTGCCTACGCCTGGGAGCTGGTAACCAAAGAGTTCGGCCTGCCCAAAGACCGGCTGGCGGTTACGGTTTTTCATACCGATGAAGTTTCACGCAATATTTGGCGCAAGGTTTCCGGCCTGCCGGAAGACCGGATTATCGGTATCAAAACCAAAGACAACTTTTGGCAGATGGGCGATACCGGCCCTTGCGGCTACTGCTCAGAAATTTTTTATGACCATGGCGAGCATGTTTGGGGCGGCCTCCCCGGCACTCCGGAAGAAGACGGCGATCGCTGGATTGAGATTTGGAATCTGGTGTTTGATGAATTTGAGGATCTGCCGGACGGAACCCGCATCGGCCTCAAGCAAAAATGCATTGACACCGGCATGGGCTTGGAGCGTATTTCCGCCATTTTGCAAGGCGTACACTCCAACTATGACATTGACTTGTTCCAAAATCTGATTAAAGCGATTGCCGATATTGCCAATTCTGACCCCAAAGGTCCGCTGCAGTCTTCGCACAATGTTATCGCCGACCACTTGCGCGCGACCGCCTTTTTGATTGCCGACGGCGTATTGCCCTCCAATGAAGGCCGCGGTTATGTTTTGCGCCGAATTATGCGCCGCGCTATGCGCCATACCCACCTGCTGGGTGTTGATGAGCCGATGATTTATAAACTGTTGCCGGCGTTGCAAAAAGAAATGGGCGCGGCTTATCCGGAATTGTACAACGCCGAAGATCTTATCAGAGAAACCATCAAACTGGAAGAAGAGCGTTTTATCCGCACTATGGACAAGGGTCTTAAACTTTTAGATGAAGAATCCGCCAATCTTAAAGAAGGTGATATTCTGAACGGCGAAACCGCATTCAAACTCTATGACACTTACGGCTTCCCCTTGGATCTGACCGAAGACGCCCTCAAAAACCGCGGCATCAAAGTTGATGTTGAGAGTTTTGACAAGGCCATGGCGCGCCAAAAAGCCGAGGCTCGCAAAAACTGGGCCGGCTCCGGTGATGCCGGCACCGAAAAAATTTGGTTTGAACTGCAGGATAAACTCGGCGGCAGCGAATTTTTGGGCTACACCACCCTCAAGTCTGATTGCCAAATTACCGCTTTGGTGCAGAACGGCCAAACTGTTGAGCGGGTTGACAACGGCGAGTTCTATCTGTTGGCCAACCAGACTCCGTTTTATGCCGAAATGGGCGGTCAGGTCGGCGATATCGGCAACATCAGCGGCGAAAACTTTGCCATTGAGGTAACCGACACCAAAAAGAAACTTGACGGTTTGCATGTTCATGTCTGCAAAATGATTAAAGGCAGCATCAAGGTTGGCGACAACGCCACATTCGCGGTCAATGAAGAAAACCGCGGCGCCATTGCCGGCAATCATACCGTAACCCACCTCTTGCACAAGGCTTTGCAAGACAAATTCGGCAAAACCGTAACCCAAAAAGGCTCTTTGGTGGCCGCAGACAAAATGCGTTTTGATATTGCCTACCCCAAACAAATCAGCGAAGAAGAGCTGCGTGATTTGGAAAACACCGTCAACAAGATGATTCGCGCCAACTATCCGGTTATCACCAAGCTGATGAGTCAGGACGAGGCAGTCAAATCCGGCGCCATGGCTCTGTTTGGCGAAAAATACGGCGATGAAGTTCGGGTTGTCTGTGTCGGAGACGATTTGTCCCGCGAATTGTGCGGCGGTACTCATGTCAAATTTACCGGCGATATCGGCTATTTTAATATCATCAGCGAGGGAGCGGTTGCCGCCGGCGTGCGTCGTCTGGAGTGCGTAACCGGAGCCGCCGCCGAAAAATACGCCCAGAATATTGAGGATCGCCTGCGCCATATCGGCCAGTGCCTGAAAGCCAGCTTCTCTGACGTTGAGGCCAGAGTCGCCCAGATTTTGGAAGAAAAGAAAGCTCTGGAAGCCAAAATATTTGAACTCAAGAAGAAATTTGTCAGCAACAAAGCCGCCGATAATCCAAATAATTATGAAGATGTCAACGGTATTCGTTTTGTGGCGCGAATTTTGGAAAACATTACCACCAAGGAGCTTAAGGCCTTTGTTGATGAGGTTAAGTCGCAATACCCCGAGAATTTGGTGGTGGCCTTGTTTACCGCCAATGACGGCAAAGCCTCGGTGGTTATCGGCGTAACCGAAGACCTCAAAGATAAATTTCCGGCTAATCAGCTGATTCAGGCTGTGGCTCCGTTTGTCGGCGCTCAGGGCGGCGGCGGTCGTCCGGATATGGCGCAAACCGGCGGTTCGGACACTTCTCGTCTGGATCAGGCTGTTGACGCAATCCGCCAGAAACTCCGCTAACCGGTGAGCCACCGGTGGCAGTGCGAAGCCGCACAGGCATTCTTAAGCTGTTACTCGCCCGCACGGCGGGCGGCGCGTAGCAAGAATTTACTCGCTTGCTCGCCGCTGGCTCGGCGCTCGGAATAGTGTACTAAAAAAAATAGCTGTCATCGCTCCGAGGGGCGAGCATTCTCGCCCGAGGTCAAGCGATCTTCCGTGCTGTCAATCGATATTATCAGTTCGGTAGATGCCTGGACTTTGCGGAAGAATGCTTCCGCAAAGAGGCATGACAGAGTCTTTTTTATTGTCACCCCCACCTTAATCCTCTAACTTGGTAGGTTCGCCTTTGATGGCTCACCAACCTTATTGCTAGTCGAGTTTTTTTGTCTAAATTAGTTGATTTAGTGATTGCATCATAATTGAAATTGTGATACATTACCACCAATAACTGATTATTTATATATATATGAAAAAGATTTATTTTGAAGCAGCCACATTGCTTCATGAAACGTTGAGAAAAAAGACTAATTGCTTTTTGCCAAACGGCAAAATTGTAAAAGCAACTAGGCTTGTGGCGATTGATGATGATGCAACATCAGCGTTTATCGCAGCAAAATGCTTTTACATCATACGCAAAGAATACGGATATCATCCAAATATTCTTTGTGTCGGCGGCAAAGGACTAATGTCCAAGCACACTCACAACCAAAGTGAGGCGGAACTTTTGGCCGACGTATTGCGTCGTTTGGGAATTCCGAAAGAATGCATTATCATTCTTGGCGAAGGCAAAAACAGCGGGCAGAATGTCTTGGCAGTAAAAGCCGTTACCAAACCGGAAGACATCACCATTTGGTGTTGCACCCAGCGTCTGAGTTTACGGCTGGAACGCACTCAGGCTCAACAGGCTCCGGAAGTAAAATCGTATTACTGTGTTCCAGAACAAACATTGGAAGATGTAATGTGTTATTACAACGGCAAAGGTATTTGCGATGGACAAATGTTACTGCATGAGCTGGCCTCTATTCTCAATCGGTGTGAGGCATATGCCGGCACTTTTCAAAAGCCATTAGAGTTCCCAATCTCTGATGAAATACGAAAAGCGGCCGAATTGCTGGAACAAAATTTCCGGTTAAAACTGCCTTACAAAAACCTCAAATCTTATTTACAGCTGGTTCAGCTGCTTGTTGCAGTCTATTGCAATAAGAACAAGATGAGGGAGAATTTAAAGGAGGCTATTGCGCAAACTGCCAACAGCCTTAAACAAGAGGGATTATTATAATTTCCTCGCCCCTAAAATGACCCACGCATTCGTAATGCGTGGGTCATTTTTATTAAATTAATTTTTTAAATTATCACTCTGAGTGAAACGAAGAGTCCATATTGTTTATTGATAAAAATGGATTGCTTCTCACGGCTATCGCCGTTCGCGCAATGACCCGCGCGGCGGTGCCGAGCCGGCACGGAGTTGTTAACAGGAAATCTCTGCGATATTGCCTTTGTTATTAATATCTTTTAGGTTGATATGAGATTACGATTTTGAGGATTGCGGTTATGAACTCTTTCTTGTTGCGACGTCTGGCTCCGTTTTACGCGATTACTTTGCTTATTGAATTTTTAACGTTCGGTATTCTGCTGCTGGCGATGCGCGAATATGTGGATTGGTCGTTTTTGCCGATGGTCAAAACTGTTGGAATCCTGCTCAAAACCACCACCATATCTTTTTTGTTCGTCATGCTGCCTTATGTGGCATATTTATTGTTTTTGCCGGCCGACAAAATAAATTCTCGTTTAGACAAGATCATCACCGGCGGCGGATTTGCGTTTTTTGTTTTTGCCAATTTGTTTGAAGAAACCATGTCGCTGGTGTTTTGGAACAAATTTTCGGCCGCGTTTAATATTCTGGCGGTAGAATATCTGATTGACATGCGCGAGGTAGCCGATGATATCGCGCAAAATTACCTGTTTGCCGGCTATATAGTATCGTTGTTGCTTATCAGTTATCTGATTGTCCGCCGCTGTCGGCAATATTTGTTTACCTCCCTGCCCGCGCCGCATTGGTTCAAACGCCTGATATACACTCTGATTTATTTGTCTTTTTGCGGGCTGATTTATGTAAACCTCAACGAAAGAGAACTGGAAATCAAGGAAAATTACTTTAACAACGAGCTTTCCAAAGACAGCACATATAGTTTGGCGCGCTCACTATGGAAAAGCGGCATCAGCTATCAAGATCTTAAATTTTAAAAAAACATTAAACAAAACTATTGACAAATTTGAAAGAAAGTGATTTATTGCGCTTGCTTTTATAAGTTTATGTTTATTGTTATTGAGTTTTATTATCAGAGGTGGCTTTATATTTTTCTTTTTCTGCTACGTACTCATCATAAAGTTGCCTCTGATATTTTGATATAATGGAGATTCGGTTATCCCTTCCGCCTATTCGGCCGATTGATGATGACCTTCTCCGTCGAATAAGCTCCATGGGCATTACGGCTGCGATTTAGTTTCCGCCATACTTGATTTCCGCCGGCTCATGGAGTGTGATTTAAGCATAGGTATGCTTTTTCCATTTGGCTCAAAAGGGGTTCGTTGTGAAACGCGCTCCTTTTTTTTATTTTTAAAATTAAAAAAATTCTTTTTTTTGCAAAAAATATTGTTGACAAAATTTTACAAATGTGTTTATATCCTGCTCAACAATGAATTTTTATGTATGAATTAACAAGGTCGAGACAAAATAACACTAAAACTAAAAAAAACCACTGATCATAAAATCTAAATTTTGTCTCGACCTAACGATATAAGCTTCGCATTGCCGCGAAATCTATTTTTTCTACGATTTCTGCAAGATTTCGCCGCTTTGCGAAGCTATTTATACCGAAATTGGATCAATGTACGCGTTTCTCCAATGTTTGCCATAATACCATTATAGTACATTGGTTCAATTTCGGTTTTTAGGAATATTTAGGCAGTTTTTTGGGTTCTGCCTAGTTTTACTACTTACATCCTTTCTTCATAAGGAGCATCTATGTCGTGAGATACAGATGCTCTTTTTTTATGCTTATTTTCTTTTTTTGCGCTTTTTTGTATATTTTGTCATTTTTAGCTTGCATAATTTGTTAATTTGTGCTTATATAATCGCAACAAATTAATTATTATATATATGGAAAGAAAATTGAAAAAAACTAGCAACGGTCTTGATAAGATCATGCTGTACGCTAAACCGAGAATGATCTGTGTTGATATGGACTCAATCGGTCTTTATAAAGTAGTAAAAAACGACAAGACCTCTATTCACGAAGCTGTCCGCGCAACAGACAAGGATGGCATCAGAGGTTGGATAATCAACATGGCCAACCGGCAGAGAAAATTCTACTCTGACGAGGAGGTTCAGGTCTTCCCTTTCACCGGCTCGGAAAAAGAAGTAAAGAGAGCGCCAAAAGCTCCGCTTTATCCAAGTAAAAAAGTCACATTGGATTCAGCTGAAATCTAAGGCAAACTCCTATCGCCAATCCTCTCTTCACTCAGAAGAGAGGATTTTTTTGCGCCTAAAACAACTTTATCAAATCGGTAAAAGCCACGGCCACCCCAAACATCAGATTAGCGCCGGATTTGTTATGCTCACGGTCTTCCGCGCGAAAATACGAGACATACGGCTCCACAAAAAACTTGGTCGCCACCGCGATATTCAGCTTGGCAACGGCTGAAAACTCATGACGAAAATCCGTGGCCTCATAGCGCGAATATCCCAGATAGTCGCGGTAATAGCTCTCAAACTCAAAGCGATATTTGTCGGCAAAAGGATATTTGTAGGTAAAGCCGATTTGCCACGCGGTCTTGGTGTCCTCTTGAGCGTAAGTCAGGTCAAATTCCTCCACCAGAGCCAAATGAAAATCCGTAAGGCCGCTAACGCCGTTTATCATCTTAATCCCTTGCGTGGAGCGCAGTAATTTTCGCCGTTTGGCCTGAGAATCGGTGGTAAACTCGGTCTGATACGCCAGATTGGCCAACGGCCCCAAATCCGCCTGATTGGCAAAATGCCAGATTTTGTAAATATATTCGCTGGTCAACAGTAAATTATCGGCATTTTCGGTGTAGCTTTTGCGGCCTTTGTTGCCGTGAATTTTGCTGCGTCCATACTCGGCATACACCATATTGTCAAACCGATAGCGCGGTTGCTCGTACTCCAGCGCAAAGTCAAACACGCCTTTAAGCACTCCTTGCGTGTTTTGGTTAATTTCCGTATTGGGAGAATCGGCATAGTCTCGATAATTGCTGACTTTGGCCGTGCCTAAATCCAGTCCCGCCCGCTTAAAGTTGGCATAAAGACCGGAAACCTCATGAGCCGATGCCGACGCCGCGGACAGCAACAAAACAAAGAACAGCCAATATTTCATTTCTTGCTCCTCAGATATAAATATGACTAATACCTAATATCTACGAGCAATAATCCAAGAGATAAGGAGCAATAAATCAGCCGTTGATACTGTTCTGGTTTTTAAATTTGGCGGCAATAACACTAAAATTTGGATAAGTCTTGTCGTTATCTAATGCGTGATCATTTTTATGAAGCTCGTTTTTGGCTTTCTTAATACGCGTTGTCGCGGGCAAATTCGTATTTTGCGCCAAAGCAAAAGCGTCGGCTGTGATTGCAAAGGTGTTTGATTTTACAAAATCTTCAGCGCTGAGCTTTAGCGCGCCGCCGGCCAATTTTTTGCCAACCTCCAGAGCGTTGTTTTCACGGTCAGCCACTATATTGACAATATAATCAACCAATCCGGCTGATGGTTTGGTGTCATTGGGCAACAAAACCACAGCCGTGTTGCCATAGCGCCTTGAGCCGCCGCCGATTTTGTGTTCAACCACATTGACATAGTTTTCTTTGCCGTCGCAATAGCTGTCAGTGCCAATAAAATTACCTTTGGTGTCGTACCTGGCTTTTACAAATGACACATGCCCAGCCGGCTGGCCTTTTTTGTTGCCGTCAATCACCACAATACCGTCATTAAGAGCTTTGAGGTCATTCAGTTTGATATTGCCGCGATCCTGCAAGTGTCCACCCTCATCGCGCACCTGAACTTTGCCAATAATCACAAACGGAGATTCCTCACGCTCGTCAACCCGCTCCCACCACTCACGAGCGGCGCCGGAGTGAGTATAAATATTTTGGCCGGTAACGGCGCACACCGTCTCTCTAACTCCGGTCAGGCAATCTCCTTGAGGAGTTTTGCCGGCACAATTAGCCGCAAACTTGCGCTCCAGACGCAACCCCAGATTACCGGACTTCATCTGCTGAAAATCTTCAGCGGCAAACTGATAAGACTGAATATCCTCTTTGTTGACAAGCCCCTTGGCCAAAACATCGGCCAGAGTGAGCTTGGAAATGGCGGCGGCCACTTTATCAAGATCAAGCCTTTTAATATCGCAATTGGCATTATAGTCATAAAGATTCGGCTTGCCGGCGGCATCGACAGCAACACTGTTAATAAAATTTGTGGTTTCAATTTTGTCAGGCTGGCGATTATCTGTGGGGGCATTGGGCTTATCACCGGCGGCGGCATTGGTAGATACCATCATAACCAACGCGCCAAACCAGCCACCGGCTCTGATTCCGGCTTGATGACAAAACTTCTCAGCGCGATGATAAAACTGTTGTGCCTTATTTTTTAAATCTTCTCGCCATGACATCTTAAATACCTCGCTTCGCCTATTGCATAGCTGAGATTATTATACAATAATTTTCATAAAAAATCAATTTGTGAACACAAAAAAATCGCCCCGAAAGGCGATTCTTGATTAGACCTCGATGAACTCATCGACGATCTCTTTGTAAACCGGAACCAAATCCTCAGTCAGTTTGGCACGGTCAATAATAATCTGCGGCGGCGTATGGCGGTAAGTTTTTTTCTCCCGCTCAATAGTTCGCTTTTGAGCAACATCTACATCGCATTTGATGTAAATCATCTCGGTGCGGTAACCAAGAACTTTGATGTTGCGCAACAGCTCAGCATGCGCCGTCGGGGTGCCGCCATGGTCAAAGAAAATGTTTTTCTTGGCGGCAATGGCGCGTTCCAAGAGTTCATAACCGATAACCCTAGCCGGAAGCTCCCAACGCCTGAAAGCATAAACGCTTCCATGCTTTTCCAGATCTTTCTGATACAGAGGCAATGCCTCCATGATAGTATCGAACCCGACAAACACATGCGGAGGGAATTCATCCTTGTGTTCTTGGTAATAGGTTGATTTGCCGGCGGCCGGAATGCCCAACATATGTATCAGACAAGGCTGAATTACGGTTGGCGCTGGCGATAAAAATTTCTCAATGACCTGTTCGGACATTTCCGATCTGATGTCTTTATACCTAAACTTAGGCAGGACATCCACCACGGAGGGTGCAAGTTCAAAAATTGTCATATCTATAAGATTTAGGTCTGCAAAATAACGTTTTAACGTAATTTTGTCAATAAATATTATTATCCAATTATGCCATTGTTTAATTATTGTAAAAAAACTCTTGCCTTTATCTTTTTTTTATTCTACATATATCCCTGCTGATAGAGATATCAGTGTTACCACAAATTGTTGGGGTGTCGCCAAGTGGTAAGGCATCGGCTTTTGGTGCCGACATTCGTAGGTTCGAATCCTGCCACCCCAGCCAGTAAAAAAGAGTTCAGGCTTATGCCTTGAACTCTTTTTTTGTTATGTTGCGGGTGCGGGGTTTGAACCTACGAAGAAGTAGGTTCGACTACCAGCGAAAGGCAGACGGAAGTATGCCGGCGCTTTTTGAAAAAAAGCGTAAGCGCCCGTGCAACTCAAGCATAGCGCCGAGTAATCCTGCCACCCCAGCCAGTAAAAAAGAGTTCAGGCTTATGCCTTGAACTCTTTTTTTGTTATGTTGCGGGTGCGG
>CAKQKH010000008.1 GCA_934248075.1 uncultured Alphaproteobacteria bacterium | reverse complement strand
GCACGGCGGTTTGACGGTGAAATGTATATTTCACACGTTATTTCTTATATGCTGTCCAAAAAGGACAAAGTTTTCTATGCTATTGAAGCGACGGGGTACGACGATTGGGGAACGCTGAAAGAATGGAAAGAGGTTCAGCAAAAATGCCGCACTTACTTTGTTGATGTGGATGGCGTGTTGATGCAAAACTGCGGCCGCTACGGATCGCTGAACTGGTACAACAACGACAAAATGCTGGTTGAAAACTGCGCCGTCATTAAACGGCTACAGGACGAGGGCGCGCAGATCGTGATCACCACGTCGCGCACCGAAGAATTCCGCGCCGATTTGGTCGAACGGTTGGCGCGGCAGGGAATTCATCCCTACGCGATTGTTATGGGGATGAACCACGCCGCGCGCGTCGTCGTCAACGATTTCGCCCCAACAAATCCGTACCCGTCGGGGATGGCGGTCTCTTTTCCTCGAAACGGCAACTTGAAAGAGTATTTGTAACGTGATATACACATAAAAAGGAATCTATGTTATATACATTTTCATTCCACCCCATCCAATGTGCCGGTGAATTGCACATTAAGTTTTGCCACCGAGTTGCTGGCGGAAAATCAGAATATTGTTCGTTTGCCCGCAAAACCTTATGCGCAAGTTGATTTGATTTGTCCTGCGGTAAAAGAAGTATTGGACGAACAGCCGGAAATGAAGCCGTATGTGGTATTTGTAAATTTCCGCCGGTACAGGAAATTACTGACTATTTTTCTAGCCTTTGCGTCCTCCGTATTGTTTGGGGCGGTGATATGACAATTGCAGAAATGAAAAAATTGTCTTTGCCGCCGAAGGTAGAAAAAAAGTTTGTTTTAAATTGGGTGATTTTCTGGAAATATATCGCAGTAAATCACCTTTTTATAGCCGAAAATATTTGCGTTTGTTTGGCAAAGTGTGGTGTTTGTCTGACAAAAAACGTTAGGATATTTAATTTCTTCTATTGACACAAGGGGGAAAGAGGGTAGATTAGAACACCATATCGTTTGAGGTTTACGGCGAGAGCCGGATTTGTATAAAAGGTGAAAAACAATGAACAAGAATGCCGAAAAACATCTAAAAACCGGCGAGTTCGTCGCTGGCTTTGATGTGCGACGGCATCCATTTTCAGTTTTTTTGCCGAATAAATAATTGCTTAAAAGGACTAAGATATGTGTAGCTGGCTTAACCTCTTTGGTTTTTTGCCATTATTCAAAATCATAACAGCGCCAAAATACACTACATATTACTTATTTGGTTTTATACCGCTCATCAAAATCAAGGCCAAGACGTTAAATCCGTACAACAATATCTGGACTGCAAAAATTTATAAAAAATGCCGTCATGTTGGCGCCAATTTGCGTTGCGGTGGCAAAACTTTGCTGACTTCCAACACTTCTGTGGGTGATAATTGCAGTTTTAATGGTTGTGAGATTCATGGCCACGGCAAAGTTACTTTCGGCAACTATGTTCACAGTGGTGTTGAGCTATTAATAATTGCCCAAAATCATAACTATGACCATGGTCAGCATATTCCGTATTCTCCTGATGATTATGTTTATAAAGATATTGAAATTGGCGATTTTGTCTGGATTGGCAGCCGTGTAACCATTTTGCCCGGCGCCAAAATCGGTGAAGGCGCAATTATTCAGGCCGGCGCGGTGGTGCGTGGGGATATTCCGCCTTTGGCGATTGCCGGCGGCAATCCGGCTAAGGTCTTTAAGTATCGTAACGCCGAGCATTTTGCCAAATTAAAAAGCGAGCAAAGTTTTTGCTAGGAAGCTGTCATGCCCAAAATATCCGTTGTCATACCATGTTACAATCAAGAAAAATACATTACCGAATGTCTGGATTCCGTAGCGACGCAAACCATTTCTGATTATGAGGTTATAATTGTTGACGATGGTTCAACTGATAATTCCGCGGCCATTATCAGTCAATATATTTCTGATAAAGACAATTTTCGACTGATTAGGCAAAACAACCAAGGTGTCGTTTCTGCGCGAAATCAAGCTGTTGCGGCGGCGCAAGGCCAATATATTTATCCGCTGGACGCCGATGACATTATTACTCCAGATTGTTTGGAAAAATTATTATCAGCAATGGAGAATAGGCGCGGTGACATTATTACCAACAGGGTTATGTTGTTTGGGCAAAGTCATGGCGAAATGGACCTGCCGTATCCTAATCGCCAAAACCTGATTAATGGTAATTGTCTGATTAATGCCTCGTTGTTTCGCAAAACTGATTTTGACCGTCTCGGCGGCTATGATTCTGCCTTTGTCCATGGTCAGGAGGATTATGACTTGTGGCTGGGCATGGCTTTGCGCCTCAAATTGAAAATTTATAAAATTCCCGAGATTTTATATTTTTATCGCATTAAGCCTGACGATGAATCAAGAAATGTGCAGCAACGCTTGAAATATAAAAAGGAAACCAAGCGGCTGCTGTTTCGCAAATATCCTCAACTTTGTTATTTGCGGACACTGCGCAAGATCCGCGATTTCTTCTGGCAAGCGCAAACCAAAAATCGCGAGACAGTGGTGCAGGTCTTAAAGCTCCCAGTGCTTAAAATCAAACATAATTTTGATAAAACCCGCATTAAGTTTTTAGGCCTGAAATTTTCTCGGTATCCTGATTTTGCCAAACCAACGGCAGAAAATTATGCTTGCAAATTAACCAAACTTCGTCAAGACTTCGGACGGCGCAAGCTAAAAGTCGGGTTTTTGGTTTGCGAGCAAGCCAAGTGGCAATATCAGTCGCTTTATGATGAGTTCGCCCGCAGCCCTTATTTTGAGCCTGAAGTGCTGGTGACCGAAATGATTATATCACATCGGGGCAAGCAAAATTTTTATAAAACCATAGATGATTGTTACAATTTCTTTTGTTCCTTAGGGCTTAATGTTCGTTGGGCTTATGATCGCGCTCATAAACGCTATTTGACTGCCGATGAGCTGGGGGTTGATATTCTCTTTTACCAGCAACCATGGGAGCTGGCCGATTGCCAGCATCCGGTGATTGTTTCTAAATCAGCTCTTTGCTGTTACTCCCCTTATGGCATGCATTTAGTTGAATTAGCTGATAACTACAATCGCCAGTTTCATCTCAATTTATGGCAGATGTTTGTGGAAAATGAATGGGTTATTGAACACTTTAGCCAGCAGATTAAACAAAAAATAACTAACTGCGTGGCGATTGGTTACCCCAAGTTAGATGTTTATGTTGATTCCGTTAAACCTGCCGCCGGTTTGAAACCTCTGATTATATATGCGCCGCATCATTCGTTTGAGGCTCACGGGTTGGCCTGCGCAACGTTTGAAAACACCGGTGCGGCAATTTTGCAATTGGCGCGGCAATATCAAGATCAGGTCGATTGGGTTTTTAAACCGCATCCAAGGTTTAAGACTGCGGTTATCAAAAATAAAATAATGACTGAAGCCGAGATTGATGATTATTATGCCGCCTGGCAAAAGATTGGCACTATATATGAAGGCGGCGACTATTTTGGTTTGTTTATGCGCTCCAGTGGCATGATAACGGATTGCTGCTCCTTTTTAGGGGAATATCTGCCTGCCGGTAAGCCGCTGTTTCATCTGGCTGGCCGTGAAAATAATTTTAATGATTGGGCCAAATCGCTGATTTGCGGCTATTATGAAATTTCTGATATCACCGCTTTGTCCAAAGAATTTGAGCGTGTGATTATTCGCCGAGATGACTACAAAAAAGACGAGCGCCTTTCCAAAATTCCGCTGTTGTTTGATCCTCATGTCAAAACCGCGCAAAAAATCGTAAATCATCTGTGCGCGGTCTTAAAAAATGCGTAAATATCCTGATTTATAAACGGTTTATTAAACATTTATCGTTAATTTTCTTACCGATTTAATTTTTTTATGTCTGGAGATTATCAATGATAAAGTTTAACGAAAAAGCGATTGCAGAAGCCGCTTATTACATTTGGCAAAACAACGGTTGTCCGGCCAATACCAGTTCTCAGGATTGGGACGCCGCCATTCACCAGCTCAACGCTATGTCCGCTCTGAAAACCGCCGGCAAAAAATTGGCTTCCAGCCGCGTTATTGCCGCCAAAAAATCAGTTGCCAAAGCTGCCAGCCTCAAAACAGCCAGCTTCAAAGCCACTGTTCTGAATCCGCGTTCTTCTTCCAAATTGTCTGCCGGCAAAAATTCCGGTTCTGACAGCAAACTCTTAAACAACAAAAAGAACAGCAAAAAATCCAAATAGTTGTTGGTTTGCGGGTTAAAGAAAAGGAGCCGTTTGGCTCCTTCTTTTTTTTTGAAAAAAACTTAGGTTTTCAGATCCACCAACAATTGCAGCATCTCATTAGTGGCGGTAAAGCTTTGGGTGTTCAGGCTATACGCCCGCTGCACCACAATCATATTAGAAAATTCTTCTTCCACATTTACCGCCGATTGCTCCAAAGCCTGCGGCTGCAAAATGCCGTTGTTTTCAACAAAATGGGTGTCGCCGGTTTCCGCGTTGGCTTCAAACAAAGTGCCGTTAATCGGGGTTAAGTTTTCCGGAGCGGTAAAAGCGGTCAGGGCGAGTTTGCCAAAGTTATAGGTGTCGCCGTTGCTGTAATAAGCCTTAACCACGCCGTCTTTATCAATAAAACTTTTTACAAACTGTCCGCCCGGCGCTCCGTCCTGATTGACATAAGTCGTTCCGGGGCCGCCGGCCAGCTGCGTCATGGTTGAGATATCCAGATGCACCTGATTGGTGTCGCCGTCGTCCCAAGCAATGCTCACGTCCAAAACCTTAGGGGTTTCCACTTCGCCTCGGCTGTTAAATTGCACTTGCGCAACGCTGCCAGTCGCGGTGCCACCTTCTACGGCGAAGGACAGATCCCAAAGGTTTTGCTGGCCTTCAACCTTTTTGAAGATCATATTCATGGTTTCACCGTCATGCGTCGGCGCATAAATTGTCATTGAATAGCTGCTGCTGTCCACGTCGGTGGCGGGAACATTGGCCGTAATGGTCAAATCAGTGGTTGGAACCGGCGGAATTTTTTCAGGATATTTAATAACAATATCTTCAGCGCCGACGCTATACACGTCTTTGCCGTCTATTGATGGAAAACCCTGAACCTTAAGGCCGCTGTTATTAACCAAATAGGTGACTCCGTTTTCGGTGCGGGTAGAAAAATCACCGGCGCGAGAGTAGTAGTTGTAACCGAAATTATCGCGCAAAGTAAAAAAGGCGTTGTCATTGCCGGAAATCGCCACATCGTAGTTGTTGCCGGTGGTGCTGACAATGCCGCCGTCCAAAATATTGGTGCGGTCATAATATCCCACTCCGGCAATATCTGCCCGCGACGAGGCAATGCCGCTGTTATGCGATTTGACCACCGGATTAGATCCCAGCAGAGAATAAAACATGGTTTTATTGGATTTATATCCCACCGTGCGCATATTGGCGATATTAGTCGCAACCTCGCCCAATGCGTGGCTTTGCGCTTCCAATCCTGTCGTGCAGGGCATAAACGAATTAAGTGCCATGGCAGCCTCTCATCACATATATTTAAACCAATTCCCTTAAATATATGCAATTTTTGTGCCAATATTTTTAATCTACTTGCACAACCCAATGCGGATTATTATGAGCAGCAAAACACATCTTTACTTGTTCGGCGGTGCATTTTTCATTGGCAAAATTGTCTGGCAGTTCGTCAATTGCAAAATAGCGGCTCTCGGCTGTTTCAATGTTGGGCTGAAATTCACCGCCGATTAATTCGCATTCCATAAAAACTTTACAAACATTGTAGGCATAGGGCGGGGTATTGTGGCGGTTGCGGTCTTGCAAAGCTATCAGGCGTTTGGCTCTGACGTGCAAGCCAGCTTCTTCCCACACTTCTTTTTCGGTGTTGCCGGATATGGTTTGATCAAAGTCAACCCAGCCTCCTGGCAGTGACCAGGTTCCGTTTTTTTCTTTTACCAAAAGGATTTTATCATTATTAAAAATCGCTGCTCGTGTATCAAGCTTAGGCGTCTGAAAACCGGTTTCGTTGCAAAACAGGTTTTTTACTTTTTCCAGAGGCAGACCGCTGTAAGAACTCATGATTTCAGCCGCTATCTCGCGCAGTCGCTCAAACCGCTCTTTGTCAAACGCATCTTTGGTGTATGTCAATCCATTTTGAGCAATTGACTGCAATTCTTTAGCCCATTCCAGCCAGCCATTCATACCAACCTCCAACAATATTATTTTACAACATTATAACTTTTTACTGTTCATAAACAAGGAATTTTTATAATTTAAAACAAAAAAAGGAGCAAATGCTCCCCGTTTTTATAAGCTCAGCTCCTCAATGCAGCTGTTATCCTTTAAACTTTTTACTCTTAAACCATTTTAACTGCACTGTTGATATCAAATCAAGAAAAATAATTCTGGTTATTGACGAGCTTAAATAGGTACTGTATGCTTCATTCAATTTTATATTCATAAGATGAAAGACCGATTAATGAAAAAAGTAAGCATTTTGTTAGCCGCTTTATTCTTTAGCAAACTGGCGCTGGCGGCGGAGCCGATCACCGGCTATTGGACTACCGTTGATGATGAGACCAACACTCAAAAAAGCGTGGTTCGGGTTTATGAATACGAGGGTAAATATTACGCCCGTGTAATTGAACTTTTCAAAAACAAAGAAGCAACTGCAAAAATTGCCGGCGCGCCCAAAATCATCGGATTGGATATTGCGTGGAATTTGCAGGAAAATGGCGACAAATACACCGGCGGAGAAATTCTTGACCCGGCCAAAGGCAAAATTTATGGCTGTGAAATGTGGCGTGACGGTGATAATCTGATTGTCAGGGGCAAAATTGCTTTTCTGGGCAGAAACCAAACCTGGCTGCCCAACAAAGATTATACCTCAACTGAAGCGATTATTCCCCAAATTCCGGAAAAATAAGAGCTAAACCACATCAAAGCCTTCGTATTTGCGGAGGCTTTCAATTTATTTGCCACAGAGCAAAATAAACCGACGACAGAGTTTTTTATAATTTTTTACTCTGCCCCCAACTTTGACGATGAACCGAGGCCCGTCCCCCAGAAGACGAGTGTAAACGAAGTCTGATTGGCGAGAGCACAAAAAAAGTGCCTCTAAAAGGCACTTACTTGAAATGGTGCTCGGGGACGGGATCGAACCGCCGACACGAGGATTTTCAGTCCTCTGCTCTACCGACTGAGCTACCCGAGCATCAGATAACGAGAAGTCTTATAATGCATATTTTTGCATCTGTCCAGTCAAAAATTACAATTAGTGATATTTTTTTCCTAATGTTGTTTGACCGGCCTAAAAGTTAGCTTCTTTAACCGCCTTATCAGTTACAAAATTTTCGGTGCGTTCTGTGGTGCGGCTAAAGCTTTCCATAAACGAGTCAAAATACCCTTGATCATAGAGATATTTTCCGCCATACGCCAAACCGGCCAAAATCACCAGATAAACCAACGTTTTCATCTTTTTTCTCCCTGCTGATATAAATCCAGTTTAGCTCTAATGTTTTAATAAATGGTTGTCTTTTGCTAAAATTTGTTTTATTGCTACTGAAAATTTGTAAGGATAAAGCGGTGAATAACTTTCCCTATGGTCAAAAAGAAATGGATTATCTTGCGGCGGCTGATTCCAAATTAGCCATGGTGATTAAAGCCGTCGGCAAAATAGAGCGCCAGACCAGTCCGGATATATTTGCTTCGCTTATCTCATCAATCATTTCGCAGCAGATTTCCGGCAAAGCGGCCGAGACAATCCGGAGCAGAGTAGAGACCTTGGCCGGTGGCAGCCTTACTCCGCGAGCTTTGCAAAATCTTTCTGCCGATTCTCTTTCCTCATGCGGGCTGAGCGGCACTAAAGTCCGCTATATTCAAACTGCGGCGCGGGCGGCGACAGACGGCACCATAGATTTCGTTGCCCTCAAAAATTTATCTGATGAAGAAGTTGTTGCCACGCTCATCGCTTTACCTGGGGTAGGGCGGTGGACGGCTGAAATGCTGTTGATATTTTCGTTATCGCGGCCGGATATCATCAGTTACCATGATTTTGGCATCCGCAAGGGCATGGAGCTTTTATACGGTATCGATAAGTTAAGTAAAAAAGATTTTTTGCGTCTCAGCGCCGCGTATCACCCTTATGCGACGGTGGCTTCGTTTTATTTGTGGCACGTCGGCAACAATAATTGGCAACCCTGATATAAAGAAACAGCCCGAGCGGCATCTGATGTGCAACCGGGGCTGTTGTCTTTTTGAGGTTTATAAGCAGACCTGACTAGGCAGCTTTTTTAGCCTTTTTAGCGGCAAATTCGTTCATAGTCTTAATGACATAGTCCAAATCTTCATTATCCAGATATGGTGTCATCGGGATAGACAGGACTGTCTTGGAAAGTTTTTCGCAAACCGGCAGAGAGCGGTTGTTCCACTTGGCGTAAGCGGTCTGAGTATTAACCGGACGCGGATAATATGCGCCGCACGGAATACCGTTTTCTTTGAGATAAGCCATCAATTCATCGCGGTCTTCGCAGTGGATTGTGTAGAGGGCGTAAGCAGATTTGCAGTTCGGCAGAATTTTTTGTTTGCCAAAGTAGCTGTCCAACTCGTTGTCATAGCGGCTGGCCACGCGGAAACGATCTTTGAGCTCCTGATCCAAAACGCCGAGTTTCAGCAGCAAAACTGCGCCCTGAAAAGAGTTCATACGGCCGGTCATGCCCAAGCGAACGTTGTCATAGTGATCTTCCGGACTCATACCATGAACACGGCAAGATTTAACCAACTCATTTTCTTCGTTGCTGTTAGTAAACACGGCGCCGCCGTCGCCATAGCAACCCAGAGGTTTGGTCGGGTAGAAAGAAGTTGCGGTCATATCGGCGATAGAGCCGGCGTGTTTGCCTTTATATACCGAGCCGAAAGACTGACAGGAGTCAGACAATACTTTCATGCCGTTGTCATGGGCAATTTTGATAATCTCGTCATATTCGCACGGAGAACCGAAGATATCAACCGGAATAACGGCTTTGAGTTTGAGTTTGCCTTCTTTTTTAACTTCATCAATGGCTCGTTGCAGATCTTTCGGATCCATGTTGTAGGTGTTCGGATCAGAGTCAACAAAAATCGGGGTTGCGCCCAACAAAACCGGAGCTTCGGCAGAAGCGACAAACGTGAATGAAGAAACAAACACGGCATCACCGGGTTTAACGTCCCAAGCCATCAGCGCCAGAGTCAAGGCGTCGGTTCCAGACCCGCAGGTTGAGCAATATTTGGTGCCGGCATAAGCGGCCAATTTCTCGTCCAGTTCTCTGGTTTCCGGTCCCTGGCAATATGCGCCGTGGTTCAATATATTTTCAAAAGCATTCAAAAATTTATCGCGTCCGATAATGTTCTGAGAGGTTTTGCAATCAAACAACATAATCGGTTTTGCAGGTTTGTTAGTCATAGTTTGATATTCCTTTACAAGTTTTAACTGAGGCATATCTTAAGTCGGATTGCCGCCAATGGCAAAACACAAAAAATTTCCGCATTGTAACAAACCCGCAATTTTCTGTCGAAGCCGGCGGAAAATTTATTGATTTATCCAAATATAATGATATATTAACTCCACGTAATTAACTATATAAAGAGGCCGACGTGTCCACTACATTTCTAAAAAAACTTGTTGCCGTTTCTGCCGTAGCGCTGACTTCAGCCTGCGCGTTTGACGGGCAGCTTCAACGTCCGGAAGCCACATTTGACCCATATGAAAGCACCAACCGCAAGATTTTTGCTTTCAATGATGGCTTTTACGAGCATGTTATGTTTCCGATTGCCAAAGGCTACCGCAAAATAACCACGCCGAGCGTGCGCGAACGGGTTCGGACTTTTGTTGCCAACCTTAAGGAGCCGGTTTCGGCCGCCAACCACTTGTTGCAGCTGGAGTTTGCCGATTCGCTCAAGAATCTCGGCCGTTTTGCCCTCAACACCACCATGGGTTTGGGCGGTATGTATGACGTTGCTCAAGGTTGGCACCTCTCTCCGACGCAGACTTCTTTTAATGAGACATTAGCCAGCTGGTGCGTGGCAGAAGGGCCGTATATGGTTGTTCCGTTTATTGGAGCCAGCACTCCTCGCGGCATAACCGGCACTTTGGTTGACGCCGCCGCTGATCCGGTTTACTGGGCAACCCAAAATGACGCCAATATCCATGACAAAATCACCTATACATACAGCGCCGTCAAATACACTTCCGTCGCTGAAAATTACATGGGGTTGTATGAGGATCTGAAAGCGAACTCGGTTGATTTTTATTCGACCATGCGCTCGGCCTACCGTCAAAACCAGAGCAAGTTCAAATGCCGTTTTGCCGACGAGCCGGTGGCGGCAACCTATGACTTTGACTTTGATGCTGAAGAATAATCACAAAACAGGAGCCTGATTAAGATGACTAAAAATTTGTTGAAAGCTTTGTTTGCCGTTATGATTCTTTGGGCCGGCAACGCTCAATCCGAGGTTGACGCCGCCAAAGCTGAAACTTTTATCAAAAACGTAACCGCCGAGGGCATAGAGGATATCATAAATGCCAATGTTCCTCAAGCTGAAAAAGACAAGCGCTTTGCCAAATTGTTTAATGAGGCTCTGGATTTGGATTTTATCGGACAGTTTGTGTTGGGGCGCAATTGGCGCACCGCCACAGCCGAACAGCGCAAAGAGTTCATCAAGGTATATCGCCAGCTCAATGTCAGCACCTGGTCAAAGCGCTTTGATGAGTTCAAAGGCAAGCGGTTCATTTTCAAGGGTACCGCGCCGTCTAATTCTGCCGGTCAGGTGTTTGTTAATTCTGTTGTGCCAATGGATCAGGGCGAGCCGGCCAAAGTTGTATGGCGCGTGCGTGAAAAGGGCGGTCAATACAAAGTTGTCGATATCATTATTGAAAACGTCAGCTTGGCCATTACCGCTCGTAATGAATACACCGCTTTTATCAAAAATAACAAAGGCGGCGTAGATGCTCTTATTGCCAATCTCAAGAGCAAGATTTAAGGCTTAATAGGTTTTCAGAGCATGAAAAAAATCCCGAAAATTGCAATCGCAATTTTCGGGATTTGACTTTCTGTTTCTCTACCCATTGGTATCGAAATACTCATGGTAGAAAAATTTTAGGTATATTAATCGCCATAATATGTATATGGCGATAGCGGCGATTACGCCACCCACAAGCCCCCACCAGCCGATGATACCAGCCAGCAGGATGATCCCCTTAATTATTAGGAAGAGGATTGCTCCAATTCCTAATACAAGTAATGAAACCAAAGGCTCTGCCATTACTAGTACTAAAACTAGCAAAACAGCCCAAAACCACATATTTTTTTCGGTTTATTTATTTACGAGAGATGACATCCTTTCTGTCTCCGATTTACTCTCTTTTTAATTTATTAATAATATTTAACTAACAATGATATACCACAGATTACGAGGTCTGACAATATTAATGTTTTACGCAAAATCAATATATTAGCCGAAAGAAGGCTGAATTCGTTGTGCTTTTGATGTCTTTGGACTATGCTCGCCTCCGATTTTCACCGATTCGTCAAATCATTTTATTTCTTTGCACTTTTAATAAAAAAACCGCTCCAATAGGAGCGGTTTTGCTTGAGCCGAATTGCGCTACTTGTCTTGGCTCGGCATTTGAGCTTCTTTAACCAAAGCGGCGATAAAGTCTTCCAGCTTCATTACCTCTTGTTTTTCAGACCCCAGACGCCGCACCGTAACCGTGCTGTTTTCTTTTTCTTTGGCACCCACAACCGCAATCACCGGAATCTTGGCTACCGAATGCTCGCGGATCTTGTAGGTGATTTTCTCATTGCGAGTGTCGGTTTTGGCGTATAATCCGGCGGCGCGCAGCTTGGCGGCGACTTCTTCGGCATAACCGTTCATGTCGCTGACAATCGGGCAAACCACAACCTGCTCCGGAGACAACCACAACGGCAGTTTGCCGGCATGGTTTTCAATCAAGATTCCCAAAAACCGCTCAATCGAGCCGAACAGAGCGCGGTGCAACATCACCGGCTGATGTTTTTCGCCATCCTCGCCAATATAGCTGATGTCAAACCGCTGCGGCAGGTTCATATCCACCTGAATGGTGCCGCACTGCCACTCGCGCCCGATAGCGTCTTTCAAAATAAATTCCAATTTCGGGCCATAAAAAGCGCCTTCGCCTTCGTTAATTTCATACTCATAGCCGTGTTTGGTCAGAGCGTTGGCCAAAGACTGTTCGCACAAATCCCAGATTTCATCTGATCCGATGCGTTTTTCCGGACGAGTTGACAGATAAATTTTTACCTTGTCAAAACCAAAATCTTTATAGATATCAAAAATCAGTTTCAAAGTGGTAATGCACTCGTCTTCCATTTGCTCCGGAGTGCAGAAGATGTGCGCATCGTCTTGTGTAAACTCACGCACCCGCATCAAACCCATCAGCGAGCCGGAGGCCTCATAGCGGTTTACTTTGCCAAACTCCGCCATGCGCAAAGGCAAATCGC
This sequence comes from uncultured Alphaproteobacteria bacterium, assembly GCA_934248075.1. Classification (GTDB taxonomy): domain Bacteria; phylum Pseudomonadota; class Alphaproteobacteria; order RF32; family CAG-239; genus CAZU01. The sequence continues at coordinate 38,617 of CAKQKH010000008.1, read as the reverse complement.
GATAAGAGCGAATACCCTGCTTATAAACCAGCAATCCGCCAGGGCAGTTCATCGGTTTAATGCAGAACCATTTTTTGTCCTCAGTCTGACCAGAATAGTTGTGAGCGCCATATTTCTCCCAGTGACCGGAGGTCTCCCATAAACATCTGTCCATCACGCGCGGAGTGGAGATTTCAATATAGCCGTTGTTCTCTTGACGCTTGCGCATATACTCAATCAGCTTGCGATAAACCTTGTAGCCTTTATCGTGCCAAAATACCGCGCCCGGAGCGTATTCCGGCTCAAAGTGGAACAAATCCATCTCGCGGCCGAGCTTGCGGTGGTCGCGTTTGGCGGCTTCTTCCAACATTTGCAGATATTCGTCCAATTCTTTTTTGCTGGCCCAAGCGGTGGCATAAATACGCTGCAACATCTCTTTACTTGAGTCGCCGCGCCAATAAGCGCCGGCCACTTTAGTCAGCTTAAAAGCATCGCCGACTTTGCCGGTGGAGGGAACGTGCGGGCCGCGGCACAGGTCGGTAAAGTTACCTTGCGTATATAAAGAGATAGTTTCCGATTCCGGCAAATCTTCAATAATTTCGGCTTTGTAGTTCTCGCCAATATTCTTAAAAAATTTGATTGCCTCATCGCGCGGCAACACTTTGCGAACAATTTGCTCATCGCGTTTCACAATCTCGTGCATTTTGGCTTCTATTTTGGCAAAGTCTTCAGTCGTAAAAGGTTCTTTGCGTGAAAAGTCATAATAAAATCCGTTTTCAATCGCCGGTCCGATTGTAACTTGCACGTCTTTCCACAGTTCCTTAACCGCTTCCGCCATAATATGCGAGCAGGAGTGGCGCAAAATTCCCAGACCTTCCTTATCCTTGCCGGTGATGATAGTCACGGTTGCGTCGGTAGTGATAGGGGTAGTCAAATCCTGCAATTTGTTGTTAACCTTAACTGCAAGAGCCGCTTTTGCAAGGCTCGGACTAATTTTTTGCGCAATGTCAAAACCATTGACACCGCTTTCCATATTCATCACACTGCCATCAGGCAATTTAATCGCAACCATATTAAAAATTCCTCTTTATTTTATCCTAAGTTATTATTTTTGTTCTACCAATTCACGATAGACGGCAATAGTTTTATCACACATAATTTGTTTTGTGAAGTTGTCTTTTACATTTTTTATACCGGCTTTAATAATTTTGGCCTTTTGCGCCTCAGTCAGGCTCAAAGCCCAGTCCAGCGCGTCGGCCAGCGCTTGAGTGTCATCGCTCTTATACAACTTGCCGGTCACGCCGTCTTGGATAGTGTCCAAAGAGCCGCCGATATTTGAGGCAACCACAATCTTGCCCATAGCCTGACCTTCAACCGAAATACGGCCAAAGGCTTCCGGCTCAATCGCCGTGGACAGAATCACGGTAGAAACCTGCATCAGAGCTTGCGGATCCAACACTTTGCCATAAAAGCCGATACGGTCGCTGACTTTGAGTTTTTTGGCCAGATTTTTAATCTCGTCAACATAATTAACGCGCCCCTGATCATCGCCGGCAATCACGCAGTAGCAGTTGGTGTTTTTCATCTTGGAAAGCGCCTCCACCAGCATATGCTGTCCTTTCCAGCGGGTTACGCGGCCAATCAGGGTCAACACCGGTTTGTCCTCGGGAATATTATATTCCTTGCTTGCCTTGATTATCCGTTCTTGCGAAACTTTTGCCGGATCAAATTTATCAATATCCACGCAGCGATGAATCAGGCGTAGTTTCTCCGGCGCGGTCAGCGGGTAGTTTTTCAAAATATGATTTTTGATATGATTAGAGATTACAATAACTCTTTCGCCAAAAGTCATGATTTTGTTGTAGATTTTCTTAATTCCCCAAGGCCCCAAACCATATGTGCCATGAAAAGTTGTCATATAATGCGCGCCGGCTTTTTGCGCCGCCCAATATGCGCTCCATGCCGGAGCTCGGGAGCGGGCATGCACGATATTAATGCCGTTTTTCTTAATAAACTCGGCCAAGGCGTCGGCGTTTTTGCGCATTTTAAAAATATTTTTGGTTTTGAGCGGCAAAGTCAGGTGTTTAATTTTGTTTTTGGTCAGCTCTTTGGTCAGTCGTCCGCCCTGAGAGGCCACAAAATTCTTGATGCCAGCTTCTTGCAACGCGGTTGCAATTTCTACGGTTCCCAGCTCTACTCCGCCCATTTCCAACTCGGGCAACACTTGCAAAACCACCGGTTCAACTTTTTGATTCTTAGACATTACGGTTCTATCCTCAATTTAAAAACAAACTTTGCCTAGGTTACACCCTTTTTTATTTTCCTCCAAGCAAAAAACATCAGGCATAAACAAGATTAGACATATTGAATTATCGGTCGCGCCAATTATTTAAATTTCAAGGCGCAAATTTCAGGAGCGATAAATGTCCGCAAGCAAGTTAAAATCTGTTTCGATTCGGGGTGGTGGCGTTTTTCTGGCGGTTGTCGGGCTGTTGGCTGTTTATGCTTTCAGCTTTTCATCTGCCGATTCGGCGGTGCCGAACCCGCCCCGAAGTCAGACGCTGAATGTTTTGCCGCTGCGCCCGCAAGATATAACCATAACCGATTCTTATGTCGGTTATGTCACGCCTATCAAATCAGTGGATCTGGTGCCAAATGTCAGCGGCTATATTGAAGATGTCTGGGTTGAAGGCGGGCAGGAAGTCAAAGTCGGCGATAATCTTTTGATGATAGATCAGCGCGAATACAAGGCGGCTCTTGATGCGGCTCAAGCGGCAGTCACTCAGGCGCGGGCCAATTTGAACAATGCCGACGCCTATTATAAGCGAATAAAAAAAGCCGGTGCCAAGGCCATATCTCAAACCGAAATCGATAATGCCAAAGCCGGATATCTTAGCGCTTTGGCGGCGGTGGAACAAGCCAAGGCCAATCACGCCAAAGCTCAAACTTTGTATGATTATACCGTGCTGCAAGCCTCAATAGACGGCGTAGTTGGCAATGTCAGCCTCACCACAGGCAACTATATCGCCCCCGGAACCGCCGCGCTGTTGTCAATCATTCAATACAACCCGATTCGCGTGGTGTTTTCCATTTCCGATAAAGAATATTTGAATGCGCTTGCCCGCAAAAACGGCGCCTTGTTCGCCAATGAAAATATCCGTCTGCGTTTGGCCAATGGCGATTTATATCCGTTGGCTGGCGAATTTAAGTTTACCGATAATCAAATTGATAAAAACACCGGCTCGATAGCAATATATGCAGACTTTGCTAATCCTGATCATGAGTTAACCGCCAATGCCTATGTCGATGTTTTGCTGGAGCGCACGCTTAAAGGCGGCTATTTAGTCAGGCAGAATCATGTGTTGCTCACTCCGGACGGCGCTTATGTTTACACTGTTCGCAACCAGCGTTTGTTTAAGATTCCGGTTACTATCGTCGCCGAGCAGAACGGCAATTATGTCTTGAGCAACAAATTTGCTTCCGATGAATATTTGGTCATTGACAAGGTTGGTAAAACGGCTCCCGACGCCAAGCTGAAAATTAAAGTTATCACGGCGGAGAAATCATAATGTTCTCAGAGTATTTCATAGACAAACCCAGATTCGCCGGCGTGATTTCCATTGTTATGATTTTGCTTGGCCTGCTGGCTATTGCCGTGCTGCCGATTTCTCAATACCCTCAGATTATTCCGCCGCAGATTGTTGTCAAAGCCACATACCCCGGAGCCAACGCGCAAGTGCTGGTGGATACGGTTGCCGTACCGATAGAAAATAAAATTAACGGCATAGAAGATATGCTTTATATGTCCTCCACATCAGATGACAACGGCGCATATACGCTCACCATTACTTTTAATGTTGGAACCGATCCTGATATCGCGCAGGTAAAAGTGCAAAATCGCTTGCAGCAAGTTACATCGCAGTTGCCCGACATCGTTAATAAACAGGGGCTTGAGGTAACAACTCAAATGTCCAATATTTTGGGTATGCTGGTTTTGCGCTCGCCCGACAACACATACAATGATTTGTACCTCAGTAATTTTGCCTATGCCAATATCCAAAATCCATTGGCGCGGATTGACGGCGTCGGCGACGTCAATATCTACGGTCCGCAATATTCTATGCGTATTTGGCTTAATTCTGATAAATTGGCTTCTTTGGGGCTGGACAGTTCCGCCATAATAGACGCCGTTGCATCGCAAAATATTCAGGCTTCAATCGGAGCGATCGGTTCGGCGCCGTCTTCCGACAATACCTCCGTGGTGCTTTCGCTCACCGCTCGCGGATTATTAAACAATGTCGATGATTTTAACAACATTATTGTGGCAACATCGTCAAACGGCGGCGTGGTGCGCCTGCAAGACATTGCCAGAGTGGAGTTTGGCGCTGACACATACGGCATCAGCGCCCACTATGACAATGCTCCGGCGGTTATCATCGGTTTGAGCCAAACACCCGGCTCCAACTCGCTAAACATCATGAACAGTGTCTATGCCGAGATAGAAAAACTAAGCCAAACTTTTCCGGCCGACATCGAACTCAAGGTGGCGTACGATTCCACCGATTATGTGCGTTCTTCAATTCAAAGCATTATTGAAACGCTGGTCATTACTTTTTCTCTGGTGGTGCTGGTAACCTATGTGTTTTTGCAAAAAATCCGCACTACGCTGATTCCGCTGATAACCATTCCGGTATCGCTGATTGCGACTTTTGCCGTAATCTATATGCTTGGTTTTGACATCAATATTCTAACCTTATTTGCCATGATTCTGGCGATTGGTTTGGTGGTTGATGATGCCATTATTGTGGTTGAGCGGGTGGAGTACCTGATGGCCAACGAAAAACTTGATGCCAAGTCCGCTTCCGTCAAGGCCATGCAGCAGATTGCCAGCGCGATTATTGCCACCACTTTTGTGCTGTTGTCTATTTTTATTCCGGTCGGCCTGATGGCCGGTATAACCGGCAAAATTTATCAGCAATTTGCGGTGACAATCGCCACGGCGGTGGTCTTTTCAGCTTTCAATGCGCTTACTTTGTCTCCGGCTTTGTGTGCCATTTTTTTGAGCGGAGCAGAACCAAAAAACTCTCATCTGCTTTTTCGACGATTTAATCAAGCCATAGATTATGGCAAATCACAATATTTGCGGGTTGTCGGCTGGTTTTCTTCTCGACTCAAAGCCACGGTTGTAGCGGTTTTGGCGGCGATTGCGCTGGTGTCTTTAGGCTTCAGATACACGGCCGCTTCATTTTTGCCCGAAGAAGATCAGGGAATAATTTTCGCCAATTTGCAGTTAGCCGAAACCGCCACCATAAATCAGACCAACGAAGTTTTGGCAAACATATCGGAGCAAGCTTTGCAAATGTCTGGGGTCAAATATTTTATTTCGGTTGCCGGATACTCGCTTTTGGGCGGCGGCGGAGAAAATGTCGCGCTTGGTGTAATTGGGCTGCAACCATGGTCGGAGCGCACTTCCAAGCGTCTTTCTATTGAGTCCATAACCTCGGCTTTGTCGCAAAAATTTGCCTCTGTCGCCGACGCGGAGATAAACTTTTTTGCCCCGCCCGCTATCCCTGGTATCGGCCAAAGCAATGGCTTGTCTTTGCAGCTCAACGCGCTTGGCGGCAATATCTCTCCGACTGAGTTGTACGGCAGACTGGAAAATTTTTTGCAAGGATTAAACTCCTCGCCCGATCTCGCTTACGCTTTCAGCACTTTTACAGCCGACACGCCGCATATATATCTTGACATAGATCGCACCAAATTGCAGAGCTACAAAATCACCGTGGCCGACTTGTTTGCCACGCTGTCAAATAATCTTGGTTCGCGTTATGTCAATAATATCACGCTCTCCGGACAGGTAAACAAGGTTATTGTTCAGGCTGATTTTCCTTACCGCCGCAATATTGAAGATGTGCGCAATCTCTATGTTCGCTCTATCGATGGCCAACTGGTGCGAGTGCGCAGCTTTGCCGATGTTCATACCGTGCTTGCCCCAAAAATCATCTATCGATACAATCAGTATTCCACTGCCGCGATAACCGCTCAGGCGGCGGAAAACGTCAGCACCGGCACCGCGATTGACAGCGTAAAAAACATCGCGCAAAAAATTTTGCCGCAAGATTTTGGCATATCCTGGACGGGGTTGAGTCTGCAAGAGGTTGAGGCCGCTGGTCTGGCCGCGTTTCTGATAGTTCTAGCGCTGATTTTTTGCTATCTTTTTCTGGTGGCGCTGTATGAGAGTTGGATGTTGGCTTTTGCGGTTATGTTCTCCACAGTTTTTGCTATTTTGGGCGCCATTATCGGGTTGCATATCATGGGGCAGGCGCTTAGCATATATGCGCAGCTGGGGCTGATTATGCTAATTGGTCTGGCGGCCAAAAACGCGATTCTGATTGTAGAGTTTACCAAAGCCTATCGCGAGCAGGGCGCCTCAATTTTAGAGGCTTCGGAAAAAGGCGCCGGCGAAAGGTTTCGTGCCGTGTTGATGACCGCGCTAACCTTTATTTTGGGCGTGTTTCCGATGATTATTGCCACTGGCGCCGGAGCCTCCAGCCAGATTGCCATTGGCACTTCGGTGTTTTTTGGTATGATTGCCGCCACTTTTGTCGGCATTATCTTTATTCCGGCCTTGTTTGCCGTGTTTGAGAGCATCAAAGAATGGAGCGGCGGGCGCACTCCGGGCAGAGGAGGCGTTCATGCGGATTAAAATATCTTTTTTATTTTCGGTATTATTGCTGTTTTCTTGCACTCTTGGACCAGACTACAAATCTCCGCGCCTTTTTTCCAACACAGACATTGCCGCCGGTTTGCGCCTGAGCGGGCAGGTAACGCCGATTACGCTTGATTGGTATCGGCAATTTAATGACCCGTTGCTCAACAGTCTGATTGCCCGCGGTTTGGCATACAGCCCCACGGTTGAAGCCGCCCGCCAAAGACTGCTGCAAGCGCGGCAGAGTTTGCGTATCAGCGCGGTGCAAAATTTGCCGACCTTAAATGCATCCGGCGCCTATAACAAAAGTAAAACCGATAAAAATTATCGTCAGGTTGTGATTGTAGATGATTATTATCGTTTGGGTTTTGATGCCGCATGGGAGTTGGATATCTGGGGCGGAGGTCGTCGCGCGACCGAAAGCGCGTGGGCGATGTTGCAGGCCGCGGCGGCAGATTTGGACAATGTGCGCCTGACTCTCACGGCTGAAATTGCCGCCAACTATATTCAGTTGCGTCAGGCGCAGGAGCAGTTGCGGCTTGCAGAGCAAAATTTGCAGTTGCAAGAAGATATATATCAGTTGGTGCGGCAAAAATACAACAGCGGATTAGCCGATGAAATATCCATCAATCAGGCTGGCTATATTGTAGATACCACCAAACAGCAGCTTCCCGTATCAAGACAGCAAACAGAAGCTTACGCCAATGCTTTGTCCATATTGGTCGGGCAACTCCCTGGCAGTTTGACCGCGGTCTTGTCGGCTCCGGAAAACAACCTGATAAGCCGTAACTTTGCCTATGATTTGGATCAACTCTACAACCTGCCGGTTTCGGTTTTGCGCCAACGGCCTGATGTTAGGGTTGCCGAAGCCAATTTAATGGCTCAAAATGCCAAAATCGGACAAGCGCTGGCGCAAATGTTTCCCTCGCTAAGCATCAGCGGCCTTATCGGATATCAAGCCAAAAATTCTTCTGCGCTCATCAGTTCGGGAAGCAATATGTATAGTTTTTCACCGGTTGTAAATTTGCCGTTGTTTCATTGGGGAGCATTATATAACAATGTTCAGCTGCAAAAATATTTAACCGCGGAGCAGTTGCAATTATATCGCTCCGGCTTGCTTAATGCCGCGGAAGAAATCCGCACCGCCATGACGGCGGTTGAGCAGGAATATTTGCGCAATCAGTCGGCCGTTGCGGCCGAACGGTCACAAACTCAGGTCGCGGAGTTGACCTTGCGCAAATATCGTCAGGGATTGGTGGAGTTCAGCGAGGTGTTAACCTCTCAACAAAATTTGCTAAGCGCGCAAAATACTCGTATCGAGAGCAATGGCGCCATTTATCAAAATATTATAACTTTCTACAAATCTATCGGCGGCGGATACGCTCCGCCCGCATCAAAAATCAGTAATACTGCGGGGTGCCGAAAGGCTGTCGCAAATGCGGGCGCCGCGCTTTGTAAAGGTTGATGTTGGTAATCTCCGGAATATCATGCTCCCGCGGCCAATAGCCCTTGGAGCGCATACAGGCGCTGTAATCCTTGGGGCTGATATCGGTGTCGTCATAGCGAGAGTTCACAATCAACGGCTGCGCTCCCGGATACGGCACATAAGTCGCCCAGATTCCCTTGTCTGATTTCCAGTCCGCGCGAGTGTTCAACTTGGTTTCTTCCGAATAAAACCAGGTTCTGAAATCCGGCAACAAATTAAACTCTTTTGCCGCCATCAGGCATTCGGCGTGGTCGCGCGAAAATTTTTCCACTCCGGTGTGGGTTTTTTCCCAATGATAAACCACTTGTCCGCTGCCTTTTGAAAAATATGTGCAGGAACAAACCGCCAAACAACAAACGAGAATTGTGCATATTTTATTCATGTTCATGTCTTTTCAAAAGTCCAAATTAGCATAGTTTCTGGCCGGTAAAATTCCGCGGATATTGTCTTTTAGTATTTCCTTAAAAGACGGCCGCGATTTTATTTTTGAATACCAAACTTTGGCGCTCTTAAATTCGTCCCAAGGCACGCTGCCGAGATAATCCGTCACGGATAGCTGCGCCGCGGCCGCCAAATCTGCCAGCGATAAGGTGTCGCAAGCCAAATATTGCCGTCTTTCCAACAACCATTCTATATATTCCAGATGATAGGCCAGATTGTTCAATCCGGTTTTTAGAATTTGAGAATCAGGCGCGCTGCCAGAGGCAAAACGCTTGTGTACTTTTTCAAACACAATGTTGCGATATACTTCGCGATAAAATTTGTTGTCAAACCAATCAGTCAACCTTCTAATCTCTGCTTTTTGTTTAGCATCGCCAAAAAGCAACGGAACTTCGGTTGAGGTTTCTTCCAAATATTCACTGATGGCGTAATTGCCTGAAATCACGCAGCCGTCGTTTATAAAAATCGGCAGTTCTCCGGCCGGATTAAGTTTATATACTTCATCTGATAATCTCCATGGCTCTTCCTCGCGCAGAATAAAGAGCATTTTTTTCTCGCTCATTTGCAGGCGAATTTTGCGCCCATAGGGAGAAACCGGATGATGAATCAACAAAACCATTACTTCAGAGCCTTTCAAACATTGCCTATTATATTAAACAATTACATCTAAAAATCAAGTTGCTTATCTGCTTTTTTCCAGTCCAAAAGTTGGCGGCACAATTCCTTGAGCATTAATTTCAGCCTCATCGACCATTCTGATCAGGTTTTGCCGCAATAATTTTTGATTCTGCTCATTTTCCAAATATCTGGTCAGCTTCTGGCTCAGCATTTTGCGCTCGCGTGATAACTTGGATACCGCCACAAACATTGGCACTTGCCACAAGGCTTGTTTAGCGGTGCTGATCTGGTTGCGCAATCCCAGTTTAGATGCTTCAATCAGTCCGTAATACTGTCCGATAACAATGTAATCGGCTTTTTGCGTAAATAACCGCTCAAACAAATCATAAGAATTATCAACCGTTTCAATTTCAAAAGATTTCAGTTGTTTTTCCACAAAATCGCTGTACTGCTCGCGAGAAGTCCTCACGCCTTTAAGTTTACGCAAATCGCCGACAGTTTTAACTTCATCAATTCGATTCGGCAACATCATCACTGTTATCGGATTCACAAATGCCGCCGGAAAAATCAGTTCCAAGCCGCGAAACAACTCGGTTTGATGATAGGCCCCGAGCGCAATGTCGATATCTCCCTGCCGCACCTTTTGTACCTGAGCGGGATAATTTTGTTCATATAGTTTATATTTGATTCTCAGATTGTTTTCTTGAGCCAGAGTGTCGATCATCGGCTGAAAAACCGTCACAAACTTCTCATATTTCGTTTCTTCAGAACGTTCAATATACCCGAACGGCGCATAATCTCCAAATCCGGTAATGTTGATTTCTCGCACCTTTTGAGGGTGTTTGTCCTCATAGCGGACAAATGCGCTTCCCGCCGCCGCCCATAACACCGCCATTCCCAGCATCATCAAAAAAATCAGTAATTTTTTCATTATAAATTCCTGTAAAACTATCGCATATTTACTATTCGGTAACTTTAATTAAATATAATCATAACGTAATTGTATTAAAAAAACTTTTATTTTTAGTAAGGATAAAAAATGGATCTCTCACAAAATTATGCGCAAGCGGAAGTTTCCGGACTCAGCCAGACAGAGCTTGAGAGCCGTGCTTTGATTCGTACGGCATCGGGACTTAACCTGATAAAAGAGCATTGGGAAGAGCGCAAAGGTGAGCTGGAAGATGCGTTAGAAAAAAACCGCAAACTATGGGCTGTGTTGGCGTCGGCGATGAACGAGCCGGATTGTCCCCAGCCGGCGGAGATAAAGAGAAATATTTTATCTTTGGCCATGTTTGTTTTCCAAAGAACTATGGATATCCAAGCGACGCCGGAGCCTCGCAAACTAGATGCCCTGATTAGTATAAACATGAATCTCGCGAAAGGTTTGTCCGGAGAAGGAACCGACGCTAAATAGCGGTCAAAAAAGTCGTTGCATACAAAAAAATGCATAAATGCAAAAAAAGTTGTTGACTGCAAAGATTAAATAGATTATCTATTCACTCACAATGATATGGGGGTATGGCGGAACTGGTAGACGCGCTAGACTCAAAATCTTGTGGCCTCAGGCCGTGTCAGTTCAAGTCTGACTACCCCTACCAATAAAAAAGCCTCGGATAAATCCGAGGCTTTTTTTGTGTCTGCAAACAATTTTTAAACCATTGCCGTGCTAAGTTAATATAAGGATATCTGCTTAACACTGGTTGGAACGCGTATGATAAACTTTTTTTTACGCTTCAAAAAACATTCCGTTCTTGTGGCTGAGGCTTTGCTTGCGTATCAGACGTCTGACTACGCCAAGGCTCGAAAACTTGCGCAAATCGGTTTGCGCCGTTATGCAAAAGACGAGATGCTTTTGCTGATTCTCGGCAACACTTGTTTTGTGGAGCAGGATTATTTTGCCGCCGCAAACTGCTATCAACAAATTTTGCAACTTAACCCGCATAATTTGGAGGCGTCGCAAAATCTGGGCGAGGCGTTGCTGCGCCAAAAAAAATATGCTGAGGCCGCCGCTGTCATTGCGCAAATTGATAATGAAAACGCCGCTCTTTTATTGCGTGCGAAACTAGATTTTGAGCAAGAAAATTATTTGGCTTCCGAGAGCCGGTTTAGACAATATCTATCGCGCAATCAAAACGATTTTTGGAGTTATAATTTATTGTCGCAAGCGGCGCAAAAAAACGGGCATTATCGTCTGGCGCTTTCTTCGGCTATGCGTGCGGTGGATTTAAGCAATGGGCAGGATTCCCAGCATCTAAATCTCGCTTATGCATTGTATGAAATCGCTTTGGAAAAAGGCGTTGATTTTGTTTTGCCGTGCTTAAAAAAATGGTGCCGCAAATATGCCGATTCTCCAATCGCTCAACAAAGTTGGCACGCTTTTTTTCCGGCAGAAAATTTTGCTCGCTCCGATGCTGATTATGTGCGTTTGGTTTTTGATAATTTTGCGGATTCTTTTGATGAAACTTTGGCCGGATTGGGCTATGCCGTGCCGCAAAAAATCGCTGCCGAAATTACGGCTCATTGGCGATCGCGACTACCAAATTCGCCGCGGATTCTAGACCTCGGTTGCGGCACCGGATTATGCGCTGAGGCGTTGCGATTCGTGTATTCGCGGGCGCAAATTTTCGGCGTTGATTTGTCAGCGCAAATGTTGCAAAAAGCGTCTGCCAAAAAACTCTATCGCCAATTAGAGTGCGCGGACATCAACCAATTTCTGCGCGGTGTCAAAAACAAGTTTGATCTGATTGTGGCCGCAGATGTTTTCACTTATTTTGGCGCCCTTGATGAGGTGCTGAAATTGTGTTGTTCCTCGCTCAAAAAAAACGGGGTTTTAATTTTTAGCGCCAGTCAAAATTCAGATCATCAAGACAGCTGGCAGCAGCATTTGTCCGGACGTTTTTTGCACGGCCGAAATTACCTTGAAAAAGTTATAAAAAAAGCCGGATTCCATGTCCCGATTTTTGCAAATTGCGCCCTGCGTCAAGAGGCCGGAAAAGACGTTTGCGGTTGGATAATTTCCGCGTCAAAAAAATAAAAAAAAGCTCCGCGAACGACGGAACTTTTTTCTAAATTTTCTGTATCCAAAAATCGACTTACTTAGAAGATTTTTTAGCAGAAGAAGATTTTGCGGCAACAGAAGATTTCTTAGCGGAAGAAGACTTTTTGGCGCTGGAAGATTTGCAAGAAGAGCTGCTCTTGGAGCTGCTTTTAGACTTGTTGCAATTGTTGATCTGCTCAACAGCCATTGACCAAAAGTACTCATCCTGACCCTGCGGACAACCGGCGTTTTGCCAGATGAAATAAGCCGCCTCTTGGATAGCCTTTTCATTGTTCTTAATCATAATCAATAACTCCAAATAAAAGTTCGGTAAACACTAATTAATATACAATCAAAATTTAATCCGTCAACAACAAATGCAACAAAATGTTTTTTATATGAAATATTTTCTGATTGTTACCTTAAAAAGCTTGCATTTAAAATTATAAGAATTTATAGATAATTTAATCAGGTGTTTTTTGAAAATAAAATGCTTCAATTATGTTGTTAATTTTAAGGAAATCACAGATGGAAAACTTATTATCAAAAGAAGAACTGGAAGCTGTTATAGATGGTGATCACGGCAATGTTTTTGCGGTGCTCGGCATTCATAAAGACAAAGGTAGCAAAGAAGTTTTTATCCGCACTTATCAGCCTCACACCAACAAAGTTGAGTTGCTAAATGCGCAAGGTGATTCTCTTGGGTTTATGACCAAAATTGATGAGCGCGGTTTTTATCAAATCAACCTCGGAAAAATCGAAAATTTCGCCTATAAATTCCGTATTGAAAATGATATGGGCGTAACTTATGAGGCTGACGATCCCTATCGTTTTCCTTCCATTCTCGGAGACATGGATGTCTATCTTTTGGCAGAGGGCAAACACCTCAACATATACAAAAAACTTGGCGCGCACCCGTTGGAATTAAATGGCGTTTTGGGTGTCAGTTTTGCGGTGTGGGCTCCCAATGCCAAACGTGTCAGCGTGGTTGGCGGTTTCAATAATTGGGACGGCCGCGTCAGTGTCATGCGCAAACATCCGACTTGCGGCGTGTGGGATATTTTTATTCCCGGAATTCACGAGGGCGAGTTGTATAAATATGAGATAAAGACACAAGACGGCTCCATTCTGGTCAAGGCCGATCCCATGGCCTTTTATTCCGAAAAAAGACCCAATACCGCCTCCATAGTTTATGACATCAATCACTATGATTGGAATGATAAAAACTGGATGGACTATCGCGAAGAACACAATTCTTTTGACAAACCGATGTCGATTTATGAGGTGCATTTGGGATCATGGCGCCGCAAAGACAACAATGAATATATGACCTATCGCGAACTGGCAGATACCCTGATTCCCTATGTTATGAACATGGGCTTTACCCACGTGGAGTTTTTGCCGCTGGCCGAGCATCCGTTGGATAGTTCCTGGGGCTATCAGGTTATCGGTATGTTTGCTCCCACCAGTCGTTTCGGCACTCCCGATGACTTGCGCTATTTGATAGATAAATTTCATCAGGCCGGCATTGCCGTGATTATGGATTGGGTTCCGGCGCATTTCCCCAAAGACGGACACGGCCTCAACGAGTTTGACGGCACTCACCTTTATGAACACGCCGATCCTCGCAAGGGCGAGCATACTGACTGGGGGACCAAAATTTATAACTACGGCCGCACTGAGGTTATGAATTATCTGTGTGCCAACGCGGTATATTGGCTCAAAGAATATCATATTGACGGCTTGCGTGTAGATGCGGTTGCCTCAATGTTGTATTTGGACTATTCTCGCAAAAACGGCGAGTGGATTCCCAACATATACGGCGGCAATGAAAATATTGAAGCGATTGCCTTCTTGCGCCGTATGAATGAGCTTGCGTATTCCGAGGTTAAAGGCGCGGTTACCATTGCCGAAGAGTCAACCGCCTGGCCAATGGTTTCTCGTCCGACTTCCATGGGCGGTTTGGGCTTTGGCTACAAATGGAATATGGGTTGGATGAATGACACCTTGAAGTATATTTCTCATGATCCGATTCACCGCAAATATCATCATGGTATGCTGACTTTTGGTTTGTTGTACGCTTTTAATGAGAACTTTATTTTGCCGATTTCTCATGATGAGGTTGTCCACGGCAAAGGCTCCATGCTTTCCAAAATGCCCGGCGACGAGTGGCAAAAATTTGCCAACCTCAGAGCTTATTACGGCTTTATGTACACCCACCCCGGCAAAAAACTTTTGTTCATGGGTTGTGAGTTCGGTCAGGACTGGGAGTGGAATTCCGAGGAGGGACTGCGCTGGTTTTTGCTGGATTATCCGATGTACAAAGGCATGCAAAACTGCGTTCGTGATCTGAACCTTATGTACAAAGGCAATCCGCCGTTGTACCAACAGGATTTTGACTACCGCGGTTTCGAGTGGATCGATCATTCCAACTCCGATGACAGCGTGATTTCCTACATGCGCAAAGGTTATGAGCCGGGAGATTATCTGATTGCCATTTCCAACTTCACACCGGTGGTCAGAGAGAATTATCGCATTGGCGTTCCGGAAAATTGTCGTTATCAAGAAATCTTTAACAGTGATGATGTAAACTACTGGGGCAGTGGGGTTAAAAACGAGGGCTTCATGCAGGCTCATGAGGGCGAGTGGAACAACAAACCCTATTCGATGGAGTTGCGTTTGCCGCCGTTGTCCACCATTGTAATTAAACCAATAAGATAGTCAGGATGAAATATGGCAGAGTTCAAAATTGCAAACGGAAATACCTTTCCTCTTGGTGCAACCTATGACGGAAAGGGCGTGAACTTTGCCCTGTTTTCGGCTCATGCCGAAAAAGTTGAGCTGTGTATTTTTGACAAGTCCGGCGCCGAAGAATTGGAGCGCTATGAGATAAGCGTTAATGACAATAGCATTTGGCATATTTATCTTGAGGGTGCCAAGCCGGATTTGGTTTACGGCTATCGCGTTTATGGCCCCTACAATCCTGCTGAAGGCCTGCGTTTTAATCCCAATAAATTATTGATTGATCCCTATGGCAAAAAGCTGGTGGGCAAACTGATTTGGAACAAGGCTATTTTTGGTTATGACGTAGATAGCGCGGAAAAAGATTTATCTTTCAGCGAGCTGGATTCCGCGCCTTATGTTCCCAAGTCGGTTGTGGTTGATGACTCCTATGATTGGAGCGGCGATGTCAGGCCGGCGCACAAGTTCGAAGACAGTGTTATCTATGAAACTCAGTTGCGCGGCTACACCATGCTTCAGCCCTCGGTGCCTGATGCCAAGCGCGGCACTTTCGCCGGATTTGCCCATAGTTCGGTTATCAATTACATCAAATGGCTTGGGGTTACCGCGGTGGAGTTTTTGCCGATTCACGCTTTCTTCGGCAACCGCCACAAAAAAGGATATGTTACCGACAATTATTGGGGCTATGAGAGCTTTAGTTTTTTCGCACCGGAACAATCCTATTTGTCGGGTAATAATCTCAACGAGATTAAAGACATGGTCAAAACCATGCATCGTCACGGTCTGGAGGTCTTGCTGGATGTGGTTTATAATCATACCGGCGAGGGCAATCATTTGGGGCCGACCTTGTGTTATCGCGGCATTGATAACAGTTCTTATTACACTCTAAATCCTGATAACAAACGTTATTATTACGATTCCACCGGTTGCGGCGCTTCTTTTAATGTTCAAAACCCGCAAGTTTTGCGCTTGGTTATGGATTCTTTGCGTTATTGGGTGCAGGAAATGCACGTTGACGGTTTTCGTTTTGATCTTGCTCCGACATTGTCGCGTCAGCATATGTCATTCACACAGCAAAGCGGTTTTATGTATGCGGTTGCGCAAGATCCGGTTTTGCGTAATGTCAAACTCATAGCCGAGCCGTGGGATATTGGTTATGGCGGCTATCAGGTTGGGGCTTTTCTTCCTGGTTGGGCTGAGTGGAATGACAAATACCGCGACAACGTTCGTCGTTTTTGGAAAGGAGATACCGGCCAGATAGCTGAATTCGCCAGTCGCATTTCCGGTTCCAGTGATGTGTTTAACTACAATAACCGAGACATTTGGGCCAGTGTTAATTTTATCACCGCTCACGATGGATTCTGTCTGCATGATCTGACCGGTTACAATCAAAAGCACAATTTGAGCAACGGTGAAAACAACAAAGACGGCACCGATTCCAATTGGAGTTGGAATTCCGGAGCCGAAGGCGAGAGCGACAGCAAAGTAATAACCGACAATCGTTTGTTGCGCGCCCGCTCCATGCTCAGTACTTTGTTGCTTTCTTTCGGCACTCCGATGATCACGGCCGGAGATGAGCTTATGCACACACAAATGGGCAACAACAACCCCTATTGTCAGGACAACGCTCTGACCTGGATAACCTGGGAGGGCGTTACAGAGGAGCATAAACATTTCGCCTCGTTTGTCCGTCATGTTATTCGTCTGCGCAAAAAGCTCCGAATATTTGATCGCAACAAGTTTTTTACCGGCAAACCGATAGACAAGAGCGGATACAAAGACATCACTTGGTACGTCGAAAACGGCAAAGAGTTTGAGGCCGGCGAGTGGCACAATCCCGAGCGTCGGGCGCTGGCGGCCTGTGTTTATAACGGCAATCGCTTTGTGCTGATTATTTTTAACGCCAACTTTAAAGAAGTTAATTGGAAATTGCCGCAGTTGCCAACCAATTTGCATTGGAATCAGGTTTTGGACAGCAGCGCCAATGACGGTAAATTCATAAACGCCGCCTCCGGTGATACTATCAAGGTTCCGGCTTGGAGTGTTTTGGTTTTTGAGATAAAAAAATAAAAGGATTTTTTCATGTCCGCAAATTTAGATTTATTAGCCTCCGCGCTTGGAATTGCCACCACTTTTACCGATGCCGGCCTCACCCAAAAAACATACGCCGTCAGCCCTGATGTCATACGCGCTTTTGCCGCGGCTTTGGGGTATCCGTGCGCCACTGATGACGAGATTGCCTCATCGCTTCGCAAGCTGGAGGAGCGCCGTTGGCAAGATACTTTACAGCCGATTTATGTTTGTCGGCAGGACAATATAACATTTGATGTGGTGTTGCCGCAAGGCCGGCGTCTGGATTCGGTGCTGATTAAAGACAGCCGTCATCAGGTTCAGTCGGTTCTCATGGAGGAGGGCCGCGAGCCGATGTCTTATCAGCTTGGTGGTCAAACATTAGTCAAATATACATATGTCATAACCACTCCGTTAGATATCGGCTATTATGAACTGAATGTCCGCTTTGGCGACAAAAACTGCAAATCGCGTTTGGCGGTGGCGCCGGAGCGCTGTTTTGAGGCCGCCGGACCGGATCAGCGCCTGTGGGGTTACGCCGTGCAGCTTTATTCTGTCCGGAGCAAGCGCAACTGGGGCGTCGGCGATTTTACCGATTTGGCCGATTTGGTCAAAATGTGCGCTCGTTGCGGAGCTTCAATTATCGGGCTTAATCCGCTCAATGTCCTGTGTCATGATTTTCCCGAAAACGCCAGTCCGTATCAGTCTATCAGTCGTTTGTTTCTGAATCCGATTTATATAGACGTTGAGGCCGTTCCTGAATTTGTCGAACAAGACAAGCAGTTGATTGAGGGAGTGCTGGCGGAGGTTCGTAGCGGCGAGCTGATTCAATATAACAAGGTATATCCTCTCAAGATCAAAATGCTGGAAAAATGTTTCAAGCGTTTTCTTGATGGCGGTAATTCTTCTCGTCGGCGCGCTTTTGACAAATTCTGCGGCGAGCGAGGTCAAGATTTGGATCGGCTGGCGTTGTTTCAGACTTTGTATGAAGATGAGTGCCAAAAAGTTTGGGGCGGGTGGATGGCCTGGCCGGAAGAATATCGCACGCCTGCAGGCAGCGGCATTTTGGACTTTGCGGATTCTCACCAATCACGAATTGAATTTTTCAAATTTATGCAGTTTGAGGCGGATCGTCAGTTTAGAAAAGTCAAAAATTTAGTAGATGATTTGGGGCTTAAAATCGGTCTTTATCGTGATTTGGCCGTTGGTGTCGGCAAAGACAGCGCCGAATATTGGGGTAATGCCGAATTATTTATCCCCGGAGTTGGCGCCGGCGCGCCGCCAGATGCCTTTTTCCCATGCGGACAAAGCTGGGGTTTGGGAGCTTTTTCGCCCGAAAAACTCAAGGATTTTGGCTATGAGCCGTTTATCAAAATTTTGCGTGCCAATATGCAGGGCGCCGGTGCGTTGCGCATAGATCACGTCATGAGCCTGATGCGGCTGTATATGCTGCCCGATAATCAGTCTAACGGCACATATATCTACTATAATTTTGCCGATATGCTCAATATAGTGGCTTTGGAGAGCCAGCTCAACCGTTGCGTTATTGTCGGCGAAAGCATCGGCAATGTTCCCGATGGCTTTTTAGACACTCTGCAAAGCCGCAATATTCATTCTCTGAGCGTGTTGTGGGCGGAGCGCGCCAACGCCGGCTGGGGCGGATTTTTAGCGCCGTATGATTACCCGACCAACGCGTTTACCTCTGTCGGCACGCATGATATGCCGCCGCTCAAAATGTGGTGGTTTGGCTATGATATTGAAGAAGCCTTCAAACTGGGAATGATATCCTCAGAGGCCGACAAGGCCAACGCTTATCACAAGCGAGAAGCCGACAGAGGAATGCTGCTTAGTTCATTGGACGCCGCCGGAGTTTGGCCTGAGGATCGCCCTCGCAGCGGCAATTATATCTACGGCGAAAAATATCCTGAAGGCATAGAAGAGGCGGTGCATCGCTACATTGCCCGCTCGGCTTCGCCGGTTGTCCTGGTGCAGCTGGAAGACTTTTTGCATGTTGAAAAGCAGCAAAATCTTCCCGGAACTGATCGTGACAAGCACCCCAACTGGCGGCTGAAACTGCCGGTCAACCTTGAGGATATGGAGGCAGATTCTGCTTATATTCGCAATGTGATGGCGATCAGAAAAGAGAGATAGAATGTTCAAAAATTTGATATTTGATTTAGACGGCACTTTGTATCCGTATTCGCAAGCCGTTGAGAACAACGTTGACCAAAAGATAAAAGAATTTTTTTGTCGGCGCCTTAATTTGTCTATGCCGCAGGTTGAGAAACTGATGTCTGATGTTCGCGCTCAGGGCAAATATGAGGCCGATGTGGTCGAGAGCGAGTTTGGCATTCCGGTCGGCGAGTTTATAGAAGACATTTGCGATGTCTATGTCGGAATGCTCAGGCCAAATCCAAAGTTGGCCGAACGTCTGCAAAGCTTGCCTCAGCGAAAATTCATCTTTACTGACAGCACTCAAAAACACGTTGCTGATGTTCTCAAACAAATCGGCGTGCCGGTAGAACTGTTTGAGCAGGTGGTTGACACCAGCCGCATCGGTTACAAGTTCAAATATGATGACGGCTCCTTTGCCAAGTTTTTCGCTTTAGCCGGTGTCAAGCCGGAAGACAGCGTCATTTTTGAAGACAGCCGCACCAATATCAAAAAAGCCAAGGCCGCAGGTTTAGCTACGGTATTGATTGCTTCGGAAAATTCCGCTCCCTGTGCCGAAGCTGATTATTGCTTTGCGGACATCTGCGCCGCCCTGCAAAACGTTTTCCCATAAAGAACGCAGCGTTCTGATATTTTTTCTTGCGCCCAAATTATACATACTGATTTTTCAAAATTTTTGAGAAAATGTTTGCCAAATCTTAAACTTTGTTATACATACCTAATGTTTAGTATGTATAAAGAGGAACTAAAATGGCCAGACGAACCAAAGAAGATGCCGAACAAACCAAGACCGAGATTCTAAACTCGGCAATGGAACTTTTTTATGAGAAGGGCTTTGCCCGCACAACGTTTGATGAGATTGCCAAGCGCATAAACCTTACCAAAGGCGCGGTTTATTGGCATTTTCGCAACAAAACTGATTTATTGGCGGAGCTGATGCGCCGCAAATTCACTGAAAAAGAGCAAAAAACCTGGCCGGATCGGCCTGAAGTCTGCTCTATATCTGAGCTTAGGGAATATTATGCGCGCAGTGCCGAGGCGATTGAAACCGATCCCGGATTTTGCAAATTTTTATTTTTCATCATTTTTCAAATGGAGTGGTCAGAGCTGGTAACCTCGCAAGTTCGTCAAAAGATTCGCGAGATTACCGATTATCCGCAAAATCTGCTCAAAGAAAGATTGACTTTTATTCAAAAAAGTGGAGAAATAAGCGCCGATATTAATATAGACGACCTGGCCATTTTGTTGTCTTGCACCTGGCGCGGCATCACTGACGCATATGTTTCCAAACACTATCCTATGAATTTGCGTCATACGGTGCTAATGGCTTTGGATTTGATTTTAGATGGCATAAAAGTGGAGAATAAATAAAATGCGAGTAGGAAAATTACAAAAACACGTAATTATCAAAAACGTGCTTATTTTGAGTGTGTGTGTGGCTTTCGGGTGGTTTCTCAAGGCTAGACTTACCCCGCCGATGGCCGGCATGGGCATGATGAGAGGCGGCACGCCATATGTGCTGGTTCAAGAATTGGAAACTCGCAATGTGGCTCCCAAAAACACCTATATCGGTCATGTTGAGGCCATAAACAGCGTTAATCTTAAGCCGCAGATTACCGGATATGTTGAAAAAGTTTTGTTTGAAGAAGGCTCTCAGGTCAATGCCGGAGACATTTTGTTTGTGATTGAGCAGGAGCGCTATTTGGCCACTGTGGATCTGCGCGAGGCTGAGCTTGCCAGCGCCAAGGCCAATTTGGTACGGGCGGAGCGCGACTACAAGCGCCAATCTTCTCTAAGCAAGCAAAACTACGCCTCCAAGGCCACCTTAGATGCCGCCGAGAGCGCTTATTTGCAAGCCAAAGCCGCGGTGGCTCAGGCCAAAGCGAACTTGGATTTGGCCAAAATTGATTTGGGCTATACCGAGATAAAAGCTCCCATCAGCGGCCATATTGGCAAAGCGTTGGTTACCGAGGGCAACTATGTTTCCTCAGCCACGCAGACTTTGGCGCGCATTGTTCAAACCAATCCGATTCGCGTCGCTTTCTCGCTCACTGATAAAGATATGCTCAATATGCGTCAACTCTATGGTGATAAAGGCGCCAAACTGCAGACCGAATTGGTGCTTTCCAACGGTACGGTTTTGGTAAATCATTTGCAGTCGCGTTTTACCGACAATGAGGTTAACACCGACACCGCCACCGTCGCCGTATATGCCGAATACACCAATGACGATGGCCTGCTTATCCCTGGCAACTATGTGGATATCCGCGTTGGAGAAAAAGAGCCGCAAATGGCCTTGCTGGTTCCTCAGGCGGCTTTGGCGCAAGATGAGCATGGCAACTATGTCATGGTTGTAAACAATGACAATATTGCCGAGCAGAAGCGCGTAACTTTGGGTGATGTTGTTGAAGACAAGCAGATTGTGTTGTCAGGGCTTGAGGCTGATGACAAAGTCATCATTCAAGGCTTGCAAAAGGTTCGTCAGGGACAACCGGTTAAAGCGCAGTTGGTGTCAGGTTCGGCGGAGGTTAAATAGCCTATGTTTTCCAGAATTTTCATTGAGCGCCCGCGTTTCGCGATGGTAATTTCCATCGTGTTGACTTTGGCCGGCGTGATTTCGCTTTTTTCTTTGCCCATTGCCCTGTATCCGGAGATCACCCCGCCGGAGGTTGTGGTTTCTGCCACCTATCCCGGCGCCAGCGCTGAGGTTGTCGCCAAGACTATCGGTATTCCGCTGGAAGAAGAAGTCAACGGGGTGGAGGATATGCTTTATATGAGTTCTTCTTCTGAGAACTCCAGCTATCAACTGACCGTAACTTTTAAGGTTGGTGTTGACCGCGATATGGCGCAGGTTAAGGTGCAAAATCGTATTCAGCAGGCGCAAAGCAAGCTTCCGGCCGAGGTTACTCGTCAGGGGTTGACGGTGCAGAGCCGTTCTTCCAATATTTTGGGTTTTATCACTATCGGCTCGCCCAAAGGCACTCACTCTCCGCTGGAGTTGGCTGACTATGTTCAAAATAACATCAAAAACAATTTGGCCCGTGTTTATGGCGTTGGCGAGGTCAACGTTTATTCTTCTCGCCTGAGCATGCGCGTATGGCTTGATGCCGATAAGATTACGGCGTTAAATTTGCCGCTTTCCAGCATTACTTCCGCCATTGAGAGCCAAAACTATCAACCTTCTTTAGGTAGTGTTGGCGCTATGCCCGGAGACGGCGCTCAGCAAATGGTTTATACCTTGCAGACTCACGGCCGTATCAATGAGGTTGAAGACTTTAAGAACATTATTGTTCGCACCGCCGAGCAGGGCGGCCTGCTAAGGCTCAAGGATATTGCTCGGGTAGAGATTGGCGAGGAGAGCTATCGCGCCACCTCCAAGTTCAACAACGCGCCCAACGTTGCCATTGCCATCAACCAGCTTTCCGGCGCCAACGCGCTTGATGCCATGGCCGCGGTAAAGGCGGAAATTGCCCGTTTGGCAGAGAGCTTTCCTGATGATATGAACTATATTATCGGTTATGACTCCACCGAGTATATCACCGCCTCCATTGAAGAAGTTGTGTTCACGTTGATTATGACTTTTGCGTTGGTGGTTTTGGTGTGCTACATCTTTTTGCAAGATTGGCGTTCAACTTTGGTGCCGTCACTGACCATTCCGGTTTCTATTTTTGCCACCTTTGCCGTTATGATGGCCTTGGGATACAGCATTAATATGTTAACCTTGTTTGGTTTGGTGTTGGCGATTGGTTTGGTGGTCGATGATGCGATTGTGGTGGTTGAGCGTGTTTTGACCATTATGGAAACCGAAAAACTCTCGCCCAAGGCCGCCACCATAAAAGCCATGGAGCAGGTTTCCAGCGCGGTTGTCGCCACCACACTGGTGTTGCTGGCTATTTTTGTGCCGGTTGGCTTTATGGGCGGTATTACCGGCAAGATTTATCAACAATTTGCCATTACCATTTCCACCTCGGTGACTTTTTCTTCGCTAAACGCGCTGACTTTGTCGCCGGCTTTGTGCGCCACCATTTTGCGCCCGCTCAAAGAGATTAAACACGGCCCGTTGTTCTGGTTTAACAACATCATCAGCAAATCTCGCGACACCTATGTTGCCATTGTGGCGATTGTTGCCCGCAAAGTTTCGGTTATTGCCCTGTTGTTCGGGCTGATTGTGGCCGCGGTGTATGGTTTCTTGAGCATCAGCCAAACCTCGTTTATTCCCAATGAGGACCAAGGCGTTATTATGCTCAATATCCAACTGCCTGAGGGCGCAACTCGTGTCCGCACTCAGAAATTTATCGACGAAATTTACCCGTTGATGAAAGAAGAAGCCGGAGTTGACAACGTAATGATCGTTGCCGGTGTCAGCATGATCGGCGGTACCGGTGAAAACGTTGCTTTGGGCTTTATTACTTTGCGTCCGTGGAATGAGCGCAAAGGTGATGAGCTATATTCAACCAACATCATGAACCGTATCAGAGCTAAGGTTTCTAATCGTCCTGAGGCTGAGGTTCAGCTCTTTGAACCGCCTGCAATTATGGGCTTGGGCATGAGCGGCGGTATGGATTATCGTCTGCTTTCCACCAATACCGACAATCCGCAGAAGATTGAAGCCGCGTTACAAAATATGCTCATGCAGATAAATATGGCTCCTGAAGTTGCTTATGCTTATACAACCTATACCGCCAAAACTCCGAATATCTATATTGATATTGATCGTCAAAAGGCGGAGGCTATGGGGGTATCGGTAGGCAGCATCTTCTCGGTTTTGCAAAATTACCTCGGCTCCAGCTATGTTAACGATGTTAACTTTGGTACTCAGGTTAACAAGGTTATGTTGCAGGCCGATTGGCAGTTCCGCAAAGATATTGACAGCATCAACAAGCTCTATGTTCAAAACAAAGATGGCGAGATGGTGCCGCTGGGCAGCGTTCTCAAACTGCGCAAGGTTTTGTCTCCGCGTGTTGTTACCCGCTACAACCAATATCCCAGCGCGTCGATTACCGCCGTGCAAAACAGTTCGGTCAGTACCGGTGAGGCTATGAGCTCCTTGGAAAAACTTTCCAAGAAATTACCGCAAGGTTTCACTTATGACTGGTCGGGCATCAGCTATCAAGAAAAAGCCAGTGGCGGCCAAATCGGTTATTTGTTGGCTCTGGCCGTTACTTTCGGTTATTTGTTCTTGGTGGCCCAGTATGAAAACTGGATTACTCCGCTACCGGTTTTAAGCTCGGTTTCAGTGGCCATGTTGGGCGCTCTTGCCGGTTTGTTCATTACCGGACTGCCGTTGAGTATTTATGCTCAACTTGGTCTGATTCTGTTAGTCGGTTTGGCCAGCAAGAACGCGATTTTGATTGTTGAGTTCGCCAAAGAGGAGCGCGAGCGCGGATCCTCAATTGTCAAAGCCGCCATGACCGGAACCAAAGAACGTTTCCGTGCGGTGCTGATGACGGCATTCACCTTCATTTTGGGTGTGTTGCCGATGATTGTGGCCACCGGCGCCGGCGCGGCCAGCCGTATTGCTATTGGCGTGCCGGTGTTCTACGGCATGCTCTTGGGTACTGCCGCCGGACTGATTGTTATTCCGTTGCTGTATGTTCTGTTCCAGACTATCAGCGAGCGGTTCAGTCCAGACAAGCCCAAAGAGGAATAATTCCTAACAAAAAAAATTCCGAGCCAACCGGTTCGGAATTTTTTTTGTGTATTAGGCAATTTATTTAAGGTAGTTTAGCAGCGACATACTCATTGCGTTTTGCAAAACCGAATAAGATGCCGCCAGATTGTTTTGCGCTAACAGCGCTTTTACCGCAGCCTCCTCCTGACTAACATTCTTGAGTGAATCAACGCTGGTCTGCAGGTTGTTTTTTACCAATGTCAGGTTCTCGTCAGTGGCATTGAGCAACACATAGTTGGCATCAAGCTTGGCGGTTACCGCATACAAGCTGGAGTTGTCGCCTGATTTCACCGTGTCGCCGCTGTCATCAACCGCGTTCAAAATCATTTTGTTTCCGCCCATAATAAGGTCATAGGCTTTATTGCTGTCAATCAACCCTTCAGTCTCAGCCGGATTGCGGGTGTCAACCAGATTGTTCTGAGCAATTTGTCCGAGAGCGCGGAACAACTTTTCAAAAGCTCCGTCGTCGGCCGTTACGTCCATGCTAATAGACTGATTGCTGGATATCATGCGGTCAATGGCCGCGTTTCCGCCCACATAATAAGAGGTGGTAGTCATCTTCCAACGACTGGTGTCCGGAATCGTAATCTGATTTGCATTAAAATAGTCCGGATCGGCCGTAACATTGAGCGAGCCGTCGGCGTTAACTCCGATAACCTGCACTCTGGGCGCAACATTGGTTCCCATGCCTTCCATTTCTATCACCGCGCCGACCGGATAAGAGGTGCTGATAGTAATGCCGGTCGGATCGGCGATTGCCGTCTCGTCAACAATATTGTGTCCGGCATTATCTTCAAAGGTAATGGTTTTGCCGTCAGCCGAAACCGATTTAACCACATAAGAGTTGTCATTATTGGCAGTTCCGCCAATCACCAAAGTGTCACCGGCCTTAATTGTATTAAAAGCCCCGTATTGGGTGGCGTTTAGAGTGTTTTTGTCAGCGTTAAACGTCAGCTTGCCGGTGGTTTCCGGATTTGCCGCGACCGCCGGTTCCAAAAATCCTTCGGCCTTTTCGGGGGTAATCTTAAACTGATTTCCCTCAATCTTGTCAATAGTCAGGCTGCCGGTGCTGGCGTTGGTGGTGGTGCGGTTACACAAGTTGGCGGCGCTATTGGTCGGAAACTTGATGTTGATACCGTCGTAATAGCTCTGAAATTCTTTCAAAGACTTAAACGGAAAATTGATTGGTGAAGTTGTGGCATTGCCGCCGCCGAACAAATATTTGCCGTTTGCCGAAACATTGAGCGCATCTACCAACATTTGCATAGTGGTAAAAGCGGTGTTTTGCAGCTCATTGAGGTTGCGAGCCTGATCCTGACTCATGGTATAAGCCTCGCCGGTCTCAACCCCGGCCGCGCCCAAAACCGAAGATCCGCCGTTAATCGTATAGAGCGGAAATTCAAAGCTTGCGCCGTCAAACTTAAAATCTGGGTATTTGCCGGTCGGATCGATTTTGTTTTGCAGCGCCTGCATAACTTTTTCGGCGTATCCGGCGTTTCCCGAGTCCGCGGCAATTCCGGACAAATCAATATTATTGCCGGTACCATTGTCGGCAAACGTATATTTGGTGCCGTTAATCGTAATGGTTTTGCCCAAATAGGTAGCCTCGTTATTGTCGGTAAAAGTTATTTTTCCACCGGTGTAGTCAGGCGTAAGATTGTCAATGTCAGAGCCGCTGAATGAGTTCAGCATCGCCTTAAAATCGCTGACCGCGTTGTTAATTGCCTGCATAGAGGTATTCATGGTTTTGAGTTCAACGTTCAGCAGCTTGTTGTTTTCCAACAAATTGTTGGTAACATTGAGCGACGCCTCCATATTGACAATGCTATACGCGCTCACGCCGTATCCGGAATAAGTCGGAGCCTTAAGACCGGTAATGCTCTGATAGTTATAAAGCTCAAATCTGGACTTGTTGCTTATAGTTTGGTTCAACAAGTTCATATAGCTGGCATAAGTAGGTACTCTGGTCATATCTCAATCCTCCTATACGATATTCAGCAACATATCCAAAATTTCTTTGGATGCGGTAAAAGCCTGAGCGCAGGCGGCATAAGTCTGCTGAAAGATAATCATTTGTCCGAGTTCTTCATCTAAATCCACGCCGCTGACTTTAGCTTCTTTGGTGGATATGGAGTTAGTCAGCTCCTGCTGATAAGCTAAAGTGCTTTCGGCGTTGCTTGCCTGAGAGGCGATATTGCCGACAAAAGTCGAGGCATAATCCGCCAAAGTACTTTGGGTCTGGGCTATGGTTCCAGACTGCTTAAAATTATATGCCGCGCTAAAAGCCTTAACCAGTTCATTGGCAATATTGTTGGCCGCCGCGCTCATCACATATTTTCCGGTAGAAGCATTAAATTCAGGCGAACTTGCGGAAATCAGCCCCGGGTTGGTCATAATGTCATTGCGTACGCCGATTGTTTGCGCCACATTGGCCGAAGACGGCTCCATACCCAGACGACCGATAAGATTGTTGCCTTGAGTTTCGGTAATTTCCAACTGGTCGCCATTAAGGTTTTCAATCCGCAACATATATCCGCTGCCGTTTGGCACCATCGAGGCGCGAATGGTGTTGTTCAGGGCCGGAGTGTCGTTAATGGTTTTAACAATGTCGCTCAGGCTGTCATTCGGGCTGATTGTGATTGTGCCGAAATTAAAGCCGTTGGTCTGATCCGAAAAACTCCAGATTGTCATGCCGGTAACTCCCAAGTTGGCATTGGCGCTGACAACTTTGGAGTCATAAATGGCGTCGCGGTCAGAAGTCACAAACATATCGTTCAGACCAAAGAAACTTGAAAATCCTTCATAAGTCTTGGCAAACAGTCCATTGTTACCGGCGTCAAATTTAATCACAGCATCTTGTTGATCAGACCCCGGAGTGGAGGTTTTTTCATCAACGATCGAAAGTCCATAATCGCTGTCGCCGCTGTTGATTACCAACTTGCCGTCGCCATCAAAATAAACTTGCGCTTGCGGTAGGTTCGGGCCGTCAACCGAGCGCATCCAATCCTGAATCGCGGTTGCCATATCGCTGAGCGATCCTTCCGTAAAGCCCAAGCCTCCTTTGAGGTTGGTGGTGGCAACTTGCTTGCCTTCGGCGTTAAACACCGTAAAGCGCACATCGCCGTTTTCCAATCTGATACTCTGCGGATAAGAGCCGTCGTCAGCTCTAATAAATGTGCGGTTTCCAGTCAATATGGAAGATGTGTCCGGAAACGAGGTACCGCGGTTATGCACCTGATTAATTTGTTTCATCAGTGTTCCGCCCAGCTGATCCAACTGGCTTTGCAATGAGGGCAAAGAAGTGTCGCGAACTTCAATCAAACCTTTAAGCTCGCCGTCCTTAATGGTTCCGGTAATATCCTTGCCGTCAACATATATGCCGCTGATACCGCCGCTGGCGTAAGATATTGTCGGGCTGGCTTGGGTCAAAGCGCTGTGCGAGAGTTTGTGCGGCTGATTGTCCAGCAGGGTTGTGCCAGATGTTGTCTGAATAACAATCGCTCCGGTTTCACGCTTAAAATAAGATATGTCGATATATCCGCTTAGCTCGCGCAGGGCTTCGTCGCGCGCGTCCAGCAAATCAGCTTTGCCGTCGTATTGCAAAATGTTGTACTTAACAATTTCATCGTTCAGATTATCAATTTCTTCCAACAATTTATTAATTCTATCAACATCGGCGTTAATTTGCTGATCAGCGTCGCCGCGCAATCTCTGAATTTCGGTAGAAATTGAGTTCAATCTGGCGGTGATGGTGCTGGCCTGATTGAGCAAGTTGTATCGATTGGCCGAAGATGTAACATCGGAGGCAAAAGCGTTCATTGCTTTTTGCAAATCCGCCACATTGGCCGAAATCGAGTTATTGCCTTGCGGAGTTCCGAGGGTGGTTTCAATTTTGCTCAGATAATTATTTTTGGCCGAAAAATTGTTGGTCTGCGCATTGGAGGAAAGATAGCTTTTGAGCAACCCTTCATCGACCTTGCGGGTAACCTCGGCCAAAGACACGCCCATGCTTGAGCCTGCGCGCACTACATTGTTTTGTCCGGCGATTTTGCGGGTGTAGCCGACAGTGTCAACATTGGCGACGTTGCGGCTGATGATATCCAATTGACCCTGAGCCGTTTTCATGCCCGAGAGCGAAGTTGATAAAGAAGGGATAAGAGCCATGACACACCTCCTACAATGTTCTGTTTATGGCTAACGCGTTCTTGTTGTTGTCCAACGGAGAATAGGTTCCGTGCGCGCCATAAGAAGTTGCGTTGCGATTGTTGGTAACCTTGGCGATGTTGATGATTGTATCCATCACATTTTTGCTGGTTTCCATTCTGGTTTTGAGCAAAAGCTCGTTTTCTTTTAGCAAGGAGTCAAGCTCTTGCGAAGCGTCTTTCAAATCTTGTTTCAGCTCAGTGTCGGCATTGCTTAAATAATTTTGATTTTTGATAAAAAAGGCGCTCATTGAACGGTAGGCCGAAACAATTTTGGCTTTTTGCTCATACATAGAGCCGACCGCCTCAACGTCAAATTTGCGCAAAGCCTCGTTTTCTGTTTTGAGCAGATCGGCAAAACCGTCAATCACGTCTAACAGATCTTCGACTTTGTTGTTGATTTCTTCCAATTGCAATTCTTCCATTTTCGTTCTCCTTAGCCTTCAATGTAGCCCTGAGACGCCATTTCCTGCATCTCTAAAATTGAGCGCATCACGCTTTGTTTAACGCCCACGGTGCCGACTTTGGCCATTTCTTTGCCATATTCATCTAGCAACATGGAGCGATAAATCTTTTCGGCATTGCCGCCGCCAAACATTCCGTCGGTAGAAACTCCCTCAAACATGGTTTCCATCATTTTGGTCAGGAAAAAAGCTTCAAAATCCTCAGCGGATTTTTCGGCCTTGGCCAAATCTTTGGCATTCATCTGCGGCGCGTTTTTCACATTCCACAGTTGAGTTTGCAAGGTGTTGTTTATGCTCAAAACATCAGTCATCAGATCACCTCAATTTCAGCCTGCAAAGCACCGCTGGCCTTAATTGCCTGCAAAATGCTGATTAAATCGCGCGGGGTCACGCCCAAAGAATTCAGTCCGTCAACCAGTTCCTGCAGGTTAATGCCGGTATCCAACACCGTCAGTTTGGCGTCGGTGTCTTCATTGATGTCAATCACCGAGGTATAGTCGGTAACCGTCTCGCCGTTAGAGAATGGCAGCGGCTGAGACACAAACGGAACATCGGTGATTTTGATTGTCAAATTCCCTTGAGCAATCGCCAAGCGGTTAATCTTAACTTCTTTGCCGATAACCACAATTCCCGAGCTTTCGTCAATAACCACTTTGGCCAACTGGTCAGGCTGTACCTGCAACTGCTCGACTTTGGTCATCAAATCAACCACTTTGCCGTTATAAGAAGCCGGAATATTCAACACAATGGTGGCCGGATCAATGGCTTTGGCGGCTGTGGTGCCCATCATGGCATTAACCGCATCGGCCACGCGGCGCGCGGTGGTAAAATCCGGATTACGCAAAGCAATGGTAATACTCTTCAGGCTTTCCAACTCAAACGGAATTTCGTTTTCAATAATCGCACCGCTGGGGATTTTGCCGGAAGTCGGTACACCTTTGACTACGGACTGATTAGAGCTTTTGGCCGATGTGGCGCCAACTGCAATTTGTCCCTGAGCCACGGCATAAACTTCTCCGTTGGCGCCGGTCAAAGGAGTTGCCAGCAAGGTGCCTCCTTGCAAGTTTTTGGCATCGCCGACCGCGCTTACCACCACATCAATGCGGCTGCCCTGACGCGCAAACGGCGGCAAATTGGCGGTAACCATAACTGCGGCAATATTTTTGGCTTTGATTTGGCCTCCGCGGGCGTTGATGCCCATCTGATCCATCATTGAAATCAGACTTTCACGGGTAAAATCCACAGATTTGATGTTATCACCGGTTCCGTTCAAGCCCACAACCAGGCCATATCCGATAAGCTGGTTGTCTCTAATTCCCTCAAAGTCGGCAATATCTTTTATGCGCGAAACCGCATTTGCGCTATCGGCAGCAAACATAAAGCTGGTGATAACCAAGGCCAAAGCGGCGGATTTTATAGCTTTTGCATACATCATAAGGTTACAGCCTCAATAAATTGACAGTTAATCTTACGAATATATATGCAATTTCCGTGCCAAACAGAGGCTTTTCTGAGAATGCCTCTACCGGCTTCGGTAGCGCAATCCCGAAGGCTCGAACGCTGGAGAGTGCCTGAGTTATAGCTTGAGAATGCCCCTACCGGCTTCGGTAGCGCAATCCCGAAGGCTCGAACGCTAGAGAGCGCCTGAGCAACAGCTTGCCAAAGCCTTGCCGGCTTCGGCATGGTCGCTGAAGGGGATTACTTTGCCATTGACATATTGTCCGGTTTCATGTCCTTTGCCGGCCAGAATGAGAATATCGCCGGCTTGGAGGTCTGCGATAGCGGTTTTGATAGCGGTGCCGCGGTCGGGAATATTTTGGCCTTTGGGGCAGGCGGCCATAATTTGGTCGCGGATTTTGGCGGCGTCTTCAGTGCGGGGATTATCATCGGTGACATAGACCACATCGGCAAGGTCATTGGCGATTTTGCCCATAATCGGTCGCTTGCCGGCATCACGGTCGCCGCCGCAGCCAAACAGAACGCGGAGTTTTCCGGCGGCGTGCGGACGCAGGGCGCGGATAACATTTTCCAGCGCGTCGGGTGTGTGGGCATAGTCAATATAGACGGCGGCGCCGTTCGGGGTTTGTCCGACCAGTTCCAAACGGCCTTTGGCGCCGTGAATTTTGCCGACATATTTGATAACTTCTTGCGGCAGGTCGGTGAGTTCGGCGGCCATACCGAGGGCGCAAAGTACGTTCATGGCCTGAAATTCGCCGGCCAGCGGGATTTCTATGCTCATTTTTTCGCCAAAATATTCAATATCCAACTTTTGCCCATGAGCCAGCGGTGTGGCGGAAATTAGTTTAAGTTCTTTGCCGGCGTGGCCATAGCTGACAACTCGTTTGTTGCTGTCTTTGCAGACTTTGGCAATAATATCATATTCGGGGATATCGGCATTAAGCACGGCGGTTCCGCCCTCAATCAGATTCTCCCGAAAGAGAATCAGTTTGGCTTCAAGGTAATTTTCCATGGTTTTGTGGTAGTCAAGGTGATCACGGGTCAGGTTGGTGAAGCCGGCCACCTCAACACTGACGCCGCCCAGACGATATTGGCACAATCCGTGGCTGGAGGCCTCCATTGCCAGCCAGTCATAACCTTCGTCGGCGAGTTCTTTAAGCTCGCGCTGAATGGTAACGCTGACCGGAGTGGTGTTGGGGGAGGGTATGGGCGCCTCGTTGCCCTTAATCAGTCCAAGCGTGCCGCTGCTGGCTGCTTTATATCCCATCATGGTCAGAATTTGGCGGATAAAATCAGCGATTGAGGTTTTGCCGTTAGTTCCGGTAACTGCGCAAATATGGTGAGGCTGAGCGCCAAAAAAGTTGGCGGCGGCTTTGGCAAAATCTTTGGCCGGATTGGCTGAGCGGATAATGGCTATATTGTACGGAATTTCGGCGGTGCAGTGGCTGCCGACCATAACGGCAACGGCGCCTTTGGCAATGGCGTCGGCAATAAATTTGTCATCATTAAGCGAGCCGAACAGATAACCGGGTTTGACCTCGCGGGAGTCGGCGGTTAATCCGCTGATTTCGATTTTTTCCTCAGATTTGGTAAATTCATTCAATAACATAGCAGCAGCCTCCAAATAAAAATATTTAGCAGTTTAGGCACAAATCTCTAAAAAAGTATTTAATTTTTAACCTTTTGTATTTTAATATAATCAAAAATTAGCAGCGGAGGGCAGAATATGAAAAAAATCGCGTTGTTGACGGCGTTGTTGTGGAGTGCGGGGGCTGTGGCCAAGCCGGCTGATTTGTATCTTTTTTATAATTCTGCCAGTGAAAATTTGCCGGAGATTGGTATTTCTGCGGCAGAGATCGAGTCTGCCTTTGATGATATCTATGGGCCGGCCTCCGATGAGTTGCCGGATAAAGTAAAGCCGGAAGATTTTTATGTTGCCAAATTTCCCGACGGACAATATGTTTTTACGCTAAAATCCGAGTATAATTGCGGTGCCTTAGGTTGCGCCACCACAGCTTATGAGCGTGATCCGGACGGTGATTTGCAGCCGTTAGACAGTCTGTTTCCGATCAAATGCAAAGATTATGGTTCTGATAAGTTGTTGTGCATCAAAGGCGGCTATAAGGTTGAAAAAACAGATGTGCAGCCGCAAAAACGCGGCCCAGTGCATTACCCGGCGCCTGTGAGTGAGTAGGCTGCCGATGTGGGCAGATAAGAGCGCTTTTTATCATATTTATCCGCTGGGTTTTTGCGGTGCGCCGGTGCGCAATGATTACAATTCAGCGCCGATTTTTCGGTTGCAAAAGATTTTGGATTGGCTGCCTCATTTTCAGGAGCTTAACATTAATGCGTTGTATCTGGGGCCGGTTTTTCAATCATTTGCTCATGGGTACGACACCTCCGACTATTTTTGGCTGGACAATCGGCTTGGCACCAATGAAGATTTTAAGCATTTGGTAAAAGTTTTGCACCAAAACCAAATCAAAGTTGTGCTGGACGGCGTGTTTAATCATGTCGGCCGCGGCTTTTGGGCGTTTGATGATGTTCGCCGGCATAAGGCTGATTCTCGTTATGTTTCGTGGTTTAAGTTGGATTTCAGCCACAATAATCGTTATGACGACGGTTTTTGCTATGAAGGCTGGGACGGCTGTGATGATTTGGTCAAGCTGAATTTGAGCAATCCCGAGGTCAGACAGCATTTGTTGTCCGCGGTGGCGATGTGGATAGACGAGTTTGCCATTGACGGCCTCAGGCTTGATGTCGCTCATTATCTCAACTCTGGTTTTGTGCGCGAACTGCGCCAAATGTGCCGCGCTCGCAAGGCTGATTTTTGGCTGATGGGCGAGATGGTGTTTGGCGATTATCGCCGCTTGGTTAATCCTCAGATGTTGGACAGCTGCACCAATTATGAATTATATAAGGCTCTGTATTCTTCCTGCAATGACAACAATATGTATGAGTTAGCGCACACTTTGCAACGGCAGTTTGCAATTGGCTCCGGAGTTTATGAGGGGCTAAATCTGTATAGTTTTTTAGACAATCATGATGTTTCGCGCATTGCCAGCGTTATCAAAGACGAGCGCCAGCTCAAGCCACTGTATGGGTTGTTATATACGTTTCCGGGAATTCCATCGATTTATTATGGCGGCGAATGGGGAGCGCGCGGCCGCCGCGAACAAAGCGATGCCGAGGTGCGGCCGGATTACGCTGCTTGGGAAAATAATGATTTGAGCCGTCATATTGTCTGGTGGGCAAAATTTCGCCGCGAGTCGGAGGTTTTGGCGCATGGTAATTATCAAGAATTGGCCGTAAGCGGACAATTTCTGGCGTTTCGGCGTGAGCTTGCCGGTCAGCGCCTTGATATTGCCGTTAATATCGGAGCGGAGCCGCAAAACTTTAAGTATGGCGGAATCGAGCGGATTATTGCTCCTTATGACATTTGTATATTATAATAAAACCCTATAAAATATCATAAATTACTTGATTTTTTTTTAATAATGGCTATATTAAACAAAAATTATCGAAAATTTACAAAATTAAATTTGCGGCAAGGATTAAAAAAATGAAAAAACTTTTGTTATTGACTGCTATCTTGAGTTTATCCGCTTGCGGTTGTCTGAATTATGATGATGAGGAAGAACCGGTAGTTACCTACCAAAATGTTCAGGCGCGTCCGCAAAATTGTGATTATTTTGACGGCAAAACCTGTTATCGCTATGTTCGTCGGGTTCATCAAGCACCGGCGGTTCGTTATCGTGATCCTCGTCCGGTTGTTGCTCCGGCGCCGGTTTATGAGTGCAAAACAGCGGCTTCTTGCGGCTGTCATCATACCGTAGTTCCGGCTCCGGTTGTTGCTCCGGCTTGCGGCGGTTGTGCCCCCCAGATTCGTGAAACTCGCGAACCGGTAGAGATTGTATATAAAAAGACAACTTACACCACTGTCTATGAACCCAAAACTTCGGCGGCCGTAAGCTATGAGCGCTCGTCTTATGTTGATCATCAGGCTGAGGCCGTGGCTTCTGAACCGGTTTCTGAGCCGGTAACCGTTCCGGTTCAGCAGTATAATGCTCCGGTAGAGATTGTGGTTCCGGCCAATAATCAGGAAGAAATTCTTCTTGATGTTAAATAACTAATCCTGACATTACTACCAAGGCCCCGTTTGCGATATAACGGGGCTTTTTTTCAGCTTCAAGCGTCGATAAACGTTGAATCATGCTTGAAGTTGATGCTTTCGGGGGATAAGGAAATTATGTGGTTGCCTTTATATGGCAGTCTGTCATAATGCGATTATGGAAAACGAATATCAACTATATGACGGCGATAGCTTTGAGGTGTTAAAAGGTTTTGCTGATGAAACCTTTGACATGATATTTGTTGACCCTCCTTATCTGATTTCCAATGTCGGCACCAGCTGCCAAAACGGCAAACTCGTTTCCATCAACAAGGGGCAATGGGATGCCGACGGCGGCATAGAAGCCAATTTTGAATTTCACAAAAAATGGCTGGCCGAGTGCAAACGTCTGCTCAAACCTAACGGCACCATTTGGGTTTCCGGCACTTATCACAGTCTTTATCCCTGCGGCTTTGCCATGATGCAGCTCAAGTATCATATTTTGAATGACATTATTTGGTTCAAACCCAATGCCAGTCCCAATTTGTCTTGCAAATATTTCACCGCCAGTCATGAGAGTCTGATTTGGGCGCGCAAAAGCAAAAAAGCCAAGCATTATTTTGATTATCACGCCATGAAAGACGGCGATTTTCCCAAAGACATGATCAAAAAGCCGCATTGTCAAATGCGCAGTGTCTGGTCAATATTCGCCACTCCGCCGGAGGAAAAAAAGTATGGGCGGCACCCAACTCAAAAACCTTTGGCTTTGCTGGAGCGGATTATTGCCGCCTCCACCACTCCCGATGCTCTGATTTTGGATCCGTTTATGGGCAGCGGCACCACCGGCGTGGCTGCTCTCAAGCTTGGTCGCCGCTTTGTTGGTATTGATAATTGCGCCGATTATGTAAAACTGGCGGAAAAGCGTCTAAAAGACGCGCTCAACCAACGCCCGTTGTTATAAAATAATACTTCCGATTTGATAAACCATAAAAGCCACAATCCAAGCGGTCAGGCACTGCAGGGCAATCACCAGCAGGGTATGACTGTTTTTTCCACCTCGGTCTAAAAGTTCATCACTGTTTCTGTTCATAATAACTTTCTTTTTAATATACAATATAAAAACCATTATGCGTTTTGTCGAAAATAGACTAAATAAAATTGACGTAACATTAATAAAATGATAGTATATATACAAAATAGTTAAATTCCGGCATGGAGAAAAAATATGGATAATCTGGTAAATCTTGAGCAAATGAAGAGCAATGTCTGGTTAAACAAATTTTTGCAGCAATGCAATCTTTCTCGGGAAGATTTTGATAAACTCCAGAATCAAGGAATTTTGCTGGATGATTTTAACAATTTCCTGATGGAAAAAGATAATGACCCTTTGGCCGTTTCTCCTGAAGTTGATGACCAGCTCTCTGCGCCGGAAAATTATGACCGCCTTCAGCAGGTGGAACAGGTTTTTGCCGAGCTGAAAAATCATGATGGACTTAAAGATTTTTACCATATTAATGAAGAGCTTGATGAAGTTGCGTATTTGTCGGCAATGCGCAGTTTAAGCGTATCTCAAGATGA
The DNA here is from genome assembly GCA_934248075.1 of uncultured Alphaproteobacteria bacterium. GTDB lineage: Bacteria > Pseudomonadota > Alphaproteobacteria > RF32 > CAG-239 > CAZU01. The sequence goes on along the minus strand of CAKQKH010000008.1, from coordinate 1,879 downwards.
AATTAATGCTGAAAACCTGCAAAAACACCTCAAAACCGAGGGCAACCGGGTTGCTGTTGAATATTTTGCCGCATTGTACGGCGCCACTCGTGATGTAAAAGATGAGGAAAAATATAAAAGTACTTATCATGCTCAAAGATTGGCGGATATTGATGAACTGGTAGCTCAAGGTAAAACTAAACAGGAAATTTATCATGCCTTGTTTCAAAGAAAAGGGCAAAAAGACTTTGAGCCGTCGCCTCAGCAAGAAAAATTAGCCAGCCAAATTGTCGCGCACAGTAATATTATTGCTCTTAAGAGCTGGATTAAAAATGCCGGTAAAAAGGTTGATAGTTTTTTATCCAAGGTTGAGGCGTTTGAAAAGAAACATCCATTTGTTAACATGGCCGCCGGACTTGTGACCACAGCCGTCGGCGCTCGTCCGGTATATATGGCCTATCGTATGACCATGGCGGTTCGCGGCTTGTACAAACAGGTTAAGAGTTATGATGATTGTGCATCTGTTCGTGATGTGATTAAGAAACACCGCAGTGAGCTTATTAAAAATAATTTTACCTCCTTTGCCCGCGCCATGCCAGGCGGCAGCACTATTCTGGCTGCCAAGGCTATGAGTTCTATGCTGTCTAAGCAATATTGGCAGAGTGTCGGTCATGGTTTTAAAGGTATGAAACAGGCTCTGCATATGATTCGGGAAAGTAAAGGTCGTCAGGGCTGGAAAGAATTATGGAATAACGGTGGTCGCACTATTGCCACTGTCGGCGGCACGGTTTTGGCCGTAGGCGGTGCTGTCGGCGCCGGTTACGGTATATATTCGCATTTTGACAGCATTCAGCCGGATGCTGTCAGCGGTGCCGATCTGCCTGGCTCGGGTTTAGACAATGATGCCCAGCCGGAAGTTCAATCGGAACCGGTTAACGTTTTGCAGTCACAAAATGACAGTGCTCTGCAAAATATCAATGCTCAAAATGATGAGCCGGCCAATACAACCGAAAATGTTGCGGAGACGGAAACCGCCGTTGCTGCAGAAGAAACAATTACAGAAAATGAAGTAAAAGCCGAAGAACCTGTGCAGCCACAACCGGCCGATGTCAAAGCCGAGGAGCCAGTCCAAACTCAAGCAGCAGAGGCCAAAACTGAAGAACCTATACCGACTCAATCTTCAGAGGTCAAAACCGAGGAATCGGTACAATCGGTTGAAGCCGAGACAGAAGGGCCGGTTCAGACTCAATCAGCAGAGGCCAAAACTGAAGAACCGGCACAGCCGCAACCTTCAGAAACTAAGACTGAGGAAGCAACTCAACCTCAGTCTGCCGAGACTAAAACCGCGGAAGTGGCTAAACCGGCTGAAATTGATTTAAACAACCTTACTCCGCGGCAGCAGCATGATATTGAGATGTTGTTGAAACGTTATCCGGCAGCGGCCAACAAACTTATTAATGACGGCCAGTGGCACAGCAGTGCCGAGCTGGCCAAAATGTGGCAAGCTACCGGTGAAAACGGCCTTAGTGACGACCTCAAACGACAAATGACCGTATTCGCCGGTGAACATTTTGATGCCGCCGGCCATTTTATCACTGCAGACGGCCAAATAGATGTCGATATGGAAAAAGCCGCTCAGGAATGGCAGAAAAATTATGATGCCAGAACTGGTGCTGACAGTTCAACCGCAGCTCCTGCCGCAGAACCGGTTGCCAACGCCGCATCAGAAAATGCAGCGGTCGCCGACAGCGGTAATGACTCTTCTCAGGCTGAAACACCTGCCAACGAGCCAAATTCATCAGATTCTGCGGATACTGTTCAGCCGCAAAAATCTGAGTCGGAAGTCAAGAGTGAAGAAAAAACACCGGATACAAATACTGCCGATGTTGCACCGCATACC